>NZ_JASGEK010000010.1:0-183409 GCF_047606445.1 Aeromicrobium sp. | reverse complement strand
GGCGAGCGCACGGCCGGTCGCACCGCGCCCGCCGAGGCCGCGCGGCCCGCGGTGCCCATCGCCGAGGTCGGGGCCGACCAGGCCCAGGCGGTCGGGTCGGGCATCGCCGAGCTCGACCGCGTGCTCGGCGGCGGGGTCGTGCCCGGCGCGGTGCTGCTGCTCGCCGGGGAGCCCGGCGTGGGCAAGTCGACCCTGCTGCTGGAGATGGCCGCCCGCTGGGCGCGCGCCGGACGCCGCACGCTGTACGTCTCCGGCGAGGAGTCCGCCGCCCAGGTACGGCTGCGCGCCGAGCGCACGGGCGCGCTCGCCGACGAGCTGTTCCTCGCCGCCGAGACCGACCTCGGCGCGGTGCTGAGTCAGATCAGCCAGGTCAAGCCCAGCCTGCTGATCGTCGACTCGGTCCAGACCGTCGCCTCGGCGGAGGTCGACGGGCTGCCGGGCGGCCTCGCGCAGGTGCGCGAGGTGGCGGCCTCGCTGATCGGCGTGGCGAAGTCGAACGACATCGCCACACTCCTCGTCGGGCACGTCACCAAGGACGGCACCGTCGCCGGGCCGCGCGTGCTGGAGCATCTGGTCGACGTCGTCGTGCAGTTCGAGGGCGACCGGTCGTCGCGGCTGCGGCTGTTGCGGGCGATCAAGAACCGCTTCGGGCCGGTCGACGAGATCGGCTGCTTCGACCTCACTGACGGCGGCATCGTCGAGGTCCCCGATCCGACGGGGCTGTTCGTCTCCCGACATGAGCAGCCGGTGGCGGGCACCTGCGTCACGGTGACGCTGGAGGGCCGCCGCGCGCTGCTGGCCGAGGTGCAGGCGCTCACCGTCGAGGCGACCTCCGGCGGCAATCCGCGCCGCACCTCCAGCGGCCTCGACAGTTCGCGCGTGGCGATGATCCTCGCGGTGCTCACCAAACACTGCGGCATCCCGGTGCAGCAGTCCGACGTCTACGCCGCCTCGGTCGGCGGGGCGCGGCTCACCGAGCCGTCGGTCGACCTCGCCATGGCCATCGCGCTCGCCTCGGCCATCAGCGACCGCCCGTGCCCGACCGACCTCATCGCGCTCGGCGAGGTCGGTCTGGCCGGCGAGGTGCGGCCGGTCCGCGAGCTGCCCGCCCGGCTCCGCGAGGCGGCGCGCATCGGCTTCCGGCGGGCCATCGTCCCAGTCGGCGCCGACCTCGACGGCCTCGACGACACCCTGCGTGTCGCGGCGGTCGGCGACGTCGCCTCGGCCCTGCGCGCCGCGCTCGCCTGACTGTCAGCCCCTCGACCTAAACTGGGCCGATGCCGCACCGCACCGACCTCCGCTCCGTCCTGGCGTCCGTCGCGCCGGGCACGGAGTTGCGCGAGGGCTTGCAGCGCATCCTGCGCGGCCGCACCGGAGCGCTGGTGGTGATCGGCCATGACAAACAGGTCGATGCGCTCTCGACGGGCGGCTTCGCGCTCGACGTCCCCTTCTCGGCCACCGGCATGCGGGAGCTGGCCAAGATGGACGGCGCGATCATCCTCGACGCCGCCGCCCAGCGCATCGTGCGCGCCGCCGTCCACCTCGTGCCCGATCCGAAGATCCCGACGACGGAGTCCGGCACCCGACACCGCACCGCCGACCGCGTCGCCCGGCAGACCGGCGCCCCGGTCATCTCGGTGTCGGCGTCGATGCACACCATCGCGGTCTACGTCGGCGACGTCCGGCACGTGCTGGAAGAGCCCGCCGCGATCCTCGGCCGCGCCGACCAGGCGATCCAGACGCTGGAGCGCTATCGGCACCGGCTCGACGAGGTCGCCGACGCGCTGACCGCTTTGGAGATCGAGGACCTCGCCACGGTGCGCGACGTCGCCCAGGTGGCGCAGCGGCTCGAGATGGTCGGCCGCATCGCCCGCGAGATCGACACCTATGTGCTGGAGCTCGGCGTCGAGGGCCGCCTGCTCGCCTTGCAGCTCGACGAACTCGTGTCCGGCGTGCAGACCGAACGCGAGCTGCTGATCCGCGACTACATGCCACGGGGCCGCCGCTCGCGCACGACCCGCGAGGTGTTGGCCGACGTGGAGGCGGTCGACGCCACCGACCTGGTCGACCTCGGCCGCATCGCGCGGGCACTGCGCATCGGCAGCGAGGACACCCTCGACGCGGCGCTCTCACCGCGCGGGCACCGCCTCATGTCGCGGGTGCCGCGCATCCCGCCGACGGTCGGCCAACGCGTGGTCGACCACTTCGGCTCACTGCAGAAGTTGCTCGCGGCCACGGTGGAGGAGCTGACCGCCGTCGACGGGGTCGGCGACCTGCGCGCCCGCACCCTGCGCGAGGGCCTGTCCCGCCTCGCCGACTCCACCATCCTCGACCGCTACGTCTGACCCCATCCCCGTCAAGGCGGTGAGTTATCCACGTTTCCGTGGAAGCGGTGCCTCATCCACCCTATGATCCCTCATACGGTGGACGAGACACCGACAGGTCGCCAAAGGTGGACAGCTCACCGCCTCGGGGGGTCGTTAGGCGGCGGGAGCGGGAGTCGGTGTCGGGGAGGGAGTCGGTTCGGGGGCGGGCGGAGCCTCGGCGAGCGTGAAGGCGGCCTCGCCGGGCTCACCGCCGAGGGTGCCGAGCTTGACCGTGTAGGCCCCGGCGGGCACGGCGGCCTCCGTCTCGCCGCACGTCGACCCCGAGACCCGTCCGTCCCAAGTGACCGTCACGGCCGTCACCCACTCGGGGTTGAGCGCGACGGGAGCGGTCAGCAGCGAGGCCGGGCAGGCGGTCGAGTCGTAGACGGGCGCCTCGCCGTCGTCGATCACCACGACCAACTCGGCCGCGGCGGCGTCGAGCAGACAGGGGGCGTCGCCGCTGGTGGAGACGCCCAGCGTCATCTGGACGTCGGCCCCGGCGGTCTGTCCCTCGGGCACGAGCGGCGCGATCCGCACCGACTCCGGCGCGCACGGCTCCGTGCTCGTGGCGAGGCCCACCCGGACCATGCCGTCGGCCGCTTCCTGCGTGGTCTCCGTCGCTGTCGGAGTCGGCGTCGGCTCGGCGTCCTTCTCGTCGCCGCCTCCACCGGTCAGCAGCCGGACGATCAGCCAGACCAGCAGGATCAGACCCAACACACCGACGCCCACGACGATGCGGCGGCGACGGTAGACCTCGGGCGGCAACGGACGACTCACACGCACCACGGTAGCCGGTCCGGGCGACGCCGGGACGCGGCGAGGCCCCGTGCGAGGATCGTCCCGCCATGACCACGACCGCCTCGCCCCTCCACGAGCCCGTGCTCGCCTGGTTCGAGACGCACGCCCGGTCGCTCCCGTGGCGCGACGACCCGGCGCCATGGCGGGTCATGGTCTCGGAGTTCATGCTCCAGCAGACGCCTGTGGCCCGCGTGCGGCCCGTCTTCGAGGCGTGGATGGAACGGTGGCCGACGCCCGCCGACCTCGCCGCCGAGCCGGTGGGCGAGGCGGTGCGCGCGTGGGGCCGCCTCGGCTACCCTCGCCGGGCGCAGCGGCTGCACGGGGCAGCCGTCGCCATCGTGGAACGTCACGGCGGGGAAGTGCCGCCCGCCTACGAGGACCTCATCGCACTGCCTGGCGTCGGCGACTACACCGGGTCGGCGATCGCGTCCTTCGCCTTCGGGGCGCGGCACGTCGTGCTCGACACGAATGTGCGGCGGGTGTTCGCGCGGGCCGTCGGCGGCCGTCAATACCCGGACCGCTCCGTCACGGCCGCCGAGCGACAGCGGGCCGCGACCCTGTTGCCCCGTCATGACGCCGCACGCTGGGCGGCCGCGACGATGGAGCTGGGAGCGATCGTCTGCACCGCGTCGTCACCGGCCTGCGGCCAATGTCCGATCGACGACCAGTGCCGCTGGCGGGCGCTCGGCTGTCCCGAGCACGACGGACCGCCGCGCAAGGGCCAGGCCTGGGCCGGCACCGACCGTCAGGTGCGCGGCAAGCTCCTCGCGGTGCTGCGCGCGTCCGTCGAACCGGTGCCGAAAGCCGACCTCGACCGCGTCTGGGGCGACGCCGACCAACGCGAACGCTGCCTCGACTCCCTCATCGACGACGCTCTCGTCACCCCTCTCCCCGACGGAACCTTCCGCCTCTGACGAGCCGCCTCGCGCCTTACCTGCGCGCCTCTTCGTGGTGGCGGATGACCTCGTCGATGACGAAGGTGAGGAACTTCTCGGCGAAGGTGGGGTCGAGGTCGGCGTCGACGGCGAGGGAGCGCAGGCGGGTGATCTGTCGGGCCTCGCGGTCCGGGTCGGACGGGGGGAGGTCGTGATCGGCCTTGAGCCGACCGACGCGCTGGGTGTGCTTGAACCGCTCGGCGAGCAGATGCACCAGGGCCGCGTCGATGTTGTCGATGCTGGCTCGGATCCGCCCGAGCTCCTCGGTCACGCTGCTGTCGTCGCTCACCCTGCCCATCCTAGAGCCCGCCCGGCCACCCCGACGCGCCTGCAGGGAGCCGTCCGGGTAGCATCGTCCCGGTCCGACGGGCGATCCCTGGCGGACTCCGCCGCTTTAGCTCAGTCGGCAGAGCGTTTCACTCGTAATGAAAAGGTCGTCGGTTCGATTCCGACAAGCGGCTCCACCGAATCCCCCTGGAATTCCAGGGGGATTTCGCTTTTCGAGAATGACTTTCGAAGAGGAGAGGTGAGCCATCTTGTCAGCCATTCCGCCCCAGCGGAGCCCGACACTCCCCAGCGTCTCGCCGCGTCGAAGGCACGCGTGGGGTGGGACATCGACGTGCGGATCGTCGCCAAGCCACCTGAACGACGAAGCCAGGTCCAGACATACACCGCGGGCTATCGGTCAGAAGTCGGCATCGGGCTCCACCTGCTTCGGGACGTAGACGCGGGAGGGGATTGACGCGGACATGCTCCACTACGTTCAGGTGTCGCACGACAACGCATCGAACCCGTCGGCCGCGTCCGGACTGGTTCGGCCACTGACCGACTGCGCTCACCGACCGCGAACGCCGCCAGGTCCGGGGCGCCCACGCCGTTCTCGACGAACTCGAAGACCTCGGCCACCGCATCGCCACCCGCGCGAAGCAAGAGCTGTGACTCCACGACTGCGTTACTGTTAGCGACCATCGGACCGGGCACCGTTAACATCGACAACATGCGCGACCATGTCGGAAACCCCTTCTCCCCGGGCTCCGACGCCATACCGTCAGTGTGGGCCGCTCGTCTACTTGACGGGGCTGCAGGATTTCACCGACCTCGCCGAGGCTCGCAAAGGCGCGACCTTCACACGCCGCTTCGCCACCGCCATCCTCGAGCCGATCAGCGACGCCGATCTACGTACGGCTCTCCACCCTTTCGTGCGTGAGGACTACCAGGCTGAGGACTCCGACCACCACGTGCAGATGGCTCCCGACGCCGCCGACTTGATCGTTCGACTGTGTTGCGGCGAGCCGTTCTTGTTCCGACTCGTCGGCTACCAGGCGTGGAACGCTGGCAGCGGAGACGTCATCACCACTGATGATGTGCGCCGAGGGCGGGCGACTGCCCGGCCTGAGGCCAGCATGCACCTCGAACGCGTCGATCTGGCTGGCGACCTCGCCTCGCGGCTCGTCTTCTGCGGCGACTACGTCGACCGGGGGCCGGAATCCGCAGGCGTGCTCCAGCGGATTCGGGAGAAACAGCACGCCCACCCCGGTCGTGTCGACGCGGTCGTCGCCGACGTCGCGCGACGCAGCTATGACCCCGCGACGCACCCGGGCCGACCGACGCCGCTCTGCGTGCCGAGATCCTCACCCGTCACCGAGATCTGATCGACTGGCTGCGAAGCCTGTCACTCTACGTCGACCTGCCCCACGCCCGGTACCCGCACGCCGGACTGGACGAGGATGCCGGACGCTGGGCGCTGCAGGCCACCGACGACTTCACGATGACGCACAAGTTCCCGCCGAGCGTCGGCCCGAGCCCCGTCGGCAAGCCGATCGTCGCCGGGCACGTCCGCGCCGGCGCCGTGCGCGGGTCGGACGACTACTCCGCCTTCTACGACGGGGAGGGCCACTGGCTCATCGACGGCGGCGTCGAGTTCACCGAGCGGCTCAACGTGCTGACCTACCATGTGCGCCAGGCGCGGTGGGAGCGCTGGCAGACCCCGTACGCCCCGCCGACGAGCTGAGTTCCGGAGAGAATTTCAGCGTCATTCTGGTCGGTCATGGGTTTGCTGTACCCGGCAAATCCGCATGGCGCATGCGGATTCGCCGGGTAATTGGTCGATGTCGATGGCCGTGATCGGGGCGTTCGACCATTCCGCTAACCCCATGCAGCCAATCCGTCGGGGTCGCCGTCACAGCGGATCGGACGACGGAGTGAAAGCTTCGATATGACGAGGACGCACCACAGAGAAGTGACGGCGGTCGAAGGCGGCTGTCTCGGAGATATTGAGGGATTCGGCGATAGCGACGACGGACGCGTCGGCGGTTCCCAGCCCGAGGTCCGCGTATTGCGCGACGAGATCGGCTGTGCGGCGCACGAGAACGGAGTCGAGTGAGACGAGTTCGAACCCTCCGTCGGCGACAGCGTGGAGGAAGGCTGACCCAGTGGCGGAGTCGGTGTATTTCGCTATCAGGTAGCCGGCTTCGGCTGACACGGTGGCGGGGACGAGGAATGGCATCAGCCTAGTCCGGCTCCAGGAAGGGCGAAAGGCAAACGACGTGTCGCCGTCACTCCGGCTCGTCAGACTCGACGAGGACGGAGCCGATGAGCCGGTCGGTGGCGATGGCGTCGGGGGAGGGCTCGTCGCGGCCGTCGGCGAAGGCGAGACGCGTGGCCGACAGGTGGGCCAGGCGCACCGCCTGGATGACGAGCACGCGCCGCAGCCCGACGCTCACCTCGCCGCGCTCGTGCGCGACGGCGGCGAGCCGGGCGATGGTCTCGGCGCGGCGGGCGATGCGGACGTCGGGGTGGCCGCGCTCCTCGCGGGTGGCGGCGTCGATGAGGCCGAAACGGTACGACGGCGGCAGCTCGACGGGCGGGCTGACCGGCGGGATCTTCTCGTTGAGGATCGCGCGGAACCGGCTCTGCTCGATGGCGCTCAGATAGGCGGTGTACTCGGTGGCGTCGAGTGTCTGCTGCGCCTGACGGCGGTCGTTTCTCGCGAGGGCGTCGAGCTCCCACAGCGGCCAGAGCTCAACCTCGGCCACCTCGAAGGTGTCGAGGATGCGCATGGCGACCGCGTCGGTGCGTTGGTTGGTGAGGTGGCGGCGCACCCGGATGGACAGTCCCTCTTTGGTCTGCCCGACGTAGATCGGCTCGCCGTCGTAGTCGTAGAAAGCGTACACGCCCCACTTCGCCTGGCCGACGGGCTGGCCGTTGTCGGCGGGAGCGGTGAGCGCGAGCTGCAGCGCCGAGCGGAAGTCGCGGACGTTCTTGGCGGGCAGGTCGCGCCGGGCCGGACGGGGGCGCTCGTCACCGGCCACCGACGGCCTCCAACGGCGCGGCGCCGGCCAGCTCGCCGCGCAACAGCGGCAGCAGATAGTGCTCGGCCAGCCAGGACACGACCGGCACGCAGACCGCGTCGCCGAAGCCGAACAGGGCCTGGCTGTCGCGGGCGGGCGTGAGGTCGAAGTCGCCCGCGCCCATGAGCCGCGCGTACTCGCCCGCGCTCATCCAGCGCACCCGGGTCCGGCCGCGTCCGGTGCGCACGACCGCCTGCTTCGACGATCCGCCGCGCGCCGTGCGCAGGCAGCCGGCGATGTCGTCGGCGCGCACCTCCCAGCGGGCGCGACCCTGCCGGGTGCGGCGGTAGGCGGTGCGGTACGAGATCGACCGGGCGCTCTGCAACTGGGCGAGTCGTGCGGCTTGCAGCGGGGAGAGCGAGTCGACGAAGGCGGCGGTGCGATCGTCGTCCCACCAGTCGCCGCGACGGTCGGCGAGCGTGCCGAACCCCTCGGTGAGCGGCGGCGGGGGAGCGGGCAGCGCTGCCCGATGAGTGCGCAGCGACGGGTCGCCGAAGGGGGTCTGCAGCCAGTCGGGACGCAGCTCGCTGCCGGTGTCGGCGGTGTCGGCCGGGGCGGCGAGGGCGGCGACGAGGAAGATCCGGGGGCGTGACTGCGGCACGAAACGGCGTGCGTCGAGGGCGAGCACGTCGACGCTGTAGCCGAGCCGGTTCAGCTCGGTGATGGCTTGGGCGAGGTCGTCGCCGCCGTGCGAGGTGGCGAAACCGACCACGTTCTCCAAGGCGACCACGGGCGGACGGCGCTCGCCCATCTCCTCCAGAACGCGCGTGAAGTGCCAAAAAGTACTCGATTGCGAACCGTTGTTGAGCCCACGACGGTTTCCGGCCAGCGACAGGTCGGTGCAGGGGAAGGACGACCACGCCAGCTCGACGTCGGGCAGATCGTCACCGCCGACCGTGGCGATGTCTTGCTCGACGTAGTGGTCGCCGCCGTGCTGGTGGGTGTAGAGGAGCGTCTTCTGCGGGTCGAAGTCATTCGCCCAGGCGACGTCGAGCCCCGCCGCGTCGAGGCCGAGCCGGGCCAGTCCGATGCCCGCGAAGAACTCCGCGACCCGAGGTCGTCCCGCCGCCGCGCCCGGCAGCGCGCGCAGGGGAGAGGTCGGCTCGGTCATGGGCTCTACGGTAGGCGGCGCCGCCGACACTTTCGTTCGATGGTCCGGGACTGAGATCCCGACAGGTTCAGGGTCCCAGGAGCGCCAGCGGCACGACGGCGACCCCGTCCGGCCGACGATAGGCGTGGGGCCCGGTGGTGATCACGACCTTGTCCGCGAGGCGGTCCCCCAACTCGTCGCCGAGCCAGTTGAGATGGCGTACATCGTGGTCCGTCACGGTTCCCGCGAGTTTGACCTCGATCGCGACGACCCGAAGCCCACGGTCCTCGACGATGAGATCGACCTCCCGGCTCGTGTCGGCTGACCTGAGATGTCCGACCTCCGCCTCAGCCGCAGCCGCGTAGACCCGCACCGACTGAGTGGCGAGAGACTCGAACAAAGCCCCGAGCCAGGTGCCAGCCGAGGCTCCCACACGTGTTCCCGCCCCACGGAGCAGCGCCTCTTTGCCCACTCCGGCCAGACTGGCGGCGATGGCTGGGTCTACCAGGTGATGCTTGGGGGTCTTGGTCAAGCGCCGCAACGGGGCGAAGGCGGGTGTCCACGCGGGCACCGGATCGAGGATGAACACGCGTTGGAGGTGCTCGCGGTAGGAGTCGACGGTTTGCCTGGCTGGTTTGTCGTCTTCTCCGGCGGTGGCGGCGTTGAGGATGTGGCTGTACGCGGCGTCGGTCGCGGTCGCGGCCCCGTAGGCGGCCAGCCAAGCGCGTAGCGCCCGTGGGCGGCGCACCCTCATGCCGTTGTCGGGGAGTTCGTGGTCGACGATCCTGTCGATGTAACTGTCGATCTGCAGGTTCCGCTGACGCTCGGGCCGGTCACGGATGCCGGGGAAGCCGGAACGGACGATCTCCTCGGCGTAGTCGGCCGCGGTCAGCGGCGATGCTCCGCCGATGTCAGGGCGCGTGCCTGTGAGGAGGTCCTGGAGGGAGACCGTGGGATCGATCAGTCGTCGTTCGCTGACGGCCAGCGGCCGCATGACCATGCGCACGATGCGACCGGCACCCGAGTGGATGCGCGTTCCTGGAGCGACTTGGGCGGAGCCCGCCAGTAAGAACTGGGCCTCGTCAGGGTTGGCGTCGACCGCGCGGCGAACCCGGTCCCACACGGGAGGAAAAATTTGCCACTCGTCGACGAACACGGGCGGCTTCGCTGTCGAGACCAGGTCGAGATGGGCACGAACCGCCTCGAGTTGAAGAGGGTCGTCCAGTGAGAGGACCGTCTCCGCGCGCTGGCTAGCCGTAGCGGTCTTCCCGACTCCTTTGGCGCCTTCCAGCGCAATGGCGGGCAGTCCTGGGAAGACCTCGTCCAGGATCGTGTCGATCACCCGGCGCACGTACTCCATGAACGTGAATCTAGCAGACCAGGGCTATTCTATTAGGCAGATATAGGCTTGCCTGTCATGCGTTTCTAGGTTCTCTCGCAAGCTTGCTCCGCCGGGCGAAGGGCAGGGCGGACGGGTGGCGTCTCAGGCAAGCCGGTTCTCTCACGGTATTGAAGACCAACGGAACAACCCCCAGAGCAAAGAGCGCTCTGGGGGTTGTTCCGTTGGTGGCCAGGACCGGGGTCGAACCGGTGACCTTCCGCTTTTCAGGCGGACGCTCGTACCAACTGAGCTACCTGGCCATCGCTTGCGAACGAGCGACCGCGCGATCTTATCGCACGTCCGGCGAGACGGTCACAGCACCGTCACGACGTCCTCGTAGGCACGGCGGGGCAGGCGCGGGAACCAGGCGTCCGGGCCGGGCTTGCCGATGTTCACCACGGCGAAGGACTTGACGGCCGTGCCCGCGAAGAACTCCTCGTCGACGGCGTCGTGGTCGAAGCCGTTCATCGGGCCTGCGGCCAGTCCGGCCGCGCGGATCGCGACGATGAGGTAGCCGAGCTGGATGCCGCCGTTGAAGCGGGCCGTCTCGGCGCGCTGCTCGGGGCCGCCGAACCAGTCCTTCGCACCGGGGTTGTGCGGGAAGACCTCGGGCATGTGCTCGTGGAAGTCGCCGTCGGCGCCGAGGATCGCCACGACCGGCGCGGCGCCGGTCTTGGCGCGGTTGCCATCTGACATGTGCGGCAGCAGCCGGGCCTTCGCCTCGTCGCTCGTCAGGAAGAGGAGGCGCAGCGGCTGGGAGTTCGCGGCGGTCGGACCGAGCTTGACGAGGTGGTAGATCGCTTCCAACGTCTCAGTCGACACCGGCTCGTCGGTGAAGGTGTTGGCGGTGCGCGCCTCGCGGAAGATCCGGTCGAGGGCGCCGTCGGTGAGGGCGAAACCGTCAGCAGTCGCAGTTGAGCTCATGGCAGGACTCAACCACGAAGAGTCGTGGATTCTTCCAGCAGTGTCCGGTGTCACGCCGCAGCGTGACCCGAGACTGCCGGATCTGTTGGCAGTGGGTCAGAAGAGGCGCGAGTAGTCAGCCTCTTCGGCAGGCACGCGGGTCTCCCACGAAGAGTCCTCTTCCTTCGCGAACCAAGCAGACGGACCGAATTTGATCTGCGGCGGCGTCTCATCGTTCTCAACGGCCCCCTCAGGCAGTCGGAGATCGACCTTCCATTCATAGGCGCCCCGGTAGATCGCTGTCACGTCAGTGAGGACCTGTGAGCCGAGTGCGGCGTTGACCTCCTCGATCAGACCGTCGTCTTTGACCGCGAGTCCCGGAGTGTCGACCTCTTGCCGCACACCGAACACCTCGTGAACGACTCGGTCCTCAAGCGAACACACCTGGTTGATCTGGTCCACCAGAACACGCTGTGCCAGAGAGTCGATTGTGGTGCCACTCACACGACCGTCTCGTTTTTGTCAGCGGGCTGTGCGAGGGTTCTCGTCATGAGCGAACCCGCGATCGCCGCCGAGGGCCTGGTCAAGGTCTTCGGCGAGAACCGAGCCGTCGACGGCGTCGACCTGAGCGTCGAGGCCGGCGGGGTGTTCGGGGTGCTGGGGCCCAACGGCGCCGGCAAGACCACCACCATCCGCATGCTGGCCACCCTGTTGAAGCCCGACGGCGGACACGCGCGCGTGCTCGGCCACGACGTCGCCGCCGAGGCCGCCGCGGTGCGGTCCAAGGTCGCGATGACCGGCCAGTTCGCCTCGCTCGACGCCGATCTGACCGGCCGCGAGAACCTCGCGCTGCTGGCCAAGCTCTACGGCTTCCGCGGCAAGGCCGCCGGCGAGCGGGCCGACCAACTGCTCGACGCCTTCGACCTGTCCGAGGCTGCCGACCGGCAGGTCAAGCGGTACTCCGGCGGCATGCGGCGGCGCATCGACATCGCCGGATCGCTCGTGGTGCGCCCCGAGCTGATGTTCCTCGACGAGCCGACCACCGGCTTGGACCCCCGCAGCCGCAACCAGGTGTGGGAGATCGTGCGGGCGCTCGTCGCGGCGGGCACCACGGTGCTGCTCACCACGCAGTACCTCGAGGAGGCCGACCAGCTGGCCGACCGGATCGCGGTCATCGACAAGGGCCGGGTCATCGCCGAGGGCACCAGCGGCGAGCTCAAAGCCTCGGTCGGCTCCGGCGCGCTCAAGGTCCGGGTGGCCGCTCCTGAACAGCGCGACCAAGCGGCGAGTCTGCTCGGCCAATGGCTGTCGGCCGAGCCGGTCCGCGAGCGCGACCCCTACGCGCTCACCCTCTCCGTCGGTGATCCGACCGCGGTGCCGCAGGCGCTCGCCCGCCTGGGCTCCGAGGGCGTGGCCGTCACCGAGTTCTCCCTCGGCCAGCCCAGCCTCGACGAGGTCTTCTTGGCCCTCACCGGCGAACACGTCACCGACGACTCCGACACCGATGCCGACCAGGAGGCGTCATGACCAGCATGTCCACCGAGGCCGCGGCCAAAGTCGCCCGCGCCATCGGCGAGGCGGCGCGTCCGGAGCCCATCGGCCCGCTCGCCTCCTCGGCGGCTTTCACCCATCGTGCGCTGCTCAAGATCAAGCACGTCCCGGAACAGCTGATGGACGTCACGCTGTTCCCGATCCTGTTCACGGTGATGTTCACCTTCATCTTCGGCGGCGCCATCGAGGGATCCACCTCGGCGTACATCCAGTACCTCGCGCCGGGCATCCTCGTGCAGACCGTCGTGATGATCACCATGTACACGGCGATGAACATCAACGACGACATCGACAAGGGAGTCTTCGACCGCATCCGCGCACTGCCGGTCTGGCGTCCGTCGCTCATGGTCGGCGCGCTGCTGGCCGACACCCTCCGCTACACGATGGCCTCCACGATCATCCTCGTCGTGACGATGCTCATCGGCTACCGTCCGCCGGGCGGCGTGCTCGGCATCGTGTCGGCGGTCGGCCTGCTGTTGGTGTTCTGCTTCTGCCTGAGCTGGCTGTGGACGCTCTTCGGCCTCATGCTGCGCACCCCGCAGGCGGTCATGGGCGTGTCGATGATGGTGATGTTCCCGCTGACCTTCCTGTCGAACGTCTTCGTCTCCATCGACACCATGCCGGGCTGGCTGCAGCCGATCGTCGAGCGCAACCCGATCTCCTCCGTGGTCACCGCGGTGCGCAGCCTCATGGAGGGCTCGCCCGACGGCGGCGCCATCCTCACGGTCCTGCTCATCGGCGCCGGCGTGCTCGTCGTCTTCGGCACTCTCACGATGCGCCGGTTCAGCCGCATGAGCTGACCAGCCCGTTACGCTCGCCGGGTGGGCGCTATCTCGCTGATCCGGCACGGGCAGGCCTCGTGGGCATCCGACGACTACGACCAGTTGAGCGATCTCGGCCAACGTCAGGCCAGTTGGGTCGGGCTGGCGTGGGAGGCCGGGGGGCTGCGGCCGACGTGGTCGGTGGCCGGCTCGATGAGGCGTCACGCGCAGACCGCCGTCGGCGCGATCGACGCGATCGACGGCGACCTTTACGACGTGAACGCCGGGTGGAACGAGTACGACCATCTCGCGCTGGTCCAGATGAGCGACGCGGCCGACCGGCCCGCCGACGCCAAAGAGTTCCAAGCGTTGCTCGACGCGGCGCTGGAACGGTGGGTCGCAGGGGAGGCGAGCGCCGACGGGGAGAGCTTCGCCCAGTTCTCCGAGCGGGTGCTCGGCTCGCTCGACGCCGCCGTCCGCGGCGCCGGGTCGGGCCAGCACGTCGCGGTGTTCACCTCCGGCGGCCCCATCGCGCTCGTCGCCTCCCACCTGCTGGCCGGCGACGCCTCGCTGTTCATCACGCTCAACCGGGTCGTCGTCAACGCCTCCGTCACCACCCTCATGGTCGGCCGCGGCGGCACGCGACTGCTCACCTTCAACGAGCACTCACACATTCCTCGGGACTCGGTCACCTTCCGCTGACGGCATTCACGTCTTCACAAGGTCCGGCAACGGCAACCGCGCGACACCCGCCTCGGGGTTCATCGGCATGTGTCCGTATCCCGCCCAATGACGCGCCGCCAAACGGTGATGCGGATGCACGGCCACGACCTGGGAGACGACCGGCGTCTGACCGAGAAGCATGCGCGCGTACTTGTCGTGGATCTTCACCGCGTCCTTTTCCACGAAGACTTGGCCGACGTACTTCGCGTCGATGATCAACAGCTCGGGCCGCACGCCGCCACGCAGCACCACCACGTCAGGCGTCGCCCGCCCCTGTGCCCGCTCCGGGTCGGGGTGCCGCACATACTCGATCCCCGCCCAGCTGTCCGCCGGTCGGGTCGTGACGCACGGCTCGAAAGCGACCCTGATGTCGCCGGGGAATCTCACGGTCGCGCCTGCGGGGATGTCGATGCGCGGCCCCCGAGCAGTCTCGGCGCGCAGCACACTGAATCCGCCGGCTATCGGATCTCCGTACTTCTCACGCGCTTGAAGGAGCACCTGCAAGAACACCCAGTACTCGTACAGTCGGCTCAAACCACGAACACCCAGACGGATCTCGCCGGGTCCCTCCACCGGTGCGAGGTCCGGTCGCGTCAACAGGCGACGTACCCGCTGCACCTGCCGGTACCGCTGGTCGAGCACATAGCTCGACCCGGCGAAACCGCCCGGCCGGAGGTCGCAGAACGGCTCCACCGAGAGCCACCGAGCCGCATAGGAGGCGACGGCGGCGTCACCGCGACGCAGCGCGTACGCCCTGATCCGCCGCAGCGTGTCGGCGACCATGGCGTTGTCGGCCGTCATCGCCGTCCGTTCGACGACCCGGACGAGAGCGCTTCCGCCACGGGGCAACGCCCGTAACGTCGCCGCCGTCAACTCCCGCCGGTGTCGGACCCGCAACGAGGATCGGTATCCGACAGTGTCGCGCAACTCCTCGTGCGGCTGCGCCGCGATCTGCCGGACAACGCCTTCGATCTCCTTCCACAGGTCGGCTGGCGGCGGCGGCCCTGCCTCCAAATGGGAGAGCGCCTCCGGGTCGAGCGTCAGACCGGTCCACACCGTCTCGACGTCAGCCCGCAGCCGACGGTAGGCGTCCTGGCTCATCTTGTCGGGCACGACGTCGATCTCGCCGAGCGGAACACCCTCGACGCTCACGGAGATCAGCCCGATGTGCCCGCGCAAATCGTCGAAGTCGCGCAGCTTGAACGAGACGTCGCCCCGGTTGCTCGCGGTGACGTCGATCTGGTCGCCGAGGGTGACGGTCGCGTTCGCCTCCACACCGCGCAGGCGGAACAGGTCGCTCTCCCCGATCTGCGCCGGAGGCTGGTCCGAGGCCAGCCTGTGCCACCGTTGAGCGCCGAAGATCTGCGCCATCAGCGCGGGATCCCGATGTGCGGAGCGGTGCCGTCGATGTAGGCGTCGTCGGACACTGACGGATCGAGCCACCGGTCGACGACCGCCAGCGACTCACCGCACTTCTCGGCGACCAACGCTTCCCGCATTGCCTCCAGGGCAGGCGTCAGCTCGCGCTTGAAGCCGCGCACCTTCGGGATGATGCGCTGGAGGACGCCCATGTCGAGCGCGACGTGCGACTCCAGGATGTCCTCGGCGTTGGCGAGGAACCGCTCGATCTCGACGTGGGATCGCAACCCGACGCCGATGCCCACCAGCTCCAGCATCTCGGCGAACCCGACGAGGATGTCGTGATGCTCCGAGGACGGCTCGACTTTGACCAAGGCACGCCACGCGTCACTGTCGACCACCCACGGCTGGGTCTCCTTCGTGTCCTCCGCCTCGTGGTGACCGCGCGACCATCGGAGCTTGAGCTGGAGAAGGTTCGCCCGATCGATCACCCGGTCCGAGAGCGGCCTCGTGGTCTCGTCGACGTTCACTGTGCCGATGACGAAGAGGTTCGTCGGGAAACGCAACTCGGCCGGCCACTGCTGCGCGTTCCTCGGCTTCGCGCCCCGGGTGTAGAGCGGCAGCGTCACATCGTCGAAGCCCGCGCGGACCGACTCCATCGCCGAGAGGAACTCCGCGAGGTACTGCTCGACCGGCGCGAGGTTCATCTCGTCGAGGAGGACGAAGAACAGGTCGTCGGGGTTCGCCTGGCAGGAACGGGCCACATCGGCCAACCAGCCCGGTTCGAAATCCCCCGACATCGGGTTGATGTAGCCGAGGACGTCGGACTGGTCGATCCAGTCCGGCCGCACCGCGATCCGACGGAAACGTCCGTTGGCCGCCGACGAGCCGAAGGCCTCCGCGACCAGGCGCGCGATGCTGCTCTTGCCCGATCCCGTCAACCCGGCGAGGATGACGAAAGGCTTGGTCTTGAGCGCCACGAACAGCCGTTTCAGGTCGTTCTCGTCGTAGTCGATGCGCTCCGTGCAGTATTTGATGAGGTGGCCGAGCAACTCGCCTTCGGAGTGACGGTCTGGAATCCATCGGCGGGTGATCAGCTTGTTGATCTCCGCCTCCAAGGCCAACAACCCCGCGTGCGTGGCCATGATCTCCACGTCGGTGGAGTCACGGTCGACGATCGGCGGCGCCGACTGCCGTAGCTCGGCCCGCCGGTCCTCGTCGATCGAGGGGTCCGAGAGTGCGTCGGCGACCCGCTCTCGGGTACGTCGCACCTCCTCGACGCGGTCGTCTCGCAAGTTGGCGACCTGACGCTCCATCTCTTCCAGCCGACTGCGCGTGATCGTGGCTTTCGCCTCATTGTTGAGGTCGTAGACGCGCTCCTTCGTCGTCCCCAACGTCTCGAGGGTCTTGACGTGACGTTGGAACTCCTCCCGCCGGAGTCTGGCGACCTGGTTCTCCAGCCGTTCTCCGGCCTCGCGCACCCCCTCTCGCAGGGTCGACTCCCGGCCGTCGACCAGCAAGGTCGCGATGTCGTCTCGCAGCGATCGTAGATCCGCGTCCTCGACGCCGACTCGTTCCGCACGGTGGAGAGCGGCGTCGATCTCGCTCTGCCACCGACGTGTGGACAGCTCGATCTCCTTGTCGCCCTGATGTTGACCGATGAGCTCGTGCGCGTGGTCGAAGTCGCCCTCGAGGAAGTACAACTCGATCTCGTCGATCGCCTCGCTGTCGAGGTCAGCCTGTCGGAGCTCCTCGATCTGCGACTCGATCTGCGGGATCTGATGCAACGCCTCCGAAATCGCGGGCAGCGCCGGCGCCGCGGCGTAGAGGTCGTACCGTTCGTCGACCCAGGGGCGTAGCAGGAGCGCCACTTGATGTCGGCTCCCCGTGTCGAGTCGCTCCAGTTCGGCGTCGAGCGTCGACTCCAGGTCCGCAGGCCGAGGAGGATCGACCAGTACCGGGAACAACAAGACATCGGCGCTGTCGCCCAGCAGATCGCGCATCTCCTCGGGGACCTCCCGCAGGACTGGCACATCGACGTCGGGGGTGTGCGACAGCCAGATCTGCGTCTCCTCGCGCAGATCGTAGAGGAAGTCCGCCATCTGCTGCACCCGGTATTTGATGGCCTTCCAACGATCGGAGTTCTCGATGATGTCGCTGGCGATGAGAATGCGCTTGACATCGTCTTCGATATCGGCGATCTCCGGACCCGGACGACCCGATCGCAACGCGCTGATGTGCGGCTCGAACAACTCGATGAACTGATCCCAGGCAGCTCGTTCTTTCGGGATGCGCGAGTTCCCGTAGTAGTCCATACTCAACGGACCCTTCGTTCCGGGCTCGATCAACGCGCGGCCCTTAGCGACGGTGCTCCGCGCGCTGAGCCACCTCCAGGGCGCGATATCGGAGTGGATGTCCCGCAACGCGGTCATGGCATCGGCGAGATCGCCGCGGATGTCGGCGGGCAGCTGGTAGCACGACCCGTTGGCCGACTCGCCGGTCACGACCTTCACCCACCAGTCCATGACAGTCGCGGGGACCGAGCCCGGCGCCACGGTCGCCAGACAGCTGCGGACAGCGCCTGCGAGAGCGGGGTAGTTCTTCTCATGGAGGATCGGGCCGATCAATCGGACGAGGTCGAGCGTGTCGGACTCATCGGTGACCTGACGGGCGGAGAGCAGCGAGCTGAGGAGGGGCATGTCGACCATCGTGGCAGTTGTGACGTGTCACCGGGGGTGAAACTTTCAGATACCGGTAGTATCTGAAAAATGCAGATCACTTCCGGCTCCCGTGCGCTGGTGACCGGCGGGGCCTCTGGGCTCGGCCTGGCGCTGGTCCGGCAGCTTCGCGACAAGGGTGTGCGCGTGCTCGCCACCGACGTCCACCAGGAGCGCCCCGACTCCCTCGACGGGCTCGACGTCGAGTACCGCCGCCTCGACGTCACCTCCGACGTCGACTGGCAGACCGCGCACGACTGGGTGGTCGAGACCTGGGGCGGCCTGGACTACCTGTTCAACAACGCGGGCGTCGCGGCGGGCGGCCGGATCGAGCTGACCGAGATGGACCAGTGGCAGTGGATCGTCGACATCAACCTGCTCGGCGTGGCACGCGGCTGCCGACAGTTCACGCCGATGATGAAGGAGGCGGGCAGCGGCCACATCGTCAACACCGCCTCGGCCGCCGGGCTCGTCCACCCGCCTCGCATGACCGAGTACGTCGCGGTGAAGGCGGGCGTCGTCGCGCTGAGCGAGTCGCTGAGTTATGAGCTGGACCCCTTCGGCGTGAAGGTGTCGGTGATCTGCCCGACCTTCTTCAAGACGAACCTCGCCGAGTCGCTGCGCGGCAAGGACGAGTCGTCGCGACAACTCGCCGCCAAGCTCATCGACCGGTCGAAGGTCACCGCCGACGACATCGCCGCGGCCACGCTGCGCAAGATGGAGAAGGGCGTGCACGTCATCACGACCGACCGCAATGGCACGATCGCCTACGCGGCGAAGCGCTGGCTGCGCCCCCTGTACACCCGCGAGATGCTCAAGGCCGCCGCGAAGATGGCGAAGAAGGACTGACATGCGCACGAACATCCTCATCACCGGCGCGAGCTCCGGCCTCGGCGCGGAGATGGCCCGTCAGTTCGCCGCGAAGGGCCACTCGCTCGCCCTCACCGCGCGCCGTCTCGACCGGCTGGAGGAGCTGCGCGCCGAGATCGTCGCCGCGCACCCCGACGTCGAGGTGGTCGTCCGCCAGCTCGACGTCAACGACCACGACCAGGTCTTCGCCGTCGTCAAGGAAGCCGCCGACGAGCTGGGCGGCCTCGACCGGGTGATCGTCAACGCCGGCCTCGGCAAGGGCGGACGGATCGGCACCGGCAAGTTCCACGCCAACAAGCAGACCGCCGAGACGAACTTCATCGCCGCGATGGCCCAGTGCGAGGCCGCGATGGAGCACTTCTACGCGAAGAAGTCCGGTCACCTCGTGGTGATCTCGTCGGTGTCGGCCATGCGCGGCATGCCGTCGAGCATGGCCGCCTACGCCGCGACGAAAGCGGGCATCGCGCATCTGGCCGAAGGCATCCGCATGGACCTGGTCGGCCGGGGCCTCGACATCTTGGTCACCACGATCTATCCCGGCTACATCGCCTCGGAGATGAACGAGAAGGTCGAGCAGGAGCAGAAGCTCATGGTCGACACCGCGACCGGCGTGCGCGCGATGGTCAAGGCCATCGACAAAGAGGTCGACAACGCCGCCGTCCCAGCCTGGCCCTGGGTCCCGCTCGGCCAGGTCCTCAAGCACGCCCCGCGTCCCGTGGCGCGCAAGCTGATCTGAGTCAGCCGACGGTCGCCTTGGCGATGACGTCGAGGTCGGTGGCGGGGAGGCCGAACTGTTCGCGTGTCGTCGTGAAGTCGATCTGCAGCGGCTCAGTGAACAGGTGGCCGGTCTGGGCGAGGGCGCTGGTCTCGGGGTGGACGGCGCCGACAGCGCGCAGCGCCCACAGCGGGACCGGACGGATCCGGGGGACCGGCACGCCCGCCGCACGGGCGAAGGCCTCGACGACCTCACGCTGGGTGGCGTGGACCGCAGGAGCCACGATGATCGACTCATCGATATGTCGACTCGCAGCACTCATGGTAGCGGCGAGGTCGGACAGATAGGTCCACGCGTGGACGGTGTCGACGTCGCCGACTGGCCGCACCGTCTTCCCGGCGACCACCGCCTGCCACATGCGCGGACCCGCGTGCGACTGGTCGGCGCCTGGGCCGATGAAGTCGCCGGCCACCACGCTGACCGTGCGCGCCGGTGAGGCCGCACGCTGCTCCAGCAACTGTCGCCGCACCTGGCCGAGCGGGCTGCGCGGCGCGAACGCCGAGGCGGCAGTGACTGGGGAGGAGGTGCCGAAGGCGTAGACGCTCTCCGGGAAGACCACCGTGGTCCCGGTGACGGCGGCCGCGTCGAGCACCGTCCGCTCCAACGACGGCAGTTCCCGCTCCCAGACATCGGCACGGTACGCCGAGGCGTGCAAGCAGAGGTGCAGCGTCTCGACCTCGATGAGAGCGGCGCGCAACGCCGCGCCGTCGGAGGCCTCGAGGCGTTCGACGGGCAGGTCGGCCGGGCCCCGGCCGGAGCGCGTGGCGACGGTGACGCGCTCGCCCTGCGCGAGGAGGTGACGGGCGAGGTGTGGGCCGATCTGTCCGGCTCCGATGACGAGGTGGCTCATGGCTTCTCCTAAAAGTGAGCGGTGCTCTCTCTTTGAGCATGGCACCGTTCCACAAGAAAATCAAGAGCAGTGCTCTCTCAATCCGTCGCCTTCGCTACGGTGGACTCCGTGGAGACTCCTCGCCAACAGGCCCGGCGCCAGACGATGGCCGACATCGTGCGACTCGGCCGCGAGCAGCTGGCGACGGCGACGCCCGCCGAGTTGTCGCTGCGCGCCATCGCCCGCGACCTCGGCCTTGTCTCTTCAGCGATATATCGATATGTCAAGGATCGCGACGAGTTGCTGACCCTGCTCATCGTCGACGCCTACGACGAACTGGGGGAGGAGGTCGAGGCGGCCGTCGCCCAGACCGCCGACCGCCCCGGCCGTGAGCGCCTGCTCGCCCTCGGCCGCGCGCTCCGGGCGTGGGCGCTGCGCGAGCCGTCGCGCTTCGCCCTGCTCTACGGCACCCCGGTGCCGGGCTACACCGCGCCGAGCGAGCGCACCAACGACCCCGGCACCCGCGTCGCGGTCGCGCTGATGGGGATCGTCGAACAGGCCTGGACCGCAGGACGGCTCACCGCGCCCGACGACGACCTCCCCGACGACGTAAGCGAGGACATGGAGCGGCTGCGCCAGGAGTACGGTCTGACCCTGCCGCCGCTCGTGCTGGCTCGAGGGATCGGCCTGTGGTCGGCGCTCGTCGGCGCGGTCGCCTTCGAGGTCCACGAACACCTCGGCGCCGACACCCTCACCGACCCCGCCGCCTTCTTCGACGCCCACCTGAACACCCTCATCGACACCCTCGGATGGTGACGAGTCGACATTTTCCTTGAGGAAGCGCGCGTCATCCGCCTAACGTCGACGACGTGAACCCCCGTTTGCTCAAACTCGTGCCTTATCAGAGCAAGAGATACGACTACACGTCCTTCGCCTGCGGTCATGAATCGATGGACACCTGGCTTCAGCGCCACGCCGGGCAGAACGAACGACTCAACAGGGCCAGGACATTCCTTCTCGTCGACCGACTTGAGGCGTCCCGTCAGATCTACGGGTACTTTTCCCTCCTGAATTATCAGATAGTGCCCTCCGAGGCCACGCTCGTGCTGAACCGTCGATATCGCTATCCCATGCCCGCCACCTTGCTGGCCCGTCTGGCTGTCGCCAGCGGAGCACAGAACCGAGGGCTGGGCAAACTCTTGCTTGTGAGAGCAATGGAGCATGTGCTCGTGGCACTGGAGCATTCAGCTTCCGAAGTTCTCCTGGTGGACGCGATCGATGACAACGCCGTCGCTTTCTATCGACGCCACGGCTTCCAACTCCTTCACGGCGACGGACGCCGCATGTTCCTCCCGACACAGACCATCCGCGCCTCCCTTGACGGAAGCAGGCCATCCCACTAACGTACGTACCACGTACACACGATGGTGGTCAGACATGACGAACAAATCCGAGCGAATCCAACTGCGTGTCTCATCCGAAGCGAAAAGCCAGATCACAGAAGCGGCCGCGCTGACACAGCAAGACACCACGTCGTTCATCCTCGACGCGGCGACCTCGCGCGCTCGCTCGGTGTTGATCGAGCGGCATCTTCTGCGTCTGTCCACCGCCGACATCCGCCAGATCGAAGAAGCTCTCGACACGGCCCACTCGGGGTCACCCGAACTGCGCGCGCTCTTCGCAGAAACGCGGCGCGTCTCAGACGAGACCTCGGTGGCGTCAGGCTGAGCACCCGCGCGCACCGATCGAGCGTTAGCGGGCGGCCCACCAGGCGCGCAGGGCCTCGGCGGCCTGGTCCTCGCCGAGGGGGCCGCGGTCCATGCGCAGGTCGAGCAGGAAGCGGTAGGCCTCGCCGACCTCGCGGCCGGGGGAGATGCCCAGGATCTCCATGATCTGCGTGCCGTCGAGGTCGGGACGGATCGAGTCGATCTCCTCGCGCTCGCGCAACTCGGCGATACGCCGTTCCAAGTCGTCGTAGGTGCGCTGCAGCCGCATCGCCTTGCGCGCGTTGCGGGTCGTGCAGTCGGCGCGGGTCAGCACGTGCAAGCGGTCGAGCAGATCCCCCGCGTCGCGCACATACCGTCGCACCGCCGCGTCGGTCCACACCCCCGACCCATACCCGTGGAAGCGCAGGTGCAACTCCACCAGCTTCGACACCTGGTCGGTGACCTCGTTGCTGTAGCGCAGCTTGCCCAGGCGCTTGCGGGTCATCTTCGCGCCGACGACATCGTGATGGTGGAAAGTCACCGAGCCGTCGGACTGGAAACGGCGGGTGCGCGGCTTGCCGATGTCGTGCAGCACCGCCGCCAGCCGGATGACGAGGTCAGGCTGGCTGTCGAGCCGTCCCTCCAGCGCCACCGCCTGTTCCAACACCGTCAGCGAATGCTCGTAGACGTCCTTGTGGCGACGGTGCTCGTCGGTCGTGTCCCGCAGCGCCGCGACCTCCGGGATGACCTGGTCGGCCAGACCCGTGTCGACCATGAGCCGCAGTCCCGCCACCGGGTCGGCCGCGCAGATCAGCTTGTCGAGCTCGTCGCGGACGCGTTCGGCCGAGACGATCTGCAAACGGTCGGCTTGACGTCGCATCGCCTCGACCACGTCGTCGTCGGCCGTGAAACCAAGCTGCGCCACGAACCGCGCGGCCCGCATCATGCGCAGCGGGTCGTCGTCGAAGGATTGTTGGGCGGTCACCGGCGTGGTCAACTGACGACGCGTCAACGCGCCGCGCCCGTCGAAGGGGTCGACCAACTCGCCGGTGGACAGCACCAGGGCCATCGCGTTGACGGTGAAGTCACGGCGCGAGAGGTCGCCCTCCAGCGTGTCGCCGAAGGCCACGACCGGCTTGCGGGTCTCCCCGTCGTACTGGTCGCTGCGGTACGTGGTGATCTCCAGCTGCGCGCCACCCTTGCGCAGGCCGATCGTGCCGAAGTCGCGGCCGATGTCCCACACCGCGTCGGCCCAGCCGGCCACGACCTGTTCGATCTGCTCCGGCCGTGCCGACGTCGTGAGGTCCCAGTCATTGCCCGGACGTCCCAGCAGGGCGTCGCGCACCGGCCCGCCGACCAAAGCGATCTCGTGGCCGGCGGCGGCGAAAAGCCCGCCCAGCTCGGTCAGCACGCTCTCTCGTCGCAGAAGTGCGGCGAGACGGTCGGACGCGGAAGACGGTGAGGACACGGAGCCAGAGTCTACGGACCGCCTACCATGGCCCGGTGAGCCACCGACGCCCGACAAGACGCCTTCGGGGCAAGGCTGTCGCGGTGTGGCTCGCCGCTCTGCTGCTCGGCCTCGTCGTCGGGGGCTCCGTCACGCCGTCCGTCCACGCAGTCGAGGAGGACGCCCGCCTCACCGTGACGATCACCGCCGTGTCGCCCCGCCTGACCTCCGGCCAGCCGCTCGTCGTCGCCGGCACGGTGCGCAATGACGACGACGCTGCCTGGTCCGACACCCGGGTGCAGGCCTCCATCGCGCCCCGGCCGTTCACCGACCGCGCCGAGCTGGTCGACGAGCTCGAGAACGATCCCGACGCCACCGGCTCGCCGGTGGCCGACCCGGCAGCGACCAGCGAGATCGGCAACCTCGCTCCCGGACAGACCGCGTCCTTCTCGATCACCGTCCCCTGGGACCGTCTCGACATCACCGGCGGGCCCGGCGTCTATCCCGTTGGCGTCGAGCTCGTCGGCGACGAGCTCTCCCTCGGGAAGGCCGCCACACTCGTGCCGCTGACCTCGGACGGACTACCGTCCGTCCCCAGCGCGCTGATGGTGACCCTGGCCGCGCCGGTCCGTCTGGCCGGAGCCGCCACCCCGGCCGACCCGAGGGAGCTGGTCGACGCAGTGAGCCCCGACGGCCCGCTGGGACGCAGCCTCGACCTGGTGAAGACGCTGCCCCGTGGCGCTGCGGGCATCGTGCTCGACCCGTACCTCCTCGACCTCGTCGGCGCGCTCGCCGACGACGAGGCCTTCGCGCGCGACCATCCACAAGACCACGAGCAGCTCGTCGCCTTCGACGACCGTCTGCGGAGCACGATCACCGCCCTGCCGACGCTGACCACCGGCTACGGCCTGCCCGACCTCACCGCGCTGTCTGCGGCGACCGGCACCGCCTCGCTGCGCACGATCACCGACACGGTCACACGACGCGCGCTCGACGACCACGGGCTGAGCGTCCCGTCCGTCCGATGGATCGAGGACGGCGGGATGAGCGGAGCACTGTTGTCAGCCCTCGGCACCGACCAACCGTACATCGCGAACGCCGACGACCTCGCCGACTGGCGGCCCTCAGACGGCTCGTTCACACTCGTCGGCGGCGCGCCGACGCTGTTGCGCCACGACCTCACCGCCGCGCTACCCGGCGCCGTGACGGCCGTGACGCTGCGCCAGCTGTTGCTCGCCGAGGCCGACCTCGCCGCGCGCGGACGCGCCGACGACCCGGCCTCGCGCGCCGACGCGCTCGTCATCACGGCGCCGGGCTGGGATCCGGGCGCACACTGGCGCGAGGCCGACCTCGCCGCAGCGTGGACCCTCGCCGACCTGACGTCCGGCCTGCCCGACCTCGGCGTCGTGCCGGTGCCCGAGGAGACCCTCAGCCCGCCCGACTCAGCCCCTGTCTCCACCGTCGTCGTCGACGAGGTCCGCCGACTCGGATCGGTCGTGGACAAGCTGGCGTCGATCTCCGTCGACGATGAGGCGGTGGCGGCTGACCACGCCCTCATCGTCGACCTCCTCGGGGTCGCATGGCGGGACCGTCCCGACGACGCCGTCGCCGCGGCGGCCGACCGCCGCACCGCCATCGAGTCCGAGCTGCGGCAACCCGCCATCGAAGGGCCGCCCAGCTTCCTGCTCGCCGGTCGTCACGGACAGGTGCCACTCACCATCCACAACCCCACGAGCCAGACGATCCGCGTGGGCGTCTCGGTCAGCTCGACCAATCCGCAACTCCGCGTCGACGACCTCAGCGATGTCGAGGTGCCCGCCGGCGCCCGCACCACGGTCACCGTGCCCATCGACGTCGGTCGGCAGAACACCACGTCGCTGACCACTCAGCTCGTCACCCCGGAGGGCCTGCCGTTCGGACAGGCGGCGCGCTTCAACGTCCGTTCCAGCAACACCGGGATGGTCGTCTGGATCGTCATGGGCGTCGCGAGTGGCCTGCTGGCGCTCGCCGTGGCGCGGCGCCTCTGGCAGCGCTTCAAACACAGCGACGTCCCCGGCGGCGACGAGGACTCCGAGTCGGTCGGCAAGGAGACGGCCGCCCCCACCGCCCCCCAGACCACCCGCGAGGTCGGCCGCGCCAGCGCCTGGATGGCGCTCGGCACTCTCGTCTCACGGGCCACCGGCTTCCTGCGCGACCTCCTCCTCATCTGGGTGATCGGCACCGGCCTGAACGGCGACCTCTTCAACAGCGCCAACACCGTGCCCAACGCGCTCTACATCCTGGTCGCAGGCGGTGTGTTCAACGTCGTGCTCGTACCGCAGCTCGTCCGCGCGATGAAGCAGGATTCCGACGGCGGCGCGGCCTACGCCCACCGCATCATGACGCTCGGCCTGCTGGTGCTGGGCACGGCCACCGTGGTCCTGGTCGCGGCCGCGCCTGTTCTCGTGCGCGTGGTCTTCGACGGGGCGCTGTTCACCGAGACCTTCGCCGACCAGCGGCAGTCGGCCCTGTGGCTCATGTATCTGTGCGTGCCGCAGGTGTTCTTCTACGGAGCCTTTCTGCTGGTCGGCCAGGTGCTCAACGCGCGAGGTCGCTTCGGCCCGATGATGTGGGCGCCGATCCTCAACAACATCGTCGCCGGCTCCACACTGATCGCCTACATGGTCGTCTTCGGACGCAGCGGCGGCAACGACGGCTTCACCTTCGACGAAGCCCTGCTGCTAGGGCTCGGCTCGACCTTCGGCATCGCTGCCCAGGCGGCCGTGCTCGTGCCCTGCCTGCGCGCCACCGGCTTCCGCTATCGGCCGCGCTTCGACTTCCGAGGCGTCGGACTCGGCCACACGCTCCGACTCGGCGGGTGGACGCTCGCCTTCGTCATCGTCAACCAGATCACCTTCATCACGGTGAACCGTCTCGCGACCAGCGGCAGCCTCGACGGAGCCTCCGCAGGGGAGGGCGGGGCCGGGTCGACGGTCTACAACTTCGGCTTCCTCATCAGCCAGCTGCCGCACGGCGTCATCACGGTCTCGCTCGTCACCGCCATCATGCCGACGCTGGCCAGCCTCGCCATCGACCGTCGCCCGGACCTGCTGGGCGAGGAACTTCGTCGGACGCTGCGCACCGCGCTCGCCCTCATCATGCCGCTCGCCGTGGCGGCGGCCTGCCTCGCGACGCCGGCGGCGACCGCCATCGCACTCGGCACGACTCCGGGACAGGCCGAGGCGATCGGCACCACCGTCGTCGCCTTCGCCCCGTCGATGGTGCTGTTCTGTCTGCACTTCGTGATGCTGCGCGGTTTCTACGCAGCCGAGGACACCCGCACGCCGTTCTTCCTGCAGCTCGTCGTCGCGGCGACGAACCTGGCCGCCGCGATGGCGTTCACCCGCGACGCCGACCCGCACCAGGTCGCCTCACGCCTCGCCTGGGCGTGGTCGACGGCCTATCTCGTCGGCAGCCTCGCCGCCCTCTGGCTGCAATCACGGCGCTGCGGGACGATCATCGACCGACCCACCCTCGGCTTCCTCGTCCGCCTGACGGCCGCCTGCGCGGCGACGGCTGCGGCGCTACGCGGCGCGGCGACGCTGCTCGACGCGGTCGGCCTCGACGGCGAGACGCCGCTCGGAGCGCTCGCCGTGCTGGCCCTGGCCGGCGCGGTCGGCGCGGCGACGCTGCTGATCGCGGCCCGTGTCGTCCGACTGACCGAGGTCACCCGGGTCACAACCCTCCTCCGCCGCCGAGCGTCACGCATGTCACCTACGGAATAGTCGGCGAGCCCTCTAGACTTGCCTTTCGGCAAGGAGGTGCGTGGCATGCTCGAACGTCGGACCCTGGTCTCCGGTGATGTCGTCGCCCAGCGTTATCACCTGCAAGACCTCGTCCACGAGCACGCGGGGTCGATCACCTGGCGTGCGCACGACAGCGTCCTGTCGCGCAGCGTCGGCTTGGAACTGCTGCGCAGCGACGACCCGCGCGCCGACCGCTTCCTCGACGCGGCCCGACGGTCGACCACCGTCTCCGATCCGCGCTTCCTCCGGGTGCTCGACCTCCTTCCCGACGAGCAGGGCCACCACATGGTCGTGCGGGAGTGGGCTCGCGCCTACACCCTGAGCTCGGTGCTCGCCCAGGGACCCCTGCCCAGCGCCCGGGCGGCGGCCGTCGTCGCCGAGGTCGCCGAAGCGTTGGCGTGCGCCCACAAGGACGGCCAGTTCCACCGACGCCTCGCCCCCCGCCACGTCTTGTTGAAGAAGTCCGGCGCAGTGCGGGTGGTCGGACTGGGCGTCGCCACCGCCCTGGCGCCGGTGTCCTCGCACGACGACCCGCCCGACCTGGAGGAATTGGAACGGCTCGACGTGCGGGGGCTCGGCAAACTGCTGTACGTCTGCCTCGCCAGCCGCTGGCCGGGCGGCAGCGTCGACGGGCTGCGCGCCGCCCCCACCGAGCACGGCCGCGAGCTGCGCCCCGGCCAGGTGCGCGCGGGCATCGACCGTGAACTCGACGCGGTGTACGACCGCATCCGCGGCGACTCCTCTTCGACCCGCCCTCCGCTGACGACCGCCTCGCAAGTCGCCGCGAAGCTCAAACAGATCGCCACCCGGCTGGAGGAGGCCGAACTCGCCACCCCCGACGCCGCCCCGGCGCCCGACCTCGTCCGCTACGACCCGGTCGTCGAGCCGTTGGAGCCGCCGCCGGGCCTGCGCCCGCCCCGGCCTCGACCGAAATCCTCGGAGCCGCCTCCGCCGACCACAGTGGAGAAGGGCAAAGAGCAGGCTCTCAAGATGCTGCACGGAGCCCGTGGCCTCGTGGCTCTCGGCACGGTCGGCATCCTCGCACTCGTAGTGGTCATCGCCGCAGTCGCCGTCCTGCAACACAGCAGCGACGACGCCGACCCGATCACCCAGACGTCGGGCGAGGTCCACCCGCTGACCTTCGACTCCATCACCGACTTCGACCCTCACGGTGACGGTCGGGAGTCGCCGCAGAAGCTGTCCTTCGTCACCGACGGCGATCCCGAGACGGCGTGGACCACCTCCACCTATCGGTCGCGCGCCGATCTCGGCGGGCTCAAGGACGGCGTCGGGCTGCTCATCGACCTTGGTGCGACCCGACAGATCGACTCTGTGCGGCTCAATCTGATCGGCTCGCCGACCAGCCTGCAGATCTTCACCGCTCCGCCGGGCACCGACGGAGCGCCGGAAGATCTGTCCCGACTCACCTCGGTCGCCTCGGTCGAGAGCGCCGGCACCGATGTCACCGTGAGCGTTCCGCAGACCACGATGACCCGTTATGTCGTGGTCTGGCTGACCTCTCTGCCGCAGGTCGACACGGGGGAGTTCCGGGCGGAGATCGCCGAACTCCGCATCGACGGCGTCTCCTGAGCCGTCTCGCGCCAGACGAGCGCGGCGGGGCGGGAATCGCGCGCGACTAGGCTGTGTTGCACCAGGCGTCACCAGCGAAAGAGCGGATATGAGCGACGTACGCAATCTGATCATCATCGGTTCCGGTCCTTCCGGCTACACTGCGGCGATCTACGCCGCCCGGGCCAGTCTGGAGCCGCTGGTCTTCGAGGGGTCGGTGACTGCCGGCGGCGCGCTGATGAACACCACCGACGTCGAGAACTTCCCCGGTTTCCCCGAGGGCATCATGGGCCCGGAGCTGATGGACAACCTGCGCGCCCAGGCCGAGCGCTTCGGCGCGGAGCTGGTCGCCAACGACGTGGTGTCGGTCGACCTGACCGGCGACGTCAAGACGGTGAAGCTCTCCGACGGGTCGGCGCACTCGGCGCTCGCGGTCATCTTGGCGACGGGTTCGGGCTACCGCAAGCTCGGCGTCGACCGGGAGGACGAGCTGTCCGGCCACGGCGTCAGCTGGTGCGCCACCTGTGACGGCTTCTTCTTCCGCGAGCAGGAGATCATCGTGGTCGGCGGCGGCGACTCGGCGCTGGAGGAGGCCACCTTCCTGACCCGCTTCGCCTCGAAGGTCACCCTCGTGCACCGTCGCGACGAACTGCGCGCCTCCAAGATCATGCAGGACCGCGCCACCGCGAACGAGAAGATCGAGTTCGCCTGGAACAGCGAGATCGCGGAGCTGCACGGCGACGGCAAGTTGGAGGCCGTCACCCTGCGCGACACAGTCACGGGGGAGACCCGTCGCCTCGACGCGTCCGGCCTGTTCATCGCCATCGGCCACGACCCGCGCTCGGAGCTGTTGGCCGGTCAGGTCGACCTCGACGACGAGGGGTACGTGCTCGTCCAGAGCGGTTCCACCGCGACGAACCTCACCGGCGTGTTCGCCGCAGGCGACCTCGTCGACCACACCTACCGCCAGGCCATCACGGCCGCTGGCAGCGGCTGTGCCGCAGCCCTCGACGCCGAGCGTTATCTGGCCGCCCTGACCGACTGACACCGACATCCACCCTGAGGAGAATCATGTCCACACTCGACAACGTGACCGACGCCGACTTCGCCGAGAAGGTCTTGCAGGCCGACGGGCCCGTGCTCGTCGACTTCTGGGCCTCCTGGTGCGGCCCGTGCCGTCAGCTCGCCCCCATCCTCGAGGAGATCGCGAAGGAGAAGGAGGGCCAGCTGACGGTCGTCAAGATCGACGCCGACGCGAACCCGTCCACGGCCGCCGCCTACCGGGTGACCGGTCTGCCGACGGTCAACCTCTACAAGGGGGGCGAGGTGGTCGCCTCGATCACCGGCGCCCGTCCCAAGTCGAGCCTGCTCGCGGAGATCGACAAGCACCTCTGACCTGCGAGAACACAAAGACCCTTGTCGTTCTATCGACAAGGGTCTTTGTCTTTCCACCGAACTTGTCCACAACTGTGGACAAGGTGCTCAGTCCTTCTTCGGGTCCATCAGATCGACGATGCGCTCGAGGTCGTCGACAGTCGCGAACTCGACGGTGATGCGACCCTTGGAGCGGCCGAGCGCTACCTTGACCCGCGTGTCGAAGCGCTCGGACAGACGGTTCGCGATCTCCTCGACACGAGGCGAGGAGACTGTGGCTTTCTTACGCGCAGGGGTGGGTCGCTTCTCATCGTCGTCGGTGAGCGAGACGATCTCCTCCAACGCCCGCACCGACAGCCCCTCGGCCACGACGCGCGTGGCAAGGCGCTCCTGGATCTCCGGGTTGGCGACGGTCACCAGCGCGCGAGCGTGCCCGGCGCTGATGACCTCGGCGGCGACCCGGCGCTGGACGGCCGGCGTGAGCTTGAGAAGTCGCAATGTGTTGCTGATCTGCGGACGCGAGCGGCCGATCCGGCGACCGAGCTCCTCGTGCGTGCAGCCGAAGTCGTCGAGCAGCTGCTGATAGGCCGACGCCTCTTCCAGCGGGTTCAGCTGAGAACGGTGCAAGTTCTCCAACAGCGCGTCGCGCAGCAGATCCTCGTCCTGGGTCTCCCGGACGACTGCGGCGATGGTCTCCTTGCCGGCCTCACGACTGGCCCGCCAGCGGCGCTCGCCCATGATGAGCTCGAAGCGGCCCGGCGCGATCTCCCGGACGACCACCGGCTGCAGCAGGCCGATCTCCTTGATGGAGTGGACCAGTTCAGCCATGGACTCCTCGTCGAAGACCGTGCGCGGCTGACGCGGGTTCGGTGTGATCGCATCGAGCGGCAGCTCCTCGAAGCGGGCGCCTTGGATCTCCTGGAGTCCCGTGCTCGCGGCCTCCTCGGGACCCTGGGGGATGAGGGCCTCCAAGCCACGACCGAGACCACGGGTACGACGACTGCTCATCGCTGAGCCTCTCTTTTCTGACCGGACGCCCTCTCGGCGATCTCACGCGCCGCCTCGATGTACGACAGGGCGCCCGACGAGGAGGGGTCGTAGGTGACGACGCTCTGCTGATAGCTCGGAGCCTCGGAGATGCGCACCGACCGGGGAATCGCCGTCGTCAACACCGTCCCGCCGAAGTGCTGCCGCACCTCGGCGGCAACGCCGGAGGACAGGTTGGTGCGACCGTCGTACATGGTCAGCAGGATCGTCGTGACGTTGAGCTTGGGGTTCAGATGGGCTTTGACCAGCTCGATATTGCGCAGTAGCTGACCCAGCCCTTCCAGGGCGTAGTACTCGCACTGGATGGGGATCAGCACCTCACGTCCCGCGACCAGCGCGTTGACGGTGAGCAAGCCGAGGGAGGGCGGGCAGTCGATGAAGACATAGTCGTACCGCTCGCCTTTCTGCTCAGCCTCGTGCAAGTAGCTCTGCAGCGCCTTGTCGAGACGCGTCTCGCGAGCCACCAAGGACACCAGTTCGATCTCGGCGCCCGCCAGGTCGATCGAGGCGGGGAGCACCTGGATGCTCTCGTGCGCGGGACACTGCTGGACCAGCGTGCCGATGGACTCGCCTTCCACCAGCGCCTCGTAGACGCCGGGAGTGCCCTCGGTGTGGACGATGTCGAGGGCCGTCGAGGTGTTGCCCTGTGGATCGAGGTCGATCACCAGGATGCGCAGGCCCTTGATCGCCATGGCCGCCGCCAGGTTGACGGTGGTCGTGGTCTTGCCGACGCCGCCCTTCTGGTTGGCGACGACGAAGACACGCGTCTGGGCAGGTCGGGGAAGCTGGACGATGCTCTCCACTTTGCGCGCCAATGAGACGTGCTCCTCAGCGGCGCGCGCCAAGGGCGTGGGGTCGTCGGGGAAGACCGTCGTCATCGCCACCTCCGGGTTTCACGTGAAACAACATGGATCATCGGGTGATCTCCACGACGGTCGTCGGAACCGCTAGATCACCATAGGACTCGATACGGACATCTTTCACCTCGAGCCGCTTCAACGACGGCTGCGAGGCCTTGACCTCATCCGTTGCGGACTGACCCTTCATCGCCAACAGCACACCGCCCTCGGCGACCAGGGGCCAACACCACGTCATCAACTTATCGAGAGACGCCACAGCGCGGGCGGTCACCACCTCATACCGACGGTCATGGTCCTCCGCCCGACTCCGGACGATCTCCACATTCGTCAGATCGAGATCGTCGACGACCGCGGTGAGGAAACGGACACGACGCAACAGCGGCTCGACCAGGGTCATCGAGACGTCCGGGCGAGCGATGGCCCAGACCAGCCCGGGGAGCCCGGCGCCCGTGCCGACATCGGCGACGGTGGCTCCGTCAGGCAATCGCGGGCACACTGCGGCGCAGTTCAGAAGATGACGTTCCCATAGGCGCGGCACCTCACGAGGACCGATCATGCCTCGCTCCACCCCCCAGGTCGCGAGCAACTCCGCGTACCGCTGAGCCGTGGCCCACTGGTCTCCGAAATAAGCCGGCGCCTCCGGGGGAGTGCCCACCCCTGAGGCGCCGGTTTCACGTGAAACAGACATCAGTCGTCCGCCGCCGGCAGCACCACGACGAAGCGACGCGGCTCGGCTCCCTCCGACTCACTGCGCAGACCGGCTTCCGTCACGGCGTCGTGCGCGATCTTGCGCTCGAAGGCGGACATCGGAGCCAGTTCGATCCGCGCCGCGCCGTCGCGCACGGCGGCCACCGCGCTCTCGGCCTCCTCCCGCACCGCGACGCGGCGGCCCTCGCGATAACCGGCGATGTCGAGCATGAGCCGACTGCGGTCGCCCGTCTCGCGGTACACCGCCAAGCGAGTCAACTCCTGCAGCGCCTCCAACACCTGACCATCGTGACCGACGAGATGGTCGAGGCCACCACCCACCACCGAGACCGCCGCACGATCGCCGTCGACGTCCATGTCGATGTCGCCGTCGAGATCGGCGATGTCCAGCAGGCCTTCCAGGAAGTCAGCGGCGATATCGCCCTCGGCCTCCAGCTTGTCCGCGCTCATCAGCGGCCACCCTTCTTCTTCGTCCGTTGGCTCCGCGACTGCCTCTTCGGCTGCTGGCGAGCGGGCTGGGGAGCCTCCTCGACCACCTCGACCGAGCTGCCGCCCGTGCCGTCCTTCTTCTTGTCTTTGCCCTTGGCCGCGTCGCGCAGCTGCTTCGCGCGGAAGGCCGGCGTGTTCGGCACCGGGTTGTTGCGGATCACGTAGAACTGCTGGCCCATCGTCCACAGGTTCGAGGTCACCCAGTAGATAAGGACGCCCAGCGGGAAGATCACGCCGCTGATCGCGAACACGAACGGCAAGATGTAGAGCAGCAACTTCTGCTGCTGCGCATAGGGACCGGTCAGCGCGTCCTCGGGCATGTTCTTGGCCATGAGCTGGCGCTGGGTCAAGAACTGCGTGGCGCACATGGCCACCACCAGGATGATCGCGACGACCCGCGTCTCCCAGTGGTCGGTGTTCATGAAGGTGTCGGAGATCTTGCCGCCGAGCCATAGCGCCGACTGAATGGAGTCGGCGTCCGCGCCGGAGAGGAAGCCCTTCTTGCCCTCGGCGCCATTCTTGGCCGCCTGGTCGATCGTGCGGAAGAGCGCGAAGAAGATCGGCATCTGCGCGAGCAGCGGCAGACAGGAGGCGAACGGGTTGGTGCCCGTCTCCTTCCAGAGCTTCATCTGCTCCTGAGTGAGCCGCTCACGGTCGTGGCCGTACTTCTTCTGCAGCTCTTTGATCTTGGGCTGCAGAAGCTGCATGTTCCGGCTGCTCTTGATCTGCTTGACGAACAGCGGGATCAGCAGCGCGCGGATCGTCACCGTCAGACCGACGATCGACAACGCCCACGTCCAACCGTCGCTCAAGTTCGGCACATGCTCGAACACCCAGTGCCAGCCCAGCAGAATCGCCGACACGGCGTAATACAGCGGCGTCATGATCGCCGAGCCGATCATGCTGAAGATCTCCACGGTTCAAACTCCTCAGTGAGACACCCGAGCACCGGGTGTCAGGGGGGACGGGGTCGTACCCGCCAGGATTCCAGGGGTGGCAGCGCGCCAGTCGTCGCGCCGCCAGCCATGAGCCGCGCAACGCGCCGTGCGTCTCCACGGCTTCGAGCGCGTAGGCCGAACAGGTCGGATGGTAGCGGCACACCTGTCCGTACAGGGGACTGATCGCAAATCGGTAGGCCTTGAGCAGACCGATCAGAAGCCAGCGCGCCATGACGCCTCAGACCGCCGGGGCAGGGGAGCGCTCGACGGCCCGACGCGTGGCCCGCGCCACCGCGTCACGCGTCTCGTGCGGCAGAGCCGCGCTGGTCGCGGCGCCGGGCAACGCGCGGATCACCACGCGGGCGCCGACGGGCAGCGTCGACAGCTCCGAACGCAGCGCGTGCCGGACGCGACGCTTGACCCGGTTGCGGGCGACGGCGTTGCCGACCTTCTTGCCGACGATCAGCCCTACCTGCACGTCGGGCTCGGTCGTCAGCACGACACGTGCGACGACCGAGCCCGAGGTCGACGAGGCGCCCCGCCGCAGTGTGTGACGGAAGGTCTCTCCGTCACGCATGCGGACCGCCTGCGGAAGCAATGCTTCAGGCAGACAGCTTGGCGCGACCCTTGCTGCGGCGCGACGCGAGGATCGCGCGGCCGGCGCGGGTGCGCATGCGGAGGCGGAAGCCATGCTTCTTGGCACGGCGGCGGTTGTTCGGCTGGTACGTACGCTTGCTCACGGAAAAGTCCTTCTCGAAAGGGTCGATGACCGCATCGACGATCACCGCTCGCCCACGAAGCTTCTACCTCATGGGCACGCGGCCGCTCGTCGCGCGACTGTCCAACGGTACGGGGGCCTGCGAACACCGGTCAAACTGACCTCTTCACGGCTTTTCGCCCGTTTCCGGCCGTTCGGCGCCAGCGTGTTTCCCCAGGACGGCGGACGTATGGGTTGTCTGCCTCTCAAGCGGCTGCTAGCGTCGCCGAGTCAGCAGGTTGTCCACAGGTTGTCGCTTTCTTTGGACTCCCTGGATCCACAGATGTGGACAAACTTGTGGAACACAGGAGGACCCCATGCCGAAGGACGCGGCGCCGCTGTCTGACAGCGAACTTCAGGCCGTCTGGCGCACGGCAGTCGACCGGCTCTCGATGGGAGCGCGGGTCTGGGCCTTCCCGGCTGTCCCCTTGAGTTTCCACAGCGGCATGCTCATCGTGGCCGTCGCCGACGAGCTCACCCGTTCGCAGTTGGAGTCGCGCGTCCAGCCGATCCTCGAGCAGACGCTCAGCCGCGACCTCGACACCGAGGTCCGGCTGATCATCACCATCGACCCGAACGTCCAGTTGCCCGAGCCCGAGCCCGAGCGTCCCTCCGCCGCGGCACCGCAACCGGAGCCGTCGCCGCAGCTGTGGGGCCCGGCCCGTCGGCCCGAGCCGACCAGCAGCAGCACCACCTCCGAGGCGCGACTGAATCCGCGCTACCTCTTCGAGAACTTCGTGACCGGCTCGTCGAACCGGTTCGCGCACGCCGCCGCGGTCGCCGCGGCCGAGGCGCCGGGCAAGGCCTACAACCCGCTCGTCATCTACGGCGACTCCGGCCTGGGCAAAACGCACCTGCTGCATGCCATCGGCCACTACATCCTCAGCGTCTACCCGTCCTCGCGCGTGCGGTACGTGAACACCGAGGAGTTCACCAACGACGTCATCAACGCGATCAGCGACCGCAAGACCAGCGAGATGAAGCGCAAGTACCGCGAGATCGACGTGCTGCTGGTCGACGACATCCAGTTCTTCGAGGGCAAAGAGGCGACGCAGGAGGAGTTCTTCCACACCTTCAACGCGCTGCACAACGAGAACAAGCAGATCGTCATGACCTCGGACCGCCCGCCGAAGAACCTCAAGACGCTGGAGGAGCGCCTGCGCAACCGCTTCGAGTGGGGCCTGACGACCGACGTCACGCTGCCCGAGCTCGAGACACGGATCGCGATCCTGCGCAAGAAGGCCGACAACGACGACCTCACCGTGCCCGAGGACGTGCTCGAGTTCATCGCCAGCAAGGTGCAGAGCAACATCCGCGAGCTCGAAGGCGCCTTGCTGCGGGTGACCGCCTTCGCCAATCTCAACCAGTCGACGATCGACCTCAACTTGGCGCAGATCGTGCTCAAGGACATCGTGTCGGCGACCGAGGAGCCGGAGGTCACCAGCGCGGTCATCATCGCGCAGACCGCCGTGTACTCGGAGTTCTCCATCGATGAGATCTGCGGCGCCAACCGCTCGCGCGACCTGGTGCTCGCCCGGCAGATCGCCATGTACCTGTGCCGCGAGCTGACCGAGATGTCGCTGCCGAAGATCGGCCAGGAGTTCGGCGGCCGCGACCACACGACCGTCATGCACGCAGTCAAGAAGATCGGCAAGCTGATGACCGAGAACCACGCGGTCTTCAACCAAGTGACCGAGTTGACCAATCGCATCCGCCAGCAGGCCCGTCAGGCGTAGCCGACACCATCCCCAGCTGTGGACGAAGCTGTGGGAAAACTCGGGGGAACGTGGACAGTCACGGCGCCCCGTGTGGACGCCAGACGAACAACCAGACGCCGTCCACACCCCCTCAGGGGTCCGTCCACGCCTCCCTCCCCGCTTTTTCCACCGGCGGCTTCGCTGGAGTTCCAGTGGGAAATCCGGTTCTCCACGCTATGCACAGATGCTACGACAACTACTACCGAAAGACACGTGAAAGTCCTCGTTGAAGGGTCGTCGCGCCCTGTGTGTGGATGAAGCGCCCTGCGCGAGACGTCTGCCCGCCCACGTGGCAGGATTCACTCACCGGTACTCGCCCGCGTCTGAAAGGCCATCTCGTGAAGTTCAGGATCGATCGCGACACCCTGGCTGACGCTGTCGCGTGGACGGCGCGCAGCCTTCCGGTGCGCCCGAGCGTCCCTGTGCTTGCCGGGCTGTTGATCGAGGCCGACCACGAGGGACTCACCCTGTCGGGCTTCGACTACGAGACCTCCACGCGCGCCACCTTGCCCGCAGAGGTCTCCGCCGACGGCCGGGCGCTCGTCAGCGGCAAGCTGCTCAGCGAGATCGTCAAGTCGCTGCCGGCCCAGCCGGTCGACGTCGCCTTGGAGGACACCAGGGTCAGCGTCGTCTGCGGTCGCGCCCGTTTCCACTTGCAGACGATGCCAGTGGAGGAGTACCCGAGACTGCCCCAGATGCCCACCTCCACCGGCGCCGTCAAGGCTGACGCCTTCGTCACAGCTGTGCAGCAGGCCGGCGCCGCCGCCGGCCGCGACGAGATGCTGCCGTTGCTGACGGGGGTGCGTCTCGAACTCGCTGGCGCCACGATCTCGCTGATGGCCACCGACCGGTTCCGTGCGAGCCTGCGCGACGTCGAGTGGTTCCCCGAGGACGGCGAGATCTCCGCACAGGCTTTGGTGCCCGCACGGGTGCTCAGCGAGACAGCCCGCTCCTTCGCCGGCGGCAGCGACATCTCGATCGCGGTCTCGGTCGGCGACGTCGGCGACGGACTCATCGGTTTCGAGGGAACGGTCGGCAACGGCACGCGCCGCACGACCACCCGACTGCTCGAAGGCGACTTCCCCCGGGTGCGACAGTTGTTCCAGACTCAACCGGAGACGGTCGCGTACGTGTCGACTCAGCATCTCGTCGACGCGGTCAAACGTGTGGCCCTGGTCGCAGAGCGCAACACGCCGGTGCGCCTCACCTTCTCGGCGGAGAACGGACTGCTGCTGGAGGCGGGCACCGGCAACGAGGCCCAGGCGAGCGAGTCCATCGAGGCGGCCGTCACCGGCCCCGACATCGAGATCGGCTTCAACCCCTCCTATCTGCTGGAGGGGTTGAGCGTGATGGGCGAGCCGGTGGTCCACCTGGCTTTCACCCAACACACCAAACCGGCCGCGATCAGCGGCGTGGGCGAGGTCGGGGCCGACCCCGACGGCGCCTTCCGCTATCTGATCATGCCGGTGCGATTGCAAACCTGATCGGTTATCCCTAGGAGGCGTCATGCGTATCGGACTCATCGGACTCGGCAAGATGGGCGGCAACATGCGCGAGCGCCTGCGCGAGCGCGGGGTCGAGGTGACCGGCTACGACCGGGACGCCTCGGTCAGCGACGTCGCCTCGCTCGCCGATTTGGTCGCGGCGCTGCCGGAGTCGCCGAAGGTCGTCTGGGTCATGGTGCCCGCCGGCGCCCCGACGCGCGCGACGGTCGAGGAGCTGGCCGAGCTGCTCAGCCCCGGCGACATCGTGATCGAGGGCGGCAACTCGCGCTGGACCGACGACATCGCCCACGCGGCGCTGCTCGCCGAGAAGGGCGTCGGCTATCTCGACTGCGGGGTCAGCGGCGGCGTCTGGGGGCGCCAGAACGGCTACGCGCTCATGGTCGGCGGCGCCGCCGAGCTGGTCGAGTCCGCGCGTCCGGTCTTCGACGCGCTGCGTCCCGACGGCGACGCTGGATTCGTGCACGCCGGCCAGGTGGGCGCCGGGCACTTCTCGAAGATGGTCCACAACGGCATCGAGTACGCGATGATGCAGGCCTATGCCGAGGGCTACGAGCTGCTGGAGAAGACCGAGCTGGTCGAGGACGTCCCGGCGGTGCTCGACTCCTGGCGCGAGGGCACGGTCGTGCGGTCGTGGCTGCTCGACCTGCTGGTCAAGGCGCTCGACGAGCATCCGGGGCTGACCGACATCCGCGGCTACGCCGAGGACTCCGGCGAGGGTCGGTGGACCGTCGAGGCGGCCATCGAGCACGCCGTGCCGACTCCGGCCATCGCGGCCTCGCTGTTCGCGCGGTTCAGCTCGCGGCAGGACGAGTCTCCGGCGATGCAGGCCATCGCGGCGATGCGTCAGCAGTTCGGCGGGCACGCGGTGCAGCAGTCCACGCCTGACTGACGTGCGCATCTCACGACTCGCGCTGCACGACTTCCGCTCTTACGAGGACGTCGACCTGGCGTTGTCGCCGGGGCCGGTCTGCTTCGTCGGCGCCAACGGCCAGGGCAAGACGAATCTGGTCGAGGCGATCGACTACCTGTCGCGGCTGGAGTCGCACCGTGTGTCGAGCGAGGCGCCGCTGGTGAGGGCGGGCTGCGACTCGGCGATCGTGCGGGTGGAGGCGGTCAAGGACGACCGTCCGGCGCTGATCGAGGTCGAGTTGCGCCCCGGCCGGACGAATCGCGCGCGGATCAACCGTGCGGATCTTTCGCGGCCACGCGACCTGCTCGGGGTGGTGCGCACCGTCCTGTTCTCGCCGGAGGATTTGGCGCTGGTCAAGGGCGATCCGGCGCAGCGGCGCCGTTTCCTCGACGATCTGCTGGTGATGGAGTCGGTGCGGGTCGCGGGGATCAAGTCCGACTACGAGCGCACGGTGCGGCAGCGCAACACGCTGCTCAAAACATCGAGAGGTCGACAGGTCGATCTGTCGACTTTAGAGATCTGGGACGACAAACTCGCCTCGCTCGGCGGGGAGATCATGGCGCGGCGCCTGCGCACGCTCGACGCGCTCGCCCCGTATCTCCAGGAGCGGCACGCCGGGGTCGCGGCCTCGGCGGCCGAGCGGCGCCAGACGGTGACAGCCGTCTACGAGTGCCGGGCCGCTGGCGACAGCGCGGACCTTCCACGCGTGGCCGACGCGTGCCGCGAGCTGCTGCTCGCGGCGATCACCGAACGGCGCCGCGACGAGCGCGACCGGGGGCTCACCTTGGTCGGACCGCACCGCGACGAGCTGGCGCTGTCGATCGGCGGCCTTCCGGCGAAGGGCTATGCGAGCCACGGCGAGTCGTGGTCGCTGGCCCTCGCACTGAAACTGGCCTCTTTCGACCGGCTGAGGGTCGACGACGACCCGATCCTGATCCTCGACGACGTCTTCGCCGAGCTCGACACGGGGCGGCGCGACCATCTGGCCGGCATGACGCACGACGTCGAGCAGGTGCTCGTCACCGCCGCCGTGGTCGACGACGTGCCGGACGCGCTGCGCGGACATCGTTTCGTCGTCGCCGACGGGGAGGCGACCCCCGATGAGTGAGGACGATCCGTTGAGCCTCGCGCGCGAGCTGGCGCGGGGCTACCAGGACCCGAACGCCCCGGCGCCCAGGCGTCGTCGCCGTCGCAGACCGCCGTCGGTCCGGCACGACCGCGAGGACGCGCTGCCGCTCGGCGACGTCCTGCGCGACCTCGCCGAAGCGCAGGGCTGGACCGACCAGCTCGCCGCCTCGCGGGTGTTCACCGATTGGGCGTCGATCGTCGGCCCCGACATCGCCGCGCACTCGGTCGTGGAGGGCTACGAGGACAAGATCGTGTCGGTCCGCACCGACTCCACCGCTTGGCGCAAAGAGCTGCAACTGCTGGCGCCGCGTATGGTCGCGCGGCTCAACGAGGAGCTCGGCCACGGCTCGGTGCTGCGCATCGAGGTGCGTGGACCGGAGGCGCCGTCGTGGAAGCACGGCAAACGCAGCGTCCGAGGTCGCGGCCCCCGCGACACGTACGGGTAGCCGGTCACGCGGCGGGGGACATGCGGTCCATGAGGGTGGCGGACAGCGCGGTGGCCAGGGCGATGCTGCCGAGGACCGCCCAGGCGATCACGAAGGAGTTCCAGCCGGCGGACGGTCGCACGCCGATCACGATCAAGAAGACGATCGCCGCGCCGGCGCCGATGAGGGCGAAGACCAGGCAGCCCGGCGACGGGGATCGTCGGCCTCCGACGCCGATCGCCACGAGCGCGGTCCAGAACAGGCAGACCAACACGGCCGCCAACACGTCAGAGGGCCGATGCCATCCGGCCACCACGGTGGAGGCTCCGGTGAGGGCGACGGCGAAGGCCCCGACGGTGATGAAGAACGGTCGCAGCCAGGCCGGGCTCGCGAGGCACAGGGCGCCGAGGATGGAGGCGACGACGGTGGTGTGCCCGCTGGGCAGGCTGTTGTGCGCGAAGATCCCGTCCACCAGCTCGGACCGCTCCAACACGACGCGCTTGAGCACTTGGGTGGTGACGTTCGCCCCGGTGATGATGGTGGCCGCGGCGACGGCGAGCCGGATGTTCCCGCGCAGCAGCGCCAGACCCACACTTCCTGCGGCGACGACGGCCAAGGCGCCGATCGAGAGGTAGCCCAGCACGCTGAGCACCGCCAGGTGGGTGTCGCGGCCGGCCACCACAGTCGACATGGCCCAGTGGTCGAAACGCTGACCGCGCGCCGTCCAGAGCGCCAGGCTGGTCAGTCCGAGGAGCGACGCGAGCGACAGCGGCGCCATCGCCCAGGCGACCGGGCGCACCGAGTGCCCCCGAGGGCCATCTCCGATCACCGGTCCGCCGGTCACACTGGTCGTGCTCATGGGTACCACTGTGCCGGATCGTCGACCTCCGCCGCCACCGGGAACCCGCGCCACGCAGGGCCGCGCACGCGTGAGGCCGTGTCCTGCGCCTTGGAACTCGCCCCGCGAACGTCTCACAGAGGCCTTCAGGCGCGTCTCAGTGCCACACTCGTGAAACAGTCGAGGCTCCTCGTCGAGCCCCATGTCGCTCAGACGAACAGAATGGCCTCGTATACTGTCCAAGTGACCCAGGTCCCAGACTCCGCGCAGACGCCCGGCAATTACGACGCCAGCAATATCCAGGTCCTCGAAGGACTGGAGGCGGTGCGCAAACGACCCGGCATGTACATCGGCTCCACCGGCGAGCGGGGCCTGCACCACCTGGTGTGGGAGGTCGTCGACAACTCCGTCGACGAGGCGCTGGCCGGCTACGCCACCCGCGTCGAGGTGACGCTGCAGGCCGACGGCGGCGTGCGCGTCGTCGACGACGGTCGCGGCATCCCGGTCGACGAGCACCCCGAGCAGAAGATCCCCGCGGTCACGCTGGTGCTCACCTCGCTGCACGCCGGCGGCAAGTTCGGCGGCGGCGGCTACAAGGTCTCCGGCGGCCTGCACGGCGTCGGCGTCTCGGTGGTCAACGCGCTCAGCACGAAGATGAAGGTGGAGGTCAAGCGCGACGGCCACGTCTGGCGGCAGAGCTTCACCTACGGCGAGCCCGACGCGCCGCTGGAGCAGGGCGAGCCGACCGACGAGACCGGCACCACCAACACCTTCTACGCCAGCGCCGACATCTTCGACACCGTCGAGTACTCCTACGACACGCTCAAGACGCGCTTCCGGGAGATGGCCTTCCTCAACAAGGGCCTGAAGATCGTGCTGATCGACGAACGCGAGCACCCCGAGGAGGACGCCGACGTCGAGCGGCGCGTCGAGTTCCAGTACGAGAAGGGCCTCGTCGACTACGTCGAGCACATCAACACCGGCGCCAAGGCCCCGATCCATCGCGACGTGATCTCCATCGAGCGCGAGGACGTCGACAACGGCCTGTCGGTCGAGGTCGCGATGCAGTGGAACGCCAGCTTCGCCGAGTCGGTGCACACCTTCGCCAACACGATCAACACCCACGAGGGCGGCACCCACGAGGAGGGCTTCCGCGCGGCGCTGACCAGCACGGTCAACCGCTTCGCCGAGGCCAACAACCTCATCAAAAAGAAGGAGGACCGCCTCACCGGCGACGACATCCGCGAGGGCCTGGCCGCGATCATCTCGGTCAAGCTCACCGAGCCGCAGTTCGAGGGCCAGACCAAGACCAAGCTCGGCAACACCGAGGCCAAGAGTTTCGTGCAGCAGGCGATGAACGAGGAGCTGGCGGCCTGGTTCGAGCAGAATCCGGCCGAGGGCAAGACCATCGTCCGCAAGTCGATCGACGCCGCGAGCGCCCGCATGGCCGCGCGCAAGGCCCGCGACCTCGCCCGCAACCGCAAGGGCTTCCTCGGTGGCGGCGGCCTGCCCGGCAAGCTCGCCGACTGCTCCAGCCGCAACCCGGAGGAGTGCGAGATCTTCGTGGTCGAGGGCAACTCGGCCGGCGGCTCGGCCAAGGGCGGCCGCGACCCGCGCACCCAGGCGATCCTCCCGCTGCGCGGCAAGATCCTCAACGTCGAGAAGGCACGGATCGACAAGATCCTGCAGAACGCCGAGGTCCAGGCGATCATCTCCGCGCTCGGCACCGGCGTGCACGACGACTTCGACATCGCCAAGCTGCGCTATCACAAGATCGTGCTGATGGCCGACGCCGACGTCGACGGCCAGCACATCTCGACGCTGTTGCTGACGCTGCTGTTCCGCTTCATGAAGCCGCTCATCGACGCCGGTCACGTGTACCTGGCGCAGCCGCCGCTGTACAAGATCAAGTGGGCCAACGCCCCGCACGAGCTGGCCTACTCCGACCGCGAGCGCGACGTGCTGCTCGCCGCCGGCGAGGAGGCCGGCCGCCGTCTGCCGAAGGAGGCGCCGGTGCAGCGGTACAAGGGTCTGGGCGAGATGAACGACTCCGAGCTGTGGGAGACCACGATGGACCCGGAGGCGCGCATCCTGCGCCAGGTCACCCTCGACGACGCCGCCGTGGCCGACGAGATCTTCACGATCCTCATGGGCGAGGACGTCGAGCAGCGCCGGAACTTCATCCAGCGCAACGCCAAAGACGTCCGATTCTTGGATATTTAGCGACATATCTCCTTGTTGACCGGAAACTTCCCCGTAAGGACCCACCGTGACTGACACGCCGATCGAGCGCGACCGGATCGAGCCCGTCGAGCTGCAGGACGAGATGCAGCGCTCGTACATCGACTACGCGATGAGCGTGATCGTGGCGCGCGCGCTGCCCGACGTGCGCGACGGCCTCAAGCCGGTGCACCGCCGCGTCCTGTACGCGATGTACGACGGCGGCTACCGGCCCGACCGGGGCTTCTCCAAGTGCTCGCGCATCGTCGGCGACGTGATGGGCCAGTACCACCCGCACGGCGACACGGCGATCTACGACACCCTCGTGCGCCTGGCCCAGCCGTGGGTGATGCGCGCTCCGATGATCCTCGGCCAGGGCAACTTCGGCTCGCCGGGCGACGACCCGGCCGCCGCGATGCGGTACACCGAGTGCAAGCTCGCGCCCATCGCGATGGAGATGGTGCGCGACATCAACGAGGACACCGTCGACTTCAAGCCGAACTACGACGGCCGCTCCGAGGAGCCGACGGTGCTGCCGTCGCGCATCCCGAACCTGCTGGTCAACGGCTCGGCCGGCATCGCCGTCGGCATGGCCACCAACATCCCGCCGCACAACCTGCGCGAGGTCGCCGAGGCGGCCCAGTGGGCGCTGGCGCATCCGAACGCCTCCCGCGAGGAGTTGCTGGAGGCGCTGATGGCGCGGGTCAAGGGCCCCGACTTCCCGACGCACGGCCTGATCGTCGGATCCAAGGGCATCGAGGAGATGTACCGCACCGGTCGCGGCTCGGTCACGATGCGAGCGATCGTCAACATCGAAGAGGACACCAAGGGCCGCGTCCAGCTGGTCGTCACCGAGCTGCCCTACCAGGTCAACCCCGACGCGCTCATGCGCAAGATCGCCGAGCTGGTGGGCAGCGGGCGCCTCCAGGGCGTCGCCGATCTGCGCGACGAGTCGAGCTCGCGGGTCGGCCGCCGCATCGTCGTCGAGGTGCGCAAGGACGCCGTCGCCCGGGTGGTCCTCAACAATCTCTACAAATACACAGATCTCCAAAGCAACTTCAGCGCGAACATGCTGGCGCTCGTCGACGACGTGCCGCGCACGCTCAGCCTCGACGGCTTCATCACGCACTGGATCAGCCATCAGATCGACGTCATCCGACGTCGCACCGAGTTCCGGCTGCGCAAGGCCGAGGCCGAGGCGCACATCTACCGCGGCCTGGTCAAGGCGCTCGACGCGCTCGACGAGGTCATCGCGCTCATCCGTCGCAGCCCCACGGTCGACGAGGCGCGCACCGGTCTGATGGGCCTGCTCGACATCGACGAGTTGCAGGCGAACGCGATCCTCGAGATGCAGTTGCGTCGGCTGGCGGCGTTGGAGCGGCAGAAGATCCTCGACAAGCTGGCCGAGCTAGAGCGGTTGATCGCCGACTTCAAGGACATCTTGGCCTCCGAGGAGCGGCAGCGCGCCATCGTCTCGCAGGAGCTGGCCGAGATCGTCGACAAGTTCGGCGACGACCGTCGCACGCGCATCGTCCCGGCCGACGGCGACCTGTCCGACGAGGACCTGATCCCCGACGAGGACGTGGTGGTCACGATCACCGCCGGCGGCTACGCCAAGCGCACCAAGACCGACCTCTACCGGGTGCAGCATCGCGGCGGCAAGGGTGTGCGCGGCGCGCAGTTGCGCGACGGCGACTACGTCGAGCATCTGTTCCCGACCACCTCGCACCACTGGATCCTGTTCTTCACCACGGCGGGCCGGGTCTACCGCGCGAAGGCCTACCACCTGCCCGAGGCCGGCCGCGACGCGAAGGGCGGACACGTCGCCGGACTGCTGTCGTTCCAGCCCGACGAGCAGATCGCGCAGGTGCTGGCGATCCGCGACTACGACCAGGCGCCCTATCTGGTGCTCGCCACCCGCAAGGGCCTGGTGAAGAAGACGCGGCTGGCCGACTACAACAGCCCGCGTCAGGCCGGCGTCATCGCGATCAACTTCCGCGACGAGGACGACGAACTGATCGGCGCCGAGCTGGTCGGCCCAGACGACGACCTGCTCCTCATCAGTAAGAAGGCGCAGGCGATCCGCTTCCAGGCCGATGACGAGCAGCTGCGTCCGATGGGCCGCGCGACGTCGGGCGTCACGGGCATGAAGTTCCGCGACGGCGACGAGCTGTTGTCGATGGCGGTCGTCCCCGGCGAGCAGGTCGAGGCGGCCGACGACGACGAGCCGCTGTACGTGTTCACGGTGACCGACGGCGGCTTCGCGAAGAAGACCGCGGTCGGCGAGTACCGCCGCCAGGGTCGCGGCGGCCTCGGCATCAAAGCGATGCAGATCAGTGAGCAGCGCGGCCGACTAGTCGGAGGCCTGGTGCTGCGCGACAACGACGACGTGATCAGCGTGACCTCGAACGGACAGGTGACGCGTAGCCTCGTCTCCGGCGTCAATCCGACCGGACGTGGCACGATGGGGGTGAGCTTCGTGAAGTTCAAGGGGGACGACCACGTGGTCACCATCGCCCGGAACACCGAACTCGCCGCCAATGAGGGGAGCGACGACGCTCCCGAGTCGACCACCGAGGGTGAGGCACAGTGAGCAAGCGGAAGCCCCGGAACAAGCCGGTCAGCAAGCCGGTGGTGCAGGCGTCGAATCGGCCGCCGCTCCCGCCGACGTCACCCCCGCCCACCGACCCCGTGCCGACGTCCCCGCCGGTCGTCGAGGTGGTCTCCGAGCCGGTCGTCGAGAGTCCTCCGGCCGACGATCCGCCGCGCGGTGTCACCCTGTCGAGGGGAGGCGTCGTGGAGTCGACGGTCGAGCCGGAGCCGGCGGTCGCCAAGGGGCCGCGCGACATCAAGCGGCCGATGACGGCGGCCGACTACGCCCGGACGGTGGAGGCCGACCCGGCGTCGACGTCGGTGTTCCCGAAGGTCGAGGAGAGCGCCCCCGCTTCGGCGGTGGAGCCGAAGGAGCCGAAGCCTCAGTCAGTCGACACCACGCCGGTCACCCGGCAGGCGCGGTTGAGCCTCGTGCACGTCGACCCGTGGTCGGTCACGCAGTTGGCCTTCGTTGTGTCGACGGCGTTGATGGTGGTCACAGTGGTCGCGGTGACGGTGTTCTGGCTGGTGCTGAGCGTGACCGGCGTGTGGGACAACCTCAACGACACGGTCAACTCGGTGCTGAGCGCCGAGGACGGCACCTTCGACGTGAAGAATTACTTCGGCTTCGGCCGGGTGGTCGGCCTGACGCTGGTGCTGTCGGCGATCAACGTCATCTTGATGACGGCGCTCGCGGCGATCGGCGCGCGGCTGTACAACGCGGCGACGCACTTGGTCGGGGGCGTGCAGCTCACCTTCCGCGAGCGTTCCTGAACCCCGACCCTCCGGGTGAAATCCGGTGGGGTAGAGTTCAACGCTGTTGCGGGCCTATAGCTCAGCTCGGTTAGAGCGCTTCCCTGATAAGGAAGAGGTCGCTGGTTCAAGTCCAGCTAGGCCCACCGTCGTGTCTCATCGGAGGTCGCCCGTGAAGAAGCTCGTCGCCGGTGGCCTGGCCCTCGCGGGCGTCACATGGGCTGTCCTCGCCCGCGTACGCCGCGCCCCGGAGAACCCGTGGGCCGCGACCACCGACGAGGTCTGACACCCAGGGGCATTGGCGCAATTGGTAGCGCACCTGCTTTGCAAGCAGGGGGTTAGGGGTTCGAGTCCCCTATGCTCCACTCCCGGTCTGCGTGTTCCCGGTTGGCTGTCTGTGCCCCCGGATACGATGAGAGGGTGCTGGCGACCGACCTCTTGGACATCGCCGAGAGTGAGCGAGTTGCCGCCCTCGGTGGGCTCGATGCGGGCACACAGAGCGATCTAGGTCAGTTCTTCACCCCCGCCGCCGCCGCACAGTTGATCGCTTCGTTGCCCCGCCTGCCGTCTAGTGGCACTATTCGCGTGCTTGATCCCGGAGCTGGCTCAGGAGTTCTCACTGCGGCTTTGGTGGGTCGAGCGTTGGCCGAACAGCCTGAACTCTCGATAGAGATCGTCGCGGTTGAACGTGATCCGGGCGTGCTGTCGTACCTTCGGGCAACTCTCGCTGAATGCGAGCGCGTCGGAGAAGGTCGGGTAACAGCAGAGGCCGTCGAGGCCGACTTTATTCTCGATTCCACGGGACTGGATGCCTCGCTCAACCTAGAAGCACAGTTCGATCTGGTCATCGAGAATCCGCCTTACGGGAAGTTGTCTACGTCGAGTTCCCACCGGGCCGCAATGCGTGCCGCTGGAGTCGATGCTCCCAACCTCTACGCTGCATTTCTTGCCCTATCTGTCGCCGCGCTACGGCCAGGCGGACAAGTTGTGGCGATCACGCCCCGATCTTTCTTCAATGGACCGTACTTCGGATCCTTCCGCGCCCACCTGCTCGACTCCATCGCGCTCAACCGAGTACACGTCTTCGACTCCCGTTCCACAGTATTCGCAGACACCGGTGTGCTCCAGGAGAACGTGATCTTCTCCGGAACCCGCGGAGCCGCTTCCGGCGTCGTTGAACTATCGGTGAGCCGCGATCACACCGACGAGATCGCGTCGCGGGTCCTTCCCTACGCCGAAGTTGTCTTTCCTGACGACCCCAACCGATTCATCCGGCTGGCAACCGATGACGACGACACCAGGGTCGCCGAACTGGTTCTATCGCAACCTTGCGCGCTGACCGATCTCGGAGTTCAGGTCTCGACCGGCCGTGTGGTGGACTTCCGCTCACGCCACGCACTCAGCGGCGTCGAGTTACCCGAGGCCGTTCCGCTCGTCTATCCCGGCAATCTCCGTGACGGCGAAGTGCTCTGGCCGCGGGTAATCCGTAAGCCCCAGTGGTTCCAGCCGAGCAACGACAAGGATCGGGCGATGCTCCTGCCCGAGGGCTGGTACACAGTCGTCAAGCGGTTCAGTGCGAAAGAGGAGCGTCGGCGGATCGTAGCGTCAGTCTGGTCGCCTGTGGACAACCCTGGCGAAGTAGCCTTCGAGAACCACCTGAACGTGTTCCACATCGGAGGTCGCGGGCTGGATGAAGACCTCGCGAGAGGCATAGCTACTTGGCTCAACTCGTCCGTGATCGACAAGTTCTTTCGTACTTTCTCCGGCCACACCCAAGTCAACGCTACCGACCTCCGCGCACTGAGGTTCCCCGCTCTGGCGACCTTACGGCGCCTTGGACGCAACGCAGTCGTATCGCAGGTCGAGGTTGACACCCTGGTAAACGAGTTGATCGCGGCGTGAGTGAACTGGGTGACGCCGCGTACGAGCGAGTTGAGGATGCTCGGATGGCATTGGAGACGCTCGGCATGGATGCGGAGCGCAGCAACGAACGTTCTGCCCTCGTGCTCCTGGCGCTTCTCCGGCTCAAACCCGCCAAGTCATGGGTAGAGGCAGCCAACCCGATGCTTGGAACTCGAGCCATCATGGACTTCATCCGCGACGAATATGGCAAGAACTACGCACCGAACACTCGCGAGACGGTCCGACGATTCACACTCCACCAGTTCGTGGAAGCACAACTCGTGGTGCAGAACGCTGACGAGCCGCAGCGCCCCGTCAACTCGCCCAAGTGGAACTACCAAGTCACGGCCGAGGCGCTGGACGTACTGCGCACCTACGGTACTAACGAATGGCAGGTAGCAACCGATCGATACCTCGTTGCTCTACCAGGGCTCAAGGCCCGTTATGCGGCCGCGCGCGAGATGGATCGCATTCCGCTCACGCTTCCAGACAGTTCGACCTTCACTCTGACGCCCGGCGGGCAGAACGTGCTGCTTAAGGCGATGGTTGAGGACTTCTGTCCGCGCTTCACCCCCGGTGGGCAAGTGCTGTACATCGGCGATGCGGGCGACAAGTGGGCACTCTTCGAACGAGAGACCCTATTCTCGCTCAATGTCGAGGTCGACGAGCACGGAAAGATGCCCGACCTCGTCATCTACCTCCCTGACCGCAACTGGCTTGTGCTCCTGGAAGCAGCCAGTTCCCACGGCCCTGTCGATTCCAAACGACAAGCCGAACTTGCTGACCTGTTCTCCGAATCGACGGCGGGTCTTGTCTACGTTTCCTGCTTTCCCGACCGTGTCGAGTTCCGCAAGTACGTCGACAAGATCGCCTGGGAATCCGAAGTTTGGTGCGCCGACCACCCCACCCACATGATCCATTACAACGGCGAACGCTTTCTCGGGCCGTATCAATGAGGAGGCTCCATGCGTCAGAATCAACGGGTCGCCGGGCTCGTTGACGATATCGTCAGTATGGTCGTGCAATCAGTAGCACGATCATGCGTCTGATAGTCCACCGAAATCAGCCACGGACCTCCTCGGCGGCTGTGAACGGCGGCCTCGTCCGCGACACCGCCAATAACTGCTCGTTCAGCTCGCTGATCGCCGAGTCGAACCACTCGTCGTCGATCCAGAAGCGCTTACCCGTGGTCCGCCGGTCTCGCACTTCGGCGCGGTTCAGGCGCTGGCCCTGGTTAGAGTGGGTGGCCGGGCGAGCATGGAGGACGTCGCTGCGGAGGTCGGCCGCGACGAACAGCCCGCGATACACGGCGACCAGGTAGTCCTTCACCGGGCCTTCGGCAACCTCCTTCGATGCGTTCTTCACTGCCGAGGCGATCTGCGAGGTCATCATCGGCTCCAGACGACTCAAGGCGAGGCCGTCCGGCAACTGGTCTGCGAGGCGATGCAGGTCACCGAGGATCGTCCACTCAAGGTACGAAACCGAGTAGGCGATCTCGCCAATACGGGCGAGATAGTCCACGTCGGGGAGCGCGGCGCGGGATCTAGGCATGCTCAGTCCTGGGCCGCGCGGCGGTTTGCCGGGTGGACGCGCGCCTCGGAGATCCGTACGAGTTCACCTTCACCCAACAAGTAGTCGAGGCGACTGGAGCCCCGCTTGCGGCTATCCATGATCCGTCGGTACTCCGTGAGCATGCGCAGGTAGGTGTCGAGCATCAGCGAGTGAGAGTTCCCGCCGTCGTTGCGGGCGATCTGGGGCTGCAGCTCGGTCCAGCGCTCGCCGTCGCGCATAAGGAACTTGACGTAACTAGCCATGTGGCCCTCAAGCGCGTCGTTGTGGTCGAACCCCATGAACTCGAGCTCGTAAACCAGTTGATCATCAAGCTCAATGCCTTCCTTGCGGAGGTGATCGATGCTGTAGGTGCAGATGCGGAACATGTCAAGAATGTCCTTGACTCGACCACAGTCCCGCTTCGAAAGCTCGGTGCTAAACCCAGCGGTCTCGTACCAATACTCGCCGGTGTAGCCCTCCTCAAGGATCGTTGCTCGCATCAACTGATACTTGAGGTCGCCGTCGACGTCATTTGCGTCCTCGGGCAGCACTCGCGCCAGGATCCGGTGCAACAGAGAGAGGATCTGTCGGTCGGCGATGCGCATGCTATCCACCGGCGGCTCGCCGCCATGGTTCACCTCTTGTTCGTAGACAGGGACGACCGCCTCCATCAGCAGGTCACGGACATACTCACTCAGCGAGACGCCCTGATCTTCAGCCAACTCCTTCAACTGGTCGCGGACCCGGTCGTCTACTCGGATGTTCAAGACTGCCATCGAAACCTCACGTATTAGTGTATGACAGTGATAGTAACACAGTCATACATGAGTACGTCTGCTTCGAATCGTGTCTCGCATGCTCGGAGCACGACCGTGGACACGGAGCAGTCGGGTGTTGTCTCACTGCAGCGCTCGCGTCTTCGTCCGCACTGTGCCACGGTGGATGCCGAACTGCTTCGCGAGCACGCTGACGCCCGCGGCGCGGGCTGTTCGCATACCGTCCACTTCGTCGTTCGTCAGTGGTGTTCGAGCGCGTCTCCTTGGCCTTGCGGCGGCCTTGAGCAGTGGGTCGTCAGGCTCGGCCAGGCCGTCGGTACCTTGATGCCACGCGGAAACGAGCCTCTCGATCCGTTGTCGCCTGTTCCTGTAGTGGTCGATGGAGTCCACCCGGTTCCGAACGGTGTGGGACCTTCAGTGAAGCGTCTCAGGCGTGGGCTGACACATTGATCCTCGGCGGGTCACCTACCAGATGATGGAGTCGGCGTGGCGGCGTCCGACCTCCGGAGACTGGCCCGACTGGATGAGTGACGGGGAGGTCCTCTTCACCGAGGCGATCGACCAGGCGGACAAGCATGTCGTGTCGAGCACGCTCAGCGACGTCGATTGGAACGCTGAGCTGGTGCGCGGCGACCTGGGAGAAACGGTGCGGCGGCTCAAAGAACAACCCGGCGAAGGTCTGTGGGTCGGTGGGGGTGACCCTGCCCTCGGCGCTGGTGGACCTGGGGTTGATCGACCAGTACGAGTTCTTAGTGCAGTCGGTCCTCGCCGGACATGGCCCGACCCTGCTCGCAGGTCTGCGTGAACGCGTCCAGCTCGAGTTGGTCGATCGTCAGGAGTTCGGTTCAGGGGCGATGCTCCTGCGTTATCAAGCCAGTGGTGTCTCAGTCTGACGCGTCGCTGAGCGCCGCGCCGAGGGTCTCGAGGACGGCTGTCCAGTGGGTGAGCATGCGTTCGCGCTCATCGGCGTCGGCGAGACGTTCCTGGTGGACGGCGATGGTGGCTCCCGTCGCGGCGGGCAGGACGGTGAGTTGGAGGGTCGTGTCGTGCGACCAGTCCGACGGCCGCCAGGTGAGCCGTACTCTCCGGCCGTCGGTCCGGCTACGGAGCTCGCCTGACACGCCCTCCTCGGTGACGTACGGCTCGCCAGCCCTGTCGCCGAGCGAGGTGTGTCCCAGCCATAGCGGCAGTCCCTCGCCCACCAGGAACTCCCAGGCGTCCTCGGCGGCGATGGGGAGGGTGCGCCGCACTCCCATCTGCCAGCCCGCGTCTTTGGTCTTCCCGGTGGTTCCTGCCATGTGACCAGTGATAACGCCTCGGGGGTTTTCGGTCAACGACAATGGGTGGATGAGCAGAGACGAGACTTCTCAGGGTGTCGCCGTGTTGAGCGCGTGGATCGACGCGGCCAACATCGAGCGCGACGTGGAGGCGGCGACGTGGGCGCGGTTGGCGAAGATCACCGAGGAGGCGGGTGAGGTGGTGGCCGCTTACATCGGGGCCACCGGTCAGAACCCGCGCAAAGGCGTCACCCATACGCTCGCCGACGTCGAGGGCGAGTTGCTCGACGTCGCGATCACGGCCCTAGCCGCCCTGGAGCACCTGCGCGACCACGACGGACGATGCCTCGAACTCCTCGACGAGAAGCTGCGTCGGACACTCGACCGCGCGGGCTTACGGTCGTGATCCAGGCGGGCGAAGTGAGTCGATTCGTCCATCCCTGAGGAATGATCCCACGCTGCGTAAATCTTTTGACGTCGATAGTCATACATTTGTGAAGAGATCACGACGTGAAGTCTCATAGGTCGTCGTCAATGTCGGACATGGGTCGCGCCGCGCGAGTATGTTGCTCTCATGACGGAGCGGCTCGGGGCGGGGCTGGTCGCGGAGACGTTGGGGCTGCTGATGGAGCCGCTCGGCGTCGACTCGGTCGTGGGGGCGGCCGCGGTCGAGGAGCTGATCCACCGGCTCGCCGAGGTGGCGCGCGACCACGGCGTTCCCGACCGTCCGACCTCCGGCAGCACCCTGCGGGTCGTCGAGGCGTTCACGCGTCGCCGTGAACAGGACCGTGAGCTTGTCGCCCGTGTCACCGACCGGGGCGGGCGCCTCCCGCTCGACCAGGTCGACGACCTCAGGGCGCTCGCGGCCCAGCGTGGTCTGAGCGAACATCTGCGCTCCTTCGAAGGCGTCACGGTCGAGGTGCTGCGGGCCTCACTCGCCGAGGTGGCCTCGGCGGAGCGCTCCCTCGCCATCGTCCTCGCGGAGTGCCGCCGCGCGGAGGCCCGATGGCCGATCGAGTTCACGCGCTCCGTCCTCGACCTGGAGGTGGAGTCCGCCGCCGCGACTCTGCGACGGCGGGCGAGCCGTCAGGCCGCCCGCCTGCGCGACCGCGTCCTCGACCACAGCCGACCCGGCGCCGACCGACTGTCGAACCGAGAACTCGCCGACCGCCTCGACCTCGTGCTCGACGTCGTGGTCGCGCGGGAGGCCTATGAGTCGGTCGTGCTCGTCCAACCCTCGTGGTGGCGCTGGCTCGGGCCGCAGGACGTACGACTGCGAGTGCGCGAGGACCGCTGCGCCGCGTTGCGGTGGGCGATCCACGCCCGTGACACGGGCGCCCTCTCCGTCGACGCTGTCGACCTGCTCGCCGATCCCGGCGTCCGCGCGGTGCTGGTCGAGGGCCTTCCTGGAGAGGTCGTCACGCTGAAGCCAGGAGTCAACGGACGTCTCGCCGCCGGGCTCGCCGCGTTCGACGACGCGGCCGCCGCCGAGGCGCCGGCCTTGCACACCTGGTGGCGCGACCACCTCGACGCCCTCGACCGGGTCGCCGCCGCGATGGACGCGCTGCCCGACGACCCCGCGCTGCGCGAACGACTCGACACGCTCGTGGCCGCGTCCCTCCCGCCTTTCGGCGTCGACCCCAGCCGCGCCGCCTATCGCGACATCCAGACGCGACTGCGCGCCACCGCCGCCCTCCGCCTGCCGCCACTCGACTACTCCGCCTACGCGGTCGAGAGCGAACGTCTCGTCGGCGTCATCGGCGCGTTGGGCGCGATCGAACGCGACCTCCACGACGCCGTACGGTCGCTGCCCGCGCCGAGCGGCCCGCTGCGCGTCGCCATCGTCGGCTGCACGAAGTCGGGCAAGACGACACTGCGCAAGGCACTCCTGCGCGAGGCCGACCGCGACGGCATCGGCCGGGGAGCCCACCGCACCACCCGCGAGACCTCGGCGTTCGAACTCGGCTCAGTGGTGTACCTCGACACCCCCGGGCTCGCGGCCAAGGACGACGACTTCGACGCCGCCCGCGCCCGCGAGGCCTGGGAGGGCGCCGACGCCGTCCTCTGGAACTACGCCGACACGCTGCGCGAGGAAGAGGCGGCCGAGTTCTGCCGCATCCTGCGAGCGGGCAAGCCGATGCTGGCCGTGGTCAATGTGAAACGGCGCGTCGACGATGAGCAGAGCCTGCGCGCTTTCGTGCGTCGCCCCGACCGCCTGTTCGCCGCCGTGCCCGAGCACGCCCGCCGGATCGAACAGGTCGCGGCGAGCGTGGGGGCTGGCGCGCCGACCGTGCTGCCGGTGCACGCAGCCGCCGCGCACGAGGCCTTGTCGCTGGCCGACCGCGACCTCGGCGACCAGGCCTTCGTGGCGAGTCGGCTCCCCGAACTGGAGGCTTCGCTGCGACGGCTGCTCGCCGAGCGCTCGATCCCGCTGCGGGCGCTGCGTCTGGCCGACCATGTGCGCGGGCCGGTGGTCGTGACGCACGAGCGGTTGCTGTCCGACCTTCCCCCGATCGACCGACGATTGCGCAACCTGAAGGAGGAGGCGCCTCGCCAGCGTGAGGCGTTCGGCCGAGCGGTCGAACGCGCGGGCCGCGACGCCCACGACCGGCTCGACGCGACCCGCCACCTCACCGCTGAGCGGCTGGCCACCGAACTAGACCGTCTCGGTCGCGGCGACCACGCGCGTCGATGGAGCCAGTTCCTCGACGGGCTCGCGCTGGAGCAGATCGCCGTGGAGTTGTACGACCGGATCGACCAGGCCGCGCGTGAGCACGAGCGGGTGCTGCCGTCGGTCGGCGGCCATGACCTGGTCGACGAGCCACTGGCAGCCGTGCGTCGCCCGCGCACCTCGACCCGGCGCTGGGCGAAGGTCGCCGCGCGGGGGACGGCCGGCTCGTTGATGCGGGCGGTGACGACGAAGGTCAAGATCCTGATCGCGGTGCAAGCGGTGACCGGCGTGGTCAAGGCGGTCAGTGAGGAGGTCGACCGGGCGAATGAGGCGGGCCGCGCCTGGACGACGATGACGGCGGCGCAGGCCGAGACGGTGTTGAACGTCCTGTTCGCCCGAATCGGAGCGCGGCTGACCGAGATCGTCGACACCGCCACCGCGCACGCGGAGGCGCACTTCGACGGTCAGAAGGCCGATATCGTTCGGATCCGTGACCGTTATGACCGGTTGAACGCCCTGATCCCCGATGTCGTCGCGGCGTTCAGCGCCATCGACGACGTCCTTGACCAACGTCTGTGCGCCCTCGAAGCGCCCGCGAGCCTGACAGGAGCGAGCCGATGAACGACGGCCGTCTCGCCGACCGGGTGCTCGGGCTGAGCGCCCGCGCCGACGCCGCGCTGCGCGAGCACCCGCGCACCGCCGAGGTGGCCGATCGGCTGCCCCGCGCCGACGACAACCCGCTGCGGATCGCCTTCTCCGGCCCGTACAGCGCGGGCAAGACCAACCCTGATCGCCGCGCTCTGCGGGTTTCCGCAACACCTGGTCGACGAGTTGGTCGACGCCGCGCCCGCCACCTCCGAGCCGACTGCCTACGACTGGAACGGCGTGACGCTGCTCGACCTGCCGGGCACGCTGTCGGGGGAGGACGCGCACACGGCACGAGCGCGTGAGGGCCTGCGGTCGGCCGCCGCGCTGGTCATCGTCACGACGAGCGAGTTGCCCGGGGAGGCTGAGACCGCCGCGATCCGTGCGGCGCTCGACGCCGACAGCTTCGTCGGCCGCAGCCTCGTCGTCGTCAACAAGATCAACGCCGAGAACAGCGACCCCGCGCTCATCCTCGACGAGGTGCGCCTACGGCTCGGACCCTTCGCCGATCGAGTGCCCGTCGTCGCCACCGACGCCCTCGACCACATCGAGGCGGTGAACGATCCCGACCTCGACGCGGAACAGCGGGAGTGGCTGCTCGCGCGGAGCGGTTTCGACGCCTTCACCGTCGAGCTACAGAAGATCGTGGACGCCGGGGTCGAGGCTTTCCGACCGATGGCGCAGGCCCACGAGCTCGTCCGAGTGCTCGACGACGCCGTGTGACGACGACGCTGAACCAGCAGAGCGAGGCGGTCGAGGCCGCGTTGCGGTCGGTGTTCGAGCGCTTCGCCCAGCAGGTCTCCGACAAGGACGGTTCGGTCCCCGAACGGGTGTGGAGCAAGGGTGAGAAGGAGCGGGCCGAGGTGTTGACGACGTTCGACGCGAAGTTCTCGGCGGCGCTGTCGGCCGCTCACGCCGAACTGGTCGAGGAGCACGGGTCGGAGGTTCCACCGCCTGCGGCGTGGGTGGCCGCCGTCGACCTGGCGGACCTGGCGTCCGGCGGCGAGCTGGGGGAGTCGTCGCTGGAACGATTGGGCAGAAGCGCCGCGCAGACCGGTGCGATCTGGGTGAGCCGCAAGCTCGGCGACCTCGCCCGCAGTGGCGCCGAGCCGGGCGAGGAAAGCCAGTGGGCGCTGGAGGTGGTCGGCCCGCTCGCCGACCTGTCGGGGCGGCGAAAGGTCAGGCGCGCCGGATGCGGATCGCCAAACATCGCAAGGATCTGCGGCTGCGCGGCGAGGAGGAGGGAGCCGAGGTCCGCGCGCTGCTCTTCGCCGGCGGCCTCGACCACCTCGACGCCTGGATCGACCGGGTCGAGCAGTCCCTCGCCCCGCTCACCGAGGAGGGTCGCGCCCTCACCGCCACGCGTGACACCGCCCTCGGCCGCCTCCACGCGCTTCAGGCGGAGGCGACGGCGCTGGCGTTGGACGCTGACATGACCTCGAGGCCGCGAGGATGACGCAGATGAGCAGCGAGGGCGTCGCGCACGAGCTGGTCGGGACCTATGACGACGGTGTCCGGCACGTCGTCGTCGACCTCGACGGCAACAGCCTGTCCGTCGCTGCCGCGCCCGTCGGCTCCGATGGTTAGAGTCGACGCATGACCGAAGGAGCTTCGTTGACGACGCTGGCCGATATTCAGCTGGAATCGGCTCGGGGGCAGTCCTCCGGCCGGTCGTCGGTCACGGTCTACGGCGGCCGCGACCTCGCCCTGCGCCAGACGCTCATCGCGATGGTCGGCGGCCAGGCGCTCGGCGAGCACGAGAACCCCGGCGAGGCCACCTTGCAGGTGCTGCGCGGCCGGGTGCGGCTGACCGCCGGCGACGAGCAGTGGGAGGGCGGCGTCGGTGACCACCTCGTCATCCCGCACGCGCGCCACGACCTCACCGCGCTGGAGGACGCCGCCGTGCTGTTGACGGTGGCGATGGAGAAGGTGCCGCCCAGCCCCTCGTCGCTCTGATCGGACCGGTCCCTGGCCGACGCACCAGAACGGCGACAGCGGCAGTGCTCCGTCGGGGAGTCGCAGCACGGGCCCGAGCATGGTGGTCATGGTGATGTACCCGAAGCTCCCCCAGACCAGTCCCGAGGCGCACGGCGACCACGCGTGACAGAAGGTGGCGAGAGCCACCACGACCGCGACGGCCAGCCAGCGACGCCGGGAGACCGGGCGGGCGAGGGTGATGCCGAGTCGGCCGACGCGTTCCTCGGTCCGTGCGCGGAACGTCATCGCGACGGCGTAACCGGCGGCGGCGAGGCGGTGGACGAGATCATGGCCGCGAGGAAGCCGGTGGTCGGATTGTCGCCGAACAGCCCCAGCACGGCGGCGTTGCTCTGCGCCATCGACTCCAGCGTCTCCTCGATGCCGCCGCCGAGATAGGTGCCGACGGCTCCGAACATCACGAAAGCTCCGGCGAACCACCAGAAGAGGGCTCCGCGCTCTGTCGCCAGGCCAGGCCGAGGCGAGAGCCGAGGCCTGCCCCGGCGTCGGCCGGTCCGGGCCGGTCGGGGATCAGCGAGCTGTCGAGGTCGCGCCGGGAGACGAGCAGGGCGCTGACCGCCAGAGGACGCCGATCGCCGCGATCCTGAGCAGAAGCGGCCACCACCCATCAGCGGGCCTCGCCGTAGTGCCGCATGAAGAGTTCTTCGAGCGACGTGGAAGGCCAGGCGGGTGGCGGCCCCGTCCGGTTCCGTGACGAGGCCCGCGACGCCGGGAGGGACGAGGCGGCGGCGAGCCCGCCGGGTCGCGCTGAATCTCCAGGAGGAGCGCTCCGAGCGCCGACAAGGTGAGATAGCGGGCGCGCGCCGCCTCGTCGACCTCCGCGAGGCGGTGCAGGATGCTCTGGCCGGAGGTGACCGCGGCGAGCGTCTGCCGTTTGGACGTCCGGATCCGCGCCAGGATCTCCCCGTCGCACTCGTCGCGCAGGGCTTGTTTGGAGCCGAAGCGGTGGATGACGAGGGCGGGGCTCACTCCGGCGTCGCTGGCGATCGTGCGGACTGAAGTTCCGAAGCCGTGGCGGGCGAAGCACAGGGTCGCGGTGTCGCGGATCCGTGCTCGCGCTGACGCCGTGCTCGCTTCGGGGATTCGGCTGAACGCATGTTCAGCACATGAAACGCTTGTTCAGTCCAGTGCAAGGCCTCGCGCGCGGCGGTTCAATCCTTGAGGTGTTTTACGGCCGTCAAGTTGGCGCATGTCCCACACCACTCAGCGATGCCTCAAAACGCCTTCCGTAAACCATCACCGCGATCATTGGGCCGATTTTCTGGACGACCTCATGAATAAGTCTCCTTGACGGTTTCGGATGGCATGCGAGGTGCTCCATACGCCCGCAGTGACGAGGGCGAGAATTCCGCTGAGAAGTTCCAATCTCCACCCGGGGGGTCGGAAAGAGATGGTGACTCGTTCGCCGACCTGCTTACTGCCGACGTGAACGGTTAGCAGGTAATCGTCGGTAGGATCGACATGGTTGGCCCCGGTGACTCGGTACCCAGGCCAGTCGATGCGGCTGAATACGATAGAGCCATTGGATTCCTGGTCAACTGAGTCGACGGTAAAAGAGACTTCGGTGTTGCTGACCTTTACGTCAGAGACTGACACTCCGTCGGTGCGAGTGATGCCACCTGCAGGGGGTAATGGGTTGAGGCGGCGGACGGTCCATGTGTGTTCGCCTGTCTGCATCTCCCATCCTTCATGCAGTTCCGGCGCGGTGATTGGATCGCCTTCTGAAGTGGTTCCATCACGCACCACAATGACGGTGTTGATGTGCATGTCGTCGACTAGTTTGGAGCCGTCTTTCCGCTCTTTGAAAAGACGGCTATAAGCCTCAGGGCAGGTTGCTCCGCGAGCATCGGCGCACAGGCGCTGAGAAAGTCCTCGGTGAGGAAGCACCGTGTAAACCCCGGCCGCGTCAAGGTCGGTCACGTGCCAGACGTTTGCGATGAGAGTTTCTTCCCATCCGCTCGGATCGTTCTTCATGGCGTAGATATCCCCAACAGTGAAAACTCCAGAGTCAATGTTATTTTGAACAGAGCGAATTTGATCGGTGGAGGTCGGAATCTGGAAGTCTGGAAGGGGAGAAGTACGTGCCAATTGAGTCTGTACGGCGAGCAGGACGATCGTTGCTAGAATTGCTGTCCCCGCGCTCCAGGAAGCAGCATGGCGAACGGTCATCCGAGGTCCGATATTAAGAACGAGGATGATCGACAAAAGCTGAAGAAATCCTCCGATGGCGAGCCAACGCATGTTGTCCGGTTGGGCTGACCATGAAAGCCACAGGCTGAGCGAAGTCAGAGCGAGAGGCCATGCAAGTTGCGCACGCGTTGGTGACCGAGGCCAGGATTTGGTGGCGAGAATAGCGAATGCCAAAGCAAGGTAGACCGAAACGTACGGCAGCATGCGCGCGGGGAATCGGAGCGGACCGACAATGCTCGGGCCGAGGATCATGATTAAAGTCATAGCACAAATTGCGATGATGACTAGTAAAGTGCGCCAGTGATGACGGAATTGTGGCGCCAGTATGACAAAGAGTGGAATAAACCATCCGAGATATTGAATGGGAGCCGGTGCTATGGTCCCCCAGTATCCAGTGACTGAGGTCAGTCCTGTGACGGCGGGAGAAGTGGCGAGATCCCCGAGGTCGAGGTTGAGGAACTGGTCGTTCTGGATGCCTTTTCCGGAACGGACCGTGACTGAAGAGGTCAAAATACCGGGAAGGTAGACAAAAATTGTCAACAGTCCGCTGTAAGCTCCTAGGAGAAAGATTCTGAATATTCGAAACTTATCACGATGAACAATGAGAGCTTCAAGGATGAGCGCTGCGAAGAGGAAGACGAGAGTTATGACGGCAAAGATGTAACCAAGGGTGATAAGGAGGAAAGCTGACAGGAAATAGAATAGGGGGTTCTTTCCTTCCTCGACGTGTCGACGAAGCATCCACCATGTGAGAACGAAGATAGAGACACCTTGGAGTCCTGTGACCCAGGAGGGTGCATCCATGTAGAGGGTCTGCCCTGCGGTGACGGAACTTACGCCAGCAAAGGCAGACCAGGGTGCGGATACGCCATAGGATCGGGCGAGCCCGAAGGTGGATGAGTGGAGAAGGAGAAGGAATCCAATTTTGACGAACGTCGCGTAGATCGCAGGATTATCGCTGAGATGACTCCCTGCGCCGACGATCCATGTCAAAGGGCTCCATAAACCCCACTGCTGTTCGGCGAGGAAATTTCCCCCTTGCCAAGAACCGGGATCGAGAATGGTCCATTCGCCTGAGATGACGCGGCGACCGACATCGTACCACTGTCCGAAGGATCCCGTCTGAGTATCGTCCCAGAAGAAGTACTTGGGGGTTCTTGCCACCCTCGTTGCTGCGATAAGTAAGACGGCAAGTGCGGAGAATGCCCACCAGCTGAGGGTAAAGCGAAGGGACGGAGCAGCGGAATTAACTCGTTCGTTGGTTCTGGTTCTTTCGGACACGGTGACTAGAGTACTGGGTGGCTGGGTGTTTTCGGCGTGTGTGTCCGGCTGTGGTCGGCGGGTTCGAAATCCTGGGGCTATGAGGCAGGGGCGGGTCTCGACGCAGGGAGAACTGCTGGTCTCGACGATCAGCTTCTGTCGGGGTCGAATCGGGGAGGGCCCATCCGACAGAGTCCTTGAGACGTGAAGAATATTCAGGCGGTGGCCCAGAAATATAGTCCGACGATAAGGTCGATGGTTGAGGGAAGCGCTGAATTTCTTGTGCTGTCGAGCGCGGTGTGGCATGGGCCCATGGGCCCATATCGCAAAAATGGGCCGTGGTTTCTGTGTAGGGTTCGTTTACTGAGCTGCCGCGTTCCCAGGGTGAGTGGGGGTGCGCGAGTAGACCGGCATGTTCGTGGCAAACGGTAGACCGGCATGGGGGGCCATCTTGGCTCCCTGGTCCGACGTCAACGACCTCCGCATCGACGCCGGTGGCTCGTCGACCTCGTCGATGAGGACGTCGGCGAGACGGTCGGCTTTCTTCCGACCAGGGTGCGCTTGATCACCACGAACCTGGTGGTCCGTTCCTGGAGGGTCGCGACCTGACTCCGATGACGAGGTCTCCTTCCCAATCCCTCGGAACCCGCCGATCATCGACGGAGTCTTGCCGGTCTTCGATCTCCAACCCGTCATCCCCACCCTTTTCAGGGATGTGGCTTCGACGGTATGACACCAAGGCGTCAGGAGCGGTTGTATGGATCCCCCATCACCGAATGGCGGGCTGAGTACGCCTCGAACTTGGCATCGCTGCATAAGATCACAGGCGCGCATGCGACAATGAGCCCTCGTTGGTGACTACCAGTCGCTGGACGATGGAAGGAAGGTGCAGATGTCGCCCGCTAATCCTATGGCGCAGGCCACGGTGATCCAGAGGACGGTGTTCCCACAGCAGTCGGCTCTTGACGCCGTGGCTCTCTACGTCGACACAGGCGCCGCAGTGACGCTCAAGCCCAGTTCGAAAGGACAGGCCAAGGACGTCGCGGTGTCCGTTGTCCAGTCGGGTGGCGATGTCAATCTCGGAGACTTCCTCTCTCGGCACTCGATGGTGGTCAGAGCGGGAACGCGAGTCTCCTACGCGTCGTTGTTCAACGCCTTCCCGGCGAGTTACTGGAACCGTTGGACTACCGTTGAGCGTGTCACTTTGCGGGTGCGGACACGTGGCGACGGCTCTATCATCCTGATGAAGTCGAACGCTCGTGGGACGTTGCAGATGCTCGAATTGCATCGGGTCAACGGGGAGAGCGAGGTCTTGATTGATGCGGACCTGTCCTCCTTCGGTGATGGCGGATGGCTGTGGTTCGACCTGCTGGGCGGTGACGGCGATCTCGTCCTGGAGTCTGCTGAATGGCTGACCGAGGCGCCCCCCCGGGAGCGGCCTCGGGTCATGATCCAGATGACCACGATGGACAAGCCGGACTACTGCTTAGCCAATCTTCGACGACTTGGCGAGGCGAGCGAGGTTTTGGGGGCCATCGATGAGATCCTCCTTGTCGATCAAGGGCGCAAGAAAGTCGCTGAAGCGAATGGTTTCAGTGATGCGGCCGCAGCGCTTGGCGGACGGCTTCGCATTATCGATCAGACCAATATCGGCGGATCGGGGGGTTTCGCCCGCGGAATGTACGAAGCGGTGCAGGGCGATTTCGACTATGTCCTGCTGATGGACGACGATGTCGAGATGGAGACCGAGAGTCTGCCTCGCATGTTAGCTATGGCGCAGTTCGCTAAGACTCCTTTGATTGTCGGCGGCTTGATGTTCGATATCTATAATCGTTCGACGCTGCACACATTGGGCGAAGTGGTGAACCCGTGGCGGTTCTTCTGGGTGAACGCCCACGAGAGCATGGAGAGCGCTCACAACCTCGCGGCTTCGAATCTTCGTCAGACGCCATGGCTCCATCGTCGTTTCGACGTCGACTACAACGCATGGTGGATGTGTTTGATCCCCACTGCGGTGATCCGCGAGGTGGGTTTGTCCCTGCCGGTCTTCATCAAATGGGACGATGCCGAGTTCGGAGTTCGGGCCAAGGCGCACGGATTCCCCACCGTGACGATGCCGGGAACGGGAGTCTGGCATGTCTCGTGGGTCGACAAGGACGACACTGTCGGCTGGCAGGCGTACTTCCATGCTCGAAATCGTGTGATCGCGGCCTTGCTGCACAGTCCTTACGAGGACGGCGGCCGAGTCTCGTGGGAATGGATGACGCATACCGTGCGCCACCTGCTGTCGTTGCAGTATGGGACCGTGGTCCTGAGGAACATGGCTCTTCGGGATGTGATGGCGGGCCCGGAGGCTTTGAAGGGCCTCCTGGCGACCAAGCTGCAGGACGTTCGGGGGGAGCTTGCGCATTATTCGGACTCCCGTATGGAGATCAGCGTCGACGACTTCCCCCCGGCGGGAGTTAGCAAGCCTCCGCGCCGTGGCGGCGGCTTCAAGCAGCCACCGAAGGCGTTGCTTGCGCCTTGGACGATGAAGAACTTTCTTCGCCAGTCGATGACCAAGGTGGAGGACGAGCGGGAGCGTCGTCCGCAGACGCATCTGCCTCACCAGGACAACAAGTGGTGGCTCGTCTCGCAGTTCGACTCGGCTCTGGTGTCGAACGCCGAGGGAACGGCGGTCTCGTGGTACAAGCGCGACCCCGAGAAGGCCCGCACCCTGATGCGTGAGAGTTCCTTGCTGTACTGGCGTCTGCGGAAGGAGTGGGGTGACTTGTCGAAGCGTTATCGTGAGTCGCTCGCCGAAATCACCTCGTTCGATTCTTGGGCTGAGGTTTTTGAGACGAACACCATCGGTGATCGTCGGTACTGATATCTGTGAAGACGGGGCGGTGTCGTAGAGTGGGAGCGAAGCCGCGCACTTGGTTTGCGCGAAATTCCCGAAGACATTTCTCAGCGAAGACCATCGCGGCCGCTATTCTCGCTGGAATCTTGATGGTTATCGTCCAGCAATCCGGTCAGATTAGTCGGGGACATAACCCACTGACCGGACTAAGAACAAACTTCTGGTACGACCAGTTGGGATTTTTAGCCATTTCAGCTAATGTCGCAAATGGTAATTTTGAATCCACTGAACCGGTTTCAATGACTGGTGTCAGTTACTATCCTCGGCTTTACTATTCTCTGGTCGGGATCATTGCAAATTTAACGGGTCTTCCCACTGTAGTAGCCTGGAATCTAACTTCTTTTACCTTGCAGGTTGTGGCGGTTGCTGCTATCGGAATGGTAGCGGCGTCGATCCTGGGTCGTTGGTGGGCGGCATTCTTTGCCCCCCTTCCTTTTTTCACCGGCACATTTTCTTACGTGCACGATTCGACATCGTGGTACACGAGCCTTCAGTCGCATGCCGTTCTCTGGGGTCCGTACGGCGTACTGTTCTCTAATAATGCGGAGACGGCTGGGATTTGCATCGGAATTGTTGCTCTTTCATCCGTTATCTGGGTCTGGTCATGCGATTGCTCCAAGCGTACGCGTGCCATTGTCACCATCGCATCGTCTGCTTCTATCGGAGTTCTGTCGAGTTTTCAAACATACTCCTTCCTCATGTTCACCTACTGCCTGGTGTATGGGACGGCGTTGGCTGTCGCAGTCTACGTGAAGGAATGCAGGCGCCAGGTGATCTTGGGCGGTGCATTTTTAGTTATCGGAGTGTTCTTATTTGGACCGCATTTGGCCGACCGTTTCGGCCAGCTACCGACTTTGTTCTGCGGTCTTCTCCCCGCTTTCCCAGGTATTATTTACGCAGTATTCCGTACCAAGTGGCTTGTTGCGGTAGCAGGTTTTGCCGCAGTGGCTACTGCTGCTCCCCAAGTCGTGTTCACGCTGAGCGGAATTTTTTCAAGAGACCCGTTCCTCACCTATCGAGTCGCGTCAAATAATCATCTTGGAATCTTTGCATGGGAATCCGCAGTGAGCGCTTCAGCGATTGCCATTCCACTTTTTGTCATCTTCCTTCTTTCTTTGAGGACGAGAGACAAATTAGCTACCACTATCACACTGACAGCTCTACTCGTCCTCCCCTTCCTGGCGGTCAACGATCTCTGGGGTGCAAACGCGGAGCCCTATCGATTCTGGATTGAAGGATTTCTAGTCGGCGGGATCGCCCTATTATTTAGTCTTCTCAGAATTCTTAAGGGCGCATCAGATTATCTCACATCTCCTCGTGCCTGTATTCGACTCAAAAGTTCCATTGTAATGGCCGTCGCGGTGACGGCGTTGTTCTGGGGTGCATCACTTCCTGATTGGATCAACTCGATGAGGGATTCTGAAATGCAGGCCTCATGGAATCCCTTCACTGAGAGGGAGAGTGCCATCTCAGAAATGGCCAGAAAGGGGACGATGGATTCATCGGATGGCTTGATTGTCACGGATGGTTGCATCGATAATCGCACTGCCAAGGTCACATCGGGTTCTCCCTTCGCGTACTACCACCTAGGAATGGCCTGGCCTTCACAGAAGGACGAGATTGACAACGTCATCTCCGCCAGAGCTGACGGGAGCCTCGATTTAAATTCGATGGATCAAGCCAATGTAGTATTTGTCCTCACAGATTCCGCATGTTCCGTGAATTTGGGGGATAAATATAAAGATAATCTCACATTGCTGGCATCGGATAGCTACCGACTCGCTCCCGGTGAGGTTGTTCTAGGCTCACAGGAGAAAGCGGGCCAGATAATGCTTTGGAGAGTTGTCGATTAAGGGGCTCTTCCGGTGTGAGAGTGTAGACGACGAGTCTATTGGACGGTTGAAGACCGTGGCCCCGCTCACATGCCGGGGCTGACGGGTTCGGTGGTCGGGGCCGCGGAGCCGGAGCCGAAGACGTCGCCGACGAGGTTGAGACCGGCCGAGTCGGTCGCGGTGACGCCGCAGACCAACTCGTCGAATCCGGGCAGGACGGAGGTCGTGCCGCCGAGGTCGGCCCAGCCTTGGGAGCCGAGGTCGCCGCGGGCGGCCAACGCGTCGTTGTCGTCTCCGAGCGCGATCGGCAGGAAGCTCGCGCACACCTGGTCGACCGCGGCGGCGGCCTCGGGCGACCAGACCCCTTGGTACGACAGAGAATCGCGGAGCGACTGTACCGTCTCGGCGGCGAGTACGGCGTTCGCGTTGACCGACACTGCGGTCTGCCGCCAGTGAGGGTCGTCGCACGGGGTGGGCGCGCCGTCGGGCGTCGCCTCGCAACGGCGTGTCTCCGTGGGGAAATCGTCGCTGAACCAATCGGCGAGGGTCACCCCTTCCGGCAGCGTGACCTCGGTGCGCTCGGTGAAGTCCTCGCCGGTCCGCCACGACAGCGAGCAGACGAATCCCGGCTTCCCGTCCGTCCAGTCCTCCTCGCTGGTCAAGGTGACGTCGTGGGCGAAGGAGCCCACGGGGACGGCGAGCGCGTCGAGGGCGGCTCCGTCGAAACCGACGGCGGCGCTCAGCGAGGAGCGGCAGGTGGCGGTGGCCAGCGTCGTCAGAGCTTGGCCCAGTTCCGAGGTGACGTCTTGAAGTGTCGCTCGGGTCTCGGCGATCTGCTCGGCGTCGAGGTCGCCGAGTCCGAGCTCGGCCAGGTCGAGGTCGGCGACCTCGTAGACCAGGAACAGGTGTGGCTCAGTGCAGGGAACGAGCGATTCGAGGTCGGCGTCGACGGTTCCGGCGTGGTTCGCCGTCGTGTCGGAGAGGCAGGAGCCGGGAGCCAGCGTGAGGGGGTCGGCCGGTGGCGGAGGGCTGTCGTCGCTGGAGCAACTCGCCAGGAGGCCGACGACGAGCAGCATTGTGACGAGCATCGCACGGCCACGACGGTGGGCGGGTGAGCCAGTGGGCATGGCGGCCTCCTGTGGACACAGCGTTACCCACAGTCTGTGGACACGTCTGGGGAAAACTACATCGGTGTGATTACGCGACGGTCATTCGTGGTCGACGGGCCTGCGAGAAGCCCGCGCCAGGTTAGCGGAGGCCTCGGACATTTCGTGATGACGGCTGGTATTCCAGGGTCGGCGGACACCTGTCACCCGATGCCGTCTCACGAGCAGGCAGACGAGGGTGGGGGAGGAGCCTGTGAATGAACGACGACGGCCATACGATCAGTCGTCTGGTCGTTCCACATCAGGCGCCCAGGTTTATCCCCAGGTTGTGCACAGACCTGGGGATAACTACACAGGTGTCATTCACGCGCCTGGTCCCGTAGGCTCGCAGGGTGACGACGTTGCCTGAACGACGGCCCGCGGTGAGGCGTTCGACCATCGTGGTGGGCAAGCTCGTGCGCGCGCTCGCCCGGCTGCGCGGCGGTGGCTCAGCGCTGCCCGGCCTGGTCATCGAGCGCCGCGACCCCGGCTTCGTCCCGTCGGTGCTCGCCCAGCTGCCACGCGGCGTGGTCGTCGTCAGCGGCACGAACGGCAAGACCACCACCACCAAGATGGTCACCGAACTCCTCCAGAGCCAGGGCTTGAAGGTGTTCACCAACCGCACCGGCAGCAACTTCGTGCGCGGCGTGGCGGCGGCGCTCGTCGCCGAGGTCGACTTCAAAGGCCGTCTCGACGCCGACATCGCGGTGCTGGAGCTCGACGAGGCCCACGCGGTCCACTTCGTCAAACTCGTCCGGCCGCGCCACAGCCTGCTGCTCAACGTCATGCGCGACCAGCTCGACCGCTTCGGCGAGATCGACACGACCGCGCGCATGCTCCAGGCCATCGCCGAGGCCACCACCGACGGCGTCGTGCTCAACCGCGAGGACCCTCGGGTCGCCGCGCTGGCCGACCATGTGGCCGGGCGGGACGTCGCCTGGTTCGGCTTCGACCCGTCGCTCGCGCACATCTTCCCCAGCGACAACGACCTGCACAGCGGTCCGTCGCCGGCCGCCGAGCCGACGCGCGCGGCCGACGTCGAGCTGGCCGGAGTCGAGGGCGACCGGGGGAGCTTCGTCATTGAGGGCCGCCTGGTCGAGGTCGACCTCGCGCTGCGCGGCGTCCACAACGTCTTCAACGCCGCCGCCGCGCTCGCGCTGGTGCGCCAGGTCGCCGGCGACCGGCTCGACGGGCCCGCGCTGTTGACCGCGCTGTCGCAGGTCACGCCCGCCTTCGGCCGCGGCGAGCAGGTGGAGGTCGACGGGCAGCCGGTGGAGTTGGTGCTCGTCAAGAATCCGGCGGGCTTCCGGCTGAGCCTGGCGTCCTTCCCCTCCGAGGGCCACGCGACGATGATCGCGATCAACGACCAGTACGCCGACGGTCGCGATATGAGCTGGCTGTGGGACGTCTCCTTCGAGGCGCTGCGGGAGACGGGGGTCGCGCAGGTCACCGGCACGCGCGCCTGGGACATGGCGCTGCGGTTGAAGTACGACGACGTCCCGGTGGCGGCCGTCGAGCCCGACCTCGCCGACGCGCTGCGCGCCTTCCTGCGCGAGCACGCTGACGCGCCGAAACGGATCTTCACCACCTACACCGCGATGCTCGCCTTGCGCAAAGAGCTCGCCCGGATCACCGACGTGGAGGAGGTGGCATGAGCGAGAGCAAGGGCGCGGTCACGATCCTGCAGCTGTACCCGCGCGATATGAACATCTACGGCGACTGGGGCAACGTCCTCACGCTGAGCCGCCGCCTGGAGTGGCACGGCTACACGCCGGTCGTCGTCGGCTACGACCCCGGCGAGGCCTTCCCCGAGGACGTCGACCTCGTCGTCGGCGGCGGGGGGCAGGACTCCGGCCAGGGCGTCATCCAGACTGACCTGCGCGCCATCGGCCCCCGGCTGCGCGAGTGGGCCGAGGACGACGTGCCGATGCTCGCGATCTGTGGGCTGTACCAATTGTTCGGTCGCTTCTTCCGGACTCTGGAGGGCGAGATGATCGAGGGGATCGGCCTGCTCGACATCGAGACGATCGGCGGCCAGGAGCGGCTGATCGGCAATATCGTCACGGAATCGTCCGAGTTCGGGCAGGTCATCGGTTACGAGAACCACAGCGGGAAGACCTATCTCGGCGCGGGCGCCACGCCGTTCGGCCGGGTCCTGGCCGGGGCGGGCAACAACGGCGAGGACGGCACCGAGGGCGTGCGCCACCGCAACGTCGTCGGCAGCTACCTGCACGGCTCGCTGCTGCCGAAGAATCCGCTCGTCGCCGACTTCCTCATCGAGCGGGCCGTGGTCCGTCGTCACGGCTCCTTCACCCCCGGCGACCTCGACGACACCGTCGAGCACCGCGCCCGCACCGTCGCCGCCGCCCGCCCCCGCTGACCCTGGGGTCACCTTCTTCCCAGATTTGCGCCAAGTTCAACCGTTTCCCATTGACGTTTCGGTTGAACTTGGCGCAAATCTGGCAGGGACCGAGCGGAGGACGGAGGGCGGGGGAGCGCCGGTAGGCTTGCGCGCATGGACCACAACGCGCCCCTGTCCGTGGCCGATCCCGAGATCGCCGCGCTGATCGACGCCGAGCTCGCCCGCCAGCAGACCACGTTGGAGATGATCGCGTCGGAGAACTTCGCCCCCGTCGCCTCGCTGCAGGCCAACGGCAGCGTCCTGACGAACAAGTACGCCGAGGGCTACCCGGGCGCGCGGTACTACGGCGGCTGCGAGGTCGTCGACCAGGTCGAGCAGATCGCCATCGACCGGCTCAAGCAGCTCTTCGACGCCGACTACGCCAACGTCCAGCCGCACTCCGGCGCCAGCGCCAACGCCGCGGTCCTGCACGCCATCGCGCGCGCCGGCGACACGATCCTCGGCCTCGACCTCGCCAACGGCGGCCACCTGACGCACGGCATGAAGATCAACTTCTCCGGCCGCCTCTACCACGTCGTCCCGTACCACGTCGACGACGCCGGAATCGTCGACATGGACGAGGTCCGCGAGCTCGCCCGCGAGCACCAGCCGAAGGTCATCATCGCCGGCTGGTCGGCCTACCCCCGCCAGCTCGACTTCGCCGCCTTCCGTGAGATCGCCGACGAGGTGGGCGCCTACCTGTGGGTCGACATGGCGCACTTCGCCGGTCTCGTCGCCGCCGGCCTGCACCCGAGCCCGCTGCCGCACGCGCACGTCGTCTCGACCACCACGCACAAGACCCTCGGCGGCCCGCGCGGCGGCGCGATCCTCAGCAACGACCCCGACGTGCCGAAGAAGCTGCAGTCGGCGGTCTTCCCCGGGCAGCAGGGCGGCCCGCTGGAGCACGTCATCGCCGCGAAGGCCGTCGCCTTCAAGATGGCGTTGGAGGACGGTTTCGCCGACCGCCAGCAGCGCACCCTCGAGGGCGCCAAGCTCATCGCCGACCGGCTGACCCAGTCCGACGTCGCCGAGGCGGGCGTCGCGGTGCTGTCCGGCGGCACCGACGTCCACCTGGTGCTCGTCGACCTGCGGAACTCCGAGTTCGACGGCCAGCAGGCCGAGGACCGGCTGCACGAGGTCGGCATCACGGTCAACCGCAACGCGGTCCCGAACGACCCGCGCCCGCCGAAGGTCACCTCCGGCCTGCGCGTCGGCACCCCGGCGCTCGCCACGCGCGGCTTCGGCGCCGAGGAGTTCGCCGAGGTCGCCGACGTCATCGCCGAGGCGCTCAAGCCGGGCGCCGACCTGGAGTCGCTGCGCCGGCGCACCGCCGTGCTGGCCGAGCGCTTCCCGCTCTACCCCGACCTGCCGCCGTCGGCCTGATCACGGCCTGACAGGTGGGCGCCGGCGAGACACTGCGAGCGTGGCTGCGCCCCCGCATGTGGGGGCTGCACCTCGTGGCGCTCGTCGCGGCGACCTTCTGCGCCGTCGGCGGCTCCTGGCAGCTGGGCGTCTACGACCAGCGCCAGGAGCATGAGCGGGCGGATCGGCAGGAGGTGCCGACGGTCCCGATCGAGGAGGTCTGGACGACGGGCGAGCCGTTCCGCGACGTGATGAACCACCGGCCGGTGACCGTCACGGGCGAGTTCGGCGCGACGGACGAGCAGCGCTGGGTGTCGGGACGGACGCAGGACGGCGTCGACGGCTACTGGCTGCTGACGCCGTTGGCGACCGCCCCGGACGAGGCGATCCTCGTGGTCCGGGGGTTCTCGACCGAGGCCGGTGACCTGCCCGCGCCGCCACCCGGCGAGCAGACGGTGCGGATGGTGTTGGAGCCGGGTGAGCCGGCGGCCGAGGTGGCTCCGCCCGCCGACGAGCGGGTCGTTCCCGCAGTGCGCGTCCCGGCCCTGGTCAACGAGCTGCCCTACGCGCTGTTCCCCGGCTACGGCATCAGCACGACCGCCGAGGTCGCCTCGGGATTGGAACTCGCGGAGGTGCCCGAGCCGGACGTCTCCTTCATGGTCGGCATGCGCAATCTCGCCTATGCGACGCAGTGGTGGGCTTTCGGCCTCTTCGCGCTGTTCATGTGGTGGCGCTGGGGTCGCGACATGGTGGCTGACCAACGGGCGGCCGAACGTCTGGTTCCGGCCGATAGCCTGACGCCGTGAGCGAGACGACGTCAGAACTCGGGCCGCTGCGGCCCTATCAGGTCATGGCCACCATCGTGGGCCTCAATCTCTTGGTCGTGATGGCCGGTTTCCTCGGCAAGCTGCTGACCGACGACACCTCGTGGTGGAACCGTGAGGACGTGCAGAACACCTTCATGGTCATCGACCAGGTGCACGGCCTGCTGTTCATGATCCTGCTGGTGCTCATCGCCATGCTCGCGACGAAGCACCGCTGGACGCCGGCCTTCACGCTGACCACGATCCTGCTGGCTTGCGTCCCCTTCGTCAGCTTCTGGGCCGAGCGCCGCGCCACCCGCACCGTCCTCACCGCCGCCCAGGGCTAGCGTTCCCACCAGATTTGCGCCCAGTTCAACCGAATCTGCGAAGGAAAACGGTTGAACTTGGCGCACATCTGGGAAGAAGGTGACCCGGGTCAGCGGCCGGTGAAGACAGCCTTGCCGGGGCCGTTGTCGAGGAACGACTTCATGCCGTGCTGCAGGTCCTCGGTGTCGAAGAGCCCGGCGGCGATGGCGGTGGTGTGCTCGACCGCCTCGGGCACGCCGCCGACCTCGTAGTGGCGCAGGATCTGCTTGGCCGCGCCGAAGGCCTTCGTCGGGCCGACCGCGATCTGCTCGGTGAAGGACAGGACGGCCGCGTCGAAGTCGTCGCCGTCGAGCACCCGGTTGACGACGTTCCAGCGCTCCAGCGTGGCCGCGTCGTACAGCTCGCCGGTGAACACGAACTCCTTGGCCCGGGCGACCCCGGCCCGCGCCGCGAACCGTTGTGTGCCGCCCATCGTCGGGGTCAGGCCGATGACCCGCTCGACCAGCCCGAACTTCGCCCGGGGCGCCGCCAGCAGCAGGTCGCAGGCCAGCGCGACCTCCAGCGCCCAGGTCAGTGTCAGGCCGTGCGCGGCGAAGATCGTCGGGTAGTCGAGCGCGTCGAGGCGGTCCGGCAGCGCCATCATGTCGTCGTAGAGCGCCTTCGTGTCGTCCTTGCTCTTGCGCGCGTAGAACTCCGCGACGTCGACCCCGCCGGAGACCAGGCGGCCCTCGGCGCGGATCACCAGCGCGCGCGGCGGATCGGCGTCGAGCTCGTCGAGCGCGGCGTCGAAAGCCTCGTGCATCGCCCGCGAGTAGAGGTTGACCTCGCCGTCGGCGAAGGTGAGGACGGCGACCTCCCCGTGGCGTTCGACGGTGACGGTCGGGGTCGGGCTCATCGCTGCTCCTCCGGGTCGTACACGCCACCGCGGTCGGCGGTGGCCAGCCGGACCACCACGGCGGCGGTGGTCGCGGCGACGGCGGCGAGCAGGAGGCGGCGTCCAGTCAGCTTCATAGGATCACTGTAGAGGGGGTGAGAACGCGGGTGATTCCGACGACAGCGCGCGCCGCGCGCGCGTCGGTGGCCGGTCGTGTCAGTCCCGCGTGGGAGACTAAAGCAAGAATTCGCATGTGAAAGGAATCTCGTGGCCGCCTCATCGCTGATCGCGACGTTACACACCAATCTCGGGGATATTCCGATCGAGTTGTTCGAGCATCATGCGCCGACCACGGTCGAGAACTTCGTCGGCCTGGCCGAGGGCACGAAGGAGTGGGTCGACCCCACCTCCGGCGCGGTCACCACGCGTCCGTTCTACGACGGCCTCGGCTTCCACCGGGTCATCTCCGGTTTCATGATCCAGGGCGGCTGCCCGCTCGGCACCGGCACCGGCGGTCCGGGCTACGCCTTCGGCGACGAGTTCCATCCGGAGAAGAAGTTCGACCGCCCCTACCTGCTGGCGATGGCCAACGCCGGTCCGGGCACCAACGGCTCGCAGTTCTTCATCACGGTCGGCGCCACGCCGCACCTGAACCGCAAGCACACGATCTTCGGCGAGGTCGTCGATCCCGAGGGCCGCAAGGTCGTCGACGCCATCGCGACCACCCGCACCGACCACTTCGACCGGCCTCTGCGGCCGGTCGTCATCGAGAAGGTCGACATCGCGCGCGCGTGAGCGAGCCCGTCTGTTATCGCCACCCTGACCGCGAGACGTATATCGCGTGTCAGCGGTGCGAGCGCCCGATCTGTATCGACTGCATGCGCGATGCGTCGGTCGGCTTCCAGTGTCCTGACTGCGTGAGGGCGGGAGCGAAGGCCGTCCGACAGCCGCGCACGGTCGCCGGGGGGGCTGTCCCCGCGCCGGGTCGCGAGAATCTGGCCACGATGACGCTGATCGGCGTCAACGTCGTTGTCTACCTGCTGACCGGCCCGTTGGCCTTCGACCAGCTGACCGCGTACGGCGCTCTCATCGGCGGCCAGGTCAACTACCACGGCGTCGTCGACGGTGTGGTCGGAGGCGAATACTGGCGGCTCGTCACCTCCGCCTTCCTGCACAACGGCCTGCTGCACCTGGTGTTCAACATGATGGCGCTGTACCTGTTCGGGCCGTTCCTCGAACAGCGTCTCGGCGCGGCGCGCTTCGTCGCGTTCTATCTCGCGGCGGCGCTGTTCTCCGGCGCCGTGGTCTTCTGGCTGACCGATCCGTACACGGTGACGGTCGGGGCCTCCGGCGCGGTGTTCGCGCTCTTCGGCTTCGCCTTGGTGACTTTGGTCAAGGCCGGACAGAACGTCAGCACGCTCGTGGTGTTGTTGCTCATCAACGGCGTGTTCAGCCTGCGGGAGGGCATCAGTTGGCAGGGCCACCTCGGCGGTTTCATCGCCGGGGTGCTGTTCGGCCTGGTGCTCGTGCTGGTCGCGCCGCGCCGGGGGGCGTTGGCGCAGACGCTGGGGGTGGCAATGCTGGTGGCGGGCGCCGTCGTCGTGGTGGCGCTACGCACAGCCTCCCTCACAGCCTGAGCGGGTTTATCCCCAGTCTGCCTCCCTGATCCACAGTTATCCACACAGGTTATCCACACTGTGCATAATCACACCGCTGTCATTCGGTGAACGGCGGAGAAACGCGAAGGGCGCGCCGGGAGGACCCGGCGCGCCCTTCGCGTGTGGTGAGGGTCACTCCCACTTCGTGGCGAAGCCGAAGGCGGCGACGATGAAGCCCATGCCGACCACGAGATTCCAATTCTGCAGATCGGTGATGACCGGGATGTCGATGTCGGTGTTCGAGATCGTGTAGAAGGTGACGATCCACAGCAGGCCGATCACCGCGCAGGCGACCATCAGGTGCGGGGCGTAGCGCCAGCCGAGGCTCGCGCCCGGCTCGGGCTCGGGCGCCGTGCTCGACGCGACGAAGGACGCCGCCAAGGCGAGGGCTGCGGCGATCGCCCAGTTCCAGTTGCCGAGGTCGGAGATGAACGAGGGGATCTCCGGTCCGGGCAGGTTGGTGTCGATCCCGTAGAACAGCCAGGCCACGAACCAGCCGAGGCCCAGGACGCCCAGGACGATGGCGGCCGGATGCCACCAGCCGCCACGGATGCGGGATGTGGAGTCGGACTTGCTCACAGGACACCTCGAAGTTGACAAAGGATTGCGAAGGATCAGGGCGCGAACGCCTCCGCTAGCGTAGTCTCAGCGGCCAGAGGTCGGGAGGTCGGCATGGGGATACCACCGCAGTCGCGCGCGTGGCGCATGGGCGCGCTGTGTGTCGGCATGGCGGCCGGGTACGCCTTCGTGTCGAGCGCCGTCACCTCGCGCGGCTCCGATCTGCGGCCCGCAGGTGGCGACATCTCGGTGCTGTTGCAGGATCGCGCCCGCGAGGTCGAGCAGCAGCGTGACACCGCGACGTCGTTGGAGCGGCAGATCGCCGAGATGTCGTCGGCCGTCGGCGCGCCGGAGCTCGACCAACTGCTGGCCGCCGGCGACACTGCTGCGGTCGAGGCAGGCGTGTCGCCGGTGTCCGGGGCCGGTCTGCGGATCACTCTGACCGACGCCCCGCGCAGCGCCGATGAGAGCGCGGTGGACCCCAATCAGCTCGTCGTGCACCAACAGGACATCCAAGGATTCGTCAACGCTCTGTGGTCGGGCGGCGCGCGGGCGGTCACCCTCCAGGGGCAGCGGCTCGTCTCCACCTCGGGCATCAAGTGCGTGGGCAGCACGGTCGTCGTCGACGGCGTCCCCTACTCCCCGCCGTATGTCATCGAGGCGGTGGGGGCTCCCGCCGACCTGACCCAGGCGCTGGAGGACTCCTCGCAGGTCCGGGTCTACCGCGAGTACGTGCGCGCCTTCGGGCTCGGGCTGCGGACCGAGACGCGTGACTCGGTGGTCGCCCCGGCCTACACCGGCCACGTCGACGTGCGGCATGCCGAGGTGATCGACCCGCTGTAGCCTCTCGCCCGCGGAGACGACGAGGCCCGGCCCCCAGGGGAGCCGGGCCTCGTCGCATGTTCCGGTCAGGGCGTGGGCGTCGCCGTCGTCTCTTCCGGCTTGGGACCGAGCGAGATGGTCAGCGTGATCGTGCTGTCCGGGCTGATCCGGCTTCCTTCGCTCGGATCGATCGCCATCACCATGTCCTTGGCGTACTCGTCGGAGTAGTCGGTCTGCGTCGGGATGCTGCCGGTGAAGCCCTGCTCCTGCAGGATGCTCTTGACCTCGTCGGCGGTCTTGCCCACCAAACCCGTCGGGATGTCGACCTGTCCCTTGGAGACGTACACCTTGACGGTGCTGCCCTTGGCCACCGAACGGCCCTCGGTCGGCGTGACCTGGAAGACGGTGTCCTTCGGGGCGGCGTTGTCTTGGTCGATGCGCTCCACGACGAAGCCGAGCGACGTCAACTCCGATTCCGCGTCAGAGAAGGACAGGTCGATGACGTTGGGGATCTCCTCCTGCTCCGGCCCGGCGCCGACTTTCAAGGTCACCTCGGTGCCCTCGTCGACCTTCGTGCCGGGGGCCGGGTCGGTGTCCATGACGAGTCCGGCCTGCTCGGCGGTGCTGGTGACCGAGACAGTCTCGGTGGCGACTTCCAGACCGGCGTCTTGCAGGACGGTCGTCGCGACCTCGACGGTCTGGCCGACGATGCGTTCACTGCTGGGCACGGTGACCTGCTTGGCCGGATCCTCGTCCGGCTCGGTGAGTTTCCAGATGGCGAAACCGGCCACGATGAGCAGGATCAAGGCGATGACACCGATGATCCACCACTTGCGCTTGCTGGCCTCCTCCTCGTCCTCCTCGGGGAGAGCGCGGCGCGCGCCCGGTTTGGCGGGCTCGGTCACCGACGGGACCACCTGGGTGGCGGAGGTCGCTCCGGCGAGGGCGGTGGGCGCGTCGACTGGCTGACCGACGATGGCCCGCTCGATGTCGCGGCGCATGTCGCCGGCCGACTGGTAGCGGTCCTCGACGCGCTTGGCGAGCGACTTCGCGACGATGTGGTCGATGGTCTGGGAGACCTCGGGGTTGAACTGCGATGGTGGCAGCGCCTGCTCGCGGACGTGCTGGTACGCGACCGAGACCGGGCTGTCGCCCTGGAACGGCGGGCGTCCGGCCAGCAGCTCGTAGAGCACGCAGCCGGTGGAGTAGATGTCGCTACGGGCGTCGACCGTCTCGCCGCGGGCCTGCTCGGGGGACAGGTATTGGGCAGTCCCGATGACGGCCGCGGTCTGGGTCATCGCCGAGGAGGCGTCGGCGATGGCGCGGGCGATGCCGAAGTCCATCACCTTGACCTGGCCGGTGGGCGTCAGCATGACGTTGGCCGGCTTGATGTCACGGTGGACGATGCCGGAGCGGTGGCTGTAGTCGAGGGCGTTGAGGATGTCGCCGGTGATCGACAGCGCCCGCTCGGGCAGGATCTTGCGATCGTTGCGCAGCACCTCGCGCAGCGTCTGGCCTTCGACGTACTCCATCACGATGTACGGGATGGACACACCCATCTCGTTGGGGGCCTCGCCGGTGTCGTAGACCGCGACGATCGACGGGTGGTTGAGCGAGGCGGCCGACTGGGCCTCACGACGGAACCGCTCCTGGAAGGTCGGGTCGGAGGCGAGGTCGGCGCGCAGCTGCTTGACGGCCACCGTCCGTCCGAGCCGCAGGTCTTGGCCGATACGGACGTCGGCCATGCCTCCGCGACCCAGGATCTGGCCGAGCTGGTAACGACCGCCGAGGAGCGCGGCGCTGTGGGGTTCGGTCATGAGGGCATTCTCCCAGTGTCGAGGGCGAAATCGGCCGAGGGTGCGGGTTTTTCGTCGAGTGTGTGCAGAGTCATGATGTCAGCAAGGTCTCCATGACGGCTTTCGCGATGGGCCCGGCGAGCCGTCCGCCGGAGATGTCGTCGGTGCCAGCAGGCGCCTCCACCATGACCGCGACCGCGATCTTCTGGTCGCCGTCGATGGCGAAGGAGGTGAACCAGGCGAGGTTGGGCAGGTCGTCGCCTCGTTCGGCGGTTCCGGTCTTGCCACCCACCTGGACACCCGAGATCTTGGCGGAGGTTGCGGTGCCCGCGTCGACGGTGGCGATCATCATCTGCTGCAGCATGCCCGCCTGGTCCGGCGTCAGCGCCGTGTCGTACTCCTCGGGCTCGGCTTCCGACAGCACCTTGAGATTGGGGGCGCGCACCGTGTCGACGAGGTAGGGCGTCATGACGACGCCGTCGTTGGCGATGCCGGCCGAGACCATGGCGATCTGCAGCGGCGTGGCGGCGACGTCCCTCTGGCCGATGCCGGTCTGTGCCAACGCCATGCGGTCGAGCGTCTCGCCGTCCTGGCTGACCCGACTGGCGCTGCTGGCGACGTCGCTGATGATCTTGTCGCCGAAGCCGAACTTCTTGGCCTGCTCCTCCAGGGCGCCCTGGCCGATCTGGTCGGCGAGCGAGCCGAAAGCGACGTTGCAGGAGACCTGGAGCGCCTTCTCCAAGGTGATCTGGTCACCGCCGCAGTCGCTGCCGCCCTGATTGACCAGCGGAGTGGACCATCCGGGGATGGCGTAGGAGGAGCCGCCCTGCACGACCGAGGACGGAGTGAGATTGAGATTGCTGACGGCTGCTGCGGCGGTGACTAGTTTGAAGGTCGAGCCGGGCGGGGCGATCTCCCGTGCGGCGCGGTTCGCCATCGGCCTGTCGGTGTTGGCGGGGTCGATGAGCGAGGCCCAGGCGGCGTCGACGGCGGCGAAGTCGTGCGAGGCGAGCGTGTTGGGGTCGTAGGACGGCTGGGTCACCATGACTTTGACCGCGCCGGTCTCGGCGTCGATGGCCGCGACCGCGCCCTTGGTGCCTGCGGGCAGCGCGGCCAGCGCGTCGGCGGCGGTGGTCTGCGCGGCGCCGCTGAGCGTCAGCTCGACGCTGCCGCCCTGCGGCTGCTTGTTCGACAGCAGGTCGATGACCCGGGTGACGAAGAGCCGGTCGTCGCTGCCGGACAGGATCGGGTTCTGCGTGTCCTCGATCCCGTCGCGGCCGTAGGTGTAGGAGAAGTACCCGGTGACCGGCGCGTACAGCGGACCGTCGGCGTAGGCGCGCTGATAGACGTAGGAGTCTCCGGAGTCGACGCTCTCGACGATCGGCTCGCCGTCGACGAGGATCTCGCCCCGCTCGCGCGAGTACTGCTCGTCGATGACGCGTTTGTTGGTCACGTGGCTGTTGAGCGCGTCGGCCTTGACGTACTGGACGTAGGTCGCGTTGCCCATGAGCGCCAGGAAGAGCACCAGGGAGGCGATGGCGAGTCGGCGGATCGGTGTGTTCACAGCTTCACCACCTGGGTCGCGTCGTCCTCGGTGACCGGCTGGACGCTCGGCGCGGGACGACGGGTCTGGTCGCTGACGCGCAGTAAGAGCGCGATGATCGCCCAGTTCATGACGATCGACGAGCCGCCCTGGGCGAGGAACGGCGTGGTCAGGCCGGTCAACGGGATGAGGCGGGTCACGCCGCCGATGACGACGAAGACCTGCAGGGCCAGCGAGATCGCGAGGCCGGCGGCGAGCAGCTTGCCGAAGGCGTCACGGCAGGTCAGAGAGATGCGCAGGCCGCGTTCGACGATCAGCCCGTAGACGAGCAGGACCGCCATGAGGCCGGCCAGGCCGAGCTCTTCCCCGAGCGAGGTGGCGATGAAGTCGGAGTAGGCGAAGGGCGTCAGGTCGGGGCTGCCCAGCCCCCAGCCGCGGCCGAGCATGCCGCCGTGCGCCATGCCGTAGAGCGCCGTGACGAGCTGGTAGTTGTTGTCGATGTCGTCGAAGGTGTGCAGCCAGACGTCGAAGCGATGCCGGACGTGGCCGAAGCACTGGTAGCCGAACCACCCGCCGACGACGAACAGGCCGCAGCCGACGACCAGCCAGCCGGACCGCTCGGTGGCGATGTAGAGCATCACCACGAACAGGCCGAAGAACAGCAGCGACGAGCCGAGGTCGCGCTGCAGCACGAGGACGCCGATGCTGACGAGCCAGCCGACGATGATCGGGCCGAGGTCGCGGCCGCGCGGCAGGTCGATGCCGACGACCCGCCGTCCGGCGAGCGCCAGCACCTCGCGCTTCTCGGCGAGATAGCTGGCGAAGAAGATCGCGAGGCAGATCTTCGCGGCTTCGCCCGGTTGAAAGCTGAACGGTCCGACGGCGATCCAGATCTTCGCGCCGAGGTGGGCGGTGCCGAGGCCCGGGACCAGCGGCAGGATCAGCAGCACGATCGCGGCCAGGCCGAAGCTGTACTGCATGGTCTGCAGGCGGCGGTGGTCGCGCACGACGGTCAGGACGAGGGCGAAGGCACCAAGGCCGAGCGCGGTCCACATGAGCTGATTCGGTGCGAGGGCGCTCCACTCGTCGCGGTGCTCCGACATGCCCAGGTCGATCCGGTAGATCATCGCCAGACCGATGCCGTTGAGGCACAGCACGAGCGGCAGCAGGACGGGGTCGGCGTAGGGGGCGAGGCGACGGATCAGCAGATTCGCGGTGATCGCCGCGATGATGAGCGAGCCGGCGATGCCCATGGCCCCGGCGGGGACGTGCCCCTCGACGCCCAGGCCGACCGCGCAGTAGGCGAACACGCCGATCCCGACCGCCATGACGGTCAGGATCAACTCGGCGCCGCGGCGTTTGCGGGGCACCCAGGTGGTGTCGCTCACGGCGTCACCGGCTCCGCGGTCACCGTGCCCGGCTTCGGTGTGGGCGTTGGTGTGGGTGTGTTCTGCTGCTCGGTCTCGGCGCGCAGGTCGTCGACGATGCGCTCGGCGTCGGCGAGGTTGTCGGCCTCCATGCCGCCGGAGACCTGGTCGCGGCGGTGCGAGGGCAGCTCGTCGAGTTCGAGGTCGGTGCGCGACTCGACCTCTTTGAGGGTGATGAGCGGCAGGTCGGCGTTGACGCCGCGGTAGATGGCCACATAGCCGCCGTCCTCGGCGACGAAGTACTGCTGCTGACTCCATCGATAGGCGTACCAGCCGCCGACGCCGATCAGGCCGAGCAGGACGAGGAGGAAGGCGATCCAGCGCACGAAGCGCCAGCGGCTCGGCGGACGGGGCGCGTAGCGCAGCTCCTCGGGGTCGACGTCGACGTGCGCGGTGGAGTCGATGAGGTCGACGTCGACCTGCTGTGACTGCGGGTTCGCGGCAGCCGCGCCGACGAGCTGGGGGCGGCCGTCGGCGCAGGACAGATCGCTGCCGTCGTCGTCGGCCTCCACCATCTCGCCGATGACGACGGTGACGTTGTCGGCGCCGCCGCCCTCCAGGGCGAGCCGGACCAGCTCGGTGGCGGCGACGTCGATGGACTCCGCGCTGAGCGCGGCGGCGATGGCGGCGTCCTCGACCATGTCGGACAGGCCGTCGCTGCACAGCAGATAGCGGTCGCCGGCGTGCGGACGGAGCCAGGAGTACTCGGCCTCGAGGTCGTCGCGGCCCAGCATCGCGCGCAGCAGCAGCGAGCGATGCGGGTGGAAGCGGGCCTCCTCGGGGGTGATGCGCCCCTCGTCGACGAGGCTTTGGACGAACGTGTGGTCGACGCTGAGCTGGGTGAGCGTGCCGTCGCGCAGCAGATAGGCGCGCGAGTCGCCGAGGTGGGCGACGGCGAACTTCTCACCGTCCCACAGCATCGCCTCGATCGTGGTGCCCATGCCCTCGACGGCCGGGTCGGCCTCGATGAGGTCGCCGAGACGGCGGTTCGCGGCGTCGACCGCGTCGGTGAGGTGGTCGAGGGCGTCGCCGGGGGAGGTCTCGCCGTCGACGCGCCGGATGACGCGGACGGCCTCCGAGGAGGCGAGGTCGCCTGCGGCGGCGCCGCCCATGCCGTCGGCCAGCAACAGCAGATGGTCGCTGGCGTAGCCGGAGTCCTGGTTGTTGGACCGCCGCAGACCGACGTCGGTCAGGGCGGTGTAGCGCAGTGTCAGCCGGGTCATCGTCACTTCCGCAGTTCGACGATCGTCTTGCCCATGCGGACCTGCACGCCGAGCCCGATGGGTGTGGGGCTCGTGATGCGCTGGCTGCCGATGAACGTTCCGTTGGTGGATCCGATGTCCTCGACGAACCACTCCGCGCCGTTCGTGGCGAAGCGGGCGTGGCGGGTCGAGACGTAGTCGTCGTCGAGCCGGATCGCCGCGTCGGTGCCGCGGCCCAAGACGATGGGCTGCGTGCCGAGCGGGACGCTCTGGCCGGCGTTGGGTCCGCTGATGATGGAGAGCACGCGCGGGACGCCGCGTTGGGGTTTACGGGGTTTGCGAGGCTTCTCGGGTTTCTTCTTGGTGGCGGCCGGTCGTGCGCTGCGGGCCGTGGCGCTCGCCGGGGCCTTCGTGCCGAAGATGTCGGTGCGGATCACCGAGATCGCCGAGAGCACGAAGATCCACAAGACGACGAGGAAGCCGAACTTGATGAGGGTCAGGGTCAGTTCGGACATCAGGCCCCCTTCTCTGTGAGCCGCACCATGATGGTCGTGTTGCCGAGGCGGATCTCTGAGCCGTCGGGCACGGGCGCTGTGGAGACGCGGCGGCCGTTGAGCACGACGCCGTTGGTGGAGTCGAGGTCGGTGACGTCGACCCGGACCGACTCGCCGGTGTCGTGCAGAGTGATCTCGCAGTGGCGCCGGGAGATGCCGGGGTCGTCGATGCGCAGGTCGGACTCCGAGCCGCGGCCGATGACGAGCCCCGGCGCGGTGAGCGGGTGGCGGAGGTCGCCGATCTCCAAGAAGGCTTCGGCCTCGCGGGCTGCCTCCTCGTTCAGTCGGACTGCCTGGGTGGGCCGGACCGAGGCGTTGGTGCGGCTGCGCACGCGGTAGCGGCCGGTGGCCAGCTCGGGCGCCTCGACGAGCGCGATCGACAGGCCGCCGGCGAGCGTGTAGCGCTGCTCGCGGACGTGGTCGCGGACCAGGGTGCTGAGTTCGTCGATGAGGATCGGTCCGGCCGAGACGAGACGTTCGTGATCGCTTGGGGAGAGCTCGACGTTGAAGTCGTTGGGGACGAGGCGGCGGTCGCGCGAGAGGATCTGCGCGGAGTTGTCGATCTCGCGTTGCAGGGCCGCAGCGATCTCGACCGGCTGCACCTCGCTGCGGAAAGCGCGCGCGAACGCGCCGGTGACCACGCCTTCGAGGCGTTGCTCGAAACGTTGGAATGCCCCGGCCATCGCACGTCCCTTCTCGTCGCCCTCCGAATGTTCCGTCTCTGATCCTATCGACACCCACCGTGCGTTGTCGCAGCCTGATGCTAGACTCACTTTTCGTTCGGCTCAGCCGAGCATGTCGCGCGAGTGGCGGAACGGCAGACGCGCTGTCTTCAGGTGGCAGTGTCCTTATGGGCGTGGGGGTTCAAATCCCCCCTCGCGCACGCGACGACTTTGGGAGGACCCCCGTTCTTTGGGGGTCCTCCCAAAGTTCGTTTCATGGACTAGTGGGACTCCGTCGCGCGTCTCATGATGAGCGACGGGGTCCCCCCTCGCGCACGCGACATTGGCAGAGCCCCACCCTCGTTCTTTGAGGGTGGGGCTCTGCCAATCTCTCATGGACGAGCGGATCGGCCCGGTCACCCCCAGGCGATGGACAGGTACTGGGTTTGTCGGAACTCCTCCAGGCCCTCGCGGGCGCCCTCGCGGCCGAGGCCGGACTGCTTCATGCCGCCGAAGGGGGCCGACGGGTCCGAGACGATGCCCCGGTTGACGCCGACCATGCCCGCCTCGACCGCCTCGCCGACGCGGATCGCGCGCTGCAGGTCGCGGCTGAACACGTAGGCGGCCAGGCCGAACTCGGTGTCGTTGACGGCGGCGAGCATCGCGGCCTCGTCGGTCCAGGTGACGACGGGCGCGACCGGGCCGAAGGTCTCCTCGACCACGAGCCGGGCGTCGGCGGGCACGTCGGCGAGCACCGTCGGCGCGAGGAAGTGTCCGGGGGAGTCGTCGGGGATCGGCGCCTGGTGGGTGATCCGGGCGCCGGCCGCGACGGCCTCGTCGATCTTCGCGGCGATCTCCGCGACCGCCTTCGCGCTGACCAGCGGGCCGACCTCGGCCCCGTCGGCCGCCGCGCCGACCGTCTGCGCCGCCACGCGCTCGCCGAAGGCGCGGGTGAACTCCTCGGCGACGTCGGCGTGCACGTAGAAGCGGTTGGCCGCCGTGCAGGCCTGGCCGCCGCCGCGCAGCTTCGCGATCATCGCGCCCTCGACGGCTTGGTCGACGTCGGCGTCGTCGGCGACGATGAACGGGGCGTTGCCGCCCAACTCCATGCTCGACACGAGGACGCGGTCGGCGGCCTGGCGCAGGAGGAGCCGACCGACCCGGGTGGAGCCGGTGAAGGAGACGAGCCGGACGCGGGGGTCCTCCATCCACGCGGTCACGACCGCGCCCGCGTCGGTGGTGGGCACCAGGTTGACGACGCCGTCGGGCAGCCCCGCCTCGGCCAGCAGCCGGGCGATCTTGAAGGCCGTCAGCGGGGTCTCGGCGGCGGGCTTGAGCACCGCCGTGCAGCCCGCCGCGAGCGCGGGGGCGAGCTTGCGGGTCGCCATCGCGGCCGGGAAGTTCCACGGCGTGACCATCGCCGCGACGCCGATCGGATGGTGGGTGACGAGGTTGCGCGCGCCGCCGGCCGGGGCCTCGCCGTACGTGCCCGAGGTGCGCACCGCCTCCTCGCCGAACCACCGGAAGAACTCGGCGGCGTAGCCGACCTCGGCGCGCGCGTCGGCCAGCGACTTGCCGTTCTCGGCGCTGATCAGCGCGGTGATCTCGTCGGCGTCGCGGTGCATCAGCTCGAAGGTCCGGCGCAGGATCTCGGCGCGCTCGCGGGGGGCGATGCGTCGCCAGGACGTGAAGGCCTCGGCCGCCGCGTCGACCGCGCGGGTCGCGTCGTCGGGGCCGCCGTCGGCGACCTGGGCGATGACCTCGGTGGTCGCGGGATCCTCGACGGCGAACTCGCCGAGACCGCCGGGCTGCCACCGGCCGCCGATGAACAGTCCGTTCGCGGGTCCGGGGTTTTGCGCGCTCATAGGCTCAGGCTACGGTCACGGGCATGAGTTCTTCCAGCGTCCTGACCGATGTCGACGGCCCGATCGCGCGAGTGCGCCTCAACCGTCCCGACAAGCTCAACGGCGTCGATTTCGGCATTCTCGAAGGGCTGCTGGACAGCGCCTCCGACCTCGCGAAGAACCGCGACCTGCGGGTCGTGCTGCTGTCGGGCGAGGGCGACTCCTTCTGCGCGGGCCTGGACTTCCCGTCGGTGATGAAGCAGCCGCGCAAGGTCGCGACCGGCTTCATCCCGAACCCGCTGCGCGGCGCCAACCTGTTCCAGCAGTCGCTGTGGGCGTGGCGCAAGCTGCCGGTCCCGGTCATCGCGATCACCCGAGGTCACGTCTTCGGCGCGGGCATCCAGCTGGCGCTCGCGGCCGACTTCCGGTTCACGACGCCCGACGCGAAGTGGTCGGTGCTGGAGGCCAAATGGGGCCTGGTGCCGGATATGAGCGGGACGGTTCCGCTGGTCGAGCAGGTGCCGCTCGACCTCGCCAAGCGGCTGACGATGACCGGCGAGATCTTCTCCGGCGAGCAGGCCGCCGCGTGGGGTCTGGCCTCCGGCAGTGACGTCGACCCCGACAAGCTGGCGCTGGAGCTGGCCGGCCAGCTGATCGAGCGCTCGCCCGACTCGGTCAGCGGCAGCAAGCGGCTGCTCAACGAGGCCGCCCGCCGCAGCGTCCGCGCCCAGTTCGCGCTGGAGCGCCGCCTCCAGTTCCACATGCTGCGGTCCGAGAACGCCAAGATCGCCCGGATCGCCGGGACCAAGGGCGAGACCCCCCGCTTCGGCCCCCGCACCCTCCGCTGACCGTCCTCCCCAGATTTGCTGGCTTATCCACCGTTTTGCCGTGTGAGAACGGTGGATAAGTCAGCAAATCTGGGTTTCACAGCACGTTCAGACGGCGGAGGACGTCGCGGACGTGGGTGAGGGAGTCGGGGTCGCGCAGGCCGGTGGTGTCGTCGAGGTAGAGGCCGTCGCCGATGAGCTGGATCGTGCGGGCCATCGCCTCGTCGCCGAGGTGGTCGGCGAGCACCGTGAACCAGGCCGCGCGGGCCGCCGCGAGCGCCGCCGCGGCACGGGGGTCCTTCTCCTGGGCGACGCGTGAGGCGGCGATGAGCGCGCGGTCGAAGTCGCTGCCGGAGTCGACCGAGGTCTCCAAGTAGTAGTCGACCGGACCCTCGGGGGCGTTCTTCATCTTCTCGGCGTCCGCCTCGGCCTGCTCGGCCAAGCGCGCCAGCATGCCCTCGACCAGCTCGTCCTTGCTGCCGAAGTGGTAGAGCAGACCGCCTTTCGACACGCCCGCCTCGGCGGCGACCGCCTCGAGCGTCGTGGCCCGGCTGCCGCCGCTGACCAGCAGCGTCTCGAAGGCGTCGAGCAGGCGGTCGCGGGTCTTGCGGGCGGACGGGGAGGCCATGGCAGGAGTCTAGGCGCTCGATTTTTGTCTATACCGTCCAGACGGTACAGTAAATCTCCATGAGCCTCGATCTGATGACACGACGGGCGACGCGCCGGGACTGGGCCGCGCTGGTCGTCTTGATGCTGCCGGTCCTGCTGGTCTCGGTCGACAACACCGTCCTGAGCTTCGCGCTGCCCGAGATCAGCTCCGGCCTCGCGCCCACCGGCGCCCAGCTGCTGTGGATCGTCGACGTCTACCCGCTGATGCTCGCCGGACTGCTCATCGCCATGGGCAGCCTCGGCGACCGGCTCGGCCGACGTCGGCTGCTGGTCACCGGCGCGACGGGTTTCGGCGTCGTCTCGCTCATGGCCGCCTTCAGCCCCGGCGCCGAGACGCTGATCGCCCTGCGCGCCCTGCAAGGCTTCTTCGGCGCGATGCTCATGCCGTCGACGCTGTCGATCATCCGCAACGTCTTCGCCGACGCGAACGAGCGGCGGCTCGCCATCGCGGTCTGGGCGGCGATGTTCTCCGGCGGCGCCGCGCTCGGACCGGTGCTCGGCGGCTGGCTGCTGCAGCACTTCTGGTGGGGCTCGGTCCTGCTCATCAACGTGCCCGTCGTGGCGCTGTTCGTCCCGCTGGCGCTGCTGTTCGTGCCGGAGTCGCGCGACCCGAGGCCGGGTCCGGTCGACCCCGCCTCCATCGCGTTGTCGCTGGTGACGATGCTGCCCGCGGTCTACGGGATCAAGCACCTCGCGCACGCCGGCGTCGACGATGTGACGGCGGCCTGCTTCGCCGCGGCCGGACTGTTCGGCACGCTGTTCGTGCGACGTCAGGCCCGCAGCGCCACGCCGATGCTCGACGTCGGCCTGTTCCGCGACCGGGTCTTCGCCGGCTCGGTCGTCGCGAACCTGCTCAGCCTGATGGCGCTGACCGGCTTCCTCTTCTTCGGCGCGCAGATCCTGCAACTGGTGATCGGCCTCGACCCGGTGGCCTCCGCGCTGGTGCTCGTGCCGGGCCTGATCGCCACCGTGGCGGCCGGATTCGCGGCGGTCGCTTTGGTGCGGCGCTTCCCGGCGCGGGTGCTGGTGACGTCGAGCTTCGCGGCGTCCGCGGTCGGTTACGCGCTGGTGGCCTTCGCCGGGACGCCGACGGTGGCGAGCGTGCTGATCGCCTTCGTCGTCATGGGCGCGGGCATCGGTATGGCCGAGACGCTGACCAACGACCTGGTGTTGAGCCACGCTCCGGCCCACCGCGCGGGGGCGGCCTCGGCGATCTCCGAGACCGCCTACGAGATCGGCGCGGTCCTGGGCACGGCGGTGCTCGGCAGCGTCGTCACCGCGACCTACCGCTCCCAGTTGGGCGAGGGGCACGAGACGCTGGGCGCCACGCTGGAGCACGCCGCGACCCTGCCCGACCACGTCGGCGCGGCGCTGGCGGAGTCGGCGAAGGCCGCCTTCGGCCTCGGCGTCCAGTACTCGGCCGGCGTCGCGATCCTGGTCGCCCTGGCCGCCGCCCTCATCTCCTGGCGCACCCTGCCCGACCACTCTCCGACAGGCCGCTGAAACAGGGAAGCCAGTCTGAAACGAGGCTGGGGCCGAGGTAGGCGATCGTGTTTCACGGAGGATGCGGATGCGTCTGGTGGTGTGGCCGAGGAGGTCGTGGTGGTCGAAGGACGGCGTGCGGTGCGTCCGACGCGGAGTAGTTTCAATCGGTGGTCAGCAGAGAGCTGTTGGCATGGATGCGCTCCAAGACCTCGTCAAAGGTCGGCGGCGTGTCGGTGCCGTAGTAGAGCCCGTCCATCGCTGCGTCGTGTTCGGCGCGTAGGCGTCCCGTCAATGGACCCTCGCCGTTGAACGCCGGGCTGGCCGCGAACCCGCCGTCGGGAACCGGCAGGTCGGGAGTGAACGCTCGGGAGACCCTGTAGCAGCTCGCGAGCACCTCGGCGACGGTTGCCCTGTCGTGGAGGAACGTCAGTACCTCGTCGTCGCCGAGAAGTGCCCATGCGTCGTAGAACTGGCGTCCGACGCGTGGCCAACCGTGGACTCCTTCTTGCGCGGTCGGGTCGCTGGCGAAGTTGTTGATGCGCAGCAGCTTCTCGATGAGTGTCCGTCCCGGATGCAGGATCGCGACCTCGAACGGCGACAGATCACTCCATGCGGTGTTGTCGAAGCCGGCGGCGTCGAGTTGACGCGCCAACAACGAGGTGACTTGACGAGCAGCGTGTGGATTCGGTCCACCGGACTGACCGAGTTCGACGAGGATCGCAGCGGCATCGGCGATCGACCCTGGTTGGCCGGAGTGCGATAGGGGTGGGGCGAGGTAGGCGCTGCGGTGGAAGCTTCCCGGCTTGCCGCCGCTCCGCCCGCCCGAGGCATCGGCTCCGGTCGCGCGGGCGGCGGCCTCGATCATCGACTTCAGCGCGCGTGCGGTCGCGCGGTGGGAGCCGTACTGGCCGACCACCAACAGGTCGAGGTCTTCGGAGAACCGCCGGATGATCCGGAGCTTCTCCAAGCTCGTGCCGCCCTTGAACACCACTTCGCCCGGATGTGCGACGGTGATGGCCCGTAGCGCTTCGCACGCCCAGTAGTCCTTCTCGACCGCCAGCGGCCGGACGCCAAGCTGCCGGGCTGCGGTCACGACGACGTCGGCGAACCCGTCGGGGTCTGAAGCCCGCCAACTCGGCACTGCCTCATGCGTCGGCGGGGTCATGCGGCGCTTCTGAGGATTGCCAGGGCGCTGTCGGTGGTGCGACGGTCGGGCATCGGAATCTGCTCGGCGAGAGCGTGCTCGCCGAGAGACTCCAAGAGTGCGCGCAACCGCGCCCGTACCGTGCCCGGCTCGGTCTCGGAACCGCGGGCCAGATGGTCGGCACGCAACTGCCCGCTACGGATCAACTCGCCGAACCGCTCCCACGCCTCGGCCGGAGGCAACTCGACGGTGCGCTCCCACTGGTCGAGGGCTTCGAGCAAAGCCACTTCACCTGCGCCAAGCCCTGCGGCGACCCGGGCGCGACGCGCGGGCCTGGCGTAGAAGTCGATGTCGTACGTCGACTCAGGCGCGCGTCGCGGCACCGCGATGTGCGCCTTCTGAGGAACCTGGGTCGACACCCGCAGACGGTTCGACGCGTCAAGCTCGGTCGGTCCCACGCCAGGTCCGGGAGCGAGTTCGGCGATCACCAGTTCCGTTGGGGGATAGCTCATCCCCAACGGAGTCCTGTTCCCGCGCCAGTAGAGGCCGCGACGGATACGGCGAAGCTCGCCAGCCTCCACCAGCCCGGACAGAAGGTGCAGGGTCGTGGAGCCGGACGTCGCAAGATCCGAGGGTCGCCAGAACTCATCACGTGAACGCAGGACGCGCTTACGCTCCTGTGCCGCAGTGCTGCGGTCACGGGTGATGGTGGGCATGGCGGCCTTCCTCACGCAGAACGACACGCGAAACGTCTTCAGATCAGACTACATCTTGATACGCGAAACGTCTCTACTGAATAGCGGTCCTTCGCCGAGCACCCAGTTCCTGGCGAACCGCCCGCCCTGTCATCGCCCGCGACAACCAACCAACTTGCGGGGGTTCCGAAAGCCTCTTGTGGGTCAGGGGCGCAGGGACTGGCCCTCGGCGACGGTCTCGTGGATCAGCTGCACGACGCGCTGGGGGTCGTCGATCATCGGGACGTGGCCGGCGCCGACGAGGTCGACGTGGCGGGCCTGGGGGAGGCGCTGGCGGGCGGTCTTCGACTGAGAGTGGGGCAGGATCAGGTCTTTCGTTCCCCAGGCCACGGTCGTGGCGACCGGCACCTGATGGTCGAAGCGGTAGCCGAAGGCCCGCATGGCGGTGCGCTCGAAGGCCGTGCAGTACTTCAGGAAGAAGGCGTCGCGCACGGTCGCCTCGGCGCTCATGCGCTCGGGGTGGGCGTAGAGCAGCGTGCCGATGAGACGGCGGCCGAGGGCGGTCCCGGCGAGCTTGCGCACCACGACGTCCGGGCCGACCGCCGCGAAGAAACGCAGCACGAACAGCGCGAAGAGCGCCTGCAGCTTGCTGATCGGGCCGAAGAAGCCCGCCGGGCTGAGCGCGGTCACCGACGACACCAGGCCGCGGGCGCCGAGTTCCAGGGAGATCGCGCCGCCGAGGGAGTTGCCGACGACGTGCGGCTTGACGACGCCCCACTTCTCGAACTGCCCCGCGAGGTGGTCGACGGCGGTCGGCATCTGGTAGGCGATGCCGCCGGCGAAGGCGGGCGACTCGCCGAAGCCGGACAGGTCGGGCGCGATGACGTCGTACTTCTCGGCGAGCACGTCGACGACCGGGTCCCACGCCCCCTTGTTGTGGCCGATGCCGTGCAGCAGCACGACGGTGGGGCCGGAGCCCTTGCGGACGTAGGCGAGATCGGGGAGTTGCATCGCGGAGCCTTCCTGGACGAACCAATGCGCCACTGATGATGACACGTTTCGCGTGGCAGTGTGCGGGGGGTCGGACCGCTCTGTGTTGACGGGGGTGGAGCGTCGCCCTCGGCGATCTCGACAGTAGCTGCCATGGACCTTTGTTTTGGTCGAATATGGTGCAGTCGACCTCCCGAGCGCACCGAGCAACGTGTTCCGACCGACTGCTGACCGCTCGACTTTCCGCGCCGACAGACCTTCGAGTCGCCGTCAGAGGCTTCTCAACCGTAGGGACACCTGCTTCCGCCTAGGAAATCACCATGGGGTTCAACCCGAAGGACACACCGGACTCGGCCAAGGACATCGCGCAGAACGCGCTGGAGAACGCATCGGAGCGTCGAGCTCCCCGTCGAGGAGTAGTCCTCGTCGGGTCCGAGTTCTTCGATCCCGGTCAGGCGTGGCGGCTCACCGGGACGATCACCGGCAAACCCTCGTCGTCGAGGATCCGCACCGTCTGACCGAACACCTCGCGCACCAACTCGGCATCCAGGATCTCGCGCGGTGGCCCGGAAGCGACGATCCGCCCCTCCCGTACGGCGACCAGGAAGTCCGCGTAACGCGCGGCCTGGTTGAGATCGTGCAGCACCATGATGATCGTTTTCGCCGACGTCTCGTTCAGCTCAACCAGTAGGTCCAGCACCTCCACCTGGTGGGCCAGATCGAGATAGGTGGTGGGCTCATCGAGCAGCAGGATGTCGGTCTGTTGCGCCAAGGCCATCGCAATCCAGACTCGTTGACGTTGGCCACCCGACAGCCCGTCGACGCCGCGGTCTGCCAGAGAGGTCGTCCCGGTCGCCTCCATCGCCCACGCGACTGCCTCGCGGTCCTCGGCCTTCCACGGTTGCAGGAACCCGACGTGCGGGAACCTGCCCCGTGCAACCAGGTCGCCGACCGTGATGCCGTCGGGCGCCGTCGGAGACTGCGGCAACAAGCCGACCGCCCGCGCCACGTTCTTGGTCGGTTGGCGGTGGATGCTGTGGCCGTCCAGCAGCACAGCCCCTTGCGTCGGTTTCAGCAAACGCGCCGCCGTCCGCAACAACGTCGACTTCCCGCACGCGTTCGGGCCGACGATGCACGTCACCTTGCCGGCGGGGAACTCCAAGGACATCTGCTCGATGACCGTGCGAGTCCCGTAACCCACGGTGACCGTCTCGGCCTGCAACTGGTGATGTGCCGTCATGCTCATGCCCCTCGTTCGACCTTGCCGGCCGTGGCCAGCAAACAGATGAAGTAGCCGCCGCCGATCAAGCCGGTGACCACGCCCACAGGCAAGGCGACCCCCAGCAGCGCGGTGCGGCCCACCAGATCAGCGAGCGGAACCAGGAGCGCCCCGAATGCCGCGCTCGGGAAAACGCTGACCGTGCTGCCCACCAGCGCCCGCGCCACTGCGGGAGCCACGAACGCGACGAACGTGATCGGTCCGGCCGCAGCAGTCGCGGTGGCCGCCAGCGCCACCCCCGCCAGGACCAACACCCCGCGGGTGATCTCCAGCCGCAATCCCAAGGACTTCGCCGAATCGTCCCCCAGCATCAAGACGTGGATGGAACGTGCCAGGGCGACAACCAACGGGACCAGCACGACAACGGTGACGGCCAGCACCGGCACGTGGTCCCATTCGCGGTCCGTCAGCGACCCCGTCATCCACACCGTCGCACGCTGCAACTCGTTCCTTGCCGCCCGTACCAACAAGAACGCCGTGATCGCCGACAAGAACGCGGCCACCCCGATGCCCACCAGCACCATCCGGTAGCCCGACATCCCCTGGCGCCAGGACAACAGGTAGATCACCGCCGCGGCGGCAAACCCACCGGTGAACGCCAACGCGCTCAACGCGGTGCCCGACACCCCGAAGGCGACGATTCCGACGACAGCGGCTGCACTGGATCCCGCGGTGACGCCGATGATGTCGGGAGACGCCAGCGGGTTGCGGGCGATCGCTTGGAAGATCGCGCCGGACACCCCGAAGGCAGCCCCCGCGAGAACCCCGACCAGCGCGCGAGGCAGACGCAGGTCGGTGACGACGTACTGCACGCGCGGCGTGCCCCGGCCGAACAGTGCCCCGAGAACGTCGCCGAAGGACACGAAGTAGTCGCCGACCGCGATGCTGCCCACGAACACGCCTGCCACGGATGCCACCAGCACGGCCCCGACGATGACCGAACGCCTCCGGTTGCCGGTCACAGCTCGGCCATCCGGCGCCGGCTCGCGACAATGATGAAGAACGGTGCGCCGATCAACGCCGTCATGATTCCCACCTGGATCTCTTGTGGCCGGTCCACGACCCGGCCGAGCACATCGGCGGCTATCAGCACGATCGGCCCGAGCAGTGCTGAATACGCCAGCACCCAGCGGTTGTCAGGACCGGTGGCGACGCGGGCCAGATGCGGAACGATCAATCCGATGAACCCGATCGGCCCGGCGGCGGCCGTCGCCGCACCGCACAGCAACACCACCGCGATGCCGCACTGCAGGCGTGCCCGCCACGGCCGCTGACCGAGCGCGGCCGCCAGTTCGTTGCCCAACGCCAACGCGTTCATGTGCCGGCCGAGCGACAGGGTCAGCACGACGCCGAGTGCGATGAACGGGCCGACCACCATGGCCGTGTCGAGGTCGCGGCCGCTCAACGAACCCACCGCCCATTGCCGGAACCCGGTCAACGTGTCGATGTTGCGGATCAGGATCGCGGCCGTCACGGATGAGAGGAACAACGACACGGCCGCGCCCGCCAACGCCAACTTGACCGGACTGCCGCCGTCGCGACCCGTCGCACCGAGCACGTACACGCCGGCTGAGACGACTGCGGCACCGAGAAAGGCGAACCACACGTACCCCACGACGTGGCTGGCCCCGACGAAATAGATCCCCAGTACGACCGAGAGCGACGCGCCCGCTTCGACACCGAGGATTCCGGGGTCCGCCAGTGGGTTGCGGGTCAAGCCTTGCATCAACGCGCCAGCCAGGCCGAGGCCGACGCCGACCATGATCGCGATCACGGTCCGGGGGACCCGCACCGTCCGGACGATCACATGATCGGTGACACCGGGCTCGGGGCGCAGCAACGCATCCAGCACGACAGACGACTCGATGGGTTTCGATCCGAACATCAGCGATGCCAAGACGGCCGCGACCAAGAGTGCCGCCAACACCAGCAATCCCGGCACCAGAAGCTGGCGGCTCATCAGTGCGCCTCGTAGGCACGAGCCCACAGCGTCCGTGCCACCACATCGTCGAACGTGCGGAACTTGCAGGTGCCGCAATACTCCGGCTCGCCCTCGGAGGCAGGAAACGCCTCGGCCAACGCTTGCTCGTAGGCATCGATCTCGGTGCCGGTACTCGCCTCGGCGGTGAAAGCCTGGCAGCAGCCGCCGCGATGACACACCACCGCAGGGCCACAACCGGACTCGACGAGGTCAATCCGCGCCAAGCGTTTCCACGGGCGCCGGGGCACCGAGATCAACTCCCGCAATCGTTCGACCTCGTCCACCGTTGCCGGGTGGGGGCGTTCGCCGATGCTGGCGGCCAAGGCATCGGATACCTCGTGCCAGAGCCCGGCGACGCCGGCTCCCGAACGTTCACGAATCACGGCGACAAGATCTCCCACGGCAGCGACCAAGGCGGTCACCGTCGCTTGCGCAACGTCGGCTTGGGTGTCGAGCACGGTCACCGACGGCTGCCCTGCCCAACCGTGCCCTGGCGCCACCACCACCTCGGTTTCATCGGAAACCCTCAGACCGGCCGTCCACCCTTCGAGGTGCAGCCACCACTGCAACGCTCCAGGGGTGATCAGCAGACCCGCACCGGTCTCGGCGTACAACGCACCGACGATGTACGACGGTGACGCCGGCAGCCAACCGGCCAGATACGTGCCTGCGGCCGCAGGCGGGAATCCGTCCGCGCCCAAGCGTGCCAACGCCGAGGCCACCGTCGCTCGAACACCCGCAGTGCTCAGTGGAGCGCCACCATCGTCCGGAGGCGGGAAGACCACCGCGCCCCGCTGGCGCCACCAGGAAGGGAACCCGTCATAGGCCGGGCCGTCCCCTGCGGCGAGGTCAGCTAGCGTCAACGCTCTTGGTGACGTTGTCGACGATCTCGTCAACGATGGCACCCAGTTGCAGCAGGTCACCGTTCCACCACTTCGCGGTGAACATGATCACCTTGTGGTTCTCGACCGGCGTGAGCGACTTCCACACATCCGACTCCAGGATCGACAGCTTGCTCGGGTCCGTGTCGGTTTCCACGAAGAACGTGTCCGGAACGTCGAGTTGCTCAAGGGTCTCGAGTTCCACCTGGAAGTACCCGTCGGCGTTCGCAGCCGGCCACTCCGGGACCTTCAGGCCCAGGCCCGGGAGCAAAGCGGTCGCCACGACGTCTTCCACCCGCGCCCCGACCCACGGTTCGTCAGTGACCCGGATGATGCCCACGGTGCCGAGTTGCTCGACGTACGGCGCCAGTTCCGCTTTGCCGTCCTGGAGCTTCTTCTCGAACTCGTCGATGGTCGTTTCAGCCTCGTCCGAACGCCCCATGTCCTTGGCGAACTCGCGGTACTTCGTGTAGACGTCGTCGATGTCCTTCCAGCCTTCGTCCAGCGCATACGTCGGGATCGGGCTCTTCTTGTAGCGGTCGATGTTCTCCTGGTTCCAGTCCGCCTGCTGGGTGACGATCAGGTCGGCGTCGAGATCGAGAGCCTTGTCGAGGCTGACGGTCCAACCGTCCTCGGCGACGATGTTGGGAACCTGCACGCCATCGGGTTTGAAGTACTCCGTCGGAACGCCTTCGGGAAGGACTGCCGCAATCGGTTCGATGCCGAGCGACACCAGCTGGGCGTAGGTGGACGCGTCGGCCGCCACCACCCTCGTCGGCTTCGCCGGGATGGTGACTTTGCCGCTGCCATCGGTGACGGTGCGAGTCGCCGTGTCGGAGTCATCGCCGGCAGTGCCGCAGCCGACCGCCAGGAGGAGCATGCTTGCCGCCAGTGCGCCGATGATTGCCCGGGTGCGGCGGGCGCGACTGACAGGGTTCCGTACGTGACTCATGACTTCTCCTTGTTGCGCGGGCAGCTCGGCACACCGCAGTGATGGTTAGGCGAGGCTACCATCACCTTTTTCGCCGGTCTGGACGCGCCAGAGCGCCGCGTAGTGGCCGCCGAGCGCCAGCAGTTCATCGTGCGTACCCGATTCCACGATCGCGCCGGCGTCCATCACCCAGATGCGATGGGCGTGACGAACGGTCGACAGCCGATGCGCGACCACCACGGTGGTGCGACCGTGAGCAGCCAGGCGCAGTGACCGCTGGATCGCCGCTTCGGTTTCGTTGTCGACCGCGCTCGTCGCCTCGTCGAGCACCAGGATCTCCGGGTTCCCGAGCAGTGCCCGTGCGATGGCGACCCGCTGGCGTTGCCCGCCTGACAACGTGACCCCGCGTTCCCCGACCCAGGTCTGGTAGCCGTCGGGAAGTGACTCGATGAACTCGTCGAGCGCAGCAGCCGTGGCCGCCCGGGCCACCTCGTCGGCGGATGCGTCCGGCCGGGCGTAGGCGATGTTGTCGGCGATGGTGCCGGAGAACAGGTAGATGTCTTGCGGCACCAGGCCCATGGGCGCACGCAACGCTTCCCAGGTCAAGGTGGTGATGTCGTGCCCGTCGAGCAGGACGGCGCCGGATCGCGGATCGTTGAACCGGGTGATGAGCCGCAACAGCGTCGACTTGCCTGACCCGGTCGCCCCGACGATCGCGTGTGTTTCGCCGGCGCCGATCGTCATCGACAGATTCCGTACGACGTCCGGTCCATCGGCGTAGCCCGCCGTGACGTCGCGAAGTTCGATGTCCCCGCGGACGGCGCCGTCGAGAGTCTGCGTTCCCGCGGCGAGCTCGATCGGCTCGGAGATCAGCCGCAGAATCCGCACTGTCGACGCCCGTGCTTTCTGATACCGCTGCACCATGTCGGCCACATCGGTGAGTGGCCACAGCAGTCGTTGGGTCATGAACACCAGCACGGAATAGAGTCCGACGCTGAGTTCGCCACGCAGCGCCATCCAGCCACCCAGCAGCAGCGTGCAGGTGAAGCCGGCGAGGATCGCCATCCGTACGACGGGGACGAAGGCGAATGCGACGTACACCGCCTTCATGGTGGCGTCCTTGTAGTTGCCCGCCACCGTTGCGACGTGGTCGCGTTCGCGCTTCTCGGCATGAAAGGCCTTGATCGTCATCAGCCCGGCGAGGTTCGCCGTCAGGGTCGCCGAGAGGTCGTCGACGACAACACGAGTGCGCTCCCACAGCGGGGTGAGCACGTGCTGGAACCGCAACGTTCCGTAGAGAATCACCGGGACCGGCAGGAACGCCCAGAGCAGCAACTGCCAGGACGCCGCCGCGAACACGATGCCCACGAAGATCACGTTCAGGACGGTTTGGACGATGGCGGTCGCGCCGAAGGTCAGGAACTCCTCAAGCTGGTTGATGTCGTCGAAGATCACCGCGAACGTGGCGCCTTGACGACGTTGTTCATGCCAGCCGAGCGGCAAATGTTGCGCCCGGTCGTAGGCCTCGATTCGCAGGGTGCGCTGGACCTCTTGAGCGAGGCTCATCCACAGCACTTCCATGATGTATTCCGACAACGACTCGATGACCCACACGACCACGTTGAACCCGGCAAGCCAGGCCAGCTGGCCGAACTGGGATTCGACGCCGAGGAGCGAACTCACCCACGATTCGTCTCCGCGCACCACGACGTCGACCGCAACCCCGATCAGGAGCTCCGGCATGATGTCGGCCAGTTTGTTGATCGTGGTCACGGCCAGCGCGGCGATGATCCTGCCGCGCAACGTCCGGTAGCGTTTCCACAACTCCAGGAGCGGTTGGGAAATGTCAGGGTGCTCTGCAGTCACGAGGTCACCCTATGGCCGCTGCGATCTCGTCACGACCGGGCGAGCCCGACCGGCCAGGCGATTTTCCGGAAGGTGGTGGCCCAGGCGCCACGGGGACAACAAGCGGGCCGTCCACGAGAATCAGTACTCCTACACCGTGCCGAAGGGCGGTTGTCATGACGGTCGAGTCGAGACGGTCCTTTGCGCACTGCGACGCGTCGAAATCCGGGAGGAAGTCCGTGAGCAAGCCCAGGAGAGGAACCACCGAGCAGGTGCTTGCCCAGGTGGAAGCGAGCATGGGCGAAGCGGCGCGCCTTCTGGCAGACGGCAACGCACCCTACGCCCGGCTCTACAGGGAGAGCGCGAGAGAGGCTCACGAGCTTCTCCGCAGGGGTGCCGGGAGCGACGAGGTAGCCGCCTGGGCTCGGGGGTTCGAGCACCTCCCCGGCCTTGCCGACGAGGCGACTCGTGAGCGCGAGTACGGGGCGCGGCCGACTCCAGGCTCCGCCGCTGACGAGTTACGGACACGCCTGCTCGCCCTCCAGGGGCTCGTGGCTTCTCTCCGGCGAGCACTTCCGTGACCGAACACCTCTACACCTGGACTGAGCGCGAGAGGCAACTGGCCAGAGCGTTGAAGCTCGCCACGCGCCTGGCAGGGCTCACGGGCAGCGAGTTCTACGGGAACCTGGTCCGGGAGATCGAGTCGCATCTCGCGTCGCGCCGCCCGGACGAAGAGTTGCGCGCCTGGGCCAGAGACCTCCCCTCCCTGCCCGGTTATGTCCCGCCCCAGGCGCGGTCGTGGAGTCAGAGGCCGGACGCCGACGACATCCTCCTAGAAGAACTCGTCGACCGTCTCGGCGGCGCACTCCTCACCCTTCGTACTCGCGGCTACCGGCGATGAAGTCTTCCGCGCGGCACAGCGATCGACGGCCGGTTCACGCCTCTTGAGGCCGAACCTGAGGCGCTCACCGTCTTCGGCCCTCGGGCGGCGTCAGGCCGCGATCTGGACGTGCAGGCTGCCGCCGACCGCGCGGGCGACCTTCGCGAGGGTGGTAAGCGTGGGGATGCCGCCCCCGCCTTCGAGGGCGGAGACGTGGGACTGGCTGACGCCCATCGCCTCGGCGAGCTGAGCCTGGGTCATGCCCGCGGCCTGTCGGGCGTCGTAGATGGCCTGTGCGAGGTCGAGGGCGAGGTCGGCCTCGACGGAGGCTCGCTCGAACTCGGCTCGCTCTTCGGGGGTCATCGCGGCGAGGCGCTTCTCGTGGTACTCGGTGGCGGTGGTGGTCATGGCTGCTCCTTCTGGGCTCGGCGCGCACGGAGGATCTCGCGGCGCTCGTTGTTCTTCTGCTTGTGGAAGGTGGTGAGGGTGATGACGCGTTCGGCGGGCTCGAAGGTGTAGGTGACGCGGCGGGCCTTGCTGCCGAGGTTGAATCGCAGTGCGAAGAGTCCCTCGCCGAGCGGCTTGGACAGCGGCATGCGGAGCATGTTCCCTTCGGTCTCCAGTCGGGCGATGGCGCGTCGGGCGACGGCGTAGTCCTCGCGGCTGAGGCCGTCGAGCCATTCCCGGACTTCGTCGGAGTAGACCACCATCCACATCGTCATGTCCTGATATTACTGTAAGTAGATATCCAAGACAAGCACTCTCATTGCCATGAGGGCCGGACGGGCGGCTGCGCATCCCCTGCGGTCCGCCAGGTGCTCCGAGGGTCGGTTGAGAACCGTGACAGCACTACTGTCACACTGTTGCTGTGACGATTCAGAACACCGCCCCCAGCGGACCCCTGGCGGGCGTGCGCGTCGTCGAGCTCGCCGGGATCGGCCCCGGCCCGTTCGCCGCCATGCTGCTCGCCGACCTCGGCGCCGACGTGGTGCGCGTCGACCGGCCCAGCGGTCCCGGCCTCGCGATGGCCCCCGCCCAGCGCGACATCCTCGGACGTGGACGCCCCAGCGTCGCGGTCGACCTCAAAGCCGACGGCGGCGTCGACCTCGTCCTCGACCTCGTCGCGAAGGCCGACATCCTCATCGAGGGCTTCCGCCCCGGCGTCACCGAGCGGCTCGGCCTCGGCCCCGACGTCTGCCTGGAGCGCAACCCGAAACTCGTCTACGGCCGCATGACCGGCTGGGGCCAGGACGGTCCGCTCGCGCACAGCGCCGGCCACGACCTCAACTACATCTCCGTCGCCGGCGGGCTCGACCCGCTCGGCCGCTTCGGCGAGGCCCCCGCCTTCCCGATGAACCTGCTCGGCGACTTCGGCGGCGGCTCGCTCTACCTCGTCACCGGCGTGCTCGCCGCGCTCACCCACGCCCGCACGACCGGGCAGGGCCAGGTCGTCGACGCGGCCATCACCGACGGCGTCGCGCACCTCATGGCGATGGCCGTCACGATGCAGCAGAACCACCTGTGGGACGGCCAGCGCGGCACCAATCTGCTCGGCGGCGCGGCCCCCTTCTACGACGTCTACGCGACCTCCGACGGTCGGCACCTGTCGGTCGGCGGCCTGGAGCCGCAGTTCTGGGCCGAGATGGAGCGGCTGCTCGCCGAGGCCGGATTCGACGACCTGCCCGACCGCAACGACCCCGCCCAGTGGGGCGCGCTGCGCGAGCGGCTGGCCGAGGTGTTCGGGTCGAAGACGCAGGCCGAGTGGGCCGAGATCTTCGAGGGGACCGACGCCTGCGTCGCCCCCGTCGTGCCGCTCACCGAGGCGTACGCGCACCCGCACAACGTCGCGCGCGGCACGTACGTCGAGCGCGACGGCGTCACCCAGCCCGCCCCCGCCCCCCGTTTCTCGGCGACTCCCGCCGAGCTCGGCGCCCCGCCGTCGGCCATCGGCGCCGACACCCGCGCCGCCCTGACCGCCTGGGGGATCGACGACGTCGACGCCCTCATCGAGCGCGGCGTCGCCGTCCAGAACGACTGACCACGACAGAGACGAGAGAATCCATGGAACGGACTATTTTCGAAGCCGAGCACGAGGCCTTCCGCGACACGATGAGGGTCTTCTGCGACAAGGAGATCGCGCCCTATCACGAGGAGTGGGAGAAGGAGGGCATCGTCCCGCGCGACCTCTGGCTCAAGGCCGGCGAGCTGGGCATCCTCGGCTTCATGATGCCCGAGGAGTACGGCGGAGGCGGCATGCGCGACTTCCGCTACAACGCCATCGTGCAGGAGGAGCTGACCCGCATCGGCGCGAGCGGCGTCGGCTTCGCGCTGCACACCGACCTCGTCTCCACCTACCTGCTGTCGTACGCCAACGACGAGCAGAAGGCGCGCTGGCTGCCGAAGTTCTGCTCCGGCGAGACGATCACCGCCATCGCGATGACCGAGCCCGGCACCGGCTCCGACCTCCAGGGCATCAAGACCACGGCGGTCAAGGACGGCGACCACTGGGTGCTCAACGGCTCCAAGACCTTCATCTCCAACGGCATCCTCGCCGACCTCGTCCTCGTGGTCTGCCAGACCGACCCCGACGCGGGCGCGATGGGCTTCACGATCATCGCCGTCGAGCGCGGCATGGAGGGCTTCGAGCGGGGCCGCAACCTCGACAAGATCGGCCTCAAGGCGCAGGACACCGCCGAGCTGTTCTTCGACAACGTGCGCGTGCCGGTCGCCAACACCCTCGGCCAGGAGGGGCAGGGCTTCATCTACCTGATGGAGAAGCTGCCGCAGGAGCGCCTGACCATCTCGGTCGTCGCCGCCGCCGCGTGCCGCACGGTCATCGACCAGACGGTCGAGTACGTCAAGAGCCGCAAGGCCTTCGGCCGTCCGATCGCCAACTTCCAGAACTCGCGCTTCGTGCTGGCCGAGTTGGAGACCGAGGCGCAGATCGCCCGGGTCTTCGTCGACCGCTCGATCATGGAGCTGAACGCGGGCACGCTCACCGTGCAGGACGCCGCCATGGGCAAGTGGTGGAGCACCGAGCTGCAGAAGAAGACGGTCGACAAGTGCCTCCAGCTGCACGGCGGCTACGGCTACATGACCGAGTACCCCATCGCGCGCGCCTATCTCGACACGCGCATCCAGACGATCTACGGCGGCACGACCGAGATCATGAAGGAGATCGTGGGTCGTACGCTGCTGGGATGAGTGGTCTCAGCGATCTCGAGGACCTGCTCGGCCCCGACGCTTTCGGCTATTTCGCCGGAGGCGCCGGGGCCGAGCTCACGTTGCGCGACAACCTCGCGGCGTGGGAGCGGTACGCCTTCCACCCGAAGGTGCTGGTCGACGTCGGGGTGCGCGACCTGAGCACGACGCTGCTCGGCCGGGAGCGCGCCCATCCGGTCGTCGTGGCGCCGATGGCCTATCAGCGGCACGCCCACGAGACGGGCGAGCTCGGCATGGCGGCGGCCGCCGCGGCCACCGACTCGCTCATGGTGCTGTCCTCGCAGACCACGACGAGCCTGCCGGAGGTGGCCGCCGCGTCAGGCGAGTCCGACCGGTGGTTCCAGCTGTACGTGTTCAAGGAGCGCTCGGTCTCCCTCGACCTCGTCGCGCAGGCGCGCGAGCACGGCTACGAGGCGTTGGTGCTGACGGTCGACTTCCCGGTGGCGGGCTGGCGTGAACGGGGTTCCGGCTTCCGGGTGACCCATCCGCTGGCGCTCAACCCGTCGGGCGCGCCGCTGACCACCGAGCAGTTGTTCGGCATGCACGACCCGACCCTGACGTGGGACGACCTCGGCGCGTTCGCCGAGGCGGCGGACCTGCCGCTGCTGGTCAAGGGCGTGCTGCGTCCCGACGACGCGGTGCGCGCGGTGGACGCGGGCGTGGCCGGGATCGTCGTGTCGAACCACGGCGGCCGCCAGCTCGACACGACGCTCGCCGGAGTCGACGCGCTGGTCCCCGTCGTCGACGCGGTGGGCGACGCGGTGGACCTGCTGGTCGACGGCGGGGTCACCCGCGGCTGGGACGTCGCGAAGGCGTTGGCGCTCGGCGCGGACGCGGTGCTCGTCGGGCGGCATGTGTTGTGGGGCCTGGCCCGGGGCGGCCCGGCCGGCGCCGAGGCGGTGCTGCGGCAGCTGGTCGAGGAGTTCGACACCACCCTCGCGCTCCTGGGCTGCCCGAACGCGCGTGATCTGGATCGGTCGTATGTCTCAAGGTTTCCGGAGAGAAAGAACGTGCCGCCGCATGGCTAGCGATGGAAGTTAAACTATTCGATAAATCAGTTAAGGGATGGTTGAAGGAGGTTTGGGTGGCTCGCCGACCGGTTGTCGCATTTCCTGCCGCCGCCGACGCGGCGCGTGTGCTGGGGCAGCAGATCAAGATGGCCCGTCACGAGCGCCAGTGGACCGTGGCGGAGTTCGCCGAGCGTCTCGGCGTCTCCCCGGTGACGGTCCGCGCTATCGAGAATGGCGCACACGGCACTGCCATCGGCACCGTGTTCAACGCCGCTGTGCTGACTGGAGTCGACTTGTTCGGCACCGACGACAAGGCAGAACTCGCCCGACTGCGTCGTCGTGGCGAGGAGCGGTTGAACCTCATGGCCCGTCGGGTCCGCCCGCCTGCCCTGAAAGAAGCCGATGACCTCCTCGACTTCTGACGTCTACCGAACCGCTGAGCCGGTGTCGACGACGGGCCGATTGACGTGGCATGCCGCCATCGACATGCTGGAAGCGGAGGGGACAAGGCCGGGAACTGGTCGGACTGGTACGAGAAGAACATCCCAGTCGCCGAAGCGCGGTACGAGCGGTGGATCGAGAAAGGTGAGTGAGATGGCGGCGAAGAGCTGGCGTGAGGTCCGTGCGGCCGGGCACGCCGTCCGAGAGGTCGACGAGGCCAAGATCGCAGGTCTGCGCGACGACATGCTGGCCGAGGTCCGTGCGCATCGACTGGCCGAGGTCCGCAAGGCGCAGCGTGTCTCCCAGGCCGAGGTCGCCACGGCGATGGGAGTGTCGCAGCCCCGGGTGTCGCAGATCGAGCGCGGCGTGATGGACGCGGCCGAACTCGGCACCCTGCGGGCGTACGTCGAGGCGTTGGGCGGAACGCTGCGAGTCGTCGCGGACTCCGGCGACCAGAGCCTGACCGTCGGGTGACCGCCACTGAGCCATGGCTCGACTCACTCGACCCGGCCACCCTCGAAGCCCGCGATGCCTCGAACTTCCGACGCATCATCGCCGCACGCAAAGCCATCGCCGACGCTGAAGCCGAACTCCGCGCGGCCGGCGACTCGTGGACCGTCATCGGCGCCGCCCTCGACACCACCCGACAGGCGGCCTTCCAACGCTTCGGCCGCGACTGACGCGCGTCGGACCAGCCGGGCACGTCGCCATCGTCGACGAGTTCCCCTCCCTGTCCTGGCTCGACCCCGACCAAGTCGACGCCCTGCGAGGACTGGTCGCCCTCGTCTCCGACGTGTTCGACGACATGGCCGCGACCGGAGAGACCCCGCCTGTGCCCATCGCCGACCGCCGCTACTCCGGCAAGTTCATGGTCAGGGTGCCCGAGTCGCTGCACCGGTCCCTCGCGCTCGCCGCAGCCGAGCAGAACGTCAGCCTCAACCGGGTCGCGTCCGAGCGACTGGCCCGCGCGTGACGCCCACGCCGACCCACTCCGTCGACGTCCGCCGCGACGGCCGTTGGTCGGTCCGCGTCAACGGGAACTGGCGGGCGACCTTCGCGTTCACCGGCCCCGACGTCGAACTGCTCGACGACGAGGACGACCGCTGAAAGGAAGCGCCATGACCACCATGAAGACTCCCGTCCACCCTGGCGAGGTGCTGCGCGAGGATGTCCTCGCCGACCTCGGCCTCACCGTCTCCGAAGCGGCTGACCGGCTCGGCATGTCCCGCGTCGCGCTCTCGCGCGTGCTCAACGGACACGCGGCGGTGTCCCCGGCGCTGGCCCTGCGGTTGGAGGCGGCGGGCGTCAGCAGCGCCCGTATGTGGCTCAACCTCCAGTCCGCCTACGACCTCGCCGTCGAGCGAGGCCGCGACCACGGATCCGTCCGTGCGTTCGCCTCGGCGTGAAACGCCGCGCCCCACCATCCTCGGCATCAGCCGCGCTCGCGTTCCCAGCTGTTCAAGGCGAGCTAGCCAGTGGCGATGACGCACCACTTCACCTCGACCGCGACCCGTGAAGGCCGCTGGTGGGTCGTGCGATACGACCAGCACCCCGGCGCGCTGTCCCAGGTCGCCCGACTCGAGCAGGCCGCCGAGCACCAGCGCGAGGCGATCTCCTTGGCAGTCCGTCACCGACCTGCCCGACGGGTATGAATAGCCCCTCTGTACATCTACGTCTAGGGTGGGGTATACCAAAATCGTGAAGCCGCAGAAGACCAAGGACGTCATCAGCCACCTCAAATCAATCGGCTGGGTCTTCCTGCGTGACGGGCAAGGCAGCCACGAGATCTGGGGGATGCCCGACGAGTCAGTCAAAGCGTCCATCCCCGCAGGCCACAAACAGGTCTCCGCCGGAGTCCTCAACCAACTCAAACGGGCCGGTGTCCCAATCCCCCGGCAATGGCGATGAGCGGCAAGGAGCCAGATATGACAGAACAGACCTACTCCGTCGACGTCCGACGCGACGGCCGTTGGTGGGTGTTCGACATCCCCGAACTCGGTACGGGCGGGCAGGCCCGCAGTCTCGCCGAAGTCGCCCACGAGGCACAAGGCGTCGCAGCGATGTGGCTCGACGTCGCGCCCGAGGCCGTCGCGGTCGACGTGACCGTCCACGTCGAGGACGACCTGATCGCGCAGTGGCACGAGGCCGAGCGCGACGAGGAGGAGGCGAGGAAGGCCCAGGCCCGCGCCGCAGCCCGACGTCGCGAGGTGGTGGCGGCCCTCCGGGAGAAGGGCTACAGCGCCCCCGACGCGGGCGAAGTCCTCGGCATCAGCCGCGCCCGCGTCTACCAGCTGTCCAAGGCGAGCTGACCTGCGCGCCGCTGTCGACTTCGTGTTCAGCGACCTCGACCTCGCCCAAGCCATCTACGACGCCCGCACCGCCGCGGGCATGACCCAGGCGCAGCTCGCCGAGGCGATGGGCGTCAGCCAGTCCTACATCTCCGACCTCGAAGGCGGCGGCAGCGTCCCGATGGTGCTCACGCTCGCGAAGGTCGCCCACGCGGTCGGCGGCAGCCTGCGCGTCCAGATCGCGGCAGCCTGAACGCGATCGCCTCCTGAGCATCCGGTGACCCCGCGAGTCCGGCACTGGCCAGGCTCACCGATTGGTATACTTTACGGTATATATTCTGTGTGTTTTCAGCACGTGACCAGGACGCCGTGTCCGACGGCGCGGTGGGCTCAGGGCAGGGCGAGGAAGTCGCGGAGCCAGACATCCACCTCGCGCATGGTGGCCGCGTCGACGAAACCGGCGACGTCGACGAGGCGTTCGCGGGTGATGGTCCGGATCTGCTCGGTCATGGCGAAGGTCGGCTGGGCGAGGTGGAGGTCGGAGCCGGCGAGCCGGACGTGGTTCGGCCAGCCGCGGTCGGCGGTGGTGGCGGGGACGATGATCGCGAGGGCGTCGGCCTGCTGGAGGAAGAGGTCGCTGGCGACCACCAGCACAGGCCGTCGGCCCGCTTGCCCGCGTCCTCGTGTCGGGTCGAGGTCGGCCCAGGCGACGGCGCCCCGACGGAGGTCAGCGGTCACGCAGACCGTCGTCCAGGGCGAGGTCCCACTGGCGGAACTCGTCCCAGTAGTCAGGGCCGACGTCTCGATTCGAGGGTGAGAGCGAGGGTGAATTTTCTCTAAAAAGGTGCGGGGGGGGGGTCGCGTGCCCTAGGCTGCGCCTGAGAGACGCGGGTCACACGGTCCGTGGCGGTCGGGGAGCCTTCACAGGGAGTCGTGCATGTCTGAGTCTGGGACGGTCGTCGGGGTCGGCCGTTGGCGGCGTCCGGTGGCGTTGGCGATGATGCTGCTGGCCGCGTTCGTGGTGCTCGGTCTGAGCGAGCGGTCGAACGCGGAGCCGGGCAACACCTGGGTGATCCAGCTGAAGCGGATCAGCGCGGCCGAGCAGCTCTCCGGCGCGCCGGTGACCTTCCGGCTCAGTCTGCAGTGCGCGGCGCTGACGTCGTCGAGCTGCGACGGCGGCCAGGTCGCCATCCCGCTGCCGGAGGGCCGCATGACCACCTCGGTGGGTGCGCACCCTTACATCAGTGGTTACAGCGTCTCCAATAACGTCTTGACGATTGATCTGATCTCGTCCTTCCCGGCGGGGGCGTCGATCCAGACCGATATTTCGACCGGCTTGGTCAACGGCTACACCCCGGACGGCACGGTGTTGAGTCTGCAGGCGACCGTGGGTGCCGACAACACCCAGACGGTGACGTCGGGGGTGGCGTCGGCCACGATCCGGGCGAGCGCGAACCTGACCGTCCACAAGAGCCTGCCGGCCAATTCCGCCGATGGTGCCCCGATGCCTCGCGATTACGACCTGACCTACCGGTTGGGTCCGTGTACGTCGGTGGGGTCCACCGGAGCCTTGTACATGCAACCGGGGATGACGGTGGTGGATCAGTTGCCAGCGGGTGCGGTGTTCGTGGATGCCTCCTCCGGTGGCGTGTACGACGCGACGACGAACACGGTGACGTGGACCACCGATGGTGGTCTGCCCACGTGTGGGTACCGCAGTCAGCCAGCCGGGCCGTACTGGGTGACGGTGAAGTATCCGTCGGCCACGTTCGCCGCAGGTCAGAGTGTGACGAACACCGCGATCGCGACGGGTACCCCGATCGGTGAGACGACACCGCTGACGGCCACCTATTCGCGCAACCACACCTTCGGAGCACCGGGGAACTCCGGGTCGTTCTGCAAGAGGGCCATTACGCCCCTGATGACCGGCAGCATCCTCAACGGCACGTGCAATACCAGTACCGCGATGGCTACGTGGGCCGGTGACTGGGCGGAGACCATGGAGCCGCTCGCCTTCCCGACCTTCTCTTTCCCCAGCACCAGCGGCCACCCGCGCGGCTCTTACGAAGGCTCATTCCTGTTGTCGATTACCAACACCTCAGTGTTGCCCGCAGTCGGTGAGATCGTGGACCCGGTGCCGTGTCTGGACAACTACGACGCGACGCAGAACATGTACCTGCCCAATGCTCCCGGCGTTCTGTGTCAGCACCCGGCTTATCACATCTGGGCTGTAGGGCGGACCTATTTGTCCGGCACCGGGCCGAGCGCCGAGTACTACTACGTGACGCCCGACGGCACGGAGAAGGAGTTCCTGCCGCCGGAAACCGCAGGTGGGTATGCGCACGTCCTGGTGGCCGACGGTGATGTGGTCGCGGAGGTCCGCATCCGCAACATCGCCCTTGACGCATCGAGCAGCACCGCGACCTTCGATGTCTGGGGCCACCTGGACGGATCCCTCACGAACGGGCAGCGGATTCATAATGTGGGGTACTTCACTCGTACGGTGGAGGGGGCTAGCACCCCCGTGGTGACCGGAACCCAGATCGGACGCATGGTGGCGACCGATCAGGTGCGGGTCAACGCCTACAAGTCCGCCACGTACTCGGCTTCGGGCAGTTCCTTCACCTTGAGGGCCGGAGTGATGGGGCCGAACATGGAGGGCGGCTATTCCGGTCCGGTGACGATCACCGACCTGCTGCCGGCGGGCATCCCCTCGGCGACGCTGACGTCATTTGTTTACCGCCCTTATGGCTCGGAGTGGCCGAGGAACGTCGTAGTCGCAGGTGTGTCGAGTCCGGAGGACACCCCGGTTCCGGAATCGGCCTATACGCTGGAGCAGATTCCGAACTGGAACGGTTCGGGGCGCACATTGATCCGCATTTCGATCCCGGCAGGGGCACTGCATCTGGCATCGACGTCGCCGACCTCCCTGTGGGCCACGTTCTCGGTGCCGGGCGGCTGGCCGCCGGGCACGACGGTCAACAACATGCAGGTGGTCCTCCCCGGCACCGACATCGACGCGTGCAGCGCTGTCAACTACCACAGCTGGACGGGCGGCTCGCTCGGGTTGAATCCGGCGGGTCCCGGTGCCGCGCCGACCACCCCGAACACGGCCAACCCGGAACACGTAGCGGCGGGTGCTCCGTTCTGCGGGGCGTCGGCGTCGGTGACGAATGCGACGCCGGGGCCGCTGCTGCAGGCGTTCAAGGGCGTCAAGGGCAGTGGGGACGCGGAGTTCGCGGAGTTCCCGGCGGTCGGCATGATCGACCCGGACAACCCCGGTAGCGCCGAATACCGGGTGCGCGTCCGCAGCGGTGGCACGGTCGCGCTGAAGGACGTCGTTCTCTACGACGTGCTGCCGACGCCCGGCGACATGGGGGTGTCGGGGGCGATGAGCGCGAACGCGCGCGGCTCGGACTTCCGTCCCGAGCTGACGGGCGGGGTGACCGTCACCGACACGGCGACGGGCTCGGCGAGCCGCACCTGGCAGGTCGCCTACTCGACGTCGGACAACCCCTGCCGCGACGAGGTCCGCGGCCTGGCGGACGACGCTCCGTGGCCCGCCTCCTGCGACGACGACTGGTCGACCACGCTGCCGGCCGACCCGTCGGCGGTGACGGCGCTGCGGTTCAAGCTCACGGCGGGCTCCCTCGCGGCGGGCCAGGAGGCCGCGTTCACCTGGCCGGTGGCCGAGCCCGATCCGCTGCCCGCTGCGGGCGAGGTCGCGTGGAACTCGGTCGCGGTGGCCGCGAACCGAGCCGACGACAGCACCGCGCTGCTGCCGTCCGAACCGCCCAAGGTGGGTCTGGCCGTGCCGCAGGCCGACGTGTCGGTGGCCAAGAGCGTCGACAGGGAGACGGCCATGGCCGGGCAGGAGGTCACCTTCACCGTCAAGGCCAGCCACGACACCAAGGTCGTGACCGACCCGGTGACCGGTGCGGCCTCCTATGTCGACGAGAACGGCGACCCGACGTCGGCGGTGGCCCCCGCCTACGGGCTGAAGCTCACCGACGTGCTGCCCGCGGGCTTCACGCTGGTGCCCGGCTCGGCCGTCGTCACGCAGGGCAGCTTCGACGCGGGGACCGGCGTGTGGACCGTCGGCGACCTGCCCGTCGGCGCCACCCGCACGCTCACCTACCGCGCCGTCATGAACGCGGCCGGCGGCCACACGAACACCGCGCAGGTGTCCGGCATGGACGTCGAGGACCTCGACTCGACGCCGGGCAACTGCGCCGAGGACGACGGCGAGGACGACTGCGCCACCGCGTCGGTGAGGCTGGTCGAGCCGTCCCTGTCGCTGACCAAGCTGGTCGAGACCGAAGCGGGCTCGGACGACTACGTCGACGAGGCCGAATACGAGTCGGGCGCGCCGGTCCGCTACCGCTACGTCGTCCGCAACGACGGCGAGGTGCCGCTGACGAACGTCACGCTGGACGACCCGTCCGTGCCGTTCTTCTGCGACGAGACGTCGCTGTTCGACCTCGACACGCTGGATCCGGGCGAGGAGGTCACGGTGGAATGCGCCTGGCCGCTCGGCTGGCCCGAGGGCACCCACGACTACACCGGCACGGTCAGCGGCACGACGCCGGTCGGCACGACGCTCGCCGCCGCCGACAACGCCGTCGTGGTCGTCACGCCGTTCACCACCGCCCCGGCCGTCGGCGTCGAGGTGACGACGAACGGCGTGGACTTCGACGACGACCTGGCGCCGGGCGACCCCGTCACCTGGACGTACGTGGTGACCAACACCGGCGACGAGGCGCTGACGGAGGTGACGCTGTCCGACGACCGCAACCCGGCGGTGACATTGAGCGAGGACGCCTGCACGCGCTCCGACGGCGACGCCTGGGGCCAGCCGCTGCCCGCCGGGGAGTCCATCACCTGCGAGTTCGACGGCACGGCCGACGAGGACACCTACTTCAACACCGCCAGCGCCACCGGCGTCGGCGTCGCCTCGGACACCGACGTCGCCGACGACGACGTGACCGGCTACAGCACCGTCGACCCGGCCCCGTCGGTCTCGGTGACCGCCACGACCGACGGCGTCGAGTTCGCCTCCGGCCTGACGGCGGGCGAGGAGGTCGTCTGGGAGTACGTGGTCCGCAACACCGGCAACGAGCCGCTGACCGACGTCACGCTCGCCGACGACCGCAACCCGGCGGTGGCCTTGACCGAGGACGCCTGCGTCCGCTCCGACGGCGGCACGTGGGGCGACCCGCTGACGCCCGGCGAGACCATCACCTGCTCCTTCACCGGGTCGGCCTCCGACGGGGTGTACCTCAACACCGCCACCACGCAGGGCACGGGAACCGTCTCGACCGAGACGGCCACCGCCACCGACTGGACCGGCCACAGCGTCGCCGCGACGAACGGCCCCGCGCCGCGCGTCGGCATCGAGGTGACGACCAACGGCGTCGAGTTCGCCGCCGATCTGACCTCGGGCGGTCCGGTGACCTGGGAGTACGTGGTGACGAACACCGGCGGCGAGCCGTTGATCGACCTCGCCCTCGTCGACGACGTCAACGGGACGGTGGCGCTCGACGAGTCGGCCTGCGTCCGCTCCGACGGCGCCGCCTGGGGCCAGCCGCTCCCGGTGGCCGCGACGATCACCTGCACGTTCACCGGCACCGCCGACGACGCCCTCCGCCTCAACATCGGGTCCGTGGACGCGGAGGGAGTGTCGAGCGGGCAGGCGGTGAGCGCCGAGGACTGGACCGGCTACAGCACCGAGACGGCCGACGTCCCGGGCGTGAGCGTCACGGCGACCACCAACGGCGAGGATTTCGCCGCCGGCCTGGCCCCCGGCGACCCGGTGACCTGGACGTACGTGGTGACCAACACCAGCGACGAGGCGTTGAGCGACCTGACGCTGTCCGACGACCGCAACCCGGACGTCGAGCTGACCGAGGACGCCTGCACCCGCTCCGACGGCGGCGACTGGGGCGACCCGCTGCCGGCCGGGGAGTCCATCACCTGCGAGTTCGAGGGTGAGGCGGTCGAGGGCTCCTACGTCAACACCGCGTCGGCCACCGGCGTCGGCGAGACCAGCGGGAACACCGTCGACGACACCGACCCGACGGGCTATGTGGCGCTCGCGCCGCTGCCGGCCGCGGGCGTCTCGGTCAGCGTCACCACGAACGGCGTCGAGTTCGCCGAGGACCTGACGGCGGGCGAGGAGGTCGTCTGGGAGTACGTGCTGACGAACACCGGCGAGCAGCCGCTGGAGAGCCTGACCCTCGCCGACGACCGCAACCCGGCGGTCGCGTTGAGCGAGGACGCCTGCGTCCGGTCCGACGGGGCCGCGTGGGGAGCGGCCTTGCCGGTCGGCGAGTCGATCACCTGCACGTTCACCGGCACGGCGTCCGACGGGTCCGACGGGGTGTACCTCAACACCGCCACCGCGCAGGGCACGGGCACGGTGTCGGGCGAGAGCGCCGAGGCCGACGACTGGACCGGCTACAGCGTCGCCGAGCCGGACGACTCCGTGCCCGGCCTCACCGTGGAGGTCACGACCAACGGCGTCGAGTTCGCCGAGGACCTGACACCGGGCAGCACGGTGACCTGGGAATACGTGCTGACGAACACCGGCGACGAGCCGCTCGTCGACCTGACGCTCGGCGACGACGTCAACGGGACGGTGGCGCTCGACGAGTCGGCCTGCGTCCGCTCTGACGGCGCCGCCTGGGGCGCTCCGCTCCCGGTGGACGCGACGATCACCTGCACGTTCACCGGGACCGCCGAGGACGCCCTGCGCCTCAACACCGCCACGGCGAACGGGGTGGGCGCGTCGAGCGGGCAGGCGGTGAGCGCCGAGGACTGGACCGGCTACAGCACCGTCGTCGCCAGCACCCCCGGCGTGAGCGTCACCGCGACCACCAACGGCGAGGAGGTCGCCACCGGCCTGAAGCCGGGCGACCCCGTCACCTGGACGTACGTGGTGACCAACACCGGCGACGAGGCGCTGACCGGCCTGACGCTGTCCGACGACCGCAACCCGGACGTCGAATTGCGCGAGGACGCCTGCACCCGCTCCGACGGGGCCGCGTGGGGGTCGCCGCTGCCGCCCGGGGAGTCCATCACCTGCGAGTTCGAGGGCACGGCGGTCGAGGGCGCCTACGTCAACACCGCGACGGCCACCGGCGTCGGCGAGACCAGCGGGAACACCGTCGACGGCACCGACCCGACGGGCTATGTGGCGCTCGCGCCGCCGGCTCCGACCGCAGGCATCTCGGTCAGCGTCACCACGAACGGCCTGGAGTTCGCCTCCGGCCTCGTCACCGGCTCGCGAGTCGTCTGGAAGTACGTCGTGACCAACACCGGCGAGCAGCCGCTGGAGAACCTCACCCTGTCCGACGACCGCAACCCGGCGGTCGCGCTGACCGAGGACGCCTGCGAGCGGTCCGACGGCGCCGAGTGGGGTTCGCCGTTGCCGCCGGGGGAGACCATCACCTGCGAGTTCGAGGGGACGGCCGTCGACGGCCTCTACGCGAACTCCGCGCACGCCACCGGCGTCGGCACGGTCACCGGAACGCCGGTGGAGGCCACCGACGCCACCGGCCACGAGGGCAGCGCGGCGACCGACCCGGACTCCGAGACGCCGACCGACCCCGACTCCGAGACGCCGGGCGCGGACACCCCCGCCGCCTCGTCGTCGGGCGAGGCCGACGACGACGGACTCCTGCCGTCCACCGGCGTGCTCGTGAACGCGGCGCTGCTGGCCGCCGCCCTGGCGTCGGTCCTGCTCGGCGCGCTGATCAGCCGGAGGGAGAGGGTCAGCGGTCGGTCCGACGAATGACCGTGCGGCGCTTCTCGTCGTCGACGGCCTCCTCGTAGGCCGTCACGAGCGCCTGCACGGTCAGCGGTTTAAACCGCTCGACCATCGAGGTGAGGAGCTCGGGGGGATAGCCGGACGCCTTCAGGCGAGGCCAGACCTCCACGCGGAACATCTCGGTGAGCCGCTGGGCGAGCCGGGCGCTGTGCTCGGCGATGATCCTGCGGGCGCTGAGCGCGGCGTCGATCGGCAGGCCCGCGTCGAGGAAGCTCACCCCGATGGCGAGGTGCGCGGGGGAGAGGCGGAACTGGTCTTCCACCGGCGTCGGCTCGACCACGCCGAGGGCGACCAGCACCTCCACGTCGTCGTCGGTCAGCGTGCGTCCGCAGCGGGTCTCCAAGGTGGAACGGTCGAGGGTCTCGGGCATGCCCGGCGTCCACGGGGCCAGCAGCGTCCGGTGCAGCGCCACCTGTTCGGGGGTCGCGTCGACGGGGATGCGCTCCAGATAGCCCTCGATGGCCGAGAGCGTGAAGCCGTGCGCCTGGAGCTCGCGGACGAGCTCGAGCCGGGCCAGGTGGCCGGGGCCGTAGAAGCCGTTGCGGCCCTCCCGGCGCGGCGGCGGGATGAGGCCCCGCCCGGCGTAGAAACGCACGGTCCGCACCGTCATCCCGACCCGCGCCGCCAGTTGTTCCACGCTCAGCGTCTCGGCCGGCCCCTGTTCGTCGTCGCTCACGGCCCGAGCCTAGAACAGGCCGCGAGACGACGCTGACAGTAGCGGTGTCACAATGTCCGTAGCGCGGCTCACACCCGTGCCCTCCGTGCTGGCATCGTTGAGGCCAGTCGACATGACCCATCCGTCTGCGAGGACTCATTTCATGACCGAAGCTTTCATCTACGACGCGATCCGCACCCCCCGCGGCCGCGGCAAGAAGACCGGCTCACTGCACGAGGTCAAGCCGATCTCGCTCGTGACCACGCTGCTCGACGCCGTCAAGGAGCGCAACCCGGGCCTGGCCCCGAACGAGGTCGACGACGTCGTCCTCGGCGTCGTCTCCCCGGTCGGCGACCAGGGCGCCGACATCGCCCGCACCGCCGTGCTCGCGGCGGGCTTCGGCGAGCAGGTCGCCGGCGTCCAGCTCAACCGCTTCTGCGCCTCCGGCCTGGAGTCGATCAACCAGGCCTCGGCCCGCGTCAAGTCCGGCTGGGAGGACCTCATCCTCGCCGGCGGCGTCGAGTCCATGAGCCGTGTGCCGATGGCCTCCGACGGCGGCGCCTGGGCGATGGACCCCAAGACCGCGCTCGACACCGACTTCGTGCCGCAGGGCATCGGCGCCGACCTCATCGCCACGATCGAGGGCTACAGCCGTGACGACGTCGACGCCTTCGCCGCCGAGTCGCAGGCCCGTGCCGCCGCCGCCATCGAGGCCGGCTACTTCAAGAACTCGATCGTCCCGATCACCGATATCAACGGCCTGCCGATCCTCGACCACGACGAGTTCGTGCGTCCCGGCACCACCGCCGAGTCGCTGGCCGGCCTCAAGCCGTCCTTCGCCGACCTCGGCGACTTCGCCGGCTTCGACTCGGTCGCGCTGGAGAAGTACCTGACGGTCGAGAAGATCCACCACGTCCACCACGCGGGCAACTCCTCGGGCATCGTCGACGGCGCCTCGCTGGTGCTCGTCGGCAACGAGTCGGCCGGCGAGCGCCACGGCCTCACGCCGCGCGCGCGCATCGTCTCGACGGCCGTCATCGGCTCCGAGCCGACCATCATGCTGACGGGCCCCGGCCCCGCCTGCCGCAAGGCGCTCGACAAGGCCGGCCTGTCCATCGAGGACATCGACCTCATCGAGATCAACGAGGCCTTCGCCGCCGTCGCGCTCAAGCTCATGCGCGACCTCGACGACTTCCCGCACGAGCGCACCAACGTCAACGGCGGCGCCATCGCCATGGGCCACCCGCTCGGCGCGACCGGCGGCATGATCCTCGGCACGCTCGTCGACGAGCTGGAGCGCCAGCAGAAGCGCTACGGCATGGCCACGCTGTGCATCGGCGGCGGCATGGGCATCGCCACCATCGTCGAGCGCGTCTGACCCGACCTCATCTCAGGAGAAAGAACTCACATGACTGAAGCAGTGCGTTACGAGGTCGAGAACGGCATCGTCAACCTCGTCATCGACGACCCGACGCAGTCGGCCAACACCATGAACAAGGCGTACGCCGCGTCGATGGAGGCGGCCGTCAACCGGCTCGCCGACGAGATCGCGGCCGACGCCGACTCCATCAAGGGCGTCATCGTCTCCAGCGCGAAGAAGACCTTCTTCGCCGGCGGCGACCTGAAGCTCATGATCCAGTCCACCCCCGACGACGCCCAGGACCTCTTCGAGGAGATCGAGGGCATCAAGGCGACGCTCCGCAAGCTGGAGAAGATCGGCAAGCCCGTCGTCGCGGCCGTCAACGGCGCCGCGCTCGGCGGCGGCCTGGAGATCGCCCTGGCGACCCACCACCGGATCGCCGCGGAGGGCCGCTACGAGATCGGCCTGCCCGAGGTCACCCTCGGTCTGCTGCCCGGCGGCGGCGGCGTCACCCGCACGGTGCGCATGTTCGGCATCCAGGACGCCCTCATGAACATCCTGCTGCAGGGTCCGCGCATGAAGCCGGAGAAGGCGCAGGCCGTCGGCCTCATCGACGAGATCGTGCCCGCCGACGAGCTGCTCAGCGCGGCGGCGGCGTGGATCGAGTCGGTCCAGGGCGACGAGACCGCGGCCAGCCAGCCGTGGGACCGCAAGGGCTACCGCATGCCCGGCGGCACCCCGTCGAACCCGAAGCTCGCGATGAACCTTCCTGGCTTCCCGTCGATGCTGCGCAAGCAGCTCAAGGGCGCCGGCTACCAGGCTCCCCGTGCGATCCTCGCCGCTGCGGTCGAGGGCGCCCAGGTCGACTTCGACACCGCCAGCCGGATCGAGTCGCGCTACCTGGTCAACCTCATCATCGGCCAGCAGTTCAAGAACATGACGCAGGCGTTCTTCTTCGACCTGGGCGCCATCAACGCCGGCGGCTCGCGTCCCGACGGCGTCGAGCCGACGAAGGCGGAGAAGGTCGCGGTGCTCGGGGCGGGCATGATGGGCGCGGGCATCGCCTACGTCTCGGCGCGCGCGGGCATGGAGGTCGTGCTCAAGGACATCAGCAAGGAAGCCGCCGAGAAGGGCAAGAACTACTCGGTCACGCTCCTGGAGAAGGCCGTCGCGCGCGGCAAGATGACGCAGGAGAAGGCCGACGAGGTGCTCGCCCGCATCACGCCGACCGACGACTACGCCGACCTGAAGGGCTGCGACTTCGTCGTCGAGGCCGTCTTCGAGTCGGTCAAGCTCAAGCACGAGGTCTTCGGCGAGGTGCAGAAGGTCGTCAACGCCGACGCGCTGCTCGGCTCGAACACCTCGACGCTGCCCATCACGATCCTGGCCGACGGCGTGGACCGTCCCGAGGACTTCATCGGCATCCACTTCTTCAGCCCCGTCGACAAGATGCCGCTGGTGGAGATCATCGCCGGTGAGAAGACCTCCGACGAGGCCATCGCCCGCGTCATCGACTACACGAAGGCGATCAAGAAGACGCCGATCGTCGTCGGCGACAGCCGTGGCTTCTTCACCAGCCGCGTCATCGGCACCTTCGTCAACGAGGGCATCGGCATGCTCGCCGAGGGCGTCCACCCGGTCACCATCGAGCGGGCCACGACGCAGGCGGGCTTCCCGGCCGCGGTGCTGCAGCTGTCCGACGAGCTCAACCTCGAACTCATGGTCAAGATCCGCAACGAGTCGAAGGCGGCCGTCGAGGAGGCGGGCGGAACCTGGGAGTCGGCCGCCGCCGAGGGCGTCATCGACCGCATGATCGAGCTCGGCCGCTCCGGCAAGCTCAAGGGCGCGGGCTTCTACGACTACGCCGAGGGCAAGCGCCAGGGCCTCTGGTCGGGCCTGACCGAGGAGTTCCCGGTCGCCGACGAGCAGCCGGACTTCGCCGACCTCAAGGAGCGGCTCACGTTCATCATGAGCCTGGAGACGGTGAAGTGCCTGGAGGAGGGCGTGCTGCGCACGATCCCCGACGCCAACATCGGCTCGATCTTCGGCATCGGCTTCCCGGCGCTCCAGGGCGGCGCGATCCAGTACATCAACGGCTACGAGGCCGCGGACGGACGGATCGGCGTCGAGGCGTTCACCGAGCGCGCTCAGGAGCTGGCCGCCACCTACGGCGACCGCTTCGCCCCGCCCCAGCTGCTGCTCGACAAGGCCGCCAAGGGCGAGAAGTTCGAGTGAGCTGACCTCTCCGCCCGACGGACACGGCCCCGCTCCCACGAGGGAGCGGGGCCGTTCGCCCTTCGGGGGACGCAGGATGATGGCTTTGGGTTGCTGGGACTGCCCGAATCCATCATCCTGCGTCTCCTGGGGCTGGAAGGGTGATGGATCGAGGTCGTGATGGCTGCCGAAATCCATCATCGTGCGTGGGTAAGGCTCGCCTCAGCTAGGCTCGGCTCTCGTGACCACCCCCGACCTTCGCCAGCCCTCGCAGTTGGCGGGCGGCCTCGTGCTCGCGGGTGTGGTGCTGGTGCTCGTGGCCTTCGCGAGCGTCGTGCTCGGGTCGCGGGGGGTCGGGCCGGGGACGATCTGGGACGCGGTCGTCCACCACGACCCGGCGGCGACCGGTCACGCCGTCATCCGCGACATGCGACTGCCCCGCACGATCCTCGGGCTGCTCGCCGGGGCCGCGCTCGGCCTGGCCGGGACGATCCTGCAGGGGCTCACCCGCAATCCGCTCGCCGACCCCGGCGTCATGGGCGTCAACGCGGGCGCGGCGGCCGCCATCGTCGTGTCGATCCTCGTGCTCGGCCGCTCCGACGTCAGCACCTACATCTGGTTCGGCTTCCTCGGCGCGGCCCTGGCGACCGTCGCGGTCTACGGGGTCGCCGCCTTCGGGCGGGAGGGCGCGACGCCGGTCAAGCTCGCGCTCGCCGGCGCGGCCATCAGCGCGGGCCTCTTCTCGCTGACCACCGGCGTCATCATGATCGACTCGACCGCCCTCGACGACCTCCGCTTCTGGCAGGTCGGCTCGCTCGCCGGACGCTACTGGCCCATCGTCGAGCAGACCACGCCGTTCCTGATCGTCGCCATCTTCGCCGCGCTGTTCGTCGGGCGCTGGCTCAACGGACTCGCCCTCGGCGACGACCTCGCCACCGCGCTCGGCCAGCGGGTCGGCCGCACCCGCGCGGTCCTGTTCGCGCTCGTCGCGCTGCTCGCCGGGGGAGCGACCGCCGCCTGCGGCCCCCTCGTCTTCGTCGGGCTCGTCGTGCCGCACGTCGCCCGGGCCATCTGCGGACCCGACTACCGCTGGATCCTGCCGTACGCGCTGCTGCTCAGCCCGATCCTGCTGCTCGGCGCCGACATCCTCGGACGGCTCGTCCAACTCACCGGCGAGCTCCAGGTGGGCGTCGTGCTCGGACTGTTGGGCGCGCCCGCCTTCGTGTTCATCGTGCGACGCCGCGGGATGGCCGAGCTGTGAGCGCCGTCGTCGCCCGGGTCCGTCGTCGTCGCCGCGTCCGCGCGCTCGTCACGACGACGACGCTGACAGCCCTCGTCGTGACGCTGTTCATCGTGACGTTGTCGATCGGCTCGATGCCGCTCTCCGCCGGGCAGATCGTCGGCGCCCTCGTCGGCCTCGACACCGGCCCCGGCGTCGACTATGTGGTGCGGGACCTCCGGCTGCCGACCGCCGCCACCGCCCTCGGCGTCGGCCTCGCGATGGGCCTGTCCGGCATCGTCTTCCAGCGGCTGCTCGCCAACCCGCTCGCCTCGCCCGACTTCGTCGGCGTCTCGGCGGGCGCGAGCTTCGCCGCCGTGCTGGCCATCGTCGTGCTGGGGCTGGCCGGACCGTGGGTGTGCCTCGCGGCGCTGGTCGGCGCGGTCACGGCCGCCACGCTCATCTACCTGCTGGCCTGGCGCGACGGGGTCAGCGGGTACCGGTTCATCCTCGTCGGCATCGGCGTCCTGCAGTTCTTCACCGCCGGGAGCGGCTATGTGCTGTCCCGGGCCACCCGGTACGAGGCGCGCGAGGCGATGACGTGGATGGTCGGCGGCGTCGGCCAGGCGGGCGCTTTCGAGCTGCGGCTGCTGTGGGTCGGCATCGCCCTGGTCGTGCCGGTCGTGCTCGTGCTGACCCGCCATCTGGCCACTTTGGAGCTCGGCGACGACACCGCGACCGCGCTCGGCGCGCCCGTCCAGGCGATGCGGCTGGCGTTGACGCTCGCCGCCGTCGCGCTCGTCGCGCTCGCCACCGCCACGGCGGGTCCGATGGCCTTCGTGGCGCTCATCGCCGGGCCGATCGCGCTCCGTCTGGTGGGGGTGGGCGGCCCGGCGCTGCCCGCGTCGGCGCTCGTCGGCGCGGTGATCGTGCTGACCGCCGACCTCGTCGCCGTGCACGCCTTCCCCGCGCAACTGCCGACCGGCGTCGTCACCGGCGCGATCGGCGCCCCCTATCTGATCTGGCTGCTCGTCTCGACGAACCGGGAAGGACGTGGCGGATGACCACGCGGACCACCCACGACCTGCGCGCCGCCGGGCTGACCCTCGGCTACGGCGGCGCCGACATCCTCGGCGACCTCGACCTCGTGATCCCCGACGGGAAGGTGACGGTGATCGTCGGGGCGAACGGCTGCGGCAAGTCGACGCTGCTGCGCGGTCTCGCGCGGCTCCTGCCGCCGCGTCGCGGGACGGTCGAGCTGGACGGCCGTCCGTTGGGCGACTGGCGTCCCGCCGAGCTCGCTCGCACGCTCGGGCTGCTGCCGCAGAACCCCGTCGCGCCGGACGGCATCACCGTCGCCGACCTCGTCTCCCGGGGCCGCTATCCGCACCAGGGCTGGTTCCGCCGGTGGAGCGCCGCCGACGAGGCCGCCGTCGAGCGGGCGCTGGCCGCGACGAGCACGACCGACCTCGCCGACCGGACGCTCGCGGAGCTGTCGGGCGGACAGCGCCAGCGCGTGTGGGTGGCGATGGCGCTCGCCCAGGAGACCGATCTGCTGCTGCTCGACGAGCCGACGACCTTCCTCGACATCAGCCACCAGGTCGAGTTGCTGGAGCTGCTCGCCGACCTCAACCGCGACCGGGGAACGACCGTCGTCATGGTCCTGCACGACCTCCACCTGGCCTGCCGTCACGCCGACCACGTCGTCGCGATGCAGGACGGCCGGATCGCCGCCGAGGGCGCGCCGTCACAGGTCGTCACCGCCGAGTTGGTCGAGGAGGTCTTCGGCCTGGCGTGCCGGGTGATCCCCGACCCCGAGACCGGCACGCCCCTGGTCGTGCCGCTCGTCCGCCGCCGCTGAAATTGCGAAATCGGGCGTGAAAGCGTTGCAGAATCGGTCATGCCGAGGCTGTGAGCGCGCGTGACGTTCCTATAGCGCAGGCGTTACGCCGCTGACACGCGATCGAAGCACGGTTGACGGACGGCGGATTTAACCTGCAATTTATGAACGTCGACGCGGTGCGAGGCCGCAATGTGCTGGTCGACGGGACCTTCCGTCCCGCGACGCTGCGACTGGCCGGAGGGCGGGTCGCAGCCATCGAGCCGCTGACCGCCGAGGTGCCCGGCGTGGTGCTCCAGGCCCCGCCGAGCGCCTACGTGCTGCCCGGCGTCGTCGACACCCACGTCCACGTCAACGAGCCCGGACGCACCGAGTGGGAGGGCTTCGCCTCGGCCACCGAGGCCGCCGCGCGCGGCGGCGTCACCACCTTGGTCGACATGCCGCTCAACAGCCTCCCGCCGACCACCACGGTCGCCGGACTGCGCGCCAAACAGGCCGCCACCCCCGGCCAGCTCATGGTCGACGTCGGCTTCTGGGGCGGCGCCATCCCCGGCAACCTCGCCGACCTGGAGCCGCTGTGGGAGGCGGGCGTCTACGGCTTCAAATGCTTCCTGTCGCCCTCGGGGGTCGAGGAGTTCCCGCCGCTGTCGCCGGCCGAGTTCACCGCCGCGCTGCGCGAGGTCGCGCGGCTCGACGCGCTCATGATCGTGCACGCCGAGGACGCCGCGACCCTGGAGTCCGCGCCCTGCCGACCCAGCCGCGCCTACCGCGACTTCGTCGTCTCGCGGCCCGACGTCGCCGAGGTCGTGGCGGTCCGCCGGGTGCTCGACGGCGCCCGCGAGACCGGCGCGCGGGTCCACATCCTGCACCTGTCCAGCGCGCACGCCCTCGACCTCATCGCCGAGGCCCGCGCCGAAGGCCTCCCGGTCACCGTCGAGACGTGTCCGCACTACCTCTGCTTCGCCGCCGAGCAGATCCCCTCCGGCGCGGCGCAGTTCAAATGCTGTCCGCCGATCCGCGACGGCGGCAACCGCGAGGCGCTGTGGCAGGGGCTGCGCGACGGCCTCATCGACTGCGTCGTCAGCGACCACTCCCCGGCCAGCCCGGCGGAGAAGTCCAAGGGCGGCGGCGACCTGCAACAGGCGTGGGGCGGCGTCTCCGGCCTGCAGCTCGGGCTCAGCGTCATGGCGCACGAGGCCCGTCACCGCGGCATCCCGCTGGAGGACGTCGTGCGGTGGATGTCGACGAACACCGCCGACCTCGTCGGGCTGCGTCGCAAGGGCCGTCTGGAGGTGGGCGCCGACGCCGACATCGCCATCTACGACACCGCGGTCGACTTCCGCGTCGAGGCCACCCGGCTCGCCCACAAGCACCCCATCTCGGCCTACGACGGCCTGCGCTTCGACGGCCGGGTGGTGCGGACGGTGCTGCGCGGCCACGCCGTCGACATCGACCGCGTCGACCACGACCTCGGCCGGCTGCTGGCCCGTCAGCAGCTCCTCGTGGGGGCGCCGCATGCCTGAGTTCGGCCAGATCCACCCGCCCGCCCGACTGCTCATGGGTCCCGGACCGGTCACCGCCGACCCGCGCGTGCTGCGGGCCATGTCCGCGCCGCTCATCGGCCAGTACGACCCGGCGATGACGGCCTATATGAACGAGACGATGGCGCTCTACCGGGAGGTCTTCGCCACCGGGAACGAGCAGACCTTCCTCGTCGACGGCACCTCGCGCGCCGGGATCGAGGCGGCGCTCGTGTCGCTGGTCGAGCCCGGCGACCGGGTGCTCGTGCCGATCTTCGGCCGCTTCGGCCACCTGCTCGCCGAGATCGCCGGACGGTGCGGCGCGGAGGTCGTGACCATCGAGGTCCCGTGGGGCGAGGTGTTCGCGCCGGAGCAGATCGAGGAGGCGGTGGTCGCCCACCGTCCGAAGGTGCTCGCCGTCGTGCAGGGCGACACCGCCACGACCATGTGCCAGCCGCTCGCCGACCTCGGCGCGATCTGCCGCGCCCACGACGTGCTGCTGTACGTCGACGCCACCGCCTCGCTCGGCGGCAACGAGTTCCGCGCCGACGACTGGGGGGTCGACGTCGCCACCGCCGGACTGCAGAAGTGCCTCGGCGGCCCGTCCGGCAGCGCGCCCATCACGATCAGCCCCCGCGCGGTCGAGGTGATCGAGGGGCGCCGACACGTCGAGGCGGGCATCCGCGACGACGGCGACGAGGCGCGCGGACGGCGCATCGCGTCGAACTACTTCGACCTCGCGATGATCATGGACTACTGGGGCGAGCGGCGGCTCAACCACCACACCGAGGCCACCTCGATGCTCTACGGCGCCCGCGAGTGCGCCCGGCTGCTGGTCGCCGAGGGCATGGACGCCGCCGTCGAACGCCACCGTCTGCACGGCGCGGCGATGCTCGCCGGGGTCCAGGGGCTCGGCCTGAGCGTCTTCGGCGACCTCGACCACAAGATGCACAACGTCGTCGCCGTCCACATCCCCGACGGGGTCGACGGCGACCGGGCCCGCGCGGCGATGCTGGACGACTTCGGCGTCGAGATCGGCACCTCCTTCGGACCCCTGCACGGCAAGGTCTGGCGGATCGGGACGATGGGCTACAACGCCCGCAAGGACGCCGTCCTGCTGACGCTCGCCGCACTGGAGCAGGTGCTGCGCGCCGAGGGCACGTCGCCCGTGCCCGGCGGCGGGGTCGCGGCCGCGCGGGAGGTGTACGCCGCATGACGACGTCGGACGAGGTGATGCGGCGCTGCGCCGAGCTCGACCGGTTCTCCGCGCGCGCCACCGGCTTGGAGCGGGTCTACCTGTCGGCCGAGCACCGCGCCGCGAACGAGGCGGTCGCCGGATGGATGCGTGACGCCGGCCTGACCACCTGGGTCGACGCCGCCGGCAACCAGTACGGGAGGATGGAGGGACGCGAGCCCGGACTGCCGGCGCTGCTGCTCGGCTCGCACCTCGACACGGTGCCCGACGCCGGCAGCTACGACGGCATGCTCGGCGTGGTCATGGCGGTCGCCGTGGCGCGGCGGTTGCACGAGGACGACGTCGCGCTGCCCTTCGCGCTGGAAGTCGTCGGCTTCAGCGACGAGGAGGGCACCCGTTTCGGCAAGGCGCTGCTCGGCAGCAGCGCGGCCGCCGGACTCTGGGACGACGCCTGGTGGTCGGTGCGCGACGCGCGCGGGGTGACTCTGCGGCAGGCCTTCGTCGACTTCGGCCTCGACCCCGACCGGGTGGGCGAGGCGGCCCGACGTCCCGAGGAGCTGGTCGGCTATCTGGAGGCGCACATCGAGCAGGGCCCCTACTTGGAGGCGGCCGACGCCTCGCTCGGCGTCGTCTCGTCCATCGCCGGGGCACGCCGGTTCACGCTGAGCGTCATCGGGGAGGCCCGGCACGCCGGCGGCACCCCGTACGAGCGGCGCAAGGACGCGCTGGTCGGGGCGAGCGAGGCGATCTCGCTGATCGAGCGGCTGGCCCGCGCGTCGGTGTGCGTGGCGACGGTCGGGCAGATCAGCGTCGCGCCGGGCGGGGTGAACGTCGTGCCGGGCCAGGCCGACTTCAGCCTCGACCTGCGGGCCGAGCGCGACGTCGACCGCGACGTCCTCTGGGACCGCTATGTCACCGAGATCGGCGCGCTGTGCGCCGCCCGCGGATTGCGTTTCTGCTGGCACGAGACGCATTCGGCCCCGGCGATGCCGTGCGCGTCGTGGCTGCGCGAGGCGGTGGTCGAGGGCATCGCGGTCACCGGCGACCACGCTCCGATGGAGCTGTGGAGCCGCGCCGGGCACGACGGGATGGCGGTCGGACACGTCACCGACATCGGCATGCTCTTCCTGCGCTGCTTCGACGGCATCAGCCACCATCCGGCCGAGTCGGTGCGCGAGGTCGACGTGGCGCGCGGCCTGGACGCCTTCGAGGCGGCCGTGCTCGCGGTCGCCGCGCGGATCGACGCCCGGCGTGTGGAGGTGGTCGTGTGAATCGGCCGTCCCCGGGCGGCACGCGCCGCCGCTCCGTCTTCACCGCGCATCTGGAGAACACCGCCGCCCGCGGCGAGCAGCCGAACGTGCTGGAGGACATGCGCGCGGCGATCCTGCGCGGCGACGAGCCGCCGGGCACGATGATCCCCATCGACGCGGTGGCGTCCTTCTTCGGCGTCAGCCAGATCCCGGTGCGCGAGGCGTTGAAGATCCTGCTCGGCGAGGGCCTGGTCGAGCATGTGCCGAGGGTCGGCTACAGCGTCGCGAAGCTGACCTTCCAGGAGTTCCGCGAGCTGTACGAGGCGCGGCTGGTGCTCGAGGAGGCGTCGCTGCGGCTCGCCGTCGAGCGGGCCACCCCCGACGACGACGCCCGGGTGCGCGAGCTGCTGGAGGAGTTGGACGAGGCCCGCCATGCCGCCGCGCACCGCGACTACCACGAGGCCACCCGCGCCTTCCATCTCGCGCTGATCGCTCCGTCGGGCATGCGGCGGCTGCAGCAGATGTACGAGTCGGCCTGGAACCTCACCGAGCCGGCCCGCCCGATGGCGCGGGTCCACGAGCATGCCCGCGAGCAGTTCCGCCACGACCACAAGGCGATGGCCCGCGCCTTCTTCGAGCGCGACGCCGAATGGCTGGTCGCCTGCACCCGCGAGCACTACGAGCACCTGTTGGAGAGCATCGCCCCCCTCGCCGACGACCTCGACACCTTCCGCCCCGCCGAGTGACGCAGGATGATGGATTCGGGTAGCTCTGGCTGCCCTGATCCATCATGCTGAGCGCGTGGCGGGACACACGATGATGGGTTGAGGTCGTGATGGTTGCCGCAATCCATCATCGTGCGTCCTCCGCAGGCCGGCCGCCTCCTATATCGGTCGCGTGACGGAACCTTCACCTCGACGACAGCAGGGTCGAAACACCGTTTTTCTAGCGTCAGAAGTGCCCTGTTTCCCTGCTCTGTCAAGGAGTTCCCATGACGCGACCCGATGACGGTCCGCTGAACGACATCGTCGAGGCGGCCGGCTATCCGCCGGGCGCCGGCGTGCCCCAGCGCGACTACGACCCGCGCCTGACCAACGAGGACCTGGCTCCGCTCAAGGAGCAGAAGTGGACCTCCTACAATTTCTTCGCCTTCTGGATGTCGGACGTTCACAGCGTCGGCGGGTACGTCACCGCCGGCAGCCTGTTCATGCTCGGCCTGACGACCTGGCAGGTGTTCATCGCGCTGATCGCCGGCATCATGATCGTGCAGGCGCTCGCCAACCTCATCGCCAAGCCGAGCCAGAAGGCCGGCGTCCCGTACCCGGTCATCAGCCGGGCGTCCTTCGGCGTGCTCGGCGCGAACATCCCGGCCATCATCCGCGGCCTGATCGCGGTGGCCTGGTACGGCGTGCAGACCTTCCTCGCGGCCGGGTCGCTGTCGATCGTCTTGTTGAAGATCTGGCCGGGCCTGGCCGACATCGCCGGTGACGACACGTCCTTCCTGGGCCTGTCCTACCTCGGCTACATCTCCTTCACGATCCTGTGGTGCGCGCAGGCGTTCGTGTTCTGGCGGGGCATGGAGGCGATCCGCGCCTTCATCGACTTCTGCGGTCCGGCGGTCTACGTCGTCATGGTGGTTCTGTGCGGCTACATGCTCTACCGCGCCGACTTCGACATCAGCATGAACCTCAGCGACCACGAGCTGTCCGGCTGGGCGACCCTCGGCGCGATGTGCTCGGCGATCGCGCTGGTCGTGTCGTACTTCTCCGGCCCGACGCTCAACTTCGGCGACTTCTCCCGCTACGGCAAGAGCTACGAGGCGGTCAAGCGCGGCAACTTCCTGGGTCTGCCGGTCAACTTCACCTTCTTCGCGCTCCTGGTCGTGCTGACCGCCGCCGCGACCGTCCCGGTCTTCGGCGAGCTCATCACCGACCCGGTGCACACGGTGGAGAGGATCGACACCTGGACGGCGGTCCTGCTCGGCGGCCTGACGTTCGTCATCGCGACCGTCGGCATCAACATCGTCGCCAACTTCATCTCGCCGGCCTTCGACTTCTCGAACGTCGCGCCGCAGAAGATCAGCTGGCGCATGGGCGGCATGATCGCGGCGGCCGGCTCGGTGCTGCTGACGCCGTGGAACTGGTACGACAACGCCGACGCGATCTTCTGGACGCTGGGCCTGCTGGGCGCGCTCATCGGCCCGCTGTACGGCATCCTCATCGCCGACTACTACCTGGTGCGCCAGGAGAAGGTGGTCGTCGACGACCTGTTCACGCTGGAGGAGGACGGCGAGTACTTCTACACGAAGGGCTACAACCCGGCCGCCGTCTACACCGTGGCCGCCACCGGCGTGGTCGCGATCCTGTCGGTGGTCGTCCCGAAGCTGACCGGCACGCTCAGCGCGCTGCCGGACTACAGCTTCTTCGTCGGAGCGATCCTGTCCGGCCTGGTCTACATCGCGCTGGCCAAGCAGTTCGGCGTCGCCGGGTACGGGTCGGCCGCGACGAAGGTCGAGGAGACGGCCTGACATGCGAGTCCGCGTCATCAACCCGAACACCACGGCGTCGATGACCGCGACGATCGGGGCCTGCGCGCAGAGCGTCGCGGGCCCCGATCTCGTCGTGGACGCCGTCAGCCCGGCCTTCGGTCCGGAGTCGCTGGAGTCGCACGTCGACGAGGCGTTGGCGGTCCCCGGCGTGCTCGCCCGGATCGCCGAGGGCGAGGCCGAGGGGGTCGACGGCTACGTGATCGCCTGCTTCGGCGACCCGGGCCTGCTGGCCGCGCGCGAGCTGGCGGCCGGGCCGGTGGTCGGGATCGCGGAGGCGGCGATGCGCGCGGCGTCGTATCTGGGGCGCCGGTTCAGCGTCGTCACGACGGTCGACCGCGCCGTCGGCGGCATCGAGGAGTTGGCGCTGGCCTACGGGATGGAGCGGCAGTGCGCGGGCGTGCACGCCACCGGCATCCCGGTCGTCGAGCTGGAGACCGACCCGAGGGCCCGCGCGAAGGTGCTGGAGCTGTCGCGGGTGGCGCTGGCCGCCGACCGGTCGGACGTGATCGTGCTGGGCTGCGCGGGCATGGCCGAGTTCGCGGCGTGGCTGAGCGGCGAGCTGGGCGTTCCGGTGGTCGACGGGGTGGCCGCCGCGACGACGACGGTCGCGGGCCTGCTGGCGCAGGGCCTCGGCACCGGCAAGGCGGGTGAGTTCGCGACCCCCACCCCGAAGGCCCACGCGGGCCGCCTCGCCGACGTCGAACTCCCCTGGGTGGCCGCCTAGCTCTTCGCTCGCTCCGAGCAGGGCGGCGCCGCGACATCGAAGGGACGGCTCAGGGGAGGGCTGCGACGAAGCGCTCGACGTGGGCGGCCAGGACCTCGGGCTGCTCCTCGGGGACCCAGTGGCCGGCGTCGTCGATCACGTGCATCGACATGCTCGGGCGGACGAGGCCCCGCGCGACGAGCTTCGGCGCGAGCACGAGGTCGCGGCGGCCCGGCAGGAACAGGATCGGGACGTGGTCGTAGGGCGCCTGATAGCGGCGCTTCTGCATGTCGACGAACTCGCGCGTCAGGAAGGTGGCGTACGTCGACCGTCCGGCGGCGGCGCGCTCCGGGTCGCGGAAACGCTCCAGGTACGGCTCGACCGCCTCGTCGGACCGCTCCTTGCCGTCGCGCGAGCCCGCCGCGAACAGCTTGCGCAACACGATCTGTCCGAGCCCGCGCTGCAGGAAGCCGCCCCACGGCCCGCCGACGAGCGGTTGGTAGAGGAAGCGCCAGAGGTCGGGGACCTTGATCGGCGCCCACGGCGCGATGATCGCCGTCGCCACGACCCCGCGCGTCAGCTCGGGATGACGACCCGCGACGAGCAGCGACAGCCACGCGCCCCAGTCGTGACCGACGAGCACCGGACGGTCGAGGCCGAGCTTCCCGATCACCGACGCCAGCTCGTCGGCGATGACCCGCTTGTCGTAGGCGTCGCCGCCGGGCTTCGGGACGTCGCTCCATCCGGCGCCCCTGCTGTCGAGCGCGACCACGTGGTGGTTCTCGGCCAGCAGCGGGATGATCTGATGCCAGCACCACCAGTGCTGCGGCCATCCGTGGATCAGCACCAGCGGCGGCCCCGGGTTCCCGACGCCCGCCTCCGCGACGTGGATGCGCACCCCGTCGACCTCGACGAACCGGTGCTCGACGCCCTCCAGCGCAGGAATGTCCATGGCCTGACGCTAACCGATCCGCGGCCTCCCTAGGCTGAGCGCATGGCTCTGGTGGAACTGGACAAGTCCGACGACGGCGTCCGCGTCGTCACGCTCAACGCGCCGGACCGGCTCAACGCGCTCGACCGTCCGCTGCTCGACGAGTTGCGGACGTCCGTGGCCGAGGTGAAGGCCGACCCCGACGCCCGCGCGCTCCTGGTGACCGGCGCGGGCCGGGCGTTCTGCTCCGGCGCCGACCTCGACAGCCTGTTCGGCGACCGCACCCGGCCCACCGGCGTGCTGCGTCAGGTCCTGCTCGACGTGTACGCGTCCTTCCTCGGCATCCGCGACCTGACGATCCCGACGATCGCCGCCGTGCACGGCCCCGCCGTCGGCGCGGGCCTGAACATCGCGCTCGCCTGCGACGTCATCGTCGCCGGGCCGAAGGCGTCCTTCGGCGCGACCTTCACCGCCATCGGCCTGCACCCCGGCGGCGGCTGCACGCACCTGCTCAGCCAGCGGATCGGCGCGGGCAACACCGCCGCCGCGCTCTACGCCGGCACGCCGGTCGACGCAGCGAACGCGCTGCGCATGGGCCTCGCGCAGGAGGTGGTCGACGATCCGCAGGAGCGTGCGCGCGAACTGGCCGCCCTCTACGCCTCGCGGAATCCGGCGCTGATGGCCGACGTGAAGGAGACGATCCGCGTCGCCTCGACCACCGACCTCGCCACGACGCTCGACGTGGAGTCGTGGGCGCAGGCGTCGTCGCTGGCCAGCGAGGAGTTCAGCGCCTTCGCGGCGAAGTTCAGCCGACGGTAGTCCCACCCTCCTCCGCTCGCGGAGGGCCGCGCGCACACGCAAGTTACTGACCGGTAGTACGATAGCCGCGGCCGGGATCGCCTCTGGACCCGGACCCGCTTTCCCCAGACCCCGACGATCAAAGGGATGGAACGGCTATGAGCCACTACAAGAGCAACCTGCGCGATGTCGAGTTCAACCTGTTCGAACTCCTCGGCCGCGACGAGGTCTACGGCCAGGGCATCTTCGCCGACTTCGACGTCGACGCCGCCAAGGACATCCTCGGCGAGGTCGACCGCATGGCGCGCGAGGAGATCGCCGCGTCCTTCGAGGCCTCCGACCGCGACCCGGCCGTCTACGACCCCGAGACCAAGAGCGTCACGCTGCCCGAGGAGTTCAAGAAGAGCTGGAAGGCCTGGCAGGACTCCGAGTTCTGGCGCCTCCAGGTGCCCGAGCCCATCGGCGGCACCCCCGGCCCCAGCTCGCTGATCTGGGCCACCGGCGAGTTCGTCCTCGGCGCCAACCCGCCCATCTGGATGTACGCCGCCACGCACTCCTTCGCCCGGGTCGTCTTCGAGAACGGCAACGAGCGGGACCAGAAGATCGCCCAGCACGTCGTCGACCGCAACTGGGGCGCGACCATGGTCCTGACCGAGCCCGACGCGGGCTCTGACGTCGGCGCCGGCCGCACCAAGGCCTTCCCGAACGAGGACGGCACCTGGAACATCGAGGGCGTCAAGCGCTTCATCACCTCGGCCGACCAGGACGTCACCGAGAACATCCTGCACCTCGTGCTCGCGCGTCCGCAGGGCGTCGAGGGCGTCGGCGGCCCGGGCACCAAGGGCCTGAGCCTGTTCCTCGTCCCGAAGTGGCACTTCGACCTGGAGACCGGCGAGTCGACCGGCGAGCGCAACGGCGCCTACGTCACGAACGTCGAGAAGAAGATGGGCATCAAGGTCTCGGCCACCTGCGAGGTCACCTTCGGCGACCCGCAGCTCGGCGGCCCGGCCCGCGGCTGGCTGCTCGGCGAGGTCCACGACGGCATCAACCAGATGTTCCGCGTCATCGAGAACGCCCGCATGATGGTCGGCGCGAAGGCCATCTCGACGCTGTCGACCGGCTACCTCAACGCGCTGGAGTTCGCCAAGGAGCGCGTCCAGGGCGCCGACCTGACGCAGGCCGCCGACAAGGCCGCGCCGCGCGTCACGATCACCCACCACCCGGACGTGCGCCGCGCGTTGCTGACCCTCAAGTCCTACGCCGAGGGCCTGCGCACGCTGACCTTCTACACCGCGTCCTGGCAGGACGCGGTCATGGTCAAGGAGGCGGCCGGCGAGGACGCCTCGCTGGAGGAGGCCGTCAACGACTTCCTGCTGCCGCTGGTCAAGGGCTACGGCTCCGAGCGCGCGTGGACGCTGCTGGGCACCGAGGCGCTGCAGACCTTCGGCGGCTCGGGCTTCCTGCAGGACTACCCGCTGGAGCAGTACGTCCGCGACGCCAAGATCGACACCCTCTACGAGGGCACCACGGCGATCCAGGGCCAGGACCTGTTCTTCCGCAAGATCGTCAAGGACAAGGGCCGGGCGATCGGCCACGTGTCCAACGAGATCAAGGCGTTCATCGAGAACGCCGAGGGCGGCGACGCCCTGGCCGCCGAGCGCGAGCTGCTGGCGCAGGGCCTGGCCGACGTCGAGGCGATCCTCGGCGCGGTGTTCACCGACCTCATGGCCTCGAACCCGGCCGACGAGAACGGCGACATCCAGAACATCTACAAGGTGGGCTTGAACACGACCCGTCTCGTCTACGTGCTCGGCGACATCGTCGTGGCCTGGCTGCTGCTGCGCGGCGCCGCGGTCGCGACCGCCAAGCTCGAGGCCGGCGCGGAGGGCGCGGACCAGGCGTTCTACGCGGGCAAGGTCGCCGCGGCGTCCTTCTTCGCGCGCAACGTCCTGCCGAAGCTCGCCGGCGAGCGCGCCATCGCCGAGAACATCGACGACTCGATCATGGCCCTCGACGAGGCCGCGTTCTGAGTTAGTCCCGCTCGAAGCCCCCGGTCTCACTGAGGCCGGGGGCTTCGTCGTTCCTCCACCCCCGGAGGCGGTGAGTTGTCCACCTTTGCCCGCCGATCGGTGTCTGATCCACGTTATGAGGCCGTTTGCGGTGGATCATTCACCAGGCCCCTGGGTTATGTGGATGAGTCACCGCCCCTGGGGAGTGGGACAGTGGGCACATGGACGTGCAGCAGACGTATGTGGCCGGGTGGAAGCAGGCGGTCGACGCGGTCGTGGAACTGGCCCGGGAGTTGACGCCCGAACAGCTCGCCGCGCCGACGGACTGCCCGGGGTGGAGCGCGCACGACGTCATCGCGCATCTGGCCCACCTGGAGGAAGTCACGAACGGGGAGCCGGAGGAGGGCGTCGCGGGGGCGGTGCTCGTCTCGGACTACACCGAGGCGGGAGTGGCCGCGCGCCGCGACGTGCCGACGACGGAGCTGATCGACTCCCTCGAGCGTGAGACCGCCAGGCGGCACGCCTTCCTCGTCGACGCCGACCTCGACCTGAGCCAGCCCGCGCCAGTCACGCCCGGCGGCGTCGCCTGGACGTGGGACACGCTGTTGCGCAACCGCGTCATCGACGCGTGGTGCCACGAGCAGGACGTCCGCCGCGCGGTCGGCCATCCGGGCGGACTCGACTCCGTCGGCGCGCACGTCGTCACCCACACCTTCGCGGCCGGGCTCGGTTTCGTGCTCGGCAAACGAGCGCAGGCGACGCCCGGGACGACCGTCCGTTGGAACGTCACCGGACCCGTCACGCTCGATGTCGCGCTGACGGTCGGCGACGACGGCCGCGCCCGTCCCGCCGACCCCGATGTCGAGCCGACCGCCACCCTCACGATGACCACCGAGGAGTTCACCGTCCTCGGCGCGGGCCGCCGCTCCCCCGAGCAGCTCGACGTCACGGTCGAGGGCGACGCCAACCTGGCGCGCCGCGTCCTGTCCGCCATGGCGCTGACGCCGTAGGCTGGACCGGTGCGTCTGACCAATCCGCTCTGGTACCTCGCGGCCGCCCTCATCGCCCTGGGCGGATCGATGGTCGGCACCGCGATCGCGGCCGGCTCCTGGGACGGCGTGCGCGAGGCGACCGTCGAGCCCGCGACCGAGCCCATCGACGCGAAGGGCCACGCGCTCGCGGTCTACACCGACCAGCCGCAGCCCGACCGCGAGATCGTCTGCACCGCGACGTCGGCCGAGCCGCCCGCCGAGGGCGAGGAGCCGCCGCAGGGCAAGGAGATCCGCGAGGCCGCCCTCGACCTGATCGTCGACCAGCAGGGCGTCGACTGGCATCTGCTCGCCGTCGAGCCGAAGGGCGAGGACAACGTGGTCGTGGCCTGCGCGCCGAAGGACGGCGGCGCCGACACCGCCCTCTACGGCTACGCGGTGGTCGACGGCTTCGACCGGGCCGACCGGGGCGCGCTCATCGGCACCATTTCCCTCGGCGTCGCCCTCGCCTTCGGCGGCCTCGTGTTCTGGCAGCGCCGCCAGGCCAAGCGGGCGTCCGCCGAGGACACCGACGACTAGGATCGCGCGCATGAGCCAGTGGACCACCGACGCGATCGGCGACCAGAGCGGACGACGCTTCCTCATCACCGGGGCGACCGGCGGCCTCGGGACGGAGACGGCCCGTGAACTCCTGCGCCACGGCGCGTCGCTCGTGCTGACCGCTCGGAACGCCGACAAGGCGAAGGCCACCGAGGCCACGCTCCGGAAGGAGGCGCCCGACGCCGACATCGAGGTCGTCGCCCTCGACCTCGCCGACCTCGCGCAGGTCGAACGCGCCGCCGACGAGGTGCGCGAGCGCTGGGACCGGATCGACGTGCTCGTCAACAACGCGGGCATCATGATCCCGCCGTTCCGGCGGACCGCCGACAGCTTCGAGCTCCAGATCGGCACCAACCACCTCGGCCACTTCGCCTGGACCGCCCGCCTGTGGCCGCTGCTCGCCGCGTCACAGGCCCGGGTCGTCACCATCGCCTCGCTCGCGCACACCGCCGCGCGCCGGGTCGACCTGCGCAGCCTCACACCCGAGGGAGCACCCCGTCGCTACCAGCGCTGGCCGGTCTACGCGGAGTCCAAGCTCGCCAACCTCCAGTTCGCCCAGGAATTGCACCGCCGGACCCAGGCAGCGGGCTCCGGCGTCGTGAGCGTGGCCGCGCATCCCGGCTTCGCCTCGACCGAGCTCACCAGGACCGGCTGGAGCCTCGGCGGGCTCGGACCGGTCGGCTTCGTCATGCACCAGGGGACCCGGGTGATCGCCCAGTCGGCGCGCGACGGCGCCCTCCCGCAGCTCCAGGCCGCCACCGACCCGGCGCTGACCGGCGGCGAATACCTCGGCCCACAGGGGTTCCGCGGCCTGCGCGGTCGCCCCGGGAAGGCGGGCATGACCCGCGCCGCCCGCGACCCCGAGCAGGCCGCCGCACTGTGGGAGGCCTCCGAGAAGGCCGTCGGCGTCGCCTTCGACGTGACCGCGTGACGACGGCCCGTCACCCCTGGGTCGGCTACACCCTCGTCGTCGGCGCGGCCGCGCTGTTCTCGCTCAACGCGGGCGTCTCGCGTATTCCGATGCGCTCGGGCACCGACGTGGAGTCCTTCACCTCGGTCCGCATCACCGGCGCGTTCGTCATGTTCGCGCTGATCGCGCTGCTGACCGAACGGACCGCCTTCCGCCTCCCCCGGGGACGCCACCTCGCCCTCGTGCTGGGGCTGGGACTGTTCGGCGTGGCCGGGCTGCAAGGCTTCTACAACCTCGCCATCGACCGGCTGCCGTTGAGCGTCGCGCTGCTCGTGGAGTACCTGGGCCCCGTCTGGGTCGTGCTGTGGGTGCGCTTCGGCCGCCGGACGCCCGTGCACGCGAGCATGTGGCCGGCGCTCGGCCTCGCCCTGATCGGGCTGGCGCTCGTCGGACGCGTGTGGGACGGTCTCACGGTCGACGGGATCGGCCTGCTCGGCGCGCTGGCCGCCGGACTCTGCTTCGCCGTCTACTTCCTGCTCGGCGAGCACGACGCCGCACCGATGACGCCGCTGTCGGTGATCCTCTGGGCCTTCGTGGTGGCCGCGGTGACCACGAACCTCCTCTGGCCCGTCTGGCAGGCCGACCAGCTCGGCGTCGACGCCTCGATGCTGGGCCGCCTCGACCATCTGACCGTGCCCGCCTGGGCCGCGACAGCCTTCGTCGTCGCGCTCGGCACGACCGTCCCGTTCTCCCTGCTGCTGCTCGCGCTGCGCCACCTCCCGGCGACCGTGGTGAGCGTCGTGGCGATGTTGGAACCGGCAGGCGCGGTGCTGGTCGGCTGGCTGTGGTTCGCCGAGGCGCTCGACCTCGTGCAAGTCTCCGGGGTGCTGCTGGTGCTGGTCGGCGTGGTCCTCGCGCAAACCTCCCGCACTCCCGCACCGGCTGTGACAAGCTGAGACCATGGAACGTCTCCTCACCACGTGGATCGTCAGCTCCCTCGCCCTCATCGTCGCAGCAGTGCTGCTCGGCTCCCACATGGACATCGGCGAGGCCAGCGAGACCATGACCAACCGAGTCCTCGCCGTTTTCATCGTCGGCGCGATCTTCACCGTGATCAGCCTGTTCGTCGCGCCAGTGGTCAAGCTGCTGTCGCTGCCGTTCATCATCGTGACGCTCGGCCTGGCGCTGCTGGTCATCAACGCGTTGATGCTGCTGCTGGTGGAGAAGATCACCGAGACCGTCGGCGTGCACTTCATCCTCGACGGCTTCTGGTGGGCCGTGCTCGCCTCGATCGTCATCTCGATCTCGCAGTCGGTCGTGCGGGCCTTCCTCCCGGAGGCGCGGGAGCCGCAGCCGTGACCCAGCGGATCACCTTCGTCTGCCTCGGCAACATCTGCCGTTCGCCGATGGCGCACGTGGTCATGGAGGCCAAGCTGGCCGAGGCGGGCCGGGGCGATGTCGTCGTGACGTCGTCGGGCACCGGCGGCTGGCACACCGGCGAGCCGATGGACCACCGCGCGGCCGCCACGCTCTCGGCGGCCGGCTACGACCCGAGTGGTCATGTGGCGCGGCGGTTCTCAGTCGACGAGTACGCCGAGAACGACCTCATCCTCGTGATGGACGAGCAGAGCCAGGCCGACGTGCTGGAGCAGTCCCCGACGGTCGCCGAACAGGCCAAGGTGCGCCTGTTCCGTGAGTTCGACCCGGAGGCGACCGAGGGCGACCGCGAGGTTCCCGACCCCTGGTTCGGCCAGAACGACGGATTCGCCACCGTGCTGGCGATGGTCGAGCGGACCTGCGACGTGCTGGTGGACCAGCTCGCAGGCAGCGCCCGGTAACGTCGCCTGTCATGGCACGGATGACCGGGACCGCTCAGCGCGGTGAGCAACTCCTCGGCGTCGCGGTGATCTCGACGACTCCGGTGGCCGGGGGCGACGTCTGCACGTCGACGCGCATGCGGCTGTCCGACGGACGTTCGGCGGTCATCAAAACCCGGCCGAAGGCCCCTGAGGGGTTCTTCCAGGCGGAGGCCCGCGGACTCGCCTGGCTGCGTGAGGCGGGTGGCACGTCAGTGCCGCAGATATTGGCGGTGGCGGAGGACTGTCTCATCGTGGAGTGGATCGAGCCGGCGCGGCCGACCGTCGAGGCGGCCGAGGCGTTCGGCCGGGCGCTGGCCGCGACCCACGCGGCGGGCGCGGAGAGTTTCGGCGGGCCGAGCGACGGTTTCATCGGTCTGGCCCCACTGCCGAACCGACCGCTGCCGACGTGGCCGGAGTTCTACGCGTCGCGCCGCGTCATGCCGTACGTCCGGGTGGCGGTGCAGCGTGGCGTGCTGTCGCCCGCCGACGCCCACGACGTCGAACGGGCGGTCAAGCGCCTGCCCTCGCTGGCCGGCGACGCCGAGCCGCCCGCACGAATCCACGGCGATCTGTGGTCGGGCAATGTCGTGTGGGGTCAGGAGGACACCGCCTGGCTGATCGACCCCGCCGCGCACGGCGGCCATCGCGAGACCGACCTGGCGATGCTGGCGCTCTTCGGCATCCCTCATCTGCAGCGTGTCCTCGACGCCTACCACGAGGCCGCGCCCCTGGCCGACGGCTGGGAGGAGCGCGTCGCCCTGCACCAACTCCACCCGCTGCTCGTCCACGCCGTGCTCTTCGGCGGCGGCTACGGCCTCCGCGCCGCCAAGGCCGCCCGGAGCCTGCTGTAGGCGCTAGAACTCGCGGCGCTCGTCGAGGGTCGTCAGGAGCTCGGCGTGCTCGACGTCGGTCAGGTGGCCGAGGATCTGGCCACGGCTGATCGCCTGCCTCAGCCGGTAGGTGGAGGTGTCGGCGTCCAGGCATTGCAGGATCGCGGTCCGCAGCCGGACGACGGGGATCTCCTTGTGGCGGGTCCGCTGGCCGTCGGGCAGCCACTCGCGGTGCAGGACGTAGTCGTCGCCGCCGGAGCGTCGGACCCGGCGGCCCGGGTCGATGGTGAGGTGGATGTGATGCGGGCTGGTGCTGGTGACGCCGTACACGTCGAGCGCCGCCTCATGGCTGATCGCGGCCTCCGGCAGCCGCGCCCAGAGCGCCGCGCGCATGTAGCGGTCGTACTCGCTGGACGGGAACTTCGGGAAGCGGTAGACGCCGTGGGCGTGTCGTTCCAGCGTCCCACGATGGACGAGCATCTGCACCGCCTGCTTGCTGATGTTCAGACCCGCCGCCTGCCCGGCCGTGACGAATCCGTGCTGCGTCATCGCGACATTCCACAAAACGTCCCGCGCTAAGCGTCTCCCCATGTCAAAACACTAACGACTTCGCAGGGTCGTGCGCCTGCGACACTCGGGGCGGTCTCACACGTCGAGGACCTCGTCGAGGGTGTCGGCCGTGGCGGCGGCGCGCAGCCAGGCGTCGAGCTGGGCGAGGTCGGCGGTCGCGGCGATCCGCTGACGGGCCGCGTCAGGCACGTCGACACCCCGCACGGACAGGATCATCAACAGATCCTCGGCCTTGCCCTGGACGAGCCCCTCCTCGACGCCCTTGCGGATGCCCTTCTCATGAGCGATCCGGTTGTCCTCGCTCAACCAACGATGCTCCGCCAGCGCACTACTCATGTACCTGCTCCATTCGTCACTGGTCGTCCCGGACATGACGGCCTTGACAAGATCATGGTAGGCCGCGGCGTCGTCCTCGCCCAGCCTCGCGCGCAACTCCCCCATCGCCGCCGTTCCGCCTCCTGCGGATCGACCTCCAGCGGCAGGTCGTCCGGCGTCACGACGAACGGCCGCAGCACCAGGCTGATCCCGTCCGTCGCGGCCATCTCCCGATACCGCTGTCCAACCCGCGGATCCGGGCAGTAGACCACCAAGGCCGCCGGAGCCTTCGTCTCGTTCTCGATGTGCGACAGGTACAGCCGCCACGTCTCCCGCTTGCCCGGGTCGAAGGCCCGCTGCACCTCGAACACCACCGCCAGCTCCGGTTCGCCGCCCGCGGCCGCGCACACGAACGCCGCGTCCGCGTGGAACGTCCGCGGCCGGACCACCCGCGCCGCCTCCGAGAACGGCGTCGCCGACACGCCCTCGGACAGACTCACCCCGAACCGGGACGACAACAGATCCGTCACCAGTTCCGGGGCGAGCCGGACCAACTCGATCACGGCTCCATGCACTGCGGACGGCATACGTCCGACTCAAACGCAGAACGCCGAAACTGTCACCCGGCTCATCCACAGGCTCCTGGAACAACCCTGATCTGATGCCACCGCTATCTCAGGACCGTCTCAGTCCCAGGGGGCACACTGTGGCGCATGCGCATTCTCGTGGTCGACGACGACCGAGCCGTGCGGGACTCCATCCGGCGGTCGCTGGAATTCAACGGATACAGCGTCGAGGTCGCCACCGACGGCGCCGACGCCCTGGCCCGTGTCCCTCAAGTGCAACCCGACGCGATCGTCATGGACGTGATGATGCCCAAGCTCGACGGCTTGGAGACCACCCGCGCGCTGCGCGGCGCCGGCAACGACGTGCCGATCCTCGTGCTCACCGCCCGCGACGCCGTCGGCGACCGGGTCGACGGGCTCGATGCCGGCGCCGACGACTACCTCACCAAGCCCTTCGCCCTGGAGGAGCTGCTGGCCCGTCTGCGCGCGCTGCTGCGCCGCGTCAGCAAGACCAATGAGCCCGAAGACGAGGAGCCGCTGGTCTTCGCCGACCTCTCGCTCGACCCCGTCACCCGCGAGGTGCGTCGCGGGTCCCGCTCGATCTCGCTGACCCGCACCGAGTTCACGCTGCTGGAGTTGTTCCTGCGCCGCCCCAAGCGCGTCCTGGAGCGGGCCTTCATCCTGCAGGAGGTGTGGGGCTTCGACTTCCCCACCACCGCCAACTCCCTCGAGGTCTACGTCGGTTACGTCCGGCGCAAGCTCGAAGCCGACGGCGAGGACCGGCTGCTCCACACGGTGCGCGGCGTCGGCTACGTGCTGCGCGAGACCCCGCCGTAATGCGGACGCTCGAGACAGTGCGGGGCTTCGTGCTCCGCACCCGTGACGCGATCCATCTGCGCGTCCACCGCTGGGCGCTGCGCGTCACCCTCGCCGCCCGCGTGGCCACCCTGACCACCCTCGCCGTCGCGCTCGTGCTGGGGTGCGTCGGCGTCGCCGTCTATCTCATCGTGCGCGCCACCCTCGTCGCCAACCTCGACGAGTCCATCCGCGCCCGTGCCGAACAGGCCGTCGCCGCCGGCTACACCCCTGGCACCCTCGACCAGCAGGAGGCCGAGCTGCTCGACGTGGCCGGCATCGAGATCGTCCGCGTCAACGGCGCCCAGCTCTACGCCAACACCGCCGGCAACACCAAGGTCCGACTCACCGACGACGAGCGCGCGGTGTCGCTGGGCCGCGAGCCCAGCTCCAGTCGCACCACCATCGTCGACAAGACCGCCTACCGCGTCGTCGCCGTGCCCGCCGGCTCCAAGTCGGCACTCGTCATCGTGCAACGCATGGACAACGTGCAGAGCAGCCTCGACCGGCTCGGTGTCATCCTCGCCACCACGACCCTCGCGGGCATGGCGATCGCGGGCGCGGCCGGATGGGTGGTGGCGACCAACGGGCTGCGCCCGGTGCGCCGTCTCACCCATGCGGCCGAGGACGTCGCCCGCACGCAGCAGCTCACGCCGATCAAGGTCAGCGGCCGCGACGAGCTGGCCCGCCTCACCATCGCCTTCAACCAGATGCTCGTGGCGCTGGATGCCTCGCAGACTCAACAGCGGCAGCTCGTCGCCGACGCGGGGCACGAGTTGCGCACCCCGCTGACCAGCTTGCGGACCAATATCGAACTGCTCAGCCAGGCGCGGGCCAGCGGACGCCCGCTCACCGACGAACAGTCCGCTGAAGTGCTCGGCGACATCCAGGCGCAGGTCGCGGAGTTGACCACGCTCATCGGCGACCTCGTGGAGTTGGCCCGTGACGAGCCGATGCACCACGACCCGGAGTCGATCGACCTGTCGGAGATCATCGAGCACTCGCTCGACCGGGTGCGTCTGCGCGACCCGTCGCTCACCTTCGACGTCGACCTGTCGCCCTGGCAGGTCGTCGGCGAACCACGGTTGTTGGAGCGCGCGGTGACCAATCTGCTCGACAACGCCGTCAAGTGGAGCCCCGAGGGCGGCACCGTCCACGTGAGCCTGCACGATGGCGTGGTCACCGTGCGCGACCATGGGCCTGGCATCGCCGCGGACGACCTGCCGCGTGTCTTCGACCGCTTCTACCGGTCGCAGGAGGCGCGCACTCTGCCGGGCTCCGGGCTCGGCCTGTCGATCGTGCAGCGCGCTGCCGAACGGCACGGGGGTAACGTCACGGTGGAGTCCGAGCCGGGCCACGGAGCCACCTTCCGGATGGCGATGCCCGCCTCATCGACTCCGCCTAGTTCCAGCACAGAGTTCTCACAGCGAAGCGGAAGATCCTGAACGCATGACTGAACCGTCCGACACGCCCCCCGACGAGTCCTCGTCCGCCGACGTCCCGCCGCCCCCGGGGCCGTTCAGTTACGGCTCTCGCGACGATGCGTCCGAGGAGCACACCGAGCCGACTGCGGTCCTGACGACCTCGCCCGTTGTGCCGCCGCCGGATCTGACCACGGCGCCGCCGACTCCCACCCCGGCGCCACCGGTCGACGCGGCTCCCCCGCACGGCCACGGCGGCGCCCACGCGACACCGCCGGGCCACACCGCCAAGCCGAAGCGTCGCACGGGCCGCAAGGTCGCCGCCGCCGCGCTGGTCATCGCGCTCGCCGGCGGGGCCGGCTACGGCGGCTCCTGGCTCCAGGGGCAAGGCGGTGACGACGAGCCGACGAAGGAGAGCGACACCACCTCCGCGCTCGACGAGCCGCAGTCGACCGAGAAGGCTCCCGTCGGCGAGGTCGAGACGGTCGCCGCCGAGCTGATGCCGTCGGTGGTGCAGATCAACGTCCGCAACGGCGAGGAGGGCGGCTCCGGCTCCGGTGTGATCCTCAGCGAGGACGGCGAGATCCTCACCAACAACCACGTCATCGAGGCCGCCGCCGAGGAGGGCTCCATCACGGTGGCCTTCAGCGACGGCACGAACACCTCCGCCGAGATCCTCGGCCGCGACCCGGTCAGCGACCTCGCGGTCATCAAGGCCGCCGACGTCTCCGGACTCAAGCCCGCCACCTTCGGCACCTCGGCCGATCTCACGGTCGGGCAGACCGTGGTGGCGATCGGCTCGCCGTTCGGCTTGGAGAGCACGGTGACGCAGGGCATCGTCAGCGCGCTCAACCGGCCCGTCGAGTCGGCCGACGCCGACGGCGACAACGCGACCGTGTTCCCGGCCGTGCAGACCGACGCGGCGATCAACCCCGGCAACTCCGGCGGCCCCCTGGTCGACCTGGCCGGCAATGTCATCGGCATCAACTCCGCGATCCGCACCGGCTCCGACGCCTCCGGGTCGATCGGCCTCGGCTTCGCCATCCCCATCGACCTGGCGCGACGCGTCGCCCAGCAACTGCGCGACGGCGACACGGTCGAGCACGCCCGCATCGGCGTGACGGTGGCCCCGGCGACCGAGGAGGACGAGCTGACCGGGATCGGCGCGGAGGTCACCGAGGTGACGCCCGACAGCCCCGGCGACAAGGCGGGCCTGAAGAAGGGCGACATCATCACCTCGCTCGGCGGTGTGCCCATCGGCAGCTCCAGCGCGCTCGTCGCCGCCGTCCGCGGCCACCAGCCTGACGACGAGGTCGAGGTGACCTACCTCCGCGACGGCGAATCCGAGACCGCCACCGTCACCCTCGAGTCCGACAACGGCGAGCTGTCCCAGGAGTGAGTCCGTGGGAGGCGGTCGCCCGACCGCCTCCCACGCTTCGCTCGGCTCATCGCCCGCATGGGTCGATGTCATGTTCACGGACCCAGACAGCCGATGGGAACGGGCTGTGTCAAGTTTCGTGACAGTCTGTTTGTGGGTCAGGCCGCAGTTGCGGGCTGAGGGTTCTGGTGGGCGACGTGGACTGCTGCGGGGGTGCGGTGGCCCAGGGTTGGGTGGCGGCGCCTGCGGTTGTGGAAGACCTCGACGTAGTCCACGACCGCGAACCTCGCTCGGGCTCCGGTGGTGAACGTGTTGCGGTAGTACATCTCGTTCCTCAGCATCGAGCACCACGACTCGGCGACCGCGTCGTCGTGACACGATCCGGTCCGCCCGACCGACAACACGACCCCGGGCCGTGCGGAGACCTGGGCGTATTCGGCGGAGGCGTACCGCGATCCGCGGTCGGAGCGGAAGACCGCTTGCGGAGTCCCGTTCGAGGCGAGGGTGTCGATGTGGCCGTGGGTCATCGGGCCTCTGATCTGGCCGGTCAGCCCAGCAATCCGTGGATGTCGTCGGCGGACAGGGCGCCGGAGAAGGCGCCGCCGTCCTCCATGACGCTGGCGAACAGGGCTTGTTTCCTGTTCTGCAGCTCCACGACCTTCTCCTCGATCGTTCCTTGGGAGACGTAGCGGTAGACGAGCACGGGGTTCTGCTGGCCGATGCGGTGGGCGCGGTCGACGGCTTGCGCCTCGGCGGCCGGGTTCCACCAGGGGTCGAGCACGAAACAGACGTCGGCCTCGGTGAGGTTCAGGCCGACGCCGCCGGCTTTCAGGCTGATCAGGAACACCGGCGCGTCGCCGTCCTTGAAACGGGCGATGGCCTGGTCGCGTTTGCGGGTGCGGCCGTCGAGATAGGCGTAGTCGATGCCGGCGGCGTCGAGGCGGTCGCGGGCGCGTCCGAGGAACCGGGTGAACTGGCTGAACACCAAGGCGCGGCGGCCCTCGCCGACCACCTCCTGGAGATGGTCGAGGAGCTGGTCGAGCTTCGCCGAGCCGATGCCGTCGTGCGCCTCGTCGACGAGGCCGGGGTCGAGGCTCAACTGTCGTAGCAGTGTCAGTGACTTCAGGATCTCGAAGCGGTTCTTCTGGAGGTCGTCGGTCAGGCCCAGCACGCGCTGCCGGGTGCGCTGCAACTGCGTCTGATAGACCTTGGCGTGTTTCGCGCTCAACTCGACGTCAACGATCTGCACGGTCTTCGGCGGGAGCTCGGTGAGCACGTCGGCCTTCGTGCGGCGTCGCATCAGGGGGGCCATGCGTCGGCGCAGGGTCGTCAGCAGTTCCGGCGCCTGACCGCTCTCGATGGGGAGCCGGTAGACCTCGGAGAACGTGTCGGGGTCGGGGTACAGGCCCGGCGCGGTGATCGACAGCAGCGACCACAGGTCCATGAGCGAGTTCTCCAGCGGCGTGCCGGTGATCGCCAGCTTCGTCGACGCGGGCAGACGACGGACGCAGGTGTACGTCTTGCCACGCCGGTTCTTCACGTACTGCGCCTCGTCGACGACCAGGACCTCCCAGCCGAGCGCCTCGTACGCCTCGTATTCCAGGCGGAACAAGGCGTACGAGGTGACCACGAGGGAGGCGTCGCCGACCTCGTCGGCGAGGTCGGTCTTGCGGCGGGCCTTCGTCTCGCGAATCGTGCGGACGCCGAGCGTCGGGGTGAAACGGCGGGCCTCACGCGCCCAGTTCTCGACGACGCTGGTGGGAGCGACGACCAGGAACCGGGCGTCTGGCTGGGTTTCGTGGACGCGGGCGAACAGCGCCAGCGTCTGGACGGTCTTGCCCAGGCCCATGTCGTCGGCCAGGATGCCGCCGAGCCGGTGCTCGTGCAGGAACGCCAGCCAGTCGAGGCCGTCGCGTTGGTAGTCGCGCAAGGTCGCGTCGAGCGAGGCCGGCGGTTCGATCCGCTCAGGCGCCCGGAGCCGCCGCATCGCGTCGACGCTTGCCGCCCACCGCTCGGACTGTTGCTCGACGACGCCGAGGCCAGCCAACTCCTCCCACCAGTCCGATTGGAACCGGTTCACGCGCACGGTCGCCGAGCCGGGATCGGCCAGGCCGCGCGCCTCCTCCACGAGTTCGCGCAGCCGGGCGAACTCGGGTCGGTCCAGATGGATCCAGGTGCCGCTGGGCAACAGCAGCACCTCCTGGTCGAGCGACAACGCCGTGAACAGTTCGGCGAACTCGACCTTCTCGCCGTCGATGCTGACCTCGACGTTCAGGTCGAACCAGTCGTTGTCGGCGGCGGAGTCCTCGACCGACAGGGAGACGAGCGGATCGTCGGTTGCCTCCCGCAGGTCGGCGGCCTCGCCGGTGATCTCGACCTCGACCTCGCCGCGGTCCTCCAGCCAGGGGACGACCTCGGTCAGCAGCCTCACCACGGCGGGACCGCTGAGCGTCGAGGAGCGAGGCGCCCCGAGCCGGTCGACCAGCTGCGGCATGAGGTCGACGGGGAGACGGACGCTGGCGAGAAGGGAACGCTCGGCCGCCTGATCGCGACCGTGTCCGGCCTCGAAGCGCAGCGGATGAACGCGCTCGCGGTCGCCGCGTCGGTAGACGAACGACCAGTCGACGCTCGCTTCGGTCGTGCTCGATCGGATGACCGTCAGACGAAGCCGAGGGGGCTCAGCGTGGGTGACCGCCACCGAGCCGTCGTCAGAACCCACGGACGCGATCCGGGCCAACTGCGGGACGTAGCCGTCGAGGAACTCGTCGGCGTCCTCGGCGGGAACGCTGAGCGGCGCGCTGGCGAGCAGGGGCGCGAGGGCCGGGTCGAGGGGGCGGTCGAGCCGCATCAGTCGCAAGGGTCGGCCTGGTTCGGCGAGGAACACCCCGTGGGCGGGAGAGCCGATCACCCCCGACGGGAGGTCGGTCAGCGTCAACGGCTCGCCGTCGAGCGTGAGCGCGGTGGTGGCGGTGACCGCGTCGTCGTCGCCGCTGGCCAGGTCGATGGCCACCGCGACCGGAGCCTCGACGAGTTCGACGCCCTGGCTGGGAGTTGCGGCGGTCAGCGCGACCCCGGCGTCGAGGGCGTTCTGGAGGTGGACCCACAGTTCAGGGCCGAAGCTGTTGAGACGCACCGCCGCGCTCGCCGCGTGCCGGAAGTCCTCGCCGGAGGCGTGCGCGAGGGCCACCACCGCAGCGCGGTGGACCGGATCGATCTCGTCGACGGTGCGCGAGTAGCCCGAGGCGAGGTCGCGCCACGCGGCGCCGGTCTTGATCCAGCGGCCCTGCTTGCCCCGGCGCAGCGGACGCAGGGCGAGGTAGTCGGGTTGCTGATAGTGGTGTGCGCCGGTTTGCACGGCGAACTCCAGCGCGAGGGGCGACCGTTCGGCCTCGATCTGTTCGGCGCGCCGGGCCAGGTGGGCGAGTCGCAGGCGCCAGTCGGCGCCGCTGGTCTGCTTCGCCTCGCGCTGCACGGTGAAGAGCAGCGCGGCGGCGTGCTTGCAGTCCATCCGCACGGGACAGCTGCAGACCCCGCTGAGCCGGACGGACTGCCGGTCGGGCCGCACGTGCAGCTCGGTGATGTAGGTTTTGTGCCCGCTGCCTTTGACCACCGCCCGGACCGCTGCGGCGCCCGCCGACAACACCACCACGCGACCCTGCCGCGCGTAGGTGCGTCCGCGCAGGATGGTGTCGGGCCAGAACGTCGTCGTCACGTCCTCGTCGTCGACCTGCGCGATGAGGCCCGCGAGGGTGGGGTTCAACTCCTGAGGCGGCACACGCGCACCCTACGTCGTGGCGGTGACGGAATCTGCTCCACGCGTGGCGCGGCCCATAAGATGAGGAGCCCAGCCCCGTGTCAGCGTTCGGTGCGGCGCAGTGCCCACAGGCCCAGCCAGCAGGCCAGTGCGCCGAACAGGCCCAGGAGGGCGAGGTCGAGGCTCCACGTCGTCGCGGTGGGCGAGTAGAACCGGTCCGGTGTCGCGAGGCCGGCGTCGAGGTCGACGCTCGCGGCCGCTGCCGCGTGCGCCCACCGGGCCGGGGACAGCCACGCCACCTGCTCCAACGGGGCCCGCCCGTCGACGCGCACCAGCGTGCTCGACAGCACCACCTGCGACATCACCAGCGCGACCAAGGCCGGCGCGGTCTGCTCGGTGCTGCGCACCAAGGCCGACACCGCCAGCCCGAAGACGGCCGTCACCGCCGCCAGCAGCCCGATCGGCAGCGCCACCTCCAGCCACCCGCGACTGAACACCCCGGTGTGGGCGTCGAGTCCGAGGAGCGCCAACCAGGTCAGGAGCACGCCTTGGGCGAAACACGCTGTCGCGAACACCACGACTTTGCTGGCCAGATACGCCCCCGTCGACAGCCCGACGGCTCGTTCGCGCCGGAACACCGATCGTTCCTGGACGAGTTCGCGCACTGTCATCGCCGTGCCCGTCAAGGTCGCCGCGATCACCAGAATCGCGAGTCGTTGCCCCGCCTCCCGTGGGTCGGTCAACCCGGCGTCGCCTGGGACCACACGGGTGAGCGCCGCCAGCGTCAGCGGCATGAGCAGCAGCATGCCCAGATGGAGTCGGTCGGCGAACAACACCGCCAGATTGCGCTGCACGAGCGTGGGGAACTGCCCCCACGCCGAGCGGGTGCGTCCGGCGACCCGGCGACGGCGTGCGACGGGTGCCTTCGCGGCGGCCAGGCTCGGCAACGCCTCCGGTTCGCTCTCCAAGAGGTCGAACAACTCCGGATGGTCGGCGCAGTCGAAGTGGTCCAACAGGCCCTCGGGCGGCCCGGCGTGCACCACGCGGCCCCCACGTGCCATCACGATCACGGTGTCGCACAGGTCGAGTCCGAGCATCGAGTGCGTCGCGACGACCACGATGCCCGGCTGCCCGGTGGCGTCCCCGACGGCCTGTTCGCGGAGCTGTCGCATCACGAGTCGCTCACGTCCCGGGTCGAGGCCCGAGGTCGGCTCGTCGAGGAACAACAGCGGCGGGGCCGTCAGTAGCTCTGTCGCGATGGACACCCGCTTGCGCTGCCCGCCGGACAGGCTCGCGATCCGCCGGCGTGCCTGGCCGTCCAGACCGACCTGGGCCAGCACTTCGGCCACCCGACGCGCGCGGCGCGTCCCGGTCGGCAGCCGCAGCCGGGCCGAGAACGTCAACGACCGCCGCACGTCCAGCTGCGGATGCTGGATCTCCTCCTGAGGCACGTAACCGATCAGCGACCGCAGCTCCTCGCGGTCCTCGCCGACGTCGTGACCACGCCACCAGACGGCTCCCGCGTGCATGGGCGTCAAGCCCGACAGCGCCCGCAGCAACGTCGACTTGCCGGCCCCCGACGGCCCGATCACCGCGGTCAGGGTGCCGGGAGCCAGGGCGACGTCGACGTCCGACAACAACGCCGCGCCGTCGGGGCTGCGCACCGACAGGCCGCGGGCGACGAGCGCGGGTTCGGACGTCGGGGCGGGACGACGGTCGTCGCGGGGCGGGTCCACGGGCGGCGCGTCGATGGTGAACGAGGGTCCGGCAGGACCGCCGACGTGCGCGGTGACGGACGTCCCGTGGGGGACGAGCAGACGTCGCACCTGCTCGCCGGCGACGTGCAGCCCGCCGTCCAGGCCCTCGTCGCGTGCCAGCCACCCGGTCGCGACGCGTTGGAAACTCAGCCGACCCAGCGCGGCCTGCGGGCCGTCCAGCTCGTAGGCCCGCCCGGCCGCCCGCACCCGCAGGCGCGGCGGTCCGGGGTCATGGGGAGCGGCGGGCACGACACGACGCTAGTTCCTCAGGTCTGCGACGGCGCCGTAGACACGCGGTCGTCCCTCGCTCCGTTGGGGTTCTGGGCGATAGTGGATGGAGCTTGATCTCGGCCATCGTGAAAGGAAGCATCGTGCCGAACCGTCCTGCCGGGCTCGTCTCCCTCGTCGCCGTCGATGAGGCGATCTTGGAGCAACTCGTGCATGTCGCCATCACCGACGCGGCGCCCGACGAGGTCACGCCGCCGCTCGGCGACGGCTGGACCCAGGACCGCGTCGCGTGGTTGCGGGCCTACCACCGGGATCGCCGATCCGGGCTCGCCGAGAGCGACGAGGAGACCGCCGCGATCGAGATGGAGGGACGAGTCGTCGGGGCGACGCGACTCCATCGGTTGACGAGCCCTACCGACGATATGGAGTGCGGCATCTGGCTCGCCCGCTCCGCGCGAGGCAGCGGCGTCGGCGCTGCCGCCTTCCGGCTCCTCCGCGCCCGCGCTGTCGCGGTGGGCGCGAAGCGACTGGTCGTCCGCACCACCGCCGGGAACTTCCCAGCGCTCGCGATCCTGCGGTACGAGGGTGCTCTCGTTCGCATGGGAGACGACGGCGCCGTGTACGCCGAACTTCTGTTGGACGCACCGTAGCTTTCCGCTCGCTCACTCCGGTGGGCGGCGGAGGGCCTTGGTGGTCGAGCGGCGCTTCTTGGCGTCGAGGCGACGGCGGGCGGAGGCGCGCGACGGCGTGGTCGGGCGGCGGTGTTTGGGCGGGACGACCGCCTTCGCCACGAGTTCTTCCAGGCGCACGCGGGCGGCCTCGCGGTTGCGGTGCTGCGAGCGGTACTGCGACGACACCACCGTCACGACGCCGTCGACCAGACGCGACTTCAACTGCTGCGCCGCGCGGTCGCGCTGAGCCTCCGACAGCGCGGTCGTCTCGGCCAGTGACCACATCAACTCCACTCGGGTGTCGCTGGTGTTGACGTGCTGACCACCCGGACCCGAGCTGCGGCTGAAACGCCATCGCAGCTCCGACTCCGGGATCGACACCCGTCCGCGACTCATTCGGTCGATACTAGGCGACTCGATCGGTTTGAATAAAGGAATGGACTCAGCCGACGCGTGGTGGAACGCCGGACGCCGGAGTGTCAGCCCGGCCGTGGGCGCGATGATCTTCATGGCGCTCATCGTCGTGACGGCGTTCGTCGACTGGCCTCTCGACGAACCGCGACACAGGGCGTATGCGGCCTTCTTCTATGGGATCTGCGCGTCGTTCCTGTGGAACGCGACGGCGACGGCGGTGGTCCGGATCGAGCCGCGGCCGATCGTCGCGGAGGCCTCGCCGCCCGCCGCGCTCGTCGTGCCGTTCTTGTCGTCCTTCCCGTTCTTCGTGGCCGCGGTCTGCGGATGGCTGTGGGCGGCGGTGGCGCTGTGGGCGAGGATCGCGGAAGGCGATGTGAGCTGGCCACAGATGGTGTTCGTGGCGCTTCTCGCGCTCGGGCTCGTCCTGGTGGGATGGCTGGCGTGGCGCCGACCGGGCTGGCGTCAGCGGTGGCGGATCTCGGCCGACGGCCTCGACCACGGGCCGCGCCATCGTTCCCAGTTCATCGCCTGGACCGACATGGTCGGCGTGGTGGGCGAGGAGCGGCGGCACCACGCCCGCTGGCCGATGCCGGACACGCGGGTGCTGTGGATTGTGATGACCACCTCGGACGGGAAGGTCGTCCAGTTCGACACCTCGCCGATGAAGGCCGACCCAGCGCGCGTGCTCGACCTCCCGACCCGCCTCCACGCCGACCCGGCTCTGCGCGCCCGCATCGCGTGGGTTCAGACGGTGGAGGAGCTGTTGGGCGCCCAGTGAATTGAACAGGGCTAGGGGTGGGTCCGGAGTGAGAGGTGAGGCAGATGGGATGTGCTTTGCCTCGGAGCGTTGAAATGTCGTCGCCGCGGCGTAGGGTGTCGACATGACGTTGAGCGCATCAGAGTTCTACGAGGCAGGGATGTCGCTGCCACCGACGGTGCGTAAAGACGTGGCTCTCCGGCTGCTGCGGACTGTCGATTCCGAGGACTTGCAGGTCGACGGAACTGAGGCGTGGCTTCGGGGTGAAGCCGCCGCCGCGTACGACGCGCTGAAGGCCGATCCGTCGCGAGGTGTGCCCGCTGACGAGGTCCGTGCTCACTTCGAGGAGAAGTGGGCCGCTCGTTCATGACACGCCGGGTGGTCTAAACGCCAGAAGCGCAGCGACAACTCGACGATCTTGACGACTGGATCAGGCGACATTCGGCCGGGTATGAGAACGACCACGCATCGGGGCCGGACGGTGATCGCCTACGAGGTGGACGATGAGGCGATCAATGTGATCGGCGTCTTTCACGGTGGCCAGGACTGGGAGACGGCCTTGCGTGAGGAGGACGAGGACTGAGACTCAGGCGTCGTCGCCTGCGGCGAAGGTGCCGGTGATGGCCTGGCTGACCTCGTCGTAGGCGTCGACGGGGAGGCCGAGGGCGCGGCGGACGCGGGCGCGGCCGTGGAGGAGCGGCACCTCTGAGAATTCGAGCTCTTCGGGGTCGAGGTCGCGCAGCGGCATGGTGAACCAGCGGTGCGCCTTGCGGAACTCCCCCGCCTCTTCCAAGGCGCCGCCGATATCGGCGTAGTCCGCCAGGTCGAGTTCGTCGGCGCGGGCCGAGGCCAGAAGTTCCTTCAGCAAAGCGTCGGCCTGATCGGTGTGGCCGATCCTCAACTCGACGTCGAGCAGCCCCACCCGTGGATCGAGCTCGCAGTCGCCGCCGTCGGCGATCAGCTCGACGTAGACCGAGCGGGCCTCGTCGTACCGCTTCGACATCGTCAGATGGTCGGCGAGGTATTCGAGGAAGACACTGCGCCCGACCTCGCCCGGCTCCAAGGCGTCTGCGTGCTGACGATAGGCGTCGAGCCGCTCCTGGCCGTCGAGCGTCGCGTCGATCTCCTCGGCCTGGTCGCAGGCGAGTTCGTAGTCCATGGGACCAGTGTGGGTCATAACGCTGCTGCCACACTGACAGCATGCGGATCACAGCCGAGCACGGTGACATCACAACAGTCGAGGCGGACGCGATCGTCAACGCGGCGAACTCGGTGCTCCTCGGCGGGGGAGGCGTCGACGGGGCGGTCCACCGGGCCGCAGGACCTCGGTTGTTGGAGGCGTGCCGAGGGTTGCGGAGGAGCACCCACCGCGCCGGACTCATGGCGGGCGACGCGGTCGCCACGCCCGGCTTCGACCTGCCCGCCGACTGGGTGATCCACACAGTCGGTCCGAATCTTCACCGAGGTCAGGACGACCCGGCCCTCCTCGCCTCGTGCTTCCGCAGGTCACTGGACGTCGCCGCCGACCTCGGCTGCCGGTCGGTCGCCTTCCCCGCGATCAGCGCGGGCTCCTACGGGTGGCCTACGGCCGAGGTGGCGCGGATCGCCGCGCGGACCTGCCGCGAGCACGACGCCGACCCCGTCGAGCGCATCCGGTTCGTCTTGTTCAGCGAGCCGTTGAGGCAGACGTTCCAGGACGCGATCGACGAGGGCCGGTGAGATTCACTCCCCGTCGTCGGCGGAGTCGTCGCGGCCGGTGAGGATCTCCTTGGCCTTCTCGACCGAGCCGGTGGCGATGTCGGTCGCGCCCTTGATGATGCCGCCGACGCCGCCGGAGACGTCGCCCTTGAGCACGTCGGCCGCGCCCTCGACGATCTCGCCGGACTTGCCGATGGCGTTCTGCGCGATGTCCTTGACCGAATCGACGGCGTCCTTCGGGTTGATAGCCATGTCAGTGCCCTTTCCTGAGCGGTAGCCCCTCCCGCGACGAACACTAGAGCATATGTGGCATGAGTCACAGTCTCGGCGCCGGAGCCTGGGCTGATGCCGTGACCGTGAGGAGTTTCGCCGCCGTGTCGACCGGCTGAGCTTCGCGCTCGCCCGCCCTCGTCACAGCGCGTGCTTTACGCGCGCAGGTCGCCTAGGCTCGATCCATGAGCACCGAACGAAGCGAGTTGCACGAGCTCATCGACGCCCTTCCGGACGACCAAGTCGCGTCGGTCCTGGCCGACGTCCGCCTGCGCCTGGTCCGCCCGTCGAAGCGCGAGCGTTCCTGGCCCCCGGAGTTCTTCGGGATCGGGGAATCTCAGGACGGACGCACTGACAACGCGCGTCGAGTCGATGAGATCCTCGCCGAGGGGTTCGGCGCTTCAAGATCATGATCCTGTGCGATTCGGGTCCGATTTTCGCCGCTGCCGATCGCAAGAGCGCCGATCACCGCCGATGTGTCGATCTGTTCACAGGGTTGCGTTTGGCGCGTAGGACCTTGTTGTTGCCGCCGACGGTGGTGGCGGAAGTGGGCTACTTGCTGGAGAGCAGGATCGGCGTTTTCGCGGAGGTCGCTTTCTTGCGGGCGGTGTCAGCTCGGGATTTCCAGTTGGTTGATCTGGTGAGCGAGGACTTCGACCGCATCGCGGACCTGGTGGAGCAGTACGCGGATCTGCCGCTCGGAACGACCGACGCGTCGGTGATCGCGTTGGCCGAGCGGTTGGATATCACCGGAGTGGCGACGCTGGATCGGCGTCACTTCTCCGTTGTCCGACCCCGCCATGTCGACGCGTTGAAGCTGGTGCCGGAGTAGAACGGCGGGCCGCTTCCCCAGGAGGAGGCGGCCCACCGTCGTCGGTGTGGTCAGGTGTCGCGGCGGCCCCAGGCGGTGACGGCTGCGCCGAGGGCGCTGCCGCCGAGTGCCAGGGCGACGACCCACCAGCGGGTCGAGGCGCCGGCGCCGGGCAGTGTTCCGCTCTCGGCGGTGGCCGACGACGAGGCGTTCGCGGTCTGAACGATGCCGTCGAGGTCGGTCGGACTCGTGGCCAGGCGGTACGTGCCGCGCAGCGCGACGTCGTCGGCCGCCGCGTCGTCGGCCCACACGATCTGCTCGACGCCGACCACGACGATCCCGCCGAAGTGCGGGCCGATGGCGGCCGGGTCGTAGGGCGTGCCGTCTGCCTGGGCGAAGCCCGCCGTCACCGCGTCGGCGTCGCTGATCCACTCGACCGCCTCCAGGCCGCCGTTGGCGCCGACCGGACCGACGATGTCGGCGAGATTCCACTCGGTCAGAGCCGTGCCGCCCACGACCGGGTCGAGCAGAAGCACCGACGGACGGCTCACGCCGCTGTTGTCGTTGTCGCGCTCGCTGGCGACCAACAGGCGGCCGTCGCCCATCACCGAGACGCCCTCGGCGTCGACCGCGCCCGTGCCGTCGGGGAAGCGCACCACTCAGGACTCGGCGACCGTGAAGCCGTCGACCACATCGCCGGTCAGGCGGCTGATCTCGCCGCTGCCGTTGTTGGCCGCGTACAGCGCGCCGTCCGATCCGAAATCGAGACCGGAGGCGTCCTCGCCGCCGACGCCCGCCGCGGCGGCGTCGACGATCGGGTCGCCCAGCCACGGCCAGGCCTGCGTCTCGACGGACACCGGCGGCTCGCAGGCGTTGATCTGCTCAGGGGTCGACTCGCTCGTGTGCGCGAAGTCGCCGGTCATGTCCGGGCAGCGGCCCCAGGTGACGGGCGCGTGGCCGCTCCACGAGGTCTCGGAGACCAGCGTCCCGGAGGCGTCGAACAGGCGGGCGGAGTCGTCGCCGCCGAGGCCGAAGCCGTCAGGGGTCGTGTCGGTGTAGATCGACAGGTAGCCGCCGGACTCGACGACCGAGCCGGACGGGAAGACGACCGGGGTGTGCGTGTCGTCGCTGTCGAGGACGTACCAGCCGGAGACGTCGACGTCGTTCGCCGGATCGGTGTTGGCCACCTCGATCCAGTCGCCGACCGGGTCGCTGTTCGACTCGACCTCGTTGACGACGACGGTCGGGGCGGGGGGAGGCGTCGTCGGGGCGTTGGCAGCGCCGCGTGACGGCGTGATGACTTCGAAGGCGCCCGTCCCGTCGGGGACCCGGCCGTGCGAGGAGATGCGGCTCGCCTGGGAGTGGCTGTCGATCAGCGTCGTCCCGTCGGCAGCAAGATCCGCGCGCTGTCGGCGGGATGGCGAGGGTCCGTGAGTCGTTGTCGTCCTTGACGATCCAGCCGGACACGTCGACAGGGGCCGAACCGGTGTTGGTCAACTCGATCCAGTCCGGCGACCCGGTCGACATGACTTCGTTGATCTTGATGTCGGTGTCCGCGGCCTGGGCGGGCGCGGCGGCCAACAGTCCGACCGACAGCAGCGCCGAGGCGACGAGTATGCGGGCAGTGCGCACGAGAACTCCTGAGAGGGATGGGCAGTGCTCGCAGCCCAGCCCCTTCAGACGGACGCCCGGTGAACGCGGGCGCACGCGCCGGTGTCAGGAGGTCGAAGGGTCGCGCTCGGTCCGGCGGAACAACCCCCACAGGCCGAGGGCGAGCGCGGGGGCGAGGAGGGCGAACTTCGCCAGCGCCCAGGCGCGGCCTGCGGCGAAGGAGGCGTCGGCGCCGTCGTCAAGGCCGGTGAGCAGGTGACGGTTCTCCATCGCATCGCAGCCCGCCGCCGCGACCGCGAGCACGACCAGCAGCGCCGCCGCCCAGCGTCGGGGCAGCCGGGTGGCCAGCAGGCACAGCGTCACGAGATAGCCGGGGATGAAGGCCAGCCAGTCCGACCACAGCGCGGCGCGGAAGTCGCCCGTGCGCTCGCCGACCACCTCGGCGGCGGTCGCGGCGTCGCCCGCCAGCTCGAAGGCGACGATCGGCAGCGTCGGATGGCCGACGAGGGCGTAGACGAGGCCGCCGACGAGCAGCGGTAGGCAACAGAGCCAACGGGACATGGGTCGATCATCCTCTTTTCAGGCATGGCGCACCAGGGCATGACGAAGCCCGTACACGAGAAACATGACGAGCCGGTAGCGTTCGTCCAATGAACGACGAGATCGACGTGCAGACCGCCGCGCCTGCGGCCGTCATCGGCGTCGCCCGTGAGACGTCCGCAGGCGAGACCCGAGTCGCCGCCACGCCGTCCACGGTCGCACAGCTCCTCACACTCGGCTACGCGGTCCGAGTGGAGTCCGGCGCCGGCGACGCCTCCAGCTTCTCCGACGAGGCCTATGCCGAGGCCGGAGCCGAGATAGCCGACCGGGCCACGACGCTCGGCAGCGACATCGTGCTCAAGGTCAACGCGCCGAGCACCGAGGAGATCGCGCTGCTGGCCGACGGCGCCACGCTCATCAGCCTCATCTCCCCGGCGCTCAACCCCGAGCTGCTCGGCGAGCTGTCGCAGCGCGAGCTGACCGTGCTCGCCATGGACGCCGTCCCGCGCATCTCCCGCGCGCAGTCCATGGACGTGCTCAGCTCCATGGCCAACATCGCCGGCTACCGCGCCGTCGTCGAGGCCGCCCACGAGTTCGGCCGCTTCTTCACCGGCCAGGTCACCGCCGCCGGCAAGGTGCCGCCGGCCAAGGTGCTCGTCGCGGGCGCCGGCGTGGCCGGTCTGGCCGCCATCGGCGCGGCGTCCAGCCTCGGCGCCATCGTGCGCGCCACCGACCCGCGCCCCGAGGTCGCCGACCAGGTGCAGTCCATCGGCGGCGAGTACCTGAAGGTCGACGTCGAGGTGGAGCAGTCCACCGACGGCTACGCCAAGGCCACCAGCGAGGACTACGACCGCCGCGCCGCGGAGATCTACTCCGAGCAGGCCGCCGAGGTCGACATCGTCATCACCACCGCGCTCATCCCGGGCCGGGCCGCGCCGCGCCTGCTCACCGAGGCCGACGTCGCCTCGATGAAGCCCGGCAGCGTCATCGTCGACATGGCCGCGGCCCACGGCGGCAACGTCGCGGGCTCGGTCGCCGGCGAGCGGGTCGTCACCGACAACGGCGTCGTCATCCTCGGCTACACCGATCTCGCGGGCCGCCTGCCCACCCAGGCCTCGCAGCTGTACGGCCAGAACCTCGTCAACCTGCTCAAGCTGCTCACGCCCGAGAAGGACGGCCGGCTGACGCTCGACTTCGAGGACGTCGTCCAGCGCGGCGTGACCGTCGTGCGCGACGGCGCGACCACCTGGCCGCCGCCGAAGGTGAAGGTGTCGGCCGCTCCCGCCGCCGCGCCGGAGACGAAGGCGCCGGTCGTCGCCGAGGAGAAGCCCCCGGCCCCCGCGTGGCGCAAGTTCGCGTGGATCGGCGCGGGCATCCTCGCGCTGTTCGCCGTCAACGCCTACGCGCCGGGCCAACTGCCGGGGCACTTCTTCGTGCTCGTGCTGTCGATCGTCATCGGCTACTACGTCATCGGCAACGTCGCCCACGCGCTGCACACGCCGCTGATGAGCGTCACCAACGCGATCTCCGGCATCATCGTGGCCGGCGCGGTGATCCAGATCGGCGTCGACCCGAAGGTCGACGACGCCGTCGTGATCCAAGCGCTCTCGTTCGTGGCGATCCTGCTCGCGAGCATCAACATCTTCGGCGGTTTCGCCGTCACACGTCGCATGCTCGGCATGTTCTCCAAAGACAGCACAGGCTCGAAGGGCTGATGACATGACTGCTGAATCTGCTGTCTACGCGGCGTACATCGTCGCCGCGCTCCTGTTCATCCTCAGCCTCGCCGGGCTGAGCAAGCACGAGTCCGCCAAGGCAGGCATCGCCTACGGCATCTCCGGCATGGCCATCGCGCTGGCGGCGATCACCTTCCAGGTGGTCGAGAAGGCCGAGGCGCGGGCGATCGTCCTGCTGGCGCTGGCGGTCGTCATCGGCGCGGCCATCGGCTTCTGGCGGGCCAAGGTCGTCGAGATGACCGGCATGCCCGAGCTGATCGCGCTGCTGCACTCCTTCGTCGGCCTCGCGGCGGTGCTGGTCGGCTGGAACGGCTACCTCGAACACGGCCACTTCGCGACGCAGTCGCTGGAGGACATCCACAACGCCGAGGTGTTCGTCGGCGTGTTCATCGGCGCGGTGACCTTCACCGGCTCCATCGTGGCCAACCTCAAGCTGAGCGCCAAGATGAAGTCCGCGCCGCTCATGCTGCCGGGCAAGAACTACATCAACGTCGGCGCGCTGGTCGCCTTCGTCGCGCTGACGGCCTGGTTCGTCGTCGACCCGCAGCTGTGGCTGCTGGCCGCGGTGACGGTCCTGGCGCTGGCGCTCGGCTGGCACCTCGTCGCCTCCATCGGCGGCGGCGACATGCCGGTGGTCGTGTCGATGCTCAACAGCTACTCCGGCTGGGCTGCGGCTGCGGCGGGCTTCCTGCTGGACAACGACCTGCTCATCGTCACCGGCGCGCTGGTCGGCTCCTCGGGTGCCTACCTGAGCTACATCATGTGCCAGGCGATGAACCGCTCGTTCCTCTCGGTGATCGCGGGCGGCTTCGGCGCGGAGGCCCCGACGTCGGACGACAAGGACTACGGCGAGCACCGCGAGGTCAACGCCGAGGGGGTCGCGGAGCTGTTGAAGAACGCGTCCAGCGTCGTCATCACGCCCGGCTACGGCATGGCGGTGGCGCAGGCGCAGTACCCGGTCGCCGACCTCACCAAGAAGCTGCGCGACCGCGGCGTCGAGGTGCGCTTCGGCATCCATCCGGTGGCCGGCCGGCTGCCGGGGCACATGAACGTGCTGCTGGCCGAGGCGAAGGTCCCGTACGACATCGTGCTGGAGATGGACGAGATCAACGACGACTTCCCCGACACGTCGGTCGTCCTCGTGATCGGCGCCAACGACACCGTCAACCCGGCCGCGTCGGAGGATCCGGGCAGCCCCATCGCGGGCATGCCGGTGCTGCACGTCTGGGAGGCCGAGAACGTCATCGTGTTCAAGCGCTCGATGGCCGCCGGCTACGCGGGCGTCCAGAACCCGCTGTTCTTCCGCGAGAACACGCAGATGCTCTTCGGTGACGCCAAGGACCGCGTGGAGGACATCCTCCGCGCCCTCTGAGGGTCGCCCGAAGGCCAGATTTGCTCCCTTATCCACCGAATCCCGGCAGGGATTCGGTGGATAAGGGAGCAAATCTCGTGAGAGAGGGAGTCATGGGGCGGTACACGTCATTAGAGCGGCGGCTCGACGGGTGGGCGCGCGGGCTGCTGGACCGCGCGCCGTCGACGGGCTGGCGGTCGTGGCTCGTCGAGTTCCTGGTCTTCGGCGTCAAGCAGGCGTGGGCGTGCGTCTTCGGCGGGGTGATGCTGGCGCTCATCGTCGTCACGGCGTGGGTCTACCCCGACGACGCCGCGCTGCACCGCAACGACGCGCTGGTGGTCGGCGCGGTGGTCATCCAGATCCTCATGGTCGCCTTCCGGCTGGAGAGCGGCCGGGAGCTCTGGGTCATCGTCCTGTTCCACGTCGTCGGCACCGTGATGGAGCTGTTCAAGACGTCAGCCGGCTCGTGGGGCTACGAGGCCGGCGGGGCGCTGCACCTCGGCGCGGTCCCGCTGTACAGCGGCTTCATGTACGCGGCGGTCGGGTCGTACATGGTGCGCATGCACCGGCTCTTCGACCTGCGGTTCGACCGCTACCCGCCGGTGTGGGCGACCTGCCTGGTGGCGGTGGGCGTCTACGTGAACTTCTACACGCACCACTACATCGTCGACCTGCGCTATGTGCTGTTCGGCGTCATCGCGCTGCTGTGGCTCCGCACGGTCATGCACTTCCGGGTGCACCGCTTCGTGCTGCGCATGCCGCTGCTGCTGGCGTTCTTCCTGGTGGCGTTCTTCATCTGGATCGCCGAGAACATCGCGACGGCCGGAGGCGCCTGGGTCTACCCCGACCAGGTCGACGGCTGGTCGATGGTGTCGCCGATGAAACTCGGGGCGTGGTTCCTGTTGATGATCGTCTCGGTGGTGCTGGTGAATCTCGTCTACCCGCCCGAGGAGCCGGAGGAACCGGCTCAGTCGGCGGTGCCGTAGAGGCGGTCGCCGGCGTCGCCGAGGCCGGGGACGATGTAGCCGTTCTCGTTGAGCCGCTCGTCGCAGCCGGCCACGACGAGGGAGACGGGGACGCCGAGCTTCTCGGCCTCACCGGTGACGTGCTCGATGCCCTCGGGGGCGGCGAGCAGGCAGACCGCCGTGATCCGCTCGGCCCCCCGCCCGGCGAGGTAGTGCATGGCCGCCGCGAGCGAGCCGCCGGTCGCCAGCATCGGGTCGAGGGCGAAGCAGTGACGCCCCGACAGATCCTCGGGCAAGCGCTCGGCGTAGGTGTCGGCCTCCAGTGTCTCCTCGTTGCGGACCATGCCGAGGAAGCCGACCTCGGCGGTCGGCAGCAGCCGCTGCATGCCCTCCAGCATGCCGAGCCCGGCGCGCAGGATCGGCACGACGAGTGGTCGCGGTCCGGCGAGCCGCACGCCGGTCGTGTCGGTCACGGGGGTGCGGACCGGCACGGACTCCACCACGACGTCGCGCGTCGCCTCGTAGGCCAGCAGTGTCACCAGCTCGTCGGCGAGGCGGCGGAAGGTGGGGGAGTCGGTGCGCTCGTCGCGCAGCACGGTCAGCTTGTGGGCGATGAGCGGATGATCGGCGATGTGCACCTGCATGGCCTGAGCGTAGTGCCCACGTGAGTCAGGGGCGCCGCGAGCGACGCCCCTGACTCAACGGTGAAGGATCACGGCTTCTTCAGCTGGTAGCCCTTGTCGATGGTGAAGGAGTAGGACGTGCCGTTCCAGCTTCCGCCGTACTTCTTCTGGTGCTCGCCGGAGTTCCCGCTGATGTGGCAGATGACGCGCCAGTTGAAGAAGGTGTCGCCGCTCTGCTTCTTGTTGATCGTGCCCGTCGAGATGGCCGCGGTCTTGGTCTGGTTCTTCGGGAAGGTGACCTTCTGGTTGCCGCGCTCGGGCGTCCAGATGGAGAGCTGCTTGATGGTGTCGCCGGGGGCGGAACACTTGGCGGTGACCTTCAGCGAGAGCGGCCCCGCGCTGATCCGGGCCTGGGCGGGCGTGGCGAGCGAGAGCAGCAGCAGCGCGAGGAGGGCGACGACGCCGCCGTGGATGAGACGCTTCATGGTTGTGTCCTGTTCTGGCTTCGCAGCCGGTTCGGGGGGTGGAAGAGCAACGCTAAGTCCGTGGACAGGCGGTGCATAGGGGTAGAGACACCCGTGGTTCCGGTCCGCATGGCACGCTCGACCCATGACCGAGGACGAGGCGATGACGCTGGCGCTGGCCGAGGCGCGGGCGGCGCTGGCGACGGGCGACGTGCCGGTCGGCGCGGTCGTGCTCGACCCGGACGGCGCGGCGATCGGCCGGGGTCGCAACACCCGTGAGCGCGACGCCGACCCGACAGGCCACGCCGAGGTGGTCGCGCTGCGCGAGGCCGCCGCCGCGCGGGGCGAGTGGCGGCTGGAGGGCTGCACGCTGGTGGTGACGTTGGAGCCGTGCACGATGTGCGCCGGGGCGCTCGTCGGCGCGCGGATCGGGCGGCTCGTGTTCGGCGCGTGGGACGAGAAGGCGGGCGCGGTCGGCTCGCTGTGGGACGTGGTGCGCGACCGCCGGCTCAACCACCGTCCCGAGGTCGTCGCAGGGGTGCGGGCCGAGGAGTCGTCGCGGCTGCTGCGGGAGTTCTTCGCCTCCCAGAGAACTGTTGAAGATTAAACTTGTTTCTGTCAGACTAAAGCTATGGCCTCTATGCAGTTCGGCATCTTCACCGTCGGCGACGTCACCCGCGACCCCGTCAACGACCGCGTGCCCACCGAGCACGAGCGGATCAAGAACACCGTCGAGATCGCCCGCAAGGCCGAGGACATCGGCCTCGACGTCTTCGCGACCGGCGAGCACCACAACCCGCCGTTCGTCCCGTCGAGCCCGACCACCACGCTCGCCCATATCGGCGCGCTGACCGAGCGGCTGATCCTGTCGACCTCGACCACGCTCATCACCACCAACGACCCGGTGAAGATCGCCGAGGACTACGCGACCTTGCAGCATCTCACGGGCGGCCGCATGGACCTCATGCTCGGCCGCGGCAACACCCCGCCGGTCTACCCGTGGTTCGGCTACGACGGCTCGAAGGCGGTCGAGCTGACCATCGAGCACTACCAACTGCTGCGCCGTCTCTGGGACGAGGACGTGGTGAGCTGGGAGGGGAAGTTCCGCACGCCGCTGCAGGGCTTCACCGCGACCCCGCGCCCGCTCGACGGCGTCGCGCCCTTCGTCTGGCACGGCTCGATCCGCACGCCCGAGGTCGCCGAGCTCGCCGCCTACTACGGCGACGGCTACTTCGCCAACAACATCTTCTGGCCGAAAGAGCACTACATCCGGCTCATCGACTTCTACCGCCAGCGCTACGCCCACTACGGCCACGGCGAGCCGCACCAGGCGATCGTCGGGCTGGGCGGCCAGTTCTTCATGAGGAAGAACAGCCAGGACGCCGTCAACGAGTTCCGCCCCTACTTCGACGTCGCCCCGGTCTACGGCCACGGCCCCTCGCTGGAGGACTTCATGGCGCAGACGCCGCTGACGGTCGGCAGCCCGCAGCAGTTCCTGGAGAAGACGCTCGCCTTCGCCGACTACTTCGGGGACTACCAGCGCCAGCTGTTCCTCGTCGACCACGCGGGCTTGCCGCAGAAGATCGTGCTGGAGCAGCTCGACCTGCTCGGCGAGGTCCTGCCGACGCTGCGCGCCGAGTTCGACGCCCGTCGTCCGGCCGACGTGCCCGACGCTCCGACGCACGCCGCGCGTGTGGCGGCGAAGGAGGCGGTGTCGGCATGACGCGAGCGCAGCGAGCGGCCATTCAGGATCAGGTCATGCCGGCGCCGCCTACGGTTGTTTTCTTTGAGGCGGTGTCGGCATGACGCGAGCGCAGCGAGCGGCCATTCAGGATCAGGTCATGCCGGCGCCGCCTACGGTTGTTTTCTTTGAGGCGGTGTCGGCATGACGCGGGTGGTGATCGTGTCGTCGGGCATGAGCGAGGCGTCCAGCAGCACCCTGCTCGCCGGACAGTTCGCCGACGCGCTCGGACGGCTCGGCGAGGGCGTCTCGGTGGAGACGGTCGAACTCAGGCCGCTCGCGCACGACGTCGTCGACGCCTCGATCACCGGCTTCGCCTCGCCGCGCCTGCAGCACGTCCACGACCTGCTCGCCGCCGCCGGCGTGGTCGTGGTGACGCCGATCTACAAGGCGTCCTATCCGGGCCTGTTCAAGGCGTTCGTCGACGCGCTCGACCAAGACGTGCTGATCGGTAAGACGGTCCTGCTCGCCGCGACCGGCGGCACCGCACGCCACTCGCTCGCCATCGACTTCGCCCTGCGTCCGCTGTTCGCCTACCTGCAGGCGGTGGTCGTGCCGACCGGCGTCTTCGCCTCCCCGCACGACTGGGGCAGCGCCGGCTCGTCGGCTTTGGCCGGTCGCGTGGACCGCGCCGTCGGCGAGCTGCTGAGCCTGCTGTCGGGCTCCGGCTCCGGCCGCACCCCCGACGACGAGATCGACCTCTTCAGCGACACCATGCTGTCCGTCTCCGACCCAGGGCGCGAGTAAGTGTCATGGATTTCTGGTCATTCTTGACCAGAAGTCGTAGCCTGGGCGTATGAGTGAAGCGGTGGTCTACAGCGTCTATGAGGCGAAGACGCAGTTGTCGCGCCTTCTGGTGGAAGCCGAGCAAGGGCGACCTGTCACTATCGCTCGCCATGGGAAGCCCGTCGCTCGGCTGGTCCCCTATATCGAAGAACGCCCTCGCCGAGTGCCAGGGATCTGGAAGGGGAAGGTCGAGATCGGCGACGATTTCGACGAACTCGATGAGCAGGAGTGGGCGGACTGGTCCGAGGGTGACGTCTTCCCATCGGGGGCTCCCGCGTGATGCGAGTCCTTCTCGACACGCATGTGCTGCTGTGGTGGCTCTCTGACGATCAGGCCTTGAGCCGTCAGCACCGTGACGTGATCGAGAGCCTTGACCATGAGGTCGTCGTCTCGGCAGTGTCGGTGGCCGAAGTGGCGATCAAAGCCTCCTTGGGCAAGCTCAAGGCTCCGCGAGATGTGGTCGGTGCGATTCGTGAGAGCGGCCTCGATCTGATCGACTTCACGCCGGAGCACGCGGAGTTGTTGCGCGATCTTCCGTTCCATCACCGTGATCCGTTCGACCGGATGCTGGTCGCGCAAGCGATGTTCGAGCGGTGCGCGTTCGCGACGGCCGACGAGAAGATACTCCACTATGACGTGACTGTCGTCTGAGCCGGATTCTCACACCTGCGCCCGCTCCCACGGCTCGACCGGACCTTCGATGACGCGGAAGCTGGGGTGGGGGTCGGGGCGGGGGACGTCGGACCAGCGCGCGAGGACGTCGGTGCTGCGAGCTGTCAGCTTGCCGCGCAGCCAGCGCCACTCCAGGTCGAGCTGGCCGGTCGTGACCGGGGTGGATGTCACCGGATCGGCGTCGGCGGGGCGGTCGACGCGGGCGCGGTCGTAGCGATAGTCGCGCGCGTCCGCCTCGTCGGCGATGCGATGGAGATAGGCCGCGACCGCGCCGAGCGGGTCGTCGTGCGCGCGGAGGCGGTCGAGCTGCGGGTGGTTCTGATAGCCGCGCGTGCGTCCGGCGAGCACAGCTTGGGCCAGCAGCGTCTCGCGCCAGCACGCCGTGAGGCCCTGGCGGTCGAGATAGCGGGGGTGCAGGCTCCAGATCCGCATGCGCCCATCATCCCTCACTCTTGCATTGCTGTGTGACACACAGTAATGTTCGTCGCATGACAACCGACGACGTACTGCGGGGGCACTTGCAGGAGCTCCGCCGAGGCACCGCCGTCATGGCGAGCCTCGCGGCGCTGCGCGAGCCCGGCCACGGGTACGCCCTGCTGCAGACGCTCGGCGACGCGGGCATCTCCGTCGACGCCAACACCCTCTACCCGCTCCTGCGACGTCTGGAGGACCAAGGCCTGCTCACCTCCGAGTGGGACACCAGCGCCTCCCGGCCGCGCAAGATCTACCGCACCAGCGACGTCGGCGAGAGCGTGCTCGCCGCGATGCGCGACGACCTCTCCGCACTCGAAGCCTCGCTGACCCGACTCGCCGAAGGGACTCCTTCATGACCGCCACCCGCGATCTGACCGACCGCTATGTCCACGCCGTCACCCGGAACGTCCCCACGGCGCGCCGCGACGACCTCGCCCGGGAGTTGACCGGCTCCATCGAGGACATGATCGCCGCGCGGACCGACGCGGGCGAGGAGCCCGGCGACGCCGAGCGCGCCGTGCTCACCGAGCTCGGACATCCGGGCGCGCTCGCCGCCCAATACGCCGACGCCCCGCTGCACCTCATCGGCCCGAGGTATTTCCTGACCTACCGCTGGGTGCTCACTGTCGCGCTCACCTGGGCGCCGGGCGTCGTCGGCGTCATCACCGCGGTCAGCGTGCTGGCCGACTCCGACAACGGTTGGTCGGCGCTCGGCCAGGGGATCGGCACGGCCTTCGAGGTCGCGGTGCACGTCTTCTGTTGGACGACTCTCGCCTTCGCGATCCTCGAACGCACGACCGCCGGGGAGTCGCTGCCCGAGTGGTCGGTCGACTCGCTGCCGGAAGTGCCAACGCGCCACGGCCAGCAGGTCGGCTTGGCCGACGCGGTTTCCGGGGTCGTGGTCACGCTGGTCGTCGCGGGCTACCTCGTGCTGCAGCGCTTCCACTCCTGGGTTCCGGGCGACGGCGGTGACAACGTTCCCGTGTTCGACCCCGGCCTATGGTCGTTCTGGCTGCCGTTCCTGATCGTGGTGCTGCTGTCCTCGGCGGCGCTGGAGGTGTGGAAGTACGTGGCGGGGCTCTACACCTGGCCCATCGTGGGCGGCGTGGCCGTGACGTCGGTGGCTTTCGCCGTCCCCACAGTCTGGCTGGCCGCGACCGACCGGCTGCTGAGCCGCGCGTTCGTCGAGGTGTTGGACTTCAGCGCCAGCGCGCTCGACACCGTCAACACGGTCGTCGTCGTCGCGGTGCTGGCCGTCGAGATCGGCACGGTGATCGACGCGGTCGTGAAGGCCCGTCGGGCGTCGGCCCCCGATCAGCCGGAGGGCGGGGTCCGGTAAGGTTCTCTGCGGTGGCGTGTCCGAGCGGCCGAAGGTGCATCACTCGAAATGATGTGTGGGGTCAAACCCACCGTGGGTTCAAATCCCACCGCCACCGCAGTAGAGGGACCCCCGTTTCACCCCGGAATACCAGGGAGAAGCGGGGGTCTTTCGCCGTCCAGCGGTCGCTTTCGGACACGGAATGGACACGTGCGCGGGAGAAGATCGTGGCCGGGATAGGGGAGGAAGCCAGGTCCCGAACACCGGCCCGCCGGGAGTCGCATCCAGATCAGTGCTTCCTTAGGGCTGACCAAGGACGAGGCCATCGCGGCGATCCTGGCGCTCTGAACGGGGGTTAGTCGAGAAGGAGAGAGTTCTTTGTTCTCGCGGTGAGGGCTGCAGAGCGTCGGATTCGACTGGCCTCGGGGCCGACTGCCGCATCCCTTTCCCGTCGTTTGACTGGAAGGATGGATGATCGACGGGGCCGGCATAGACTTATGTGTTCCTCACGAGAACAGCTGAGAACACCGACTGCGTGAGCTATTCGGTCCCCGCACTCGATCAAGGGACTGAACCGATGCTCACGCAACTCCCTTCGAGGCTCCTCGTTCCTCGTCGCGCCTCAGGGGCGACGTCAATGAAAGGAGTCCGGTGGACGACGAGCAGCGGGAGATCGCCTCCGAGCAGTCCTATGTCGACACGGTCTACCAGCGACTCGACGCCTCGGCCGAGGTCGCGCGGGGGCTGGTCAAAGAGGGCATGGCGCGCAGCCAGGTCGGGCACGAGGGAGCCCTGGTCGAACGCGACGCGATGGTCTTCCAGGCCACCAGACGGCTGTCCGCGCTCAACGCCGCCCACGACGGGCTCGTCTTCGGACGCCTCGACCTGACCGGCGGCGAGGCCCGGTACATCGGCCGCATCGGCGTGCGCGACGAGGACCGCGAGATCCTGCTCGTCGACTGGCGCGCCCCCGCCGCCGCCGTCTTCTACCAAGCCACCGCCGCCGATCCGGCAGGCGTCGTGCGACGTCGGGTGCTGCGCTGCTCCGGCAGCACCGTCGTCGGCGTCGAGGACGACCTGCTCGACGCCGAGAACGCCCCCGACGACCTGACCGTCGTCGGCGACGGCGCCTTGTTGGCCAGCATGTCGCGCGCCCGCGACGCCCACATGCACTCCGTCGTCGCCACCATCCAGGCCGAGCAGGACGAGGCGATCCGCGCGCCCAGCCGCGGCGCGACCATCATCGGCGGCGGTCCCGGCACCGGCAAGACTGTCGTCGCCCTGCACCGCGCCGCCTACCTGCTCTACACCGACCGCCGCCGTTTCGAGTCCGGCGGCGTTCTCGTCATCGGACCGTCCGGTGTGTTCATGAACTACATCGAGCGGGTCCTGCCCAGCCTCGGCGAGACCAGCGTGACGCTCCGCTCGCTCGGCCAGGTCGTCGACGGGGTGACCGCGACCCGTCACGACGAACCGGTCGCCGCGGCCGCGAAGGGATCGGCCCGCATGGTCCGGGTGCTGCGCCGCCTCGCCGTGGAGCCCGACCCGTCCGCGCCGACGGAGTTCCGCTACTTCTACCGCGACGATGTGCTGCGCCTCGATGCTCAGCGGCTCGCCGGACTGCGCCGCCACCTGCTGCACCACGCCACGTACAACCAGGCCGTCCCTCGGGTCGCGGCGCAGCTCGCCGAGGCGCTGTGGCGGCAGGTGTCCGGCGCGCGCGCCAAAGAGGACGGCCGCAAGGGCTTCTTCGAGCACATCGAGGACGACCCCCGCTTCGTCGAGTTCGTCCACGCGTGGTGGCCCGAACGCGACGCCGTCGCCCTGTGGCGCGACCTGCCCGCCCGGATCGCCGACGCCGCCCAGGGCGCCTTCCGCCGCGCCGAGCTCGACGCCTTGCGCGGCTCCTGGGAGAACGGCGAGCCGAGCATCGAGGACGTCCCGCTCATCGACGAGCTGCGCTATCTGCTCGGCGAGGTCCCCGCGCCCGAGCACGAGGACGACGCCCCGAAGCAGCTGATGAGCTTCGAGCGGCGCGAGCGCGACGAGCGGCGGGCCACCCGGTCGATCGAGGACGACGGTTACGCGCACGTGCTCGTCGACGAGGCGCAAGACCTCTCTCCGATGCAGTGGCGCATGGTCGGCCGTCGGGGTCGACATGCCAGCTGGACCATCGTCGGCGACCCGGCGCAGTCGTCCTGGCCGGTGCCGGAGGAGGCCGAGCAGGCGCGCGTGGAGGCGTTGGGCGGCAAGCCCGAGCACCGATTCCGGCTGTCCACCAATTACCGCAACGCCGCCGAGGTCTACGAGCTGGCCGCCCAGGTGGCCCGTGCCACGATCCCCGGCGCCGACCTCGCCGACGGGGTGCGGCGCACCGGCGCGGCGCCCGTCCACCGGACCGTCGGCACGAACGAGCTACTCGCCGCGGTCTGCGCCGAGGCCGCACGACTGCTGTCCGAACTGGAGGGCTCGGTCGCCGTCGTCGCCCCGTGGAGCGTGCGCGCCGACGTCGAGCGGGAACTCGACGACCTGCTCGCCGATCACGACCGGTTGCGCGTGCTCGACCCGCTCGACACGAAGGGCTTGGAGTTCGACGGGGTCGTCGTCGCCGAGCCGGACGCGCTCGTCGCCGAGTCCGAGGCGGGCTGGCGTACCTTGTACGTCGTGCTCACCCGCGCGACCCAGCTGCTCGTCACCGTGGGCAGCACCTCGGACTGGATGACGGAGATCGGCCTGTGAAGAAGCTGCTCAAGGGCCTGCTGTGGCTCGTGCTCATGGTCGCCCTGGTGGCGCCGGTCGGCGTCGCGGTCGCGAAGACCACCTTCGAGACCTCCGAGCGGTCGATCTCCATCGGCGCCCACCAGGCCACCCTGCGCCCCGACTACAGCGGCGAGATCGTCTTCGACGCCGGTCCGCTGCTGCCGATGGTCAAGATGCCGGTCGACGACCCGCGGTTCGGCATCGGCGCCACGATCTATCTGGGCGACGCCGACGTGACCACCCTCGACGAGCTCGTCGCCCGCGACGCGGTGATCGCCTCGCAGCCCGACGGCGAGGTCGCGGCGGTGCGCGCCGCGCTGCGTGACATGTGGATCGACTCGGCCCTGCGCGGGGTCGGCGTCGCGATGGCGCTGCTGGTGCTCTCCTTCGTCGTGTGGTCGGCGGTGGGCGCCGACCGGCGTGCCGAGTTGGCCGCGCAGTGGAGGCGCCCGAACCGCCGACGTCTCGTCGGCGGCGCGGTCGCGGTCGGTCTGGTGGCCGCGAGCGTCGTGGTCGTCGTCCGGTCCGATCCCTCCTCGGCCACGAACGACGTCAGCTGGGTCAAGCTGACCGAGGCCTTCCCCGAGCTGGTCGTCGACCAGCCGTTCGTCGAGAAGCTCGAACTGTCCGACGGCGCGGCGCTGCGCGGCGGCGAGACGATCATCAGCGGCGCCCTCACCACGTATCAAGCCTCCTCGGAGTTCTTCGACGAGCTGGCCGAGACCGCGAAGGACGTGCGGGTGCGCAAGCCCGACGACAACCAGACGGTCGCGCTCGTCGTCACCGACCGGCACGACAACGTCGCGATGGACCCGACGGCCCGGCAGATCGCCGAGAACGCGGAGGCCAGCCTGCTGCTCGACCTCGGCGACGACACGTCGAACGGAGCGGCGTGGGAGGAGTTCAGCATCAACTCCCTCGCCCGCGAGTTCGAGGACTTCGACGTCGTCGCGGTGGCCGGCAACCACGACCAGGGCACGCACATCGCCGACTACATGCGCGACAGCGGGTTCACGCTGCTCGACGGAGAGCCGGTCGACGTCGACCGTATCCGGTTCATCGGGTCGAGCGATCCGCGGTCGTCGGGCCTGACGAAGGGGTACACCGGCGACGAGGACGACAACATCGCCGCGATCAGCCAACAGGACGAGGAGCTGACCGAGGCCGCCTGCGACGATGGCGACGTCGCGGTGGCGCTCGTGCACAGCGGCGCGTCGGCCAAGCAGCTGGCGCAGTCAGGGTGCGTCGACCTGATCCTCTCCGGTCACCTGCACCGTCAGGTCGGGCCGAATGTGGTGGTCAGCGAGGACGGCGACCCGACGGTCACGCTCGCCACCGGCACCACGGGCGGCGCGATCTACGCCTTCGCGCTCGGCACCGGCCTGCGCCGCGAGGCCCAGATGACGTTGGTGACCTTCGAGCGCGGCAAGCCCGTCGGCGTGCAGCTGGTCGACATCGACACCGGCGGCGCCATCACTCCGCAGGACTACGTCGAGCTGGACGACCTCATCGCCGACTCCCCCGACATGCCCGACGAGGAGGATGAGGAGTAAGCCTCAGCGGGTCGATCGGCCGCCGACGATGGTCACGGCGGTGGTGAGGGCGGCGGCGAGCAGGACGCCGGCGGCGAGGTGCAGGTGGACCAGCGCGGCTCCCGTCCCCGCGCCGACGGTGATGAGCGCGACGGCGACCGCGCGACGACCTGTCAGACCGGGCTTGCCCGCGCCGAGCACCGAGTCGGCGGCGAGCCCGGTGAGCGTCGACGTCACCACGACCGTCGTCACGTCCTTGACCGCCACGACCCGCGCCGTCGCCGCTTGCAGCCCCATCGCCAGGCCGAGGGCCGCGGTCACCCCGACCGCGACCGCGTGCGACGGACGCTCGTCGACCACCAGCACGCCGCCGGTCAGCGCGAGCGCGCCGGCCACGCAGCCGAACAGCGTCGTGGTCCGGGTCGTCCAGCCGCGGCTCGGCGCGTTCTTGAGCACCCGTCCGCCGACGGCCGCGCCGCTGAGGAAGCCGAGCAGCGCCACGACCGGGCCGAGCACGGGCAGGTCGTCCGCGCCGACGACCGCCATGCCGAGCAGCACGACGTTGCCGGTCATATTGCCGGTGAACACGCGGTCGAGGCCGAGATAGCCGACCGCGTCGATGACGCCCGTCGAGAAGGTCAGGGCGAGCATGAGGGCGAGATGGCGTCGGTCGGCAGCACTGGTCACCGGGTCAGTGTGCGGCCTCGCCGTCGCCGTGTCGCGCCGACAGGCCTCCTATCGGACTCCGTTCACACAGACGTCACACGAGCGATACGGCCTGCCGTCCCGTTGCTCCTACGGTGCTGTTGTGCTGCTGCAACCCGGGGCCGGGCCGATTCGCGCCGCCACCTACCTCCCGTCGTCCACCGACCATGTGCGGTGGGGGCGCCTGCCCTGCGCCGCCGACGCGCCGGTGCTGACCGTCGACCCCGGCGCCGAGGTCACCATCGACACGATCAGCCACGAGGGCATCTTGGAGGACCAGGGCCGCGACCCGGAGCGCTTCTTCGCCGGCCACGGGGCGCCGGGGGTGCTGGAGGACGCGGTCGCGCTCGCCGTCACCGACACCGAGCGGACGCCGGGCGTCGACGGTCCGCACGTGGTCACCGGGCCTGTCGCGGTCAGCGGCGCCCAGCCGGGCGACCTGCTCGCCATGACGCTCGTCGAGGCGGTCCCGCGCGTGCCGTACGGCGTCGTGTCGAACCGGCACGGCCGGGGTGCGCTGCCGCAGGAGTACCCGACCGAGGGCGAGGCGTTCAGCGTCTACGCGAGCGTCGACGCCTCCGGCGAGCGCGGCGTCATGGCCTTCGGCCCCGACGACGACCGTCAGGTGACCTTCCCGCTCGCCCCGTTCCTCGGGATCATGGGCGTCGCCACGGCCGGTCCGGAGCGGCTGCACAGCGTGCCGCCCGGCGTGCACGGCGGCAATATCGACATATCGCTCCTGACGGCCGGCGCGACGCTGTACGTGCCGGTGCAGGTGGCTGGCGCCCTGGCCTATGTCGGCGACCCGCACTTCGCGCAGGGCGACGGCGAGGTCGCGCTGACCGCGATGGAGGCGTCGCTGCGGGCCACCGTCCGTTTCGACGTCATCGCCGCCGAGGAGGGCGCGGCGCGCTTCGGCGACCTCGTCGCGCCGGTCGCGGAGACGTCGGAGTTCCTCATCCCCACCGGCCTCGACGAGGACCTCGACGAGGCGATGCGGAACTGCGTGCGCGCCGCCATCGGCCTGATCGTCGCCCGCTACGGCATGGACCCCCGGCACGCTTACGCCTATCTGAGCGCGGCCACCGACTTCAACATCTCCCAGGTGGTCGACGTGGTGAAGGGCGTGCACGCGCGGGTGCGCAAGGCGGACTTCGCATGAGCCACGACGCCCGGATCTGGCGGGTCGTCGGCGACCCGCTCGTCGCGCCGACAGGCGAGGGGCCGCTCGACGGGCTCGACGTCGCGGTCAAGGACCTGTTCGCGGTCGCGGGGCAGAAGGTCGGGGCGGGCAATCCGACCTGGCTCGGGCAGGCGCGGACGGAGGCGATCCACGCCGCCCCCGTCCGAGCGCTGCTCGACGCCGGGGCGGCCGTGCGGGGGATCGCCCGGACCGACGAGTTCGCCTACAGCCTCGCTGGGACGAACGCCCACGACGGACGGCCGCCCAACGCCGCCGCGCCCGGACGGCTCGGCGGCGGGTCGAGCTCGGGCTCGGCCGCCGCGGTGGCCGCCGGCCAGGCCGACATCGGCCTCGGCACCGACACGGGCGGGTCGATCCGCATTCCGGCGTCCTATCAGGGTCTCTACGGCATCCGGCCGACGCATGGCGCGGTGTCGACCGACGGCCTGCTGCCGCTCGCTCCGACCTTCGACACGGTCGGCTGGCTGACCCGCGACGCGGCGACCCTGCGCGCGGTCAGCGAGACGCTGTTGCCGCCCGCGCCGACGCGGGCGTTCGACGAGATGGTGCTGTCGGAGTCGCTGCTGGCCGGCGCCGACGGCGACGTGCGCGAGACGGTCCGCGCCGCCGCGAACGCCTGGGGCGCGACCCCTGAGTCGGCGCCGCTCCCCGACCTCGACGTCTGGCGCGAGGCCTTCGTCGTGCGACAGTCGGTCGAGGCGTGGGAGTCCCACGGCGACTGGCTCGCCACCCGTCTGTCCACGCTCGGCGGCGACGTCCGGTCCCGCTTCGAGGCCGCCTCGCGGCGCACGGCGGCCGAGGCCGAGGCGTCGCGGCAGGCGGTGGACGTGGCCCGGGCGGCGATCCGCGCCTTCGTCGGCGACCGGGTCATCGTCATGCCCGCCGCCCCCACGGTCGCGCCCCGGGTCGGCGACGACCTCGCCCCGATCCGCGACGCCAACCTGCGGCTCACCTGCCTAGCCGGACTCGGCGGCCTGCCCGTCGTCTGCCTTCCTCAGCGCACCGCCGACGGACTGCCCTGCGCGGTCGCGCTCGTCGCCGCGCCGGGCCGCGACCGCGACCTGCTCGACCTCGCGGCGCGGCTCGACGGCTGAGCCGAAGGCCCTCAGACGCGCGGCTCGACCCAGAGGTCGCCTGCGAGGTCTTCCTCGCGGGCACCCTCGACGAGGTACTGCGAGAAGTCGGTGACGCCGGTGTCGGCGAGCAGGTACTCGTCGATGACGAAGTTCCCGGTGAACTCGGCGGAGGGTCGGGTCAGGATCTCGTAGGCGGCGTCGGCCATGATCTCCGGCGTGCGCGACGAGCCGGCCATCTGGTCGCCGACGATGTTGCGGACGGCGGCGGTGTCGATGGCGGTGCGCGGCCACAGCGAGTTCGCCGCGATCCCGTCCGCGCGCAGCTCGCCGGACAGGCCCAGCGTCACCAGACTCATCCCGAACTTCGCGATCGTGTACGCGGTGTGCTGGGTGTGCCACTTCGGGTCGAGCTCCAGTGGCGGGCTGAGCGTCAGGATGTGCGGGTTGGCCGACGTCCGCAGCCAGGGGAGGGCGGTCTTGCTCAGCAGGAACGACCCACGGCAGTTGATGTCGTTCATCAGGTCGTACTTCTTCATCGGCAGGTCCTCGGTGCGGGACAGGTCGATGGCGCTGGCGTTGTTGACCACGACGTCGATCCCGCCGAAGGCCTCGGCGGTCTTCGCGACGGCCTCGGCCACGAAGTCGTCGTCGCGGACGTCGCCGACGAGCGGCAGCGCCTTCCCGCCCGCGGCCTCGACGGCCTCGGCGGCGGTGAAGATGGTGCCGGGGAGTTTCGGATGGGGCTTGGCGGTCTTGGCCAGCAGCGCCACGTTGGCGCCGTCTTTCGCGGCGCGGACCGCGATGGCCTCGCCGATGCCCCGGCTCCCGCCGGACATGATGATGGTGACGCCTGCCAGCGACATAGTGGTCCTCCTCGAATGTGACGCTGACGACATCATGGCAGCGATAGGGTCGACGCACTATGGCGAGAGAGCACGAGACCGGCGAACTCTTCGTGCCGGTGGCACAAACGTTGCGCGAGCGGTGGAGCTGTCGGGGCTTTCTGCCCGACCCGGCGCCACGGGCGCTGATCGAGGAGGTGCTGGCCGCCGCCCAGCGCACGCCGTCGTGGTGCAACACCCAGCCGTGGCGGGTCGCGGTGATCTCCGGGGCGGCGCTCGACGAGCTGCGTCAGGCGGTGGCCGCCGACTCTCGGTTCGGCTCCGACATCCCCTTCCCGTCCGGCTACGACGGGGTGTACGCCGAGCGCCGCCGAGAGGTCGGCTATCAGCTGTACGACGCGGTCGGCGTCGCGCGCGGCGACCGGGAGGCGGCGGCGGTCCAGAGCTTGAGGAATCTCGACTTCTTCGGAGCGCCCCACCTCGCGGTGATCTCCGCTCCGGCCGGCCTCGGGCCGTATGGATATGTCGACTGCGGGCTCTACGTCCAGTCGCTCCTGCTCGCCGCGCACGCCGCCGGTCTGGGAACCTGCGCGCAGGCGGCGGTCGCGCTGAAATCGGAGCTGCTGCGTGAGCGGCTGGGATGGGGTGAGGACCGTCATGTCGTGTGCGGCGTCTCCTTCGGCTGGCCCGACCCGTCGCACCCGGCCAACTCGTTCCGCTCCCGGCGGGCCGACGTCGCCGAGTCGGTCGCCTTCTTCGAGGAGCCCCCGAGTTCTCCTGGAGGATAAGCAGCTAATTTTCTCCTGAACCATGGCAGTGACCTGGTTAAGAGGCTCTGCCAATAGGTGGTCTGGCTGGGGGCGTGCGTCGCCGCGGCGCGTGGGTCGCCGCCGGGGTTTTCGAGCATCCGGAGCAGATCCGCCTGGACGCCTACGACAAGATCGTGGGCCTCGACCTCGAGGACGCGACCGTCGACGGGTGCGTCGTCAAAGCGCCCTGCGGCGGTGAGGCAACCGGGAAATCCCCGGCAGACCGGGCCGAACAAGGCGCCAAGCGGTCCCTGATGACCGACGCCACGGGCATCCCGCGGGTTGTGTCGTCGCGTCGGCGAACCGGCACGACCCACCCTTCATGCGGCCCACGCCGGAGAGGCTCGGCAGGTCGAGACACGCTTCGGCATCGGCCTGCCAGACCACATCGCCGCGCATCTGGACGCCGGCCACGACACCAAGACGACCCGCGACCTCCTGGCCGAGTTCGGCTGCGAGGGCGTGCTCGGCAAGAAGGGATTCCCCCTCCAAGCCGACGCCCGCCGGGTCGTGGAACGCGCCAACTCCTTCCGTCGACGAGTCCGTTCGAGGACGTCAGCAGTGGTCACACGTTCCACAAGGACATGGTGTGGCTGTCGCGCACGGGTATCACGACAGGTTGTGCGGATGGGACGTTCCGTTCGGGTCGTCCGGTGTCGTGTGAGCAGATGGCCGCGTTCCTGTACCGGTTCGAGGCGATCGAGCACTGACCGTCGTCGCCTCGGCGGGATGGCCAGATGGAAGGGGAGAAGTACCCATGACCCACCTCATGTCCAGAGAGTTAGACGAGCTGAGTCGGGGGGACTGCTGTCCGAACTTGTGAGGTCGCCATGTCGTTCCATCGCTCGCCGCGCCGTATCGCCCGACTCGTGGCCATCGTGCTCGTCGTCCTCGTGGCCGCGATCCTGCCGTCGGTCACCTACGCCGTGGGCGGAGGTGTCAGCGGTGTGGTCCGAGGCGAGGGCAACGCCCCGGTCGCCGATATCCACGTGCAGGCGTACGAACTCGTCGACCACCCGGAGGAGGGCTGGTCCGACTGGGAATATGCCGAGTCGACCGAGAGCGCGGCGGACGGCTCCTACGAGCTGTCGCTGGATCCTGGCACGTACCGCCTGGCGTTCAGCGACCACAGTCCTGGTGACGGCGGCCCGCGGGGACACACGCCGTATGTGGGCGACGACGATCCGTGGGAGGGCGATCTCCTCGAGGTCGAGGTGGGCTCCACGGTGGTGACCGGCCAGGATCGACAGCTCGTCCGCTCGGCGGCGGTGACTGGCGTGGTCACCGATCCCTCAGGCGACCCGCTCGAAGGCGCCGAGGTGTACGCCTGGGGTGGTGGATGGGCCACCACCGAGGCCGACGGTAGTTATGTGATCGGTGGCATCGACCCGGAGGCGAACTATTGGGAAGGTGGCGGCCAAGGCGCCTTCTGGATCCGGTTCGACGCCCCGTGGGACTCCGGCTACGCCCACGAGTACTGGAACGATCAAGCGAGCATCGCGACGGCGGATCGGGTGTCGGCGCAGCCGGGCCAGACGGTCACCGGGATGAACGCGCAGCTCGACCTCGGGGGGTCGATCTCGGGCACGGTCACCGATCCCGACGGCCAGGAGATCGACGACGTCGACATCAGGTTGTGGAGCTTCACTGACACGCAGGGATGGCAGGACGTCGACGATTACTACGGGTACACGCAGGACGGCGGTTACTCGATCACGGGTCTGAAGCCCGGCCAGTACCGAGTCGGCTTCAGCCATCCGGACTACGCCGACCAGTTCTGGAACGACGCGAAGAGCGTGGACGTGGCGCAGACGGTGACGGTCGTCGGCGGCCAAGACGTCACCGGCATCGACGCGGTGATGAACTACGGTCCGTCGATCTCCGGCCGTGTCACGCGTGATGACGGTGGCGACGCCGTCGCGGGCACGAATGTGACGCTGTACCGCTCGCACTCCAACGGTTCCATCTACCAACAGGCGTTCGCGACGACCGATGAGAACGGTGAGTATCGCTTCGACGATTTGGAGTCGGGGTCGTACGCGGTCTCGTTCGCTCAGTACGACGGGGCGAGCGGTCTGGCTCCAGAGATCTACGACGATCGCTACGCGCCGCAGCAGGGCGCCGAGGCCGTCGATCCGACTCTGGTGCAGATCACCGACAGCCCGGTCACCGGCATCGACGCGAGCTTGTCGGCCGCCGCCACGATCTCGGGCACACTGACCGATGAGGCCACGGGTGACCCGCTCGTCAACGGGTACGCGACCGTGGAGCGGCAGAACGCCTCCGGCCAGTGGATCGAGTGGGACAGCGTCGGGGTCGACGACAACGGTTCTTACGAGATGTCGGTCGCTCCGGGCACGTACCGGGTGTCCTTCAGCTCGTGGGGCATGTTCGGCGGCAACTCGCATGTGCCGGAGTACTACGACGATGTGCCGTACGCGACGCCGCAGGCGGCCACCCCGGTCGTCGTGGGCGTGGGCGACCAGCAGACCGGTGTCGACGCCGAGCTGGTCAAGAAGGGGTCGATCTCCGGCGTCGTCAGCCAAGACGGCGGCGGACTGGTCGGCGGCGCGGGGATCACGGTCTACCGTCAGACGGACGACGGCGGCTGGGAGCGTGTGGCGTATCCCGGCGGCTGGTGGGCGGACCACACGGTGGAGAGCGACTACGTCACCGGCGCGTACGAGGTGGCTGACTTGGATCCGGGTGTCTACCGCGTGCGGGTCGAGTCGGGTCAGCACGTCACTGAGTACTACGAGGATATGACGGTCTTCAACGACGCGACCGACATCACGCTGACCGAGGGCCAGCAGCGCCCGGGCGTCGACGTCTCGCTGGACACAGGGCTGACCGTGTCCGGCCAGGTGGACGGCCTGACGAGTGGCACGTACGCCTCCGCGACCGCCTATCGCCTGCGTGCCGGCGTCTGGACGGAGGTAAGGAACGCGCAGGTGGACTCCGGCGGCTCGTACTCGCTGCCCGGACTGACGCCAGGTACCTACCGGGTGGGCGTCTACTACTACGGCAGCGGGAGAACCGGCCATCTCTACTACGAGGACGCGACGCGGATCGAAGACGCCACCGACGTGGTGCTCACGGACACCTCGGCCACAGGGATCGACGTCACGCTTCCCGAGCCGCCGGTCGGCGACCTGACGGTCAGCGGAACGGTCACGGCCGATGACGGTCCGCTGGACACGCAGAACTGGTCGTCGGTCGAGCTGTTCCCGGTCGATGGGAATGGAGATTACTACTCTGTCTCCATCGAGAACGGTGAGTACACCATCGAGAACGTCCTCCCTGGCTCGTACCAGCTGCGGGTCAACGCTGGCGGCTATGCCACCGAGTTCTGGAACGACAAGTATGTGCAGCAGGACGCCGACACGATCGTCGTCACCGACGACGCGCAGTTCGACGTCGAGTTGACGCGCGGGTTCGCGGCCTCGGGCACGGTCCGGGGCAATGCCGGCCAGTCGGTGGGCGGCGCTTATCTCACGGCGTACCGCGTCACGTCGTCCGGCCGTCACTTCATGGACTCGACCTGGTCTGACACGGACGGCGAGTATGAGTTCAGCGGACTGCCGGCGGGCCAGTACGTCTTCAGCGCAGCGGCCGATTCCTTCGCGACGGAGTACTGGGACAACCAGTCGACCTTGGCCTCGGCGAACCCGGTGACGGTGGGCGCGACGACGCCGTCGGTCGACTTCGGGCTCACCCCGCAGTCCGAGGTGCCGACGGTTGAGGGCGCGGTCTCCTTCCCTGCGGGGACGCCTGCCGGAGCCTGGGCGTCGGTGACGTTGGTCGACGCCGGCACCGGTGAGCGCGTGCAAGAGACACAGGTCGTCGCCGACCATCCGAACTACTCGTTCGCCGTCGCCCCGGGCTCCTATCAGGTGGTGTTCGCCGGCGGCTCCACGGAGGAGTACAACGACGCCCGCTTCGCCCGCTCCTACTACCACAATGCGCCGGACGGTCAGGGGGCTTCGGCGACGACCGTCACCGTGGATACGGAGTCGGTGACTCTGGCCACCCAGCAGTTGACGTTGGGCGGGGTTGTCAGTGGACGGGTCACGTACGAGGGCGGTGAACCGGTGGAATGGTGCCGGGTGACGGCGCAGGACGAGGCTGGTCAGCGTGTGTCGCGCACGGACCGCACGGACACGTCGGGCGCCTTCCAGATCACCGGGCTGAGCGCGGGGCAGTACCGCTTGACCATGGAAGACTGTGGCACCGCGTGGTACTACAACGCTGACGCTCCGACCGAGCTGAGTCCGACTGCGGACGGGTCGACGGTGGTCACGGTGACGGCGGGTGGCACGGTGGCGTTGACGCCGACGTGGGTGATCCCTGACGACGTGGAGACGGTGGCCAACACGGAGGCTCCGACGGTGTCGGGGACGGCTGAGGTCGGGTCGACGTTGACGGCTGATCCGGGCGTGTGGAATCCGTCGGACGTCACGCTGTCGTATCAGTGGTTGGCCGACGGCGAGCCTGTCGAGGGCGCGACCGCCGCCACCTTCGCGGTGACGCTGGACCAGGTCGGCGCGAAGCTCTCGGTCACGGTGAGCGGGACGTCGGCGGGACGTCTGCCGGGGCAGGCGACGAGTGCTGAGACGTCGGTCGTGCCGCAGCCGGTGGTGGCGAACACGGCGCCGCCGACGATCTCCGGCTCGCCGGTGATCGGGCAGACGTTGACGGCCAGCCCAGGCACGTGGACGCCTGCGGGTTCGACGTCCGCGTATCAGTGGTTCGCCGACGGCGACCCGATCGCTGGCGCGACGGACGCGACGTTCGTTCTGACGGCTGGTCAGGAGGGCAAGAAGATTGCGGTGCGGGTCACGGGATCCTCGCCGGGGTACGCCTCGGCGGAGGCCATGAGCGCTGAGACTGCGGAGGTCGAGCGGCCGAGCGTCCTGAACACGGCAGTTCCGACGGTGTCGGGCACGGCGATGGTCGGTCAGACGTTGACGGTCTCGCCGGGCACGTGGTCGCCGTCGAACGCGTCGCTCGCCTACCAGTGGTTGGCCGACGGAGCGCCGATCACGGGCGCGACGGGTCAGACGTTGGCGCTCGCCGCCGCGCAGAAGGGCAAGAAGATCTCGGTGAAGGTGACCGGCACGGCGTCGGGCCACCATTCGGCTGAGGCGACGAGCGTGGAGACGGGTGCGGTCGCCGAGCAGACTGTCGTGAACACGGCGGCGCCGACGATCTCGGGCACGGCCAAGGTTGGTCAGACGTTGACGGCGTCGCCGGGCGCCTGGTCGCCGGGCTCGGGTGTGGCGTTCGCGTACCAATGGTTGGCCGAGGGTCAGCCGATCCAGGGCGCGACGGGTCAGACGTTGGTGCTCACCGCAGCGGAGCAGGGCAAGAAGATCTCGGTGCGGGTGACGGGCACGCGAAGCGGTTACGTGCAGGGTGTGGCGACGAGCGGCCAGACGGTCGCGGTCGCCGCAGCCACGCCGTCGACGCCGTCGTGCTCGTTCACGGATGTGTCGTCGTCACATGTGTTCCGTTCGGAGATCTGTTGGTTGGCGGCGGCTGGTGTCACGACCGGCTACGCGGGGAACACGTTCCGTCCGTCGCAGCCGGTGTTGCGCGAGCAGATGGCGGCGTTCTTGTACCGGTTCAGGAATGACGGGGCGAATCCGCCGTCGAGTGCGGCGACGGCGACGTTCTCGGATGTGTCCGTGTCGCATGTGTTCTCCCGTCATATCAAGTGGCTGACCGATGAGGGCATCACGACGGGGTATGCGGGGAACGCGTTCCGTCCGGGTCAGCCGGTGTTGCGTGAGCAGATGGCCGCCTTCCTCTACCGCCTCGCCGGGTCGCCGGCGGTGACGAACCTGCCGACGACGAGTCCGTTCAAGGACGTCAGCACTGGTCACACGTTCTACGAGGAGATGGTGTGGCTGTCCCGCACGGGCATCACCACGGGCTACCCCGACGGCACTTTCCGTCCGGGTCAGCCGGTGCTGCGTGAGCAGATGGCGGCGTTCCTTCAGCGTTTCCACGTGAAGGGCTACTGACCGCGTGTGCCTTTGAAAACTTTCTCGATCCATGCGTAACCCCGGGGAACAGGCGTCGTTGATACGTGTGGATCTGGCAATTCTCCCTCCCAGTTGGATCCCCGTGCCCACTCCTCGTGGCACAACAGAACCCGGTCAGACACTCCCTCCCGACCGGGTTCTGTGCTGTCCGGGCACCTGCCTGCGGTGTACCGCCGAATAAGGCGTACCTAACTAAAGGTAGCCTTAACGCATGAGACGTTCCATGCTCGCCGGGATCGCCGGCGCTCTATTGCTCACCACCACCGCGTGCGGAGCCTCCTCCGACGACGCCAAGGCCGACTGCCCGAAGCCGCCCGCCGACGTGCCGGAGGGTCAACCGGCGCGCATCGTCGCGCAGAGCACGATGGCCGCCGCACTGACCCAACTCGGCCTCGGCGACCGTATCGTCGGCACCTTCGGCCCGCTGGAGAACGCCGAGGGCGAGCCCGACAGCCAGGTCGCCGGGCTCGACATCGAGTGCGTCACCGACGTCACCGGCGCCGGCGACTACGGCGACATCGACAAGGAGAAGGTCGCCACGCTGGAGCCGGACCTCATCATCACTTCGGAGTACCTCGACGGCGACTACTGGTACATGTCGGCCGAGGCGCACGAGAGCCTCGAATCTGAGTGGGAGATCCGCACCGTCAGCTACGTCGACAAGACCCTGACCGAGCAGCTCGACGCCGTCGAGGACCTGGCCGCCGACCTCGGCGCCGACCTGGAGAATCCCGACACGCAGGCCGCGCACGAGGCCTTCGCCGACGCCTCGGCCCGCGCCGAGACGCTGGGCGCGGAGCTGACCGCGTCGGGCAAGACGATCCTGGCCGCCTCGGGCATGGCGGACAACTACTACGTCTCCAACCCGGAGGTCAGCGCCGACCTCAAGTACTGGCGCTCGCTCGGCCTGCCGATCCTCGTGCCGGACAACCCCGACCCGCAGGGCTACTTCGAGACGCTCAGCTGGGAGCAGGCCGACAAGTACGACGGCGACCTCGTGCTCTGGGACGACCGCATCGGCGAGTCCGGCATCGAGCAGATGAAGCAGCAGCCCGTCTTCGCCACGATCACCGCCGCGAAGAACGACGCGTTCACGCCGTGGACGTCGGTCTATCCGCCCACCTACGCCAGTGCGGCCGAGCTGTTGGACCGTCTGGTGACCGAGGCGGAGGCTCTTCTCTGAACTGAGTCTCACCTCCCTCGCAGGGGCGACACGACGACGGTCGTGTCGCCCCTGTGCCGTCTGAGCAGGCACGACGCGCTCCGGGCGCCCTGAGTACGATGAGGCAATGAGCGGCGGCCTCCCTGACAAGTTCACGACTCTCGGACTCACCTACGACGACGTCCTGCTTCTGCCGGGGGAGACCGACGTCATCCCGAGCGAGGTCGACACGACCGCGCGGCTCACCCGCGAGCTGACCCTGCGCGTCCCGCTGCTGTCGAGCGCGATGGACACCGTCACCGAGTCGCGCATGGCCATCGCGATGGCGCGCGAGGGCGGCATCGGCATCCTGCACCGCAATCTGTCGGTCGAGGACCAGGCGTACCAGGTCGACCTCGTCAAGCGGACGCAGACGGGCATGATCCCGAACCCGATCACCATCGGCCCGGAGGCGACCCTGGAGGACCTCGACGCCAAGTGCGGCGAGTACCGCGTCTCGGGCCTGCCGGTCGTCGACGAGCAGAACCACCTGCTCGGCATCATCACCAACCGCGACCTGCGCTTCACCCCGCTGGCCGAGTGGGGCCACACGCTCGTCGGCGACGTCATGACGCCGATGCCGCTCATCACCGGCCCGGTCGGCATCAGCCGGGAGGAGGCGCAGTCGCTGCTGCGCCAGCACAAGCGCGAGCGGCTGCCGATCGTCGACGCCGACGGCACGCTCGCCGGGCTCATCACCGTCAAGGACTTCGTCAAGGCCGAGCAGTACCCGCTGGCCAGCAACGACTCCTCCGGCCGTCTCATGGTCGGCGCGGCGGTCGGCTTCTTCGGCGACTCCTGGGACCGCGCCAACGCGCTGCGCGAGGCGGGCGTCGACGTGCTCGTGGTCGACACCGCGCACGGCCACGCCCGACTGCTGCTCGACATGATCCGCCGGATCAAGGCCGACCGGGCCTTCGACGGCGTGCAGATCATCGGCGGCAACGTCGCCACGCGCGAGGGCTCGCAGGCCTTGGTCGAGGCGGGCGTCGACGCGGTCAAGGTGGGTGTCGGCCCCGGATCGATCTGCACCACGCGCGTCGTCGCGGGCGTCGGCGTGCCCCAGCTGACCGCCGTCTACGAGGCGTCGCTCGCGGTCGCCCCGTCGGGCGTGCCGGTGATCGCCGACGGCGGCCTGCAGTACTCCGGCGACATCGCCAAGGCGCTCGTCGCCGGCGCCGACACGGTCATGGTCGGCTCGCTGCTGGCCGGCTGCGAGGAGAGCCCCGGCGACCTGATCTTCGTGGGCGGCAAGCAGTTCAAGAGCTATCGCGGTATGGGATCGGTCGGCGCGATGGCCTCGCGCGGCAAGAAGTCGTACTCGAAGGACCGCTACTTCCAGGCCGACGTCACCAGCGACGACAAGATCGTGCCCGAGGGCATCGAGGGCCAGGTCGCGTACCGCGGACCGCTCGGCGCGGTCGCGCACCAGCTGGTCGGCGGCCTGCACCAGTCGATGTTCTACGTCGGCGCCCGGAACATCGCCGAGCTTCAGAGCAAGGGCCGCTTCGTCCGCATCACCCCGGCGGGCCTCAAGGAGTCGCACCCCCACGACATCCAGATGACCGTCGAGGCCCCCAACTACTCCGGCTGATAAGTATCCTTACTGTTGGTGAAGTCAGAGTGGTCTCTGTCCCGTTCGGTGAATCCGGAATCGGGCTAAGGTCGGTACATGCTGATTGTTCGAATTCCACCCCGGGTAGCCGCTCCTCAGTCGTTCACGATTCCGGTTACGATCGGAAATAACATGCCGCTCGCGGCTACGATCCCTCCCGCAGACCTCTACGTCACCGGAATGGATCTCATTCGGGCTGCGGTGCTTTCGGGTCGACCCGCACATTTTCTGCAACATCCGAACAGTGTGAGTAATGCTAATTTCGTGCAATGGAGGATCGCCTCGTGTCTGAGGGTCCTCGAACAGAAGGGGCAGAATCTGTGCCGCCCTGCGATATTTAAAGATGAGGTTGACCCCACGGAGAAGGGGCGTCTGAATTTCGCTCTCGGGGGCACCCTGGCGATGGATTGTCTCGCCAACAAGCTAGGAATTTGGCGGTTGGCACACTTCTCTCTAGCTGAGAAGTCGTCGAACTACCATCTCATACGAGCCAAGCCGGGGAGGGTTGAACCAGATTGAGGCTTATTCAGGGAACTGAAACAAAACCTCACGGCGTTTCACAATAAAAGACGGTCCACTTCTTGAGAGAATTGGGTTACCAGACTCAAACTCACGAGAAACGAACCGTCGACATGAATCATACCACCGGACTGTACCGCGACGAGATCGAAGAGCTCTGCGCGATGATCCACCGTCAGACCGACCCCACGGAATGGAAATGGCCGCCGATCCTCGGGCTATTCGAATCAGTGCGAGTGGCGCTCGTATATTTACGCCGCAACCGGGTCCAGTGCGACCTCGCCGAGACGTTCGACGTGTCACAGTCCACGATCAGCCGAGCGATCACCACG
>NZ_JASGEK010000009.1:0-4666 GCF_047606445.1 Aeromicrobium sp. | reverse complement strand
GAAGCCAACAACGACAACCCCAAGCCCTACACCTGGACAGCCACCGCCGAGGACATCCTCGCCAAAGTCGCCCGCGCCCGGACCACACTCAACGAAATAGTCAACTAAAACTGCGCCGGACCACTAGATCTCCTAACTGATGACAGATATGGTTGATCTGTCATCAGTTAGGAGATCGTCATGGGTGTGCTCGCCTCGCTTCCAGCGGTGTTCACGCTGGCGGAGGCGATGGATTCCGGCGTCCGCAAAGACCAGGTGTACGCCATGGTCGCCAGCGGTGAGATCGAGCGCGTCGGGCGAGGCGTGTACGCCCGGACAGCGGAGATCGACCCGGCCTTATTGGCGCTCGCGGCGGCGACGGCGATACGCCCCTCGGCGACGCTGTGCCTCACCAGCGCGTTGGTGTATCACGGCCTGACGGACGATATTCCCTTCGGCTCCGATATCGCACTGCCGCGTGGGGTCCGTCCACCCGCGGGATTCGAGCACGTGTCGTGGCGCAGTTTCGACAGCGACTCTTTCGGGATCGGTCGTGAGTCCTGCGAGATCGCCGAAGGGGTGACGGGATCGGTCTACTCGGCCGAACGGACCATCGTGGACTGCTTCCGACTCATGCATCGGGAAGGAAGCGAGCAGGCGTACGAGGCGCTTCGTCGGTGGCTTCGACGGCGAGGCAGTTCACCGTCGGACTTGTGGGACGTCGCGTCGGCTTTTTCCGTGACGAAACGTCGGTTGGGGCAAGCGATGGAGGCGTTGCTATGAGTCCGCGGCCAGCGAGAGACAGCCCGTCTGGACGCGCTTACAACGACTTACGGAATCTGGCGCGTCGTCAGGGGCGGGATCCAGCGGAGTTCTTCACGCTGTACGCGCTGGAAGGGTTCCTCGCGCGATTGGCGGATTCTGAGCACGCCGACGGATTCGTGCTCAAGGGCGGGGTCTTGATGGCGGCTTTCGCATCCCGTCGTCCGACACGTGACATCGACCTCGCCGCGATAGCGCTCAGCAACGACGTCGCGGAGGCGGAGCAGCGAGTTCGCGACATCATCGGTCGGCCTCGCGACGACGGCCTTGACTTCGACCTCTCGTCAGTCGTCGGTGAGCCGATTCGTGACGAGGCCGACTACTCGGGCGTCCGCGTCACTTTCGTCGCAGGCCTCTCGACAGCGAGAGTTCAGATTCATGTCGACGTGAATTTCGGGGATCCGATCTGGCCTGCTCCGGTGGAGACGGAGTTGCCGTTGCTACTGGGTGGGACGCTCCGGCTCCAGGGGTATCCCGATCACATGGTGTTGGCGGAGAAGATCGTGACAGCCGTGGAACGAGCCAGCCAGAACACTCGATGGCGTGACTTCGTCGACATCGCCTCGATGGCGTCGACGCGGGAGATCGAGTACGACCTGTTGCGTGACGCCGTCAAAGTGGTCGCGGAGTGTCGGGGAGTCGCGGTCAGACCGTTGGGGCCGTTGGTGACTCCGATGGGCGAGTCGGCTCAACGGAAGTGGATGGCCTGGCGTCGCAAGCAGCGGTTGGAATCGTCGACCTCGGCAGAGTTGTCCGCGCTGCTCGACGCCTGCGTCGCCTTCGCTGATCCGGTGCTTCGCGGTGAGTCTCCCGGCTCGCGCTGGTCGCCGGAGGCCCGAAGGTGGTGCGCGTGACGACAGAAACTGTGGCAGGTCGAGAGGACCTGCCACAGTTTCTGTCGACGTCCCTCAGCCGACGCCGGGCGGCTGATCCGGGGCCGCTGACCGGGTGACCTGGAACACTTGATAGGCATTCCTTAACACCCCTCGATGGCGAAGGACACCCCATGACGAATCTCTCGACCCTGCTCGAGAACTCCGCCCAGAACTACCCGGACCGCACCGCGGTCGTCTTTGGCGACACGCGGCTGTCCTACCCGCAGGTCAACGGCGCGGCGAACCAGGTCGCCAACCTGCTGGTCGAGCGCGGCATCCAGCCCGGCGACAAGGTCGCGCTGAGCTGCCCGAACCTGCCTTACTTCTCGATCGTCTACTACGGCATCCTCAAGGTCGGCGCGACCGTCGTGCCGCTGAACGTGCTGCTCAAGGGCCGCGAGGTCGCCTACCACCTCGACGACTCCGACGCCAAGGCCTACTTCGCCTTCCAGGGCACCCCCGAGCTGCCCATCGGCGCCGAGGCCTACGAGGGCTTCTCGAACGCCGAGAACTGCGAGCACTTCTTCGTCATCACCGCCGACCCGACGGCCGCCTCGCCGATCGAGGGCGCCGAGACCTTCGGCCAGGGCGTCGGCCAGCAGCCGCCGACCTTCGAGACCGTCGACGTCGACGACGAGGACACCGCCGTCATCCTCTACACCTCCGGCACCACCGGCCAGCCCAAGGGCGCGGAGCTGCGCCACCGCAACATGCGCGACAACGCTCTGACCGGCGAGGCCCTGTTCGGCGCGAACCCCGAGACGCCCGACACCTACCTGTGCGTGCTGCCGCTGTTCCACTCCTTCGGCCAGACCGTCATCCAGAACGGCGGATTCGCCTACGGCGGCACCGTCGTCATGCTGCCGCGCTTCGAGGCCGAGCCGGCCATCGGCCTGATGCTGCGCGAGAAGGTCACCTTCTTCGCGGGCGTCCCGACGATGTACTGGGGCCTGCTCAGCGCGCTCACCCCGGAGACCCCGGTCGCCGAGATCGCGGAGAACCTGCGGGTCGCGGTCGCCGGCGGCGCCGCGCTGCCGGTCGAGGTGCACAAGAACTTCGAGGAGCGCTTCGGCGTCACGATCCTCGAGGGCTACGGCCTGTCGGAGACCTCCCCGGTCGCCTCGTTCTCGAAGTTCGGCGAGCCGGTGCGCGTCGGCTCGATCGGCGTGGCCATCCCGGGCGTCGAGCTGAAGCTGATCGACGTCGACGGCAGCGACGTCTCCGACGAGCTCCAGGAGGACGGCAAGACCGCCATCGGCGAGATCGCCATCCGCGGCCACAACGTCATGAAGGGCTACTACAACCGCCCCGAGGCGACGGCCGAGGCCATCGACGCCGACGGCTGGTTCAAGTCCGGCGACCTCGCCCGCAAGGACGCCGACGACTGGTTCTACATCGTCGACCGCTCCAAGGACATGATCATCCGCGGCGGCTACAACGTGTACCCGCGCGAGATCGAGGAGGTGCTGATGACGCACCCGGCCGTCTCGCTGGCCGCCGTCATCGGCGTCCCGCACGACAGCCACGGCGAGGAGATCAAGGCGTTCGTGATCCCGCAGCCCGGCGCCGAGGTGACGTCCGAGGAGCTCGTCGCCTGGGGCAAGGAGCAGTTCGCGGCGTACAAGTACCCGCGCGTCGTCGAGATCGTCGGCGAGCTGCCGATGACCTCCACCGGCAAGATCCTCAAGCGCGAGCTGTCCTGACGCGCTGAGCGAAGGGGCGGGGAACCGGGTGGTTCTCCGCCCCTTCGTCATGTCCGTACGGTGGGGGCATGTCTGTTATCGCGATCATCGGCGCCGGGCCTGGGCTCGGCGCGGCCACCGCCCGCCGCTTCGGACCCGAGGGGTTCACTGTCGCCCTCGTCTCCCGCACTCCCGAGAAACTTCAGAAACTGTGTGAGGAGTTGGCCGCCGACGGCGTCACCGCCCACGCCTTCCCCGCCGACGTCGAGGATCCGGCGGCGCTGACCGCCGCCTTGAAGCGGGTCGCGGCCGACCTCGGCCCGGTCGAGGTGTTGCAGTACAGCCCCGTGCCGCGCATGGACTTCCTGCGCCCCGTCCTGGAGATCACCACCGAGCAGCTGGCCGCCGCGACGAACTTCTCGATCATCGGCTCGGCCACCGCCGTTCAGGCCGTCGTGCCCGCCATGGTCGAGGCCGGTCGCGGTACGATCCTGCTCGCCAACGGCTCCAGCGCCGTCACTCCGAACGCGAACTACGCGGGCACCTCGGTCGCCTTCGCGGGGGAGTCGGCCTACGGGCTCATGCTGCACGAGGCGCTCGCCCCGCAGGGCGTCCATGTCGGCCAGCTCATCATCCCCGGCGCCATCGACGGCGACGACCCGCTGTTCGCCTCAGACGCCCTCGCCGACCGCCTCTGGGCCATGCACACCGAGCGCGGCGAGTATCGCCGCACCGTCGGCGCCTGACGGGTCGCCTTCTTCCCAGATTTGCGCCGTGTTCAACCGTTTTGTTGTGGGGATTCGGTTGATTTTGGCGCAAATCTGGGAGGAACGGGTCAGAAGATGATCTGTCCGCCGGTGGTGGCGGCGGTGAAGCGTTCTTGGGCGTCGGTCCAGTTGACGATGTTCCAGAAGGCTTTGACGTAGTCGCCTTTGACGTTGAGGTAGTCGAGGTAGAAGGCGTGTTCCCACATGTCGAGTTGGACGATGGGGATGAGGGTGGCGGGGATGTTGGCCTGCTGGTCGTAGAGCTGGACGACGAGGAGCTTCTGGCCGAGGGAGTCCCAGGTGAGGATGGCCCAGCCGGAGCCCTGGATCGTCAGGGCGACTTGTTCGAAGTGGGCGCGGAAGGCGTCGAAGGATCCGAAGTTGTCGTCGATGGCGGCGGCCAGCTCTCCGGTCGGCTTGTCTCCGCCCTCGGGGGAGAGGTTCTTCCAGAAGATGGAGTGGTTGATGTGTCCGCCGAGGTTGAAGGCGAGGTTCTTCTCGATGCCGGCGATGGCGGCGTAGTTCTCGGTGGCGCGGGCTT
>NZ_JASGEK010000008.1:0-22739 GCF_047606445.1 Aeromicrobium sp. | reverse complement strand
GAACGAACCATCGCCAACCTCAAAACCTGGCGCATCGCCCACACCGACTACCGACGCCCCTACACCACATTCAGCCAAACCATTACAGCGGTTATCGGACTACACTTCTGGGCAACAGCCTGAATAAGCCTCCAGGATCACTGCCCCGTCGATCTGGCCGGCGCACCTGACGAGCCTGGTCCTCCAAGTGGACTCCCCCGACGAGCTGCTCGCCTCGGCGCCGTTCGTGTTCGAGTCCGTGCCTCACGATTCGATGCTGTGACACCACTGCGGGCGGCCTCGCCGAAGGACGGTCGCTGGGATTTCCCAACCGATCCGGACAGAGTCGAGCAGGTCCGTCATACCGTCAGTACCTCCTACAGCCACTTCGCTGGCCGTGACGCGGTGATGGCCGTCATCTGCCTGACCAGTGACCGCGAACAGGCCGATCAGGTCAATCGGTTGGTCGCCGATGACCTCGACCAACTCGCTATCAGCACACAGCTAAGCCTGTGGGCCGACGACTACGAATGGTCCGATTTCACCAGCGGCCAGGATTCCTCGCAGACGCGGGAGAAGATCACCGCATGGGCCGTCTGGGTCTATTGCCCGAGCCGTGGCAGAACGTCGTCAGGTCAGGAGCAGTGAAGGTAGCGTTGGGCATGTCGAGGTCTTCCAGATGAGGCGTGTAGGAACATTCTGAATCGCCCCGGGTCTGATGGAGGCTCTCAATCCTGGGAAGGATGATGAGAGTCATGGCAGCACCGAGGAAGGGCGGATTCAATCGGTCGTCGCAACACCTTGACTGCGGAGGTGTTCGAGGATGGCGACGGGCGATTGGACCAAGAAGACCAGTGATGCCCCGGAGGGGCTTCGTCGGCAGTGGCGTGCTGATCGGGCGCTGAGGCCCGCGATGCGCTCGCCCGGACGGCCGGAACCCTCGCGGGTGGTGCAGCGACAGTTCTGGCGGCTGATCGCCACGGGCGTCAACTCGGCTGAGGCGGCGTTGCGGGTGGGCGTGTCAGTGTCAGTGGGGGCTCGCTGGTTCCGGCATGCTGGCGGCATGCCGCCGATCTCACTGGCCGAGCCCACCAGCCGCTACCTGACGTTTGAGGAGCGTGAGGAGATCGCGATCTTGCGAGCCAACGACCAGGGCGTGCGTGAGATCGCCCGCGCGATCGGGCGTGACCCGGGCACCGTCTCACGCGAACTGCGTCGCGACGCGGCGACTCGTGGCGGCAAGCAGGAGTACCGCGCTGGGGTGGCGCAGTGGAAGGCGCAGCAGGCGGCGAAGCGTCCCAAGACCGCGAAGCTCGTGACCAACGAGCGGCTGCGGGAATACGTCCAGGATCGGCTCGCCGGGAACATTCGTCAGCCCGACGGGACGATCGTGCCGGGGCCGACGCCGCCGCCGTGGAAGGGACTGAACAAGCCGCATCGTAAGGACCGGCGGTGGTCGACGGCATGGAGCCCGGAGCAGATCGCGCAGCGGTCGAAGGTCGACTTCCCCGATGATGAGTCCATGCGTATCAGCCACGAGGCGATCTACCAATCGCTGTTCATCGAGGGCCGTGGCGCGCTCAAGCGTGAACTGGTCGCTTGTCCGCGGACCGGTCGCGCGTTGCGGGAGCCGCGGTCGAGGTCGCGGAACAAGCCGCAAGGCCACGTGAGTGCCGACGTCGTCTTGTCCGAACGTCCCTCGGAGGCCGACGACCGTGCCGTCCCGGGCCATTGGGAAGGCGATCTGATCATCGGCGTCGGCAAGTCGGCGATCGGCACCCTCGTCGAGCGCAGCAGCCGATCAACGCTCCTGGTCCGCCTGCCCCGCTTGGAGGGCTGGGGCGAGAAGCCCCACGTGAAGAACGGGCCATCACTCGGCGGCTACGGAGCTGTCGCGATGAACGCCGCGCTGACGACGTCGATGACCAAGCTGCCCGAGCAGTTGCGCAAGACTCTGACGTGGGACCGCGGCAAGGAGCTATCCGGGCATGCGCTCTTCGCGTTGGAGACCGGCACGAAGGTGTTCTTCGCCGACCCGCACTCACCGTGGCAGCGGCCGAGCAACGAGAACACCAACGGCCTGCTGCGGCAGTACTTCCCCAAGGGCGCTGACCTGTCGCGATGGTCGGCCGAGGACCTCGAGGCCGTCGCCTACGCGCTCAACAACAGGCCCCGCAAGGTCCTCGGATGGAAGACGCCCGCTGAGGTCTTCGAGGAGCAGATACGCTCGCTTCAACAACCCGGTGTTGCATCGACCAGTTGAACTCGCCCAGTACCGGGCGATCCGCCACACCCAGCGGCTCGCCGAGGCCGACGCCGTCGCATCGGTCGGGTCGAAGGGCGACTCCTACGACAACGCGACGGCCGAGGCGCTGAACTCGCTGTTCAAGGCCGAGTGCGTCCGCAACCCCGTCATGCGGCCCAAGGGCGGCTGGAAGAACGTCAGCGACGTCGAGTACGCCGTCGCCGAATACGTCGACTGGTTCAACCACAGACGCCTCCACGGCGAGATCGGACTGATCCCACCAGCCGAGCACGAGACCAACCACTGGGCATCACAGCCCGACAAGCACTACCATGTGAACCCGGTCCTCACCGAGGTCGGATCCAACTAACCGAGCCTCCACGGAACCCGGGGCGATTCACCCTCGACACCGCCTACACCGCTCACCCCGAACGGTTCAGCAACCGCCGACCCCAACCACCCGAACTCCCCACCACCGCCTGGATCAACCAGCCATCACCAGAAGCCCTCATACAGACCACACAACGAAACGTGTCTCAAACCGCTTGACATTTACCGCGTACGCGAGGCGGTGGGGTCGGAGGACTCTCTGGGAACCGTTAGGCGCGGTGATCCAGAAACGGCCGTAGCCGTCGTCGGCTATCGCGCCGGTCCATATCCAGCAATCGCGCTCCCCTGGTCCGCGCACGACGTTCTCCCAGAATCGGGCGACGTCAGCGGCGGGCAACGGCCAGGAGAGGGCGTGCACTATCCGGCGACCTTGTCCGAGAGATGGCGTCGAACCGTGTTCACTCCGATAACCTGCCTACGCTCTGCTCCGGTTCAAGCCTCCCGCCTGGCTTCATCCGCACCTTGGCTACCTCCCGAACCGGCTGCGCCTCGCGGCCTTCACGCAGCGAGGCACGGTGCTCCTCGACGCTGGTGTAGTGGCGCTCGTATCGGATGACGCAGGAGCACGACTCCGCGAGCCGCGCTGCGGCGTCCTGCGATTTCGAGCGGCCGTGCTCAGTGTCAAACAGGGGGCGTGCGTAGGCACTCGGCACCCATCGCCCGCCGAGCGCGTCGGCCTCGCCTGCTTCGGCCTCCTGCATCGCGTGCTGCCAGCGCTGCACGATGCGTTCCTCGGACACCTCAAACGGCACCTCGACGTCGACGACCGTTACTTGGTAGCCGGCTTCGGAAAGTTGCTCCCCAAGCGCCACTGCCGTGTCTGGGTCGCTCAGCACCGTATCTACGATGATGTTCGTTCCCCGGTCGATCATCTCCGAGCGCAGCTCGCGTGCAAGCCTCGATGACTCCTCATGCACCAGCGAGGCGAGTTCAAGTGGATAGAACCGCTCCCCCTTTGCCTCCAAGTCGCGCACCTCTGGTGGTTTGATCCAGCTTTCATAGCTACCATCGGCCACCGCTTCGCGCAGCAGGAGCTTCTTGAAATCGTCCGCGTCGACGTTCACGTAGTGGTCACGATCCGCGCCGAGCACGGTATCGGCAACGCGGCCTTTGCCGGCCCCTGGAGGCCCCGCGAGCACGAGAGCGCGGCTCCCGTCACGGGCGTTCGGCGACTGGTCGACTATGGCCTTCTTCAGGCGCTCGTGTGTGGCTCGACGCGCCGCTTTTCGCAACCCGTTCGACCGATACCAGGCGGGGTTCCGCGTGGTGGCATGAGGGCCGTCCTTATCGAGAGGGCCGCCAGCTATCGAGAGGTCTTGGACGATGCCGATATGCCGCTGTTTCTCCGAGGTCACGCGGGGCTCGTCCGAGCTTCGATGCGATCTGCGATTTCGTCGTACAGCTCATCGTCGATGAGCCCACGCCGCAGCGCACGGTCCAGATCGTCGACCGATCCAGGCACGTCCATCACGAGGTCGTCGAGCCCGTCAGCCGTACACCCGACCGCCGCGTACTCCCAACGTGTCAGTTCGTCGACAAGCTGCTCGCGGTCGATCAGATCGGCCGCGTACCGCTCGCAGATCTCGTAGGGATCTGCGCCCGAGAACCCCTCTGTTGGCATCGTGACCGTCGACGCTCGGGCCAAGAGCTTCTGCACCGTTGGCTGTGCGACCCCGACCATTGCGGCGATCGCGTTCTGCGTCAGGCCATCGGCCTTCAGCCGCACCATGTTCCGCCGGTAGTCGAGGTCTGCCACCTCTCGGCGATACCGCGCCTTCCGCGCTTCGCGAGCCGCAACGGGAACTTCCGTGATCGCCATTGCTACCACCTCCTAACTCAACCCTACCACAATTATAGCCACGGCTATAATTGTGGTAGCGATGGGCGTGCATTATCCGGCGCTCGTGTCCGAGAGGTGGCGCCGGATTGTGTTAGCGCCGACGCTGAGCGTGCGGCCGATCTGCGCGTACGACTGGCCCTCCTGACGCATGGCGCGTGCGGCCTGAATCTTCTCTGACGTCATCACCGACGGACGTCCGCCGACACGCCCTTGTGCGCGCGCGTGCGCCAGGCCCCGGCGCGTGTTCTCGCGGATCGTCTGCACACGGAGCTGCGCGAGGACGGCGAGGATGCCGACGATGGCTTGGCCCATCGGCGTCGACTGGTCAATGTCGAGAAAGGGCTCAGTGAGGCTCCTGAGTCGGACGCCTCGCTGCGCCAGCTCGCGCATCGTCTCGATGGCCATCACCTCGTCGCCGGCGATCCGGTCGAGCGCACGGATCACCAACGTGTCCCCGTCGCGCAGGTAGTCCAGACAGGCGCTCCACTCAGGGCGGTCCTTGGTTCGGCTTGACTCGCCGTGGTCGACGAAGACACGGCTGCAACCCGCTTCGCGCAGTTCGGCCTCCTGCGCATCCGGGTTCTGATCGCGCGTCGACACTCGGCCGTATCCGATGAGCGTCATCGCTCGTAGCCCTGGGGGTCGGGCAGCTCGACGTCGGGGCTGAGGTCGACCTCAGGTGTCTGCTCCGGCGGGACGTCCTCGGCGCGGCCTATTCCGGCGCCGAGCGCTTGGGTCACGTCGTTGACGTCGTTCGTCAACCCTGGTGTCGGCTCCGGCGACGGTGCTTTGAGCAGCTGCGCGGGCTCGTCCGGTGACTCTGGGTTCAGCGCCCATGTGGGGCCTTCCTCGGCGGGCCGTGTCATGTGCCGGAACATGCCTTCGAGCGCGACGGGACGCGGTTCGTAGGTGTCGCGGTCTGGCGGCGTCGACCGAGCTGAGAGGTCGTTCCACGCGGGCGCGATCACCTCGCTTTTCAGTTCGTCGAACTCGATGCGATAAGGGCTCAGCTCCGACACTTGGTTCAGGAACATCTTCATGGCTCTGCCGTTGCCCTCGCGGAAAGCGTGCGCGGTGTTGAGGTAGGCGTAGGTGTGCGCGGCCGCGCCGGCGAACTGGTCGGGCGTCATCGTCGCCCACCGTTGGCTGACGACAAACCGGCGCGTGTCGGCGAGGTATCGGCTGATGTTCGCCGGCGAAGCGAAGTTCGACACAACCGGCGAGTTCACATGGGGGCGTTTGCGCATCGGAACGCTTCGGTACTCCCCTGCCCACTCGTACACGTCCTGGAACAGGTGCCGGTGAATCGCTCTCAGGTGACGGGCATCAAAAGTGCGCGGTATCTGGACGCGGCCACTGGCCAGTTCCGCAGTGCGCGCAGCTACCCGCTGGTACTCGTACACGCGCAACTCAATCGCGCTCTTGAAGCCCGGCTGGTTGCGGAACACGCCGGCCACGCCGTCGTATGTCTCGGGGTAGAAGTACGACTCCCAAGTGTCGAACTTGGTCACGCGCTAGCGGCCACGGGATCGAGTGACGCGACGCGCTGCGCTGCGATGGCACGAGCGCGGCGGTCCTGCTCGGCCGCGTCGATCTTGCCTTGGTAGGCAAGAATGAGATTCTCTGTCTCCTCGCGAGTGGGGTTCCAACCTTCTTGGTGTCCCATGCCGATGATGTTGGTGATGTCGAAGACCTCGCGCTCGCTGAGGCCGTCAAAGAGGTCGGGCCAGAGGGTCGTGGGGCTGAACAGTTCGTTGGCCATGATGCGGCTCCTTCCTTAGCTTCATCCACAGTAGACCGAGCGCGCCAAAAACGTCTAGTGGTAGTTGTGGATCATTTTGGTTTCGGCATGGGTTTTTGGACTGCTTCGGCTCCCGAGATTCCGGGGTCGCCCTCTCATGGGGTGCGCCGTCCCAAAAACGATCGTTACTGGGACGACTTGTAGACGTCGCGGCGGTGGCCGGCGCGGACGACCGTGACGACGAGCTGGTCGTCGAGGACGTCGTAGATCACCCGGTAGTCGCCGACCCTGATACGCCAGGCCGTGTCCTCGCCTTTGAGCTTCTTGGAGTTGTGCGGCCTGGGGTCGTCGGCGAGGTCGTCGACCGCGTCGAGTACGCGGTCACGAGCGGGCCGTGGCAGCTTCTTGATCTGCCGGGCCGCCGCTGACGTGAACTCGACACTGTGGGTCATGCGTCAAGGTCCGCGCGCAGCTCGTCGAGCTTGACGCGGGTGCCGTCGTCCTCGGCCTTCGCCTCGCGGTACGCGGCGGCGTCCTGGGCCATCTCGTACTCCTCGAGCGCTTCCAGGTCAGCCGGCCCGACCAGCACGGCGGCGAGCTTGCCATTCCGAGTCACGCCGATGCGCTCCCCGGCGTACATGGCGCGGCTGACCACATCGGAGAGCTGCCCGCGCAGATCGCGCGTGGTGATTTCAAACGTCACTGTGTCCATGTGTGCATTATAGCAGGAATGGCCACTGTGTACATAGTGACGCAACATCAGGAAACGTCACCCACAACCCAGGGTTGCACCTATGTGTTTTCCGTGATCCAACCGCAGCATGAGCACGTCCCCTCCAGCGACCGAGCTGACGTCGGCGACGTCCTTACAGCGGGTCGTTGACGCGCAGCCCGCTTGGCCGGCGGACCTCGATGACCCGCTGGTGATCGCCAAGCTGACGGACGAGCTGCGCGACCAGCTGCAAAGGCAATCGGCTCAGCTCGCGGCAATCCGGTCGCGGGCGCTGCACGAGCCGCTGAAGACGCGGTCACGCTCTGAGGTTGGTCGCCTGCTGGGTATTTCGAGGCAGGCCGTGACCAAAGCGATCAAAGTCCCACCGATGCAAGGAGCGCAGCGATGACGACCTCAACCCTCCCTCCGGTTCAGCACCCGGTACAACATTCAGTCTTTCCCCTCGATCCGCACGTCGATCCCCCACTCCTCGCGGGCCATCCACGCGGCGTGCGCGGTCGCCACGCGATGCAGCGACGCGGGAGCGAGGAGACGTCGAGCCCGGGCGTCCGACGCCCAGAACGCCTCGTCAGTGGTGAAGGTGACGAAGTCAATGTCGGGCCGGTCGTGCAGCGCCGATGCGTGCTCCACGAGGTCGGCGATCTCGGCGACCAGCTCAGCGAAATAGTCCTCAATATCCCGGAGCTCGGCGTCGATGCCGTCAGGGATAGGTCGGCGCCTCGCCTCCCAGTGGGAGACCGACCCTTGAGTCACGCCGAGCAGCGCCGCGAGGCTCGCCTGGGTCATCCCCAGTGCCTCGCGGCGCGCTTGCAGCTCGACCGGGGTCACGTCAGCACCGCCTTGACGGGGAGGTCGATCTCCTCGGTGGTCAGCGTCCAGCCCGCCTTGTCCATGAGGTCGACCATCAGCGGCTGGGAGTGTCAGGAAAACGGTGGATCTGGGCTGGCCTGACTGAGAGGTAAGGCAGTGGCTGAGATGCCAGAGATGATTGATCCCGTGACGGGAGAGATCATCGATCAACAGCAGATCGCTGAGCAGTTGCTTGCGCAGGCGAAGGAACAGGGCGTCAGCCTGGTCGGGCCGGGAGGCTTGCTGGGCGGGCTCACGAAGAAGGTGCTGGAGACCTCGCTCGAGGCGGAGATGACCGAGCATCTCGGGTATGAGAAGCACGCGGTCAGCGCGAGCGATAACGCCCGGAATGGGACGCGGTCGAAGACGGTGCTGACCGAGGTCGGGCCGGTGCAGATCGAGGTTCCGCGGGACCGTGACGGGTCGTTTGAGCCGAAGATCGTGAAGAAACGGCAGCGGCGGCTGGACGGGATCGACGAGATCGTGCTGTCGCTGACCGCGCGGGGGCTGACCACGGGTGAGGTCGCCGCGCACTTCGACGACGTCTACGGAGCCTCGGTCTCCAAGGACACGATCTCGAAGATCACCGACAAGGTGATCGAGGAGATGACCGAGTGGCAGAACCGTCCGTTGGACCGGGTCTATCCAGTCGTCTTCATCGACGCGATCGTGGTGAAGGTCCGAGACGGGCAGGTGCGCAACGAGCCGTTCTACGTCGCCATCGGTGTCACCACGGCCGGGGAACGCGACATCCTCGGGATCTGGGCCGGCGACGGCGGTGAGGGCGCGGAGTTCTGGCTCGGTGTGCTCGCCGAGATCAAGAACCGCGGTGTCGAGGACGTGTGCATTGTGGTCTGTGACGGGCTGAAGGGACTGCCCGAGTCGATCAACACGACGTGGGAGCTCGCCGTCGTGCAGACGTGCGTCATCCACCTGATCCGCAACACGTTCAAGCTCGCGTCGCGGAAGTACTGGGACCAGATCGCCCGCGACCTGCGGCCCGTCTACACCGCTCCGACCGAGGAGGCCGCGAAGGCGGGGTTCGAGGACTTCGCGGAGAGGTGGTGCACGATGTATCCGGCGATCCGGCAGCTGTGGGAGAACGCGTGGAGCGAGTTCGTCCCGTTCCTGGACTACGACGTCGAGATCCGCCGCATCATCTGCTCGACGAACGCGATCGAGTCTCTCAACGCGAGGTATCGGCGCGCGGTGCGGGCACGCGGGCACTTCCCGAACGACGCGGCCGCGCTGAAGTGCCTCTACCTTGTGACGCGGTCGCTTGACCCCACCGGCCGGGGTCGGGCACGCTGGGTGACGAGGTGGAAGCCCGCGCTCAACGCCTTCGCGATCACTTTCGAAGGCCGGATCAACTGAAATCGCCAGGCCAGATCCACCGTTAATCTGACAGACCCGAAGAAGGGGGCTGTTTTCGTTGGCGTGTGCAAAAAATGTGTCACAGGATCACTGGCTCGTCGATCTAGCCGACGCACCTACACCTCGAACAATGTCCCGTCACCTCGTTCATCACACCTGGACCCTCGACTCCACGGCCTCCACGATGCGGGCGACGGCCTCCTCCAGCGGGACGCCGTTCTCCTGCTCGCCGCTGCGGAAGCGGAAGGAGACCGCGTCGGCCTCGACGTCGTTGTCGCCGACCAACAGCATGAACGGGATCTTCTGGGTCTGGGCGTTGCGGATCTTCTTCTGCATGCGCTCGTCGGAGTCGTCCAACTCGAAGCGGATCCCCGCCTTCTTGAGCCGCTGGCCCAGCTCGGCCAGGTGGTCGGTGTGCCGCTCGGCGACCGGGATGCCGACGGCCTGGACCGGGGCGAGCCACGGAGGGAAGGCGCCCGCGTAGTGCTCGACCAGCACGCCGAGGAAGCGCTCGATGGAGCCGAACTTGGCCGAGTGGATCATCACCGGCTGCTGACGGCTGCCGTCGGCGGCCACGTACTCCAGCCCGAAACGCTCCGGCGACGGCTGGTTGAAGTCGTACTGGATGGTCGACATCTGCCAGGTGCGGCCGATGGCGTCGCGCGCCTGCACCGACACCTTCGGCCCGTAGTAGGCCGCGCCGCCCGGATCGGGCACCAACTCCAGGCCGCTCTCGACGCAGACGTCCTCCAAGACCTTGGTGGCCATCTCCCAGTCCTCGTCGGAGCCGATGAACTTGTCCGGCTTGGACTCGTCGCGAGTCGACAACTCCAGGTAGAAGTCGTCGAGACCGAAGTCGCGCAGCAGGCTGAGCACGAAGTTCAACAGGTGGCGGATCTCGTCGGGGGCCTGCTCGGGGGTGACGTAGGAGTGCGAGTCGTCCTGGGCGAAGCCGCGCACGCGGGTCAGGCCGTGGATGACGCCGGACTTCTCGTTGCGGTACACGTGCCCGAACTCGAACAGCCGCAGCGGCAGTTCCCGGTAGGAACGCTGACGCGACCGGTAGATCAGGTTGTGCATCGGGCAGTTCATCGCCTTGAGACGGTAGTCGCCGCCGTCGATGGACAGCGCCGGGAACATGCCCTCGCCGTAGTACGGCAGGTGGCCGGAGGTGTAGAACAGCGGCTCCTTGGCGATGTGCGGGGTACCGACGTACTCGAAGCCCTCCTCGATGTGCCGCTGGCGAACGTAGTCCTCCATCGCCCGTTTGATGACGCCGCCCTTGGGGTGGAACACCGGCAGGCCGGAGCCGATCTCGTCGGGGAAGCTGAACAGGTCGAGCTCGGCGCCGAGGCGGCGGTGGTCGCGCCGCTGCGCCTCCTCGATGCGGTGCAAATGCTCGTCCAGCGCCTCCTTGGTCGGCCACGCGGTGCCGTAGATGCGCTGCAACTGCTTGTTCTTCTCGTCGCCGCGCCAGTAGGCCGCCGCCGAGCGCATGAGCTTGAACGCCGGGATGCGCTTGGTGGTCGGCAGGTGCGGGCCGCGGCAGAGATCGCCCCAGGCGACCGAGCCGTCGCGCTTGAGGTTGTCGTAGATGCTCAGGCCGCCGTCGCCCACCTCGACGCTCGCGCCCTCGGCAGCACCCTCCAGATCGGCGCTGGCGGCGTTCGACTTCAGGCCGATCAGTTCCAGTTTGTAGGGCTCGTCGGCGAGCTCGGCGCGCGCGTCGTCGTCGTCGATCTCACGGCGGGAGAACTTCTGGCCCTCCTTGATGATCTTGCGCATGCGGGTCTCGATCTTCGCGAGATCCTCAGGCACGAAGGGCTCCGGGACGTCGAAGTCGTAGTAGAAGCCGTCGGTGATCGGCGGGCCGATGCCGAGCTTGGCCTCCGGGAAGAGGTCCTGGACGGCCTGGGCCATGACGTGCGCGGCGGAGTGGCGCAGGATGTCGAGGCCGTCGGGCGAGTCGATGGCGACCGGCTCGACCGCGTCGCCCTCGGCGAGGTCGTAGGAGAGGTCTTTCAACTCCCCGCCGACGCGCGCGGCGACGACATCGGCGTTCTCGGCGAAGAGCTGCCAGGCTTTCGTGCCGGGATCGACGGTCCTGGCCTCGCCTTCGACGTGGACGGTCACGGACATGTCGCTCTCCTTATGCGCCTGGGCCACCCCGACGACTGGGCAGCGCTCTTAGGACGATGCTATCGAGCCGGGATCGGGCACGGTCAGGCCCCGCTCCTCCAAGCCCTCGGTCACCAACCGGCCGATCTTCTCCCACACGGGACTACTCCCCCACTGCTCGGTGAGGATCTCATTGAAGCGGGCGTCGTCCATCTGCACCGCCCACGCGCTCTGCTGGGCGTCCCAGGTGCGCTCCATCCAGTCGACGCTCTCGGCTGCCAGCGGCTCGATGCGGGGGTCGTCGATCTCGGCGTCGGCCAGCTCCAGCATGCGGATCGTGAGCTGGAGGTACTCAGGATCGGTGTAGACGCCGTACTCCTCCAGCCATCCGCCGAGGGCGTCGGGGTAGATCGCATAGGTGAGGATCCAGGCGTCGCGGCAGTGGTCGACCCACTTCGTCGGGGCTCCCGAGGCGCGCAGGTGCTCGATGGCGTCGGCGAGCACCGGCGGCAGGGCGAGACGGTCAGCGGAGCCGAGCTCGGCCACGGTCACCCGCAGCCGCCGGAGTCGGGCGATCTCGGCGCGAAGTCCGGCGTCGACGCGGCGCAGCCCCTCGGCGAACTCCTCGGCGGGCGCGTCGACCATGCGGCCGACCTCGGCGAGCGGCACACCGGCCGAGGCGAGCGCGACGACGCGGCGCAGCGCGATCACGTCGGCGGCGGTGTAGCGGCGGTAGTCCGAAGCGTCGCGCTCAGGCTCGGGCAGCAGGCCTTTGGCGTGGTAGAAGCGCACCGTCCGGGTGGAGACGCCCGCGACGGCGGCGAGCTCGCCGATGCTCAGCGTCTGCCTCACCGCGCCACCGCCCGGGCCGAGGGGCTGGCCACGGCGAAGACCGCGATGACCGCCCAGAGCGCGGCGATGACGACCGCCGCCGTCTCCAGGTCGCCGACTATGAGGAACAGGCTGAGCGCGCCGAGGCCGAGCGGTCCGGCGACGAGGGTCAGCGCAGTCATCCAGGACAGCACCCGGGCGCGTGAGCGCGGGTCGACCTGCTCGGCGACGAAGACGTTCCAGACCGGCCCGTACAGACCCGACCCGGCGCCGACGCAGGCCATGCCGACCGCGATCACGACGACGGGGCCGAGCCCGGCGATCACCGCGAGCCCGCCGGCCATCGCGCCCATGGCGACGAGATAGGCCGCGAGCCGGGATCGTTTCGCGATGAACGCGTAGGCGACTGATCCGACGATGACACCGACGGCGAACACCGAGACGGTCACGCCGAAGGCTCCCGGACGTCCGATCATCGCGAAGTGGCCGGGCAGCACCACGGCCATGAGCGGCGGGACGACGAGCGAGGCGCCGAAGGAGATGACGAGCGTGGCCTGCAGCCGTCGGTCGGAGCCGATGACGGCCCAGCCGCCGCGCGCCTCGGCCTGGTCGGCGGCGCCGTGAGTCGGGTTGGCGACCGGCACCCACCAGGTCGCGAGGGCCGCGCCGAGCGAGCAGGCGGCGGTCACCCAGACCACGTCGATCGGCTCCAAGTGGGACAGCAGCAGGCCGGTGATGGCGGGCCCGACGAGCAGGGCCAGCGAGAAGGAGCCTTGGAAGGCGCTGGCGACGGTGTCGACGGCGGCGCCGCCTTTCTCGGCGACGTCGGCGAGCAGCGATTGGCGGGCGGTCATGCCGGGCACGTCGAAGAGCGCCCCGGCGACGCCGAGCACGATGAACCAGGTGGTGGTCAGGCCCCAGATCCCGTCGACGACGGCGAGCGCGGCGACGGACGCGGCCGAGCCGAGGTCGGCCGCGACCGCCACCCGGCGGGCGCCGAAGCGGTCGGCGAGGCGTCCGGCCCAGAGCGTCGCGGGGACGGCGGCGATCCCGGCCGCCGTGGCGACGAGGGCGGCGACGCTGAGGTCGCCGGTGCGGCTGATGACGAGCCAGGGCAGGACGATGCCGATGGCCGAGTTGCCGAGCAGCGAGAGTCCGCCACCCAGCAGGTAGAGGGGAACGGCGCGACGTGAGGTCGTGGTCATGGACGACAGTCCACACGCTTGACGCAACGTCAAGGTCAAACGCCCTCTACAGTTCAGTCATGGACGCCTCGTATCCGCCGGAGCCGTGGCGCTTGCACGGGCACGCGCACGTCGGCGTCTGGCTCGTCCCGACGGGCGAGGCTCCACCTCCGCACCACCCGGGCACTCGGCAGATCCGGTTGTTCGGACGGGTGATCGTGGCGGCGGCGTTCTTCCGGTACGACGCGCCGAGCCCGCTGACCTACGACGAGATCATGGCGACGCAGTTCGTCCGCGACGGCTGGCGTCCGCGCGTGTCGATCACGCACATCTGGGTCGACTCCCCCGCGTCGATGGCCGGCGGCCGAGAACTGTGGGCCATCCCGAAGGAGTTGGCCACCTTCAACCGGGTCACCGATCAGTCGTACACCGCCGAGGGCATCGGCTCCCTGCGGGTACGGCGACGCGGGTCGCTCCCCTTCCGCCTCCCGTTGGCCTTCGGGGTCGCGCAGGATCGTGACGGCGCGCTGGTCACCACGCCAGTGCGCGGCCGCGTCCGTTTCGGCCTCACCTTCAGCGGCTGGTCCTTCTCCCCCGACGGCTCGCTCGCTTTCCTCGACGGCCGCCGCCCCCTCCTCACCCTCGGCGCCCACGATTTCACTCTGATATTCGGGCGCTAGGCTCGCCCCAGCGTGACTGAGGGCGAGAAGACCAGGCTGGTGGCCTGGAGTCAGGAATTACGCGCCGTCCACGGACGGCTGCGCGAGGCGTTGCGGCTGGTGCGCGACACCGTCGACGGCGGCGATCCGTTGGAGGCGTCGCGGGATCTGTTGCTGTTCTGCCACGGGTTCTGTTCCGCGCTGACGCGGCATCACCAAGGCGAGGACCGCGAGCTGTTCCCCGCCATCGCCGCAGCGCACCCGGAGCTGCGGGACACGCTGAGCTACCTCCGACAGGACCACTCGATGATCGAGCACCTGTTGAACGGGCTGCGCGACGCCGTCGACCACGCCGCGACGCCAGAGGAGCTGGACCGGCACCTGGAGGGGATCGCGGCGATCATGGAGTCGCACTTCCGCTACGAGGAGCGGCAGTTGCTCGCAGTGCTGGAATCATTGGCCCTCGACGCCGATCCACGGGAAGTGCTGGGACCCCTATGACGCCGGAACAGACCGACCTGGTGAAGCGCGTGCGCGTCGAGTTGGCCGACGAATCACCGGTGCGCGAGGTGTCGATGTTTGGCGGCCGCTCGTTCATGGTCGCCGAGAAGCTGGCCGTCTGCGCGTTGAAGGACGGCGCGCTGCTCGTGCGCGTGTCGGCCGACGACCACGACGCGTTGACCGAACGCCCCGGGGCCGAGCAGGCCGAGATGGGGAAGGGCCGCACCATGGGCCCCGGCTGGATCCGCGTCGCCGCCGAGGCGTTGGAGGACGACGAGGGACTGTCATTCTGGGTCGGCGAGGCGCTGGCGTACCGGCGGAGCCGGGGATGACCGACTGGGACTCCCTCACCGACGCCTACGGTCCCGCGACGGATATCCCTGATCTTTTGGCGGCCGCCGCGCGCGGCGAGGACGTCTGGGACGACCTGTTCGGCTGCCTGTGTCATCAGGGCACGGTCTATCCGGCCAGCTACGCCGCGCTCCCCTCGTTGGGTCGTCTGCTCCTGCCGCCCGACGCTCCCGAGCGCGACTGGGCACTTCTTCTCGCCGCCGCGATCCTCGCCTCCGACAATGGCCCCGAGGACCCCGCCGTCGTCCGTGAGCGCCACGCGGACCTCATCTCCTCGATGCGGGACACCGCTGTGCGGCGTCTGGCGTTCACAGCCGACCCCATCGATTTCGCATACGGCCTGCTCAATGTGATGGCCTTCGAGGACGGCGGAGTCTGGCAACGGCAACTCCACTGCCTGGCCGACGGCGAGGCCGCGCTGGCCTGTCCGTCCTGCGGCGCTTTCCTGTTGCTTCCCCTCGATCCCGCCCCGCCCCGAGTGATCCCTCATCCAGACGACGGCCCCGCCTGTCCGGTCGTTCCGGTCACTCCCGTTGACGACGGCTCTCCCGAAGCCCGTCTGCTGCGCCTCGCCAGCGAGCACGGACAGGAGTCCATCGCCGAACTCCTGCCCTATCTCTTCGGCGACGCCGCCTGTCCCGCCTGCTCGGCGGCGTTCTCGATTCCTTCCGCCTTGGCATGAGTCGCCCTCGTCGCCATGTCGTCACCGGTCGTGCCACCATCGCCCCATGACCAGCGAGCCGGTGTTGCGGGCGACGGCGGAGTCGGGGGACACCATCGACGACCCGTCGGAGGACGCGCTCTTCCTGATGTTCGAGGACATTGAGAACGGCGAGAGCGACTTCCTCGTGGTCAAAGACCTCGGCGATCCCGGCGGGCACACCTATGCGCAGAGCGTCATCGAGGAGGACGGCAGCTACGTGGTCGAGTACCGCGACGGCGACGCCTCACGCCACTACGCGACCACGGCGCCCGACCTGCGCACCGCGCACGCGTTGATCGTCGGCTGGGCCTTCGACGTGCCCGGCTGGCGCGGGTCGACCACCTGGCGTCGCCTCACATTCTGAGAAGCGGCCTGTCGTCGACTTCCCAGGTGAGGACACCGTGGGCCTCGGCTCGGCGGTGTCTCTGACAAAAGCATCGAGGTTGTCGGCGTGGGTGGGTCCGCCGATCTCCCACGATTGCTGATCGTCACATTCTCGTCAGGATGTCGGAACCTTCGGTCATGTCCCTGACGGCGTGACGGCTGATCCTTCGATTCTGCGCGACCTCGCCGTCCGGCCTGTTGCGCCTGCACCACGGACGGATCGGTCGGCCGACGGACTGCGGCTGCGGCCTGTCGTTCGAGATCGGCACCGGTCGGACCCTCTCGACACGGCCTGCGGGGAGCACCTGTGCGAGATGGCCGCGATCGGCTGACGAACAGCCGGCCTGCCCAGCCGTGGTCCGCGCGTCCCCCGTCCTTCCGCACAGGCACTGGCCTAGGCTGACCACGTGCCCACGCTCCGCCTCGCCCTGGCCCAGATGAACCCCGTCGTCGGCGATATCGACGGCAATCTGGAGGCGGTGGTCGAGCGGGCCCACGCCGCGCGCGCCGCCGGAGCCCACGTGCTCGTGACGCCGGAGATGGTCCTCAACGGCTATCCGATCGAGGATCTCGCCTACCGCGCGACCTTCATCGCGGCCTCCCGGGCCGCCGTGGAGCGTCTGGCGGCCCGGCTCGCCGACGAGGGCCTGGGCGATCTCGTGGTGATCGTCGGCCACCTCGACACCGCCAAGACCGGCGCGCTCGCGAGCCTGCCCGACCGGCTCGGCGTGCCGAAGAACGCGCCGACGAACTCCGCCTCGGTCATCACCGGGGGGAAGATCGTGGCCCGCTACGACAAGCACCACCTGCCGAACTACGGGGTGTTCGACGAGTTCCGCCACTTCACGCCCGGCGACGAGACGCAGATCGTCCAGGTCGGCGGGGTCGACGTGGCCGTCGCGATCTGCGAGGACATCTGGCAGGACGGCCCGTCGGCCGCCGCCGACGCCGCCGAGGCGGGACTGCTGGTGGTGCTCAACGGCTCGCCCTACGAGGCGGCCAAGGACGACGTCCGGCTCGACCTGTGCGCGCGCCGAGCCCGCGAGGGCCAGTGCGCGCTGGCCTACGTCAACCTCGTCGGCGGCCAGGACGAGCTGGTCTTCGACGGCGACACGATCGTCGTGGACTCAGGCGGCGAGCTGATCGCGCGGTCGCCGCAGTTCGAGGAGGATCTGCTGGTCCTCGACCTCGACCTGCCCGCCGCGACGGCGTCGATGCCCGCGCCGGGCACCCGTTTCCACGGCCTGCGGGTCGAGCGCACGGTCGTCTCGGCCGAGCCCTTCCCCGAGCCCGCCGAACGGCTCCTGCCGAAGGTGGCCGAGCGGTGGGACGACCTGGGCGAGCGCTATCAGGCGCTGGTGCTGGGCCTGCGCGACTACGTCCGCAAGAACGGCTTCAGCAGCGTGTTGATGGGCCTGTCCGGCGGCATCGACTCGACCCTCGTCGGGGCCATCGCGGTCGACGCCCTCGGCGCGGACCGGGTCTTCGGCGTCTCCAATCCGAGCGCCTGGAGCACCGAGCACTCCAAGAGCGACGCCGTCGAGCTGGCCCGACGCACCGGCCTGGCGCTCGACACGGTCGCCATCGCGTCGGTCTTCGACGCCTATCAGGAGCTGTTGCACCTCGACGGCCTGGCCGAGGAGAACCTGCAGGCCCGCGTCCGCGCGGTGATCTGGATGGGCCTGTCGAACCAGCACGGCCATCTGGTGCTGGCCTGCGGCAACAAGTCCGAGCTGGCCACCGGCTACTCGACGATCTACGGCGACGCGGTCGGCGGCTACGCGCCGATCAAGGATGTGCCCAAGACGCTCGTGTGGGAGCTGTCGCGGTGGCGCAACGCGTGGGCCGAGCGGCGCGGCGAGACCCCGCCGATCCCCGAGAACGCCATCGCGAAGCCGCCGTCGGCCGAGTTGCGCCCCGGTCAGCTCGACACCGACTCGCTGCCGCCGTACGAGGTGCTCGACGCGGTCCTCGACGCCTACGTCGAACGCGACCTCGGGGCCGCCGAGGTGGTCGCCGAAGGCTTCGACCCCGCCCTCGTGGAGCGCGTGGTGACCTTGGTCGACCGGGCCGAGTACAAGCGCCGCCAGTACCCGCCGGGCCCGAAGATCAGCCGCCGCAACTTCGGCCGCGACCGCCGCGTCCCGATCACCACCCGCTGGCGCGAGTCCCTGTAACAGGCGTCACATTCCCCTCGGCCTCGCCGAGTGCCATGCTGGTCTCGTCCATGGACCCCGTCAGGGGCTGTGAGAAGGAGAAGATCATGAACGACGTCGCGCGCCCGAACGCCGCCGAGGAGACCGCGCCCTACGGTGGGGCCGCTCCGGACATCCGCAAGGTCCGCACCCACCACCTGCGCCAGTGGAAGGCCGAGGGCCGTAAGTGGGTCATGCTCACCACCTACGACCAGTACTCGGCGGCCACCTTCGACGAGGCCGGCATCCCGGTGCTGTTCATCGGCGACTCGGCGGCCAACAACGTCTTCGGCTACCGCACCTCGCTGCCGGTGACCGTCGACGAGCTGATGCCGCTGGTCAAGGCCGTCACCCGCTCGACGAAGCGCGCCCTCGTCGTCGCCGACCTGCCCTTCGGCTCCTACCAGCGCTCCCCCGAGCAGGCCTACGACACGGCGGTCCGCTTCATGAAGGAGGGCGAGGCCGAGGTGGTCAAGCTGGAGGGCGGCGCCGAGATGGCCCCGCAGATCGAGTTGCTGACCAAGGGCGGCATCCCCGTCATGGCGCACATCGGCTTCACCCCGCAGTCCGAGCACAGCCTCGGCGGCTACCGAGTGCAGGGCCGCGGCGACGCCGCCGCGAAGCTGATGGACGACGCGCTCGCGGTGCAGGCGGCCGGGGCGATGTCGGTGGTCATGGAGATGGTGCCCGCGCCCATCGCCGCGCAGATCACCGAGCGGCTCGACATCCCCACCATCGGCATCGGCGCCGGGCCGGACTGCGACGCCCAGGTGCTGGTCTGGCAGGACATGCTGGGCCTGCGCACCGGCAAGGCCCCGCGCTTCGTCAAGCGGTACGCCGACCTGCACGGGATCATGCTCGACGGCGCCCGCCAGTTCGCCGACGAGGTCGCGAGAGGGGTCTTCCCGGCCCCGGAGCACACCTTCGACAGCTGATCGAACGACCGGTGGTAGAGAACGGCTCGACCACCGGTCTCATCTGCGCAGCAACAAGTTCTTCGCCCACGTCGCCGCCAGAAGGACCAACACAAAAGCGATCAGCATCAAAGCACCACCCGACATCCCCGGCATCGTGCAAACATTTCCCGCAAAGGTCGACGACCCTATCGCGAACAAACCCAGCCCGGCTGCGGAAATGACTGTAAACGCTTTGGGAACAAAACCGGCGAGACCGCCGATAAGACAAGCTCCGATGATGCCCACGATCCATCCCCATCGATCCAGCTCGACTCCGAACGGCGATGCGAGGAAGATCATCATCTCCGCCGACGCGAAGATCGCCGACGGCATCAGCCACAGATTTTTCCAGCCCTCGGCGGCAATCCTGAACATGCTTCCCAGGCTGAACAAGGCAAGCAGGAGCACTAGATGGATCAGTCGCTCAAACGGCTCACCCTCCACACAAATCTTCCCGACCTGGTTATGACCCGTGACATAAGAGACCAACACCACAACGGTCGCGAAGAAACAGAACACCTCACCGCCGTCCGTCAGAATTTTGCTGAATACCTCTCCTCCCCCGCCTTCAGTACAGAGGGCAGCCAGAAGACCGAAGAGCAGACCGATCAGCCATGCGTCGAACTGTGACCCGTTGGCCCATTCCAGGAGGGACGCTGCGGCAAACATCCACGTGAAAGGTCCGGTCCACCCGAAGACGTCGCGGCCGGTCAGCCGTCCTCGACCTGCCGAGCTGCTCCACGGCTTCGCCCCACCAACGACCATGATCAAGACACCCATCATGAAGACGATGGCCAGAACAACCCCGACGAAACCACCCACTTATGGCCTCCTACAGCGCGCACGCGCCCCGGCTCGGCGCTTCCCTCGACCTTAAGGCCCAGGCCTGGCCTCCCGCGCCGTTTCACCGTCCCCGAAAACGAGGGTCGACATCAGGGGCGTGGCGCGCTACATCCGCCAGCCGAAGGCGAGGACGCCGAGCGCGTTGACGGCGGCCCAAGCGCTGACGGCGTAGAGCGGGATCCAGACCGTCGAGGCGGGCGCGGTCGGCGCACAACGTGCGAGGAAGACCGTGAAACCGGCGAGCGCGCTCAGGTGGAGCGACACGCCCCACCAGGGCGCGAAGAGGAAGCCGGCCGTCACCACGAGCCACAGGACGGCGAGCAGGCCGACGGCGGCGATCCACGGACCCGACCGCTCCAGCCTCAGCCGCCGGGCCCCCGGCGCGCGCTTGGCGGGCCTCACGCCTCGTCCGACGCGAGCGGGACGTCGTTCCAGTCGGGGTCGTTGTCCCAGGAGTCGTTCCGCTCGGCGACCTTCTCCAGCGCGCGGCTCGCGGCAACCTCGGTCTCGTACGGGCCGAGGCGGTCTTTCGCGCGGCAGCCGTGCTCGCCCTCGACCGCATGGTGTTTGAGGCAGAAGAAGTAGGCCATGTCCGCATTGTGCCCCATCGGCCCGACCAGGGGCGGCGATAGACTCCGGCGGTGACGAGCGAGCGCCTGACCCCCGGAACCATCAGCCCCGAGCGCGCGGTCCCCGCACGGATCGAACGACCCGAGTACGTCGGGCAGACCGCGCCCCTGCCCTATCGCGGGCCGCTCGTGCGCGACGCCGAGACCATCGAGGCGATGCGGGTGGCGAGCCGGATCGCCGCACAGGCGCTCGACGCCGTCGAGGCCGCCATCGCGCCGGGCGTCACCACCGACGAACTGGACCGGGTCGGCCACGAGTTCCTCCTCGACCACGGCGCCTACCCGTCGACGCTCGGCTACCGCGGCTTCCCGAAGTCGCTGTGCAGCAGCGTCAACGAGGTCGTCTGCCACGGCATCCCCGACGACCGTCCGTTGGCCGACGGCGACATCGTCAACATCGACATCACCGCCTACATCGGCCGCGTCCACGGCGACACGAACAAGACCTACCTCGTCGGCGACGTCGACGAGGAGTCGCGGCTGCTGGTCGAGCGGACCCGCGAGGCGACGCACCGTGCGGTCAAGGCGGTGCGCCCCGGGCGGCAGATCAACGTGATCGGACGGGTCATAGAGTCCTACGCGAGACGCTTCGGTTACGGCGTGGTGCAGGAGTTCACCGGCCACGGCGTCGGCCCGGCCTTCCACGACGGCCTGATCGTGCCGCACTACGACGACCCGGACGCGACCACCGTCATCGAGGCGGGCATGACCTTCACCGTCGAGCCGATGCTCACCCTCGGGACGGCCGAGTGGGACATGTGGGACGACGGGTGGACGGCCGTGACCCGCGACGGCTCGCGCTCCGCCCAGTTCGAGCACACCCTGCTCGTCACCGAGACCGGCGCGGAGATCCTGACGCTGCCGTGAAACTCAGGGCACGGGCGTGGCTGCCGCCGCCCGCTCGGCCTCGTTCTGCTGGTTGATCGTGTCGAGCAGACCCTCGGTCGGCGGCATCACCGACTCCCACGCCCACTGCACGCCGGCCGACAGGCCGGGATTGGTGACGGTCACGAGGGCGTCGGCGACGACCGTGCCGTCGGCCTCGGCGACGACACAGGTCATCTGGCGGCCCTCGACCGTCTCGATCTTGTCGGGACAGGTCACCACGATGGCCTGGCCGTAGGTCGCGCCGCCCTGCGCGGCGATGTCGCGTTCGATCTCATCGGTGGCGAGCCGGGGGTCGGTGGTGGCCTGCGGCGACGGGTCGTCGTTCTCCTCCGGCGGCTCCATCGACAGGAACCACAGGACGAAGGCCACGAGCCCGAGGATGAGCAGACGCAGGATGATCGACGACCTCAACGACCGGCGCAGATAGCCCCGACTGTCCACATTCGCTCCTCACGTCCGGCTCCGGCGAAGCCTCGGGAAATTGTGTCAGCCGGCCCAAGGCGCGAATGAGTCGGCCTATAAGAGGTTCCGCCAGTAGGTGATCTGGCTGTGGGTGTGTCGGTCACGCGGGACAGGCACGGGTCCCGGTAAAGGAATGGGGTGTCTACTCCGCCTTCCCTTCCGAGGTGACCCGTGCCTGCTCTGCCATCTTCCATCGTCGAACCGCTGTGGGACCAGTTCGCCGCGCTGATCCCCGAACACGTCGACACCCACCCGTTCGGAGGCCACAACCCGCGCATCGACGACCGGATCGTGTCCGACAAGCTGGTCCAGGTCCTCGTGCTGGGCGCCCCGTACGAACGGATCGCGGACTCGACCTGCTCGGCGACCACGATCCGGCGTCGCCGTGACGAGTGGATCACCGCCGGGATCTTCGAGCAGTTGGAGCAGATCAGTCTGGACGCCTACGACCAGATCGTGGGCCTCGACCTCGAGAACGTCACCGTCGACGGATGCGTCGTGAAAGCGCCCTGCGGCGGCGAGGCCGCCGGGAAGTCCCCGGTGGACCGTGGGAAACAAGGAACCAAACGGTCCCTGACGACCGACGGACAGGGCATCCCGATCGGTTGTGTGACCACAGGAGCGAACCGTCACGACTCGCCCTCGCTCCGCCCGACCCTGGAGACACCGGCCCGTTTCGACCAAGGCCTCGGCTTCGGGCTCCCCGACCAGATCACCGTCCACCTCGACGCCGGCTACGACAGCGCCAAGACACGCGAACTGCTCGACGAGCTCGGCTGCGACGGCGTGATCAGCAAGAAGGGATTCCCACTCCAAGCCGGCGCCCGATGGGTCGTGGAACGCACCAACTCCTGGCACAACCGCGGCTTCAAGAAACTCCACAT
>NZ_JASGEK010000007.1:0-26322 GCF_047606445.1 Aeromicrobium sp. | reverse complement strand
TTGGAGTACTCAACATCGGAAAGAGAAGACTGACCAGAACGCATAAACCCCATCATTCCAACAAAAACACCGACACGCCAGGCCCACGCCGCCCCAAACCCACCCGAATAAATCAGTGCTTCCCTAGCCTTTCTCCGTCCCCCTGGGGCAGACCACCCGTTTCGTCGACCTCCTACGGAGAACCATGACCGTCACGCCCCCGCCGCCCTCGCCCGTCCCGCCCGTCGGAGGATCGCGTCGACCAGAGCCGTCGGGGCAGAGCTCCAACGGCTTGGCGACCGCCGGATTCGTCCTCAGCCTGATCGGCCTGCTCCTGTGCTGGATTCCGATCGTCAACTTCCTCGGCATCCTGTTGGGCGTGCTCGGCGTCGTCCTGGCCGGCGTCGGGCTCGCGGCCTCGAAGAAGCGCGGAGCGGGCAAGGGGCTGGCCATCGTGGGCGTCGTCCTCGGGATCCTCGCCGTCGTGTTCGCGTTCATGATCAACGCGGCGGCGGTCGACGCGATCGATGACGCGGTGGACGACGCGGTCAGCAACGACGTGGAGTCCTCCGACGGCTCCGACGGGACCTCGCGCGACCGCCCGGTGCCGCTGGGCACGCCGATCACCGGCGGGGACTGGACGGTGACGGTCAACTCGGTGGGCACGGTCGCGCAGGACTCGATCGGTCAGTCTCCGGCGGCGGGGAAGGTCTTGCTGTCGGTCAATGTGACGGCTGCGTACAACGGTGACGACCCGCAAGGCTCGACGCCCTGGGCGAGCGTGAAGTTCGTCGGGCCTGACGGAGCGAGCGTCGACTCCACGAATGGATCGTCGCTGTTCGTGGCCGAGAACGAGTTCGATCAGCTCACCACCCTGTATCCGGGCGCGTCGACGACCGGCGACCAACTCCTCGAAGTGCCCGCCGACACATGGCAGCAGGGCGTCCTCGCGGTCTCGCCCGACCTCGTCGAGGCTGACACCTTCGTCGCCGTCCAGTGACTCGCTGACGTCTCGCCCTCAGGTCCCTCCACCGATCCGGCGGAGGGACCTGAGTTCATTCTGTGATTCACCCCACAGGCGGTGAGCGGGACTGCTACCGTGCTCTCACCCGGGACCATTCCGGTGTGATGAAACACGCATGACGGGAACATGACATGACACTTGCGATGGCACATAGCCCGCGACATAATCTGGCTATGAGTTTTCAGGCGCAAGAGCCCGCCCCCGTCGGCGGCGCCGCCCTCGACCAAGTCTTCTTCCTCTCCGTCTCCGCGGCGGTCGTCTCCGCGGCTCTGCTGTGGATCGCGTGGGCGCACCGCACCCACCGCATCGACTGGTTCCAGAAGGCGGGTGAGCGGCTGCACCAGCGCCTCGGCGACCCCGGCTGGTCGGCCCTCGCGATGTTCTTCGTCGGCAGTTCGCTGATCGTCGCGCTGCTCGGCTTCCTGTGGGACGTCAGCCTGCACGCCGGCCGCGGCCGTGACGACGGACCGCTCGCCAACCCGGCGCACTACCTCATCCTCTACGGGCTCTTCGCGCTGTTCATCGCCGGCATGAGCGCCGTCGTCTGGCCGCGTGACGGGCAGAAGCCGGGCGTCGCCTCGGTCAAGATCACCCGCGGCTGGTACGCCCCGGTCGCCGGCCTCTACATCGCCGCCTGCGGCCTGTACGCCCTCATCGGCTTCCCGCTCGACGACGTGTGGCACCGCCTCTTCGGCCAGGACGTCACGCTGTGGGGCCCGACCCACCTCATGCTCATCGGCGGCGCGGGCCTGTCGACCGCCGGCATCATCCTGCTGCGCCGCGAAGGCGAGTTCGCCGACGACTACGAGGACAAGGGAGCCGCCATCGGCCGTTTCCTGGTCTACGGCTCGGCCTTCGGCGCCCTGCTGATCGGCCTGTCGGTCTTCCAGGCCGAGTTCGACTTCGGCATCGCGCAATTCCGCATGGTCTTCGCGCCGATGATGATCGCCGCCGCCGCCGCCGTCACGCTGGTCGCCGCGCGGCTGTTCGTCGGCCCCGGAGCGGCGTTCTTCGCCGCCGCTTTCTTCCTCGGCGTGCGCGGCGTCGTGTCCTTCGTCGTCGGCTCGGTCTTCGGCCAGGCCGACCACGTCTTCCCGCTCTACCTCGGCAGCGCGCTCATCGTCGAGCTGCTGGCGCTGACCGCCCTGCGCCAGCGCTTCCTCGCTTTCGGAGCCACGGCGGGCCTGCTGATCGGCACGGTCGGCATGGTGTTGGAGAAGTTCTGGAACGACCAGGTCTTCCCGTTCATGTGGACCAAGGACATGTGGGTCGAGGGCCTGCTCATGGCCGCGCCGGTCGCGGTCGCCTGCGGCCTGTGCGGCGCGCTGTTCGCGCTGGGCCTCGAAGGGCGCCTGCCCGCGAAGAACATCGCCCGCGGCATCACCGCCGCCACGGTGCTGGTGCTGATCGTCGCGGTCGCCAACGGCCTGCACGCCACGGTCCCCAAGGACGGCACCGCCACCTTCACCACCAGCGAGTTCTCCACGCCGGAGGGCGACTGGCTGACCACCGAGGTCACGCTCTCGGAGGGACTCGTCGACGACGACCCGACCTGGGTGCAGATCACCGCCTGGCAGGGCGGCGGCGAGGGCGTCATCACCGACAACCTCGAGAAGGTCGAGAAGAACACCTACCGCTCCACCAAGCCGGTCCCGATCGGCGGCAACTGGAAGACGCTGCTGCGCGTCCAGGACGGCCGCATGCTGACCGCCGTGCCGATCTACCTGGCCGCCGACGAGGCGCTCGGCGTCGAGGAGTTCCGCGCCTCCGACGGCGTGCCGCAGGAGTTCGTGCCGGAGATCGAGATCTTGCAGCGCGAGCGCGACTTCGACGCCGACGCCTGGATGTGGAACCTCGCCAACCTGATCGTGTTCCTGTGCAGCCTCGCGGTCATCATCGGCATCTGCGTCTCGGTGGCCCGGTTCTCCGGCCGCCTGGCCCAGCACCAGCGCGGTGAGCTGGAAGGCGACGACAGCGACACGGACGAGACGGTCTCGCTGACGAAGTCCTGATGGTCGTCCTGCCCGCCCACGGGTTCGGAGGCGCCGAGGATCTGCCGATCCCGTTCGGGACGGCGCTCATCGGTGCCTCCTGGGCGTTGACGATCTCCTTCGCGGTCCTCGCGCTCGCGTGGACCGAGCCGAGGCTCGTCGCCCCCCGAGGCCCGGCCGAGCCGCCGCCCCGTCGGCGCTGGCTCCAGGGCCTCGGGGCGGCGCTGACCGCCTGGTTCCTCGTCGCGCTCTACGCGGGGCCGTCGGACGGGACCAACGGCGGCGTCGGCGCGCTGTACGTGTGGGTGTGGGTGGGCCTCGTCCCGCTCGCACTGATCTTCGGGCACGTCTGGCGTGACCTGTCGCCGTGGCGCACGGTCCAGGAGGTCGTCGGGCGGCTGACCGGGCGGCCGGAGGGCTACCTCGCCTGGCCCGCGCGGCTCGGCTACTGGCCCGCCGCGCTCGGGCTGTTCGCCTACGTCTGGCTGGAGCTCGCCTCGCCCGACTCCGGCGCGGTGGGCCCGGTGCGCTGGTGGGTCGCGGCCTACGTCGCGGCGACGGTCGCGGGCGGCGTCGTGTTCGGGCCGACCTGGTTCGACCGGGCCGACCCCTTCGACGTCTACTCCGCCGTCGTGGCGCGGCTGTCGCCCTTCGTCGAGGACGGACGCTTCAAGCTCCACCACCCGCTGATGTCGCTGACGCGCGTCCCCGTCGCTCCGGGCCTGGTGGCGGTGCTGGCCGTGCTGCTCGGGTCGACCGCCTTCGACTCCTTCTCCGGCATGCCCGAGTGGCAGCGGGTCGACGCCGGTCCGGTGCTCCAGACGGCCGTGCTGGCGCTCTTCTGCGTCGTCGCGGGCACGCTGTTCAGCCTCGCGGCCGTCGCCACGGGGGGCGTCAGCGCCGAGCGGCGGCGCGCGCTGCCGGGCGAGTACGCGCACACGGTCGTGCCGATCGTCGTCGGCTACATCGTGGCGCACTACGCGACCTATCTGATTGAGACCGGGCAGGAGACGCTCCTGCTCATGCTCGACCCGCTCGGCCGCGGGTGGCACGCGCTCGGCGGCTTCGAGCCGGTCTACTGGCTCACCGACCATCCCGCGCTGCTCGCCTCGGTCAAGGTGATCGCGGTGCTCGTCGGGCATGTGGTCGCGGTCCTGTCAGCGCACGACCGCGCGCTCGCGCTGCTGCCCAAGGCCCACCGGCTCAGCGGGCAGCTCGGCATGCTGTTCGTCATGATCGCCTTCACCTTCACCGGCCTCTACCTGCTGTTCACCGGGTGAGGGGCTTTTGCACTCGTTGGGGTCGAGTGCTAACTTCGGACTTGGCACTCGGCACCTGAGAGTGCCAGAACCGGCCGTCCGATGAGGTCGCCGCCGACGGGGAGCAGGGTTCCCCGTCGGCGTCGGCCGTCCGTCGCGGGCATCGTCGGCCGCATTCCATCGACGCACACCAACGCGGAGAGAAGCACTATGGCCAAGTCCATCGCATTCAACGAGGAAGCCCGGCGCGGCCTCGAGCGCGGTATGAACCAGCTCGCCGACGCCGTCAAGGTCACGCTCGGCCCCAAGGGCCGCAACGTGGTCCTGGAGAAGAAGTGGGGCGCCCCCACGATCACCAACGACGGCGTGTCCATCGCCAAGGAGATCGAGCTGGAGGACCCGTACGAGAAGATCGGCGCCGAGCTCGTCAAGGAGGTCGCCAAGAAGACCGACGACGTCGCGGGCGACGGCACCACCACCGCCACCGTCCTGGCCCAGGCGCTCGTGCGCGAGGGCCTGCGCAACGTCGCGGCCGGCGCCAACCCGATGGGTCTGAAGAAGGGCATCGAGGCCGCCGTCGAGGCCGTCAGCGAGCAGCTGCTCGGTCTGGCCAAGGAGGTCGAGACCAAGGAGCAGATCGCCTCGACCGCGTCCATCTCGGCCGCCGACCCGACGGTCGGCGAGATCATCGCCGAGGCCATGGACAAGGTCGGCCAGGAGGGCGTCATCACGGTCGAGGAGTCGAACACCTTCGGCCTCGACCTCGAGCTCACCGAGGGCATGCGCTTCGACAAGGGCCACCTGTCGGGCTACTTCGTCACCGACCCCGAGCGCCAGGAGACGGTGCTCGAGGACCCGTACATCCTCATCGTCAACAGCAAGATCAGCTCCATCAAGGACCTCGTCCCGGTCCTGGAGAAGGTCATGCAGTCGGGCAAGCCGCTGGCGATCATCGCCGAGGACGTCGAGGGCGAGGCGCTGGCCACCCTCATCGTCAACAAGATGCGCGGCACCTTCAAGTCGGTCGCCGTCAAGGCCCCCGGCTTCGGCGACCGCCGCAAGGCCATGCTGACCGACATCGCCATCCTCACCGGCGGCGAGGTCATCAGCGAGGAGGTCGGCCTGTCGCTCGACGCCGCCGACCTGACGCTGCTGGGCACCGCCCGCAAGGTCGTCACCACCAAGGACGAGACCACCATCGTCGAGGGTGGCGGCGACGAGGCGCAGATCGCCGGCCGGGTCAACCAGATCCGCGCCGAGATCGAGAACAGCGACTCCGACTACGACACCGAGAAGCTGCAGGAGCGTCTGGCGAAGCTCGCCGGCGGCGTCGCGGTCATCAAGGTCGGCGCGGCCACCGAGGTCGAGCTGAAGGAGCGCAAGCACCGCATCGAGGACGCCGTCCGCAACGCGAAGGCGGCCGTCGAGGAGGGCATCCTCCCCGGTGGCGGCGTGGCGCTCGTCCAGGCCACCAAGCTGGCCTTCGAGAAGCTGGAGCTGGAGGGCGACGAGGCCACGGGCGCGAACATCGTGCGCGCCGCCGCGTCGGCCCCGCTCAAGCAGATCGCGGTCAACGCCGGCCTGGAGGGCGGCGTCGTCGCGGAGAAGGTCGCGAACCTGGAGCCGGGCTTCGGCCTCAACGCGGCCACGGGCGAGTACCTCGACCTGCTGGCCGAGGGCATCATCGACCCGGCCAAGGTGACCCGCTCGGCGCTGCAGAACGCGGCGTCCATCGCGGCGCTGTTCCTGACCACCGAGGCGGTCGTGGCCGACAAGCCCGAGCCCGCCGCGGCGGCCGGCGGCGCCCCCGACATGGGCGACATGGGCGGCATGGGCTTCTGATCCCGTCTGTCTGACGAGGGGCCCGATCCGCGCGAGCGGGTCGGGCCCCTTCTGGCAAGATGCGGGGGTGGATCCACGGCATCGGGAGCGGCTGTTGGCGGCGGGCGTCGAGGCCGAGGCGCTCGACGCGCAAGCGTGGCGGCTGCTGACCGACGAGCTGCCGCAGTGGTGGCACGACTGCCGCAACGCGCTCTACTACGCGCCCGGGGCGTATCTGCCCGACGCGGCCTTCGAGAACCTGCTCGTCTACCCGATGAGCGACTCGATCATCGTCGTCGGCTCCCCGCTCGACACGCTCGCCTCGCTGCTCGTCGGCGGCGACCGGGCGGTCGTCTTCTTCGGCGAGCGGGTCATCCTCACCGCGGGCGACCTCTACTGCGGGCCCGACTCCTCGATCGTCCTGCACGGACCGCTCGTCGCCACCCGCTGCCCGGTGGTCGACGCGCGCAACGGCGGCAGCGTCGTCGCCGAGCCCGACCAGCTGTGGGCGGCGGGCGTCTACATCGCCACCGACGACATGCACCGGCTCACCGACGTCGCGACCGGCGCCCGGCTCAACCCCTTCGGCGCCGACATCCGGCTCGGCCGCCACGTCTGGCTGTGCCGCGACGCCGTCGTCAGCGGTCATACCCACATCGAGCACGACGCCGTCGTCGGCACGCGGTCGGTCGTGCGCGGGCAGAAGGTCCCGGCGCACACCGTCGTCGCGGGAACGCCCGCCCGGGTCGTGCGCGAGGGCGTCACCTGGGACTTCGACGACCTTCCCTGACCCCCTGAGGTGGTGACCTGTCCACCTTTGCCCATGCGTCGGTGGACCATGCACGCTACGAGCGCTCATAGGGTGGATAACTCACCGCGCTCAGGGGAAAGGTGGATGACTCACCGCCCTCGGGGGAGGCGGGTCGACCTCGGTCCGAACGGGCTGAGAGCGTGCGTCACGCCGCTGTTAGTCTGCCGACACTGGCCACTGTGACCAAAGGACGAACATGGGCGACATCGGGTACAAGCTGAAGGTGCTGCGGCAGATCGGACTGCTGAAAGCGCAGCGTCCCGACCGGCTCCTCAAGGCGGGCGTCAAGCTGGCCTCGTGGGGTCCGGGCTTCCCCGCCGCCATCGCCGCGGCCACCGCCCGCTATCCCGACCAGCTGGCTGTCATCGACGACGTCGGCCAGCTCACCTGGCGCGAGCTGAACGACGAGATCAACCGGTTCACCGAGGCGCTCAAGCACGGCGGCATGAAGCCGGGCGACCCGGTCGCGGTCATGTGCCGCAACCACCGCTACATGGTCATCGCGATGGTGGCGATCATGAAGCTCGGCGGCAAGGTGCTGCTGCTCAACACCATGGCCAGCGCCGCGCAGCTCGGCGAGCTCACCCAGCGCGAGAAGGCCAAGATGGCCATCATCGACCAGGAGTTCTTGAAGGTCACCGGGGAGATCGACCGCGACATCGTCGTGATCGCGTGGGCCGACGACGACACCCACGGACTGCCGACCATGACGGGGCTCGCGAAGGGCCACCCGGCCACCGAGCACAAGAAGCCCGAGCGCCCCGGCGCCATCGTCATCTTCACCTCGGGCACCACCGGCCTGCCCAAGGGCGCCAACCGCAAGGAGCCGGAGAACCTCGACCCGCTGCTGACCTTCTTCGGCTCGATCCCGTACCGCGGCAACTCCACCGTCGTGCTGGCCGCGCCGCTGTTCCACTCGTGGGGCCTGATCAACTTCGGCTTCGGCCTGTCGACGGCGCCCACCTACGTGCTGCGTCGCCGCTTCGTCCCCGAGCAGGTCATCGCCGACATCGCGACGTACAAGGCCGAGGCGCTGGTCGTGGTGCCGCTGATGATGCAGCGCATGGTCGACGTCGACCCGAAAGTCATCGCGCGGCACGACGTCTCCAGCCTGCGCATCACCGCCTCCAGCGGATCGGCGCTCGCCGGCGAGCTCGCCACCCGCTTCATGGACACCTTCACCGACTCGGTCTACAACTTCTACGGGGCGACCGAGACCGGCTGGGTCTCCATCGCCGGACCTGCGGACCTGCGCGCCGCGCCGGGCACCGCGGGCCGCGTCCCGTGGCGCACGGTCGTGAAGATCCTCGACCAGGACGGCCAGGAGGTCCCGCAGGGCGAGACCGGCGTCATCTACGTCGGCAACGAGATGCAGTTCGGCGGGTACACTGACGGCCGCACGAAGGACTTCCGCGACGGTCTCATGCACACCGGCGACCTCGGCTACTTCGACGCCGAGGGCCGTCTGTTCGTGGCCGGACGCGACGACGACATGATCATCTCCGGCGGCGAGAACGTCTTCCCGCGCGAGCTGGAGGACGCCCTCATCGACCATCCCGACGTGCACGACGTCGTGGTCGTCGGCATCCCCGACAAGGACTGGGGCCAGTGCCTCGCCGCCTACGTCGTGGTCAAGGACGGCTGCGAGGTCGAGGAGAAGACCCTCGTCGACTACGCCAAGGACAAGGTCGCCCGGTTCGCCGTGCCCCGCAAGATCCAGTTCATCGACGAGCTGCCGCGCAACCCCACCGGCAAGGTGATGAAGCGCGAACTGCCCGGCTTCGACTGACCCGACGAGACGGAGCGCTGACACCTGTGAAGTTCGAGTATTCTCCCGACGTCGACGGCGATCCGGACCCCGGCGAGGTCGTGTGGACCTGGGTCCCCTACGAGGACGACCCGAGCCAGGGCAAGGACCGCCCGGTGCTGCTCGTCGGCCGTGACGGCGATCGCCTGGTCGGCCTCATGCTGACCAGCAAGGACCATGACCGCGACGCCGCTCAGGAGGAGCGCGCCGGCCGCTACTGGATGGACCTCGGCACGGGTGCGTGGGATCCGCAGGGCCGTCCCAGCGAGGTGCGGCTCAACCGGCTCGTCGAGGTCGATCCCGACGACGTGCGCCGCGAGGGCGCGGTCCTCGACCAGGCGCGTTTCGACGCGGTGGTCGAGGCGGCGCGCCCGTACATCGCGGGCTGACGCCATGCCCCGGATCGGGCCGGTCGACGCCTTCCAGCGCGAGCACCGGACCGTCGGCCTGCCGATCGCGGTCGTCTACAAGTACTTCGACGACCAAGGGCCGTACCTGTCGGCGATCATCGCCTATTACGCCTTCTTCGCGATCTTCCCGATGCTGCTGATCGGCACCTCGGTGCTCGGCTACGTGTTGCAGGACGACCCCGAGCTGCGCGACCGGCTGCTCGACACCGCGCTGCGCCAGTTCCCCATCGTCGGCGACCAGCTCGGCCGCCCCGAGGGGCTCAGCGGCAGCACCAGCGCCATCGTCGTCGGCGCGGTCACGGCGCTCTACGGCGCGATCAACCTCGGCCAGGCGCTGCAGAACGCGGCGAACGTGGTGTGGGCGGTGCCGCGCAACAGTCGCGCCAACCCCTTCCTGCAACGCCTGCGCAGCCTGATCTTCCTCGCCGTCGGAGGGGTCGGCATCCTGGTCATCGCGATCGGCAACTCGGTGCTGTCCAACCTCGACCGTCTCGGCAGCGCGTGGTCCGACGAGGTGAACATGCTGCTCGGCTGGGCCGGCTTCGGCTGCTCGATCCTGATGTTCATGGCGATCTTCCACCTCATCAGCGGCAGTCGCGGCAGCTGGCGCCGGGTGTTCCCGGGTGCCGTCGTGACGGCCGTGCTCTGGCATGTGCTGCAGGTCGCCGGCCAGTCCTACGTCGCGATGGTCATCGGCCGGGCCAGCCAGATGAACGCGACCTTCGCGCTGGTGCTCGGCCTGATGGGCTTCATCTTCATCGGCTCGTTCATGGTGGTGATCGGTCTGGAGAGCATGGTCGTGGTGGTGCGGCGGCTCTATCCGCGGGCGCTGCTGACGCCGTTCACCGACAACGTCGTGCTGACCGAGGCCGACCAGCGGGCCTACACGAGCTACGCCAAGATGCAACGGCACAAGGGATTCCAGACCATCGACTCCCGTTTCGACGACGACTAGGGCCTTTGCGCACGTCGTTTGAGCCAGTGGTCGATGGTGGCGGTCTGGATGGTGACGGTGAGTTGTCGTAGCGGGTCTGGAGCACTCGCACCGGAACTCGTGCCCAGATTCAGGCTTCCTTGAATTGCCGACATTGCGGCGCTAGTCCGTCAGCCGCGGGCGAACCACGACGACGCTGATGTTGTCGGGACCGCCCGCCCGGCAGGCGGCGGCGACGAGATGGCGGGCGAGCGTCTCCGGGTCGGGGTGCTGGTCGGCGAGCGCGGCGATCTCCTCGTGGCCGACCGGATCGGTCAGACCGTCCGAGCAGACGATCAGCAGATCGTCGGGAGCCGGTGTGAAGCGGTCGGCGTGCGCGTCCACCGCCGTCGGGGTGGGGGTGCCGCCGAGGCTCTGGGCGACCACGCCGGGACGCCCGTCGCCCCGCTCGACCCGGTCGATGAGCGCCAACTGGCCCACATAGCCGTCCCGCAGCCGCAGGATCGAGCAGTCGCCGACGTTGAACAACAGCAACTCCTCCTCGCGCACCACGAATCCGGCGATGGTGGCGCCCATCGAGGCGTAGCCCTCGGTCCGCGCGCCGGTCTCACGGACGGTGTCGGAGACCCGTTGCACGATCGCGTCGACCGTCGTGGTGTCGGCGGCGGAGGCGAGGTCCAGGTCGGCGAGCGCGGCGGAAGCGACCCGCGAGGCCGTCTCGCCGCCGGGGTGCCCGCCCATCCCGTCGATCACCGCGACCACGCCGCGTCCGCGCAGGTCGAGGGTCGCGTGGGCGTCGTGCGAGGAGGCGGTCCACCCGTCGAGGTGCACGCTGTCTTGGTGGCTGGTCCGCGTCAACCCGATGTGGGTCCGTGCGGCGATCTGAAGGCGCAGCGCCATGAGTGGCTCCTGTCCGCGAGGGGTGGTCGGGGTGGATGAGTTCAGTAGCTCGCGATGATGGCCAGGACGAGCGCGATGCCGCCGACGATCCCGCCGAGGATGATCGCGCCCGTCAGGTAGACCGGCCAGAGCAGGAGCAGACCGAGCAGTGCGAAGAACGAGGCGGTCACGATGACGGCCAGGTGGAGCGCGGTCACGGGTCGTCGTCGGCCGGTCTCCCAGGTCGCCATCACGAAGAGCGCCAGACCGGCGGGGACCGCCCACGACAGGGCCGCGCCGCCGCTGTGGACGACGGAGAAGTCACCCGTCCAGCCGTAGACGGTCCGCACCCACGGCCACGCCTCGGCCCGCAACTCCTCGACGGCCTCGGCGAGCGCCGACCGGCTGGCCCAGCTGACGCTCCACAGCATCGTCGGCGGCGCGACGAAGGCCAGCGGCCAGCGCGCGGCCTCCAGCCACCCGTAGGCCCGCTCGACCGTCTGCGGGACCGGACGGGTCAGGTCGGGCGCCAGGTTCAGCGAGGAGAGGTAGAACGCGGCGGCGGCCGCGATGGCGTAGCCGATGGCGGCGCCGACGGCGGGCGCGCCCCAGGCCCCGTCGTCCATCAGCACGAGCCATCCCGCCCAGAAGCCGAGCGGCGCGCCGGTCGCCACGGCCACGACGGGCGGCCGGGGCAGGAAGGCGTCGGTGATCCACGCGACGACGAGCGCGACGGCCAGCCCGATCCCGGCGGCGATGGCCATGTCGAGCGCGGCGTCCCAGTCGAAGGTGTCCGAGCCGGAGCCCGTCTCGGTCATGACGAAGCCGACGAACGCGCCGATCAGATAGAGGATGCCCAGGCAGCCGTTGGAGAAGAGCCGGTCTCCGGCGGCGTCGCGGCGCTGCGCCCTCGTGCGCGACAGGGCGGCGGCGCGTTCGCCGCGCGCGTGATGGGCGATGGCGTCGTGGACGTTCGCGCCGTCGAGCTCGGCGGCGGCGAGCAGCGCCGGGCCGATGAGGTCGGTCACGGGCGCCGGACGGTCTCCGCGCAGTTGGTCGAGGACCGGCGTGGCCCAGGAGGCGACGGTCCGGCTGACCTGGGTGTGGTCCTGTGAGTAGCGGTGCCGGGCGGCGGCGTAGTCGGGGCTCAGGCAGGAGCGCAGCAGCTCGCCTTCGAGCAGGTCGTAGGTCTGGTCGAAGAGGGGCGTGATCGGCTGGGGGGCGACGCCTCGCGCGCGCTGGTCGACTTGCGCGAAGTACTGGGCCTGGGCGGCCGTCAGCTGCTCGTGGAGGCGGGCGACCTCCGACCACAGCTGGTCGAGCTCGACGTCGACCGCGACGAACGTCGCGTGGTCGGGGTGGCCCATCGTGTGCTGCAAGATGTGGTCGCGGCGCAGCGCGCGGACCCAGTCGACCGCTCGCGCGTCGCCGTGGCCCGCCTCGGTGGCCACCTGGTCGAGGCCGGCGGAGGTCAGTTCGACGCCGCGGAAGGTGGGCGGGCGGTCCGGCGCGAGCAGCAGCGACAGCTCGAAGACCGTCCCGTCGACACCGTGGCCGCCGTCGAGGATCACGCGGGACGCCTCGGCGTAGGAGGTCTTGGACAGAGCGGTGCGGACCGTGCTGGCGCCGCGTCCGGAGAGGAAGCCGCCAGCTTGTTCCCACTGGTCGATGAGGGCCTCGCCGAACTCCTGCGGCGTCGCGAAGGTCCCCCATCCAGGAGCGACCAGCGTCCAGTCGGCCTCGGCGGTGGGCGCGAGCGGCGTGTGGACCGCGGGCGACCCGCCGGCCAGCCACTCGGTGACCTGCCGGGCCGTCCACCGGTGCTGCGGGTCTTTGGTGAGCAGACCGCGCAGGAGGAGTCGCCAGCGGTCGTCGAAGGGCGACAGGTCGACGTCGCTCTGCATGAGGTGGGCGATGATGCGCGCGTCGTTCCAGCGTCGGCCGTCCGGCTCGGCGAAGGGGTAGCGGTTCTGGTGGACCTCGTAGAGCGTGATGCCGACGGCCCACCAGTCGCTCGGGAAGTCGTGCTCGCCGCGCAGCGTCTCGGGGGAGGCGTAGCCGATGCTGTGCGAGGTGGACCCGGCCTCGGCGCCGGCGATCAGCTCGCGGGCGAGGCCGAAGTCGGCGAGCACGAGGTCGAGCGGGTCGAGCGAGCGGATCAGGATGTTGGTGGGCTTGATGTCGCGATGGATGAGCTGACGCGCGTGGGCGTGCTCGACGGCCGTCGTCAGCTCCCGCACGACCGTGTGGAGGGTGTCGGCGTCGAGCCGGCCGCCGTGACGTTGGGGCAGTTCGGCCAGGGTGCCGTGCTCGACGTACTCCTGGACCTCCCATTGCTCGTCGCCCCACTGTCCGAAGCGGGTGCGCAGGATGTGCTCGTCGGCCGTGTTCTCGATGACCTGGGTGATGCTGGCGTTCAGCCGGTGGTTGGGGGTCGTGTAGAGCTTGACGGCGACCTGGTCGTCGTTCTCGCGGTGGCGGCAGAGGTACACCTCGGCCTGTCCGCCGCGCCCGAGCAGCCGGACGATCTCGTACTCGGCGGCCAGCGGCTCGGGCAGCGCCCGGCGGATGACGGCGGTCGGCTCGCCGCGAGGCCCGCCGTCCATCTGGGTGGGCTCGGTGTGGCCGTCGGGGGTGTCGAGCTCGGTCGGCTCGTGGCCGGACGCTCCCGCGTCGAGTTCGGTGGGCTCGTCATCGGACATGGGGGCTCCGAGGGGTGGTGTGGCGGGTGCGCGTGAGCAGGGAGGTGAGCAGGTAGGCGGTGGTCCCGACGGCGGGCACGACGGCGAGCCAGTTGAGGATCGAGTCGCTGTAGGGAGCGAGGGCCTCGGGGGTGGTCGCCTCGGGGTACAGCTGCTCGATGCAGAGGGCGTAGGCGACGTAGGTGGCGATGCTGGTGAAACCTCCGACGATGGCGGCGATCCCTTGGCGGGGGAGCAGAAGGAATTTCGTCACGACGACGATGACCGCGGCGGCGCCGAAGAGCAGGAGGTAACGCGGTAGCCAGGCGCGTGTCGGCAGGTCGAGCTCCCCGCTGCCGATCCCGAGGCTGACGACGAAGCCCAACGTCAAGATGAGCAGCGGGAGGCCGAAGGCTCCGGGGATCTGCCGCTTCAGCGCCGCCTTGCGCTCGGCGGTGGCCGCCGCCCGCACGGCGGCGGCGGACTCGCGCATCGCGGCCGCCTGGCGTTCCTCGCGCTCGCGCTGCGCGGCGGCCTGGGCGTGCAGGTCGGCCTGGGCGGCGCCGCGCAGGCGCGCGACGAGCAGATTGCGGGGGACCGGTCGGGCCGACGTCTGGGTCGCCTCGCCGAAGGAGGTCAGCCAGGGCGCGACGTCGGGGCGGCGGAGGGTCTGCGCGGCGTCCTCGGACAGTCGGGGCGACACGTCGTCGGAGAGCGCGGCTTGGAGGAGGGGGCCTTCTACCATCGGCGCGAGGTCGTCGAGGACGGCGCGCAGGTCGGCGGGCTGCAGGCCGGGCAGCGTGGCGGACAGGGTGGCGAAGTGGCGCCGCTGCTCGGCCTCGGCCTGGCCGACGAGCTGGTCCCAGGTCGTCCACCACGACCGCAGATCGTTGTTGACGGCGGCGAACTGCTGGTGTTGCGCGTGCCCGGTGGTCTTGTCGAGGATGTCGTCGTGGCGCAGGCGACCGATCCACGCGCCGGACGCCGGGTCGCCCTGGGCGGCGGAGGCGGCGACCCGTCCGAGTTCGGCGGCGGTGAGGGCGACGCCACGGAAGCAGGGATCTTGGTCGGGAAGCAGCAGCCGTCCCAGCTCGAAGACCACCGCGTCCTCGCTCAACAGGTTGATGGAGTGGCGATGGAAGACCGAGGCGACGGCGTCGGCGTGCGCCGTCTGGGCGAGCGCGTTGTGCAGCGAGGCGCGGCCCTGGCGGTCGTGGAGGAGGCGGACCGCCTGGTCCCAGTGGTCGACGAGGGCCTGGCCGAGCGCGGCGGGGTCGTGGAACTCCTGTCCGAGGAAGCCCGCGTACGACCAGGTCCGGGGCGCGGCCAGGTGGGAGCCGCTCGGGGACGCCTCGACGACCTCGGGGGTGCGGCCGCGACACCACGCCAGCACCTGCTCGTCGGTCCACCGGTGCTCGGGGTCGCGGGTGAGCAGTCCGCGCAGGAGGAGGCGCAGGCGGCCGTCAGGGATGTCGGACAGGTCGACGTCGTCGCGTTCGAGGAGCGCGCCGATCTTGAAGTCGTTCCAGCGGCGGCCGTTCTCGTCGGTGAAGGGGTGTCGCCCGACGATCACCTCGTAGAGGGTGACGCCGAGGGACCACCAGTCGCCGGGGAAGCCGTGCACCTCGTCGCGCAGCGCCTCGGGCGAGGCGAAGCCGGGGGTGTGGGAGGTGGAGCCGATCTCGGCGCCGGCGATGAGCTCGCGGGCGAGGCCGAAGTCGGCGAGCACGAGGTCGAGGGGCTCGACGGAGCGAACGAGGATGTTCGACGGCTTGATGTCGCGGTGGGCGAGGCCGAGCGCGTGCGCGTGGGCGAGGGCCAGCGCCGACTCGCGGACGAGGTCGTGGACGAACCGCTCCGGGAGCGGACGGTCGTGGAGCGCGGCGACGTCGGCGACCGTGCCGTGGGCGATGTACTCCTGCGTCTCCCATTCGTCGGAGCCGTCCTGCCCGAAGCGGGTCGGCAGGATGTGCGCGCTGTCGGCCCGCTCGATCAGGCTCGTCAGTTGACGGTTGAGCCGATGGTTGGAGGAACTGTAGAGCTTGACGGCCACCTGGTCGCCGGTCTCGCGATGGCGGCACAGGAACACCTCGGCCTGGCTGCCACGACCGAGCGTCCGGACGATCTCGTAGTCGGCCGCCAACGACGCGGGCAGGCTCCGGCGCGGCGCTGTGGAGGCCGCGTGCTCAGTGTCGAGGTGGGTCGCCGCGACGTCGCTGTGGGGGTCCAGTTGGGTCGCGGCGACGCCGCTGTGCCGGTCGTCCATCTGGGTGGGCTCGTGACTGGTCATGACTGGCTCACTCTCAAGGTCAGGTGGCGGCTGAGGCCGATCTCGACGCCGTCCTCGACGGGCACCACGGCGGCTCCGTCGATCAGCACGCCGCGCACCCAGGTGCCGTTGGTGGAGGAGAGGTCGCGCACGTGCAGGCGGCCGTCGTGGAGCAGCACCTCGGCATGGCGGCCCGACACCTTGAGGTTGCCGGCGGCGAGACGCGCCCAGGGGCTGTGGTCGGGGTTGCGGCCGAACACGACGGGTCGTCCCTCGGTCAGCGGGACGCGGGTCCCGTCGGGGGCGACGAGGGCTGTGCCGGAGTTGGGACCGGGGGCGGCGGGCTCGGGCTCGACCGCCGCGCCGACCGGCTCGCCGCAGTAGTCGCACTCGGCCTGACCCGGCGGGACGGGGAAGCCGCAGCACAGGACCGCGGGCCCCGGAACGGGCGACGCGACGGCCGACGGCTCCGGCGGAGCGGCCTGTTCGGGCTCCGGCGGGGGATCGGCCGGCACGGGTCCGGGAGCGAAGTCGCTGCCGCTGCACAGGGAGCACAGCGTGCGCGTCTCCGGGTACTCCGTCCCACAACTGCGGCAATGGACCGCGACGCTCAGCTCTGCCATGACACCTCCGGGAAGTCGATACCGCGACGGGACATCTCCGCGCGGAAACGGTCGAGATCGCCCGCCGCCGGCAGGCCCGCCATGACGAGGCTGCCGCCGGAGACGGTGACGTTGACGGTGGTCGCCCGCTCGGGGTCGACGAAGCGCTCGTGGCCGAGCGGGGTCAGATGCAGCAACTGCTGGTTGCCGGACGCCCGCAGCCAGCCGTCGCCCGGCTGGTCGGCGCGGTAGGGACCGGCGACGACGGCGTCGGCGTGCTCCCAGAGCCGCGTGCTGAGCCGACGGGCGCGGGGCGCGGCGTAGCCGGTGAAGACCAGCACGTCGCGGTCGGCCAAGGCCCCGGCGGCGCGCAACAGGTCGAGACAGTCGGCCAGCGCGTCGGCTTGCTGGAAGGGCTCCCCGCCGGAGATCGTCAGCCCGTCCAACGCCTCGCCGTCGAGGAGGTCGGCCACCTGGCGGGCGAGCGTCGAGACCGGCAGGCGCTGGCCGTCGGCGCCGTCCCAGGTGTCGGTGGAGGCGCAGCCGGCGCACCCGATGGAGCAACCCTGGACCCACAGTCCGGCGCGACGGCCGGGCCCCAGCGAGGTGATCGGCGCGGCCAGCCGGTGCACGCTCAGCTCAGCCGCAGCGACCATGTGCCGTCCCTCTCCTGGTCGATCCCGACGATGTCGATGGACCGCGCGGAAGGTGGCAGGAAGAAGATCGTGCGGGCCAGCGGGTTGGTGAACACCGACTCCACGTTCTGGCCGATGCCGCGGCCGCCCATCGACAGGTCCGAGCAGCAGGCGTGCCGCAAGGTGCTCCATGCCGCGTCGCCGAGGGTCACGGTGACGCCGTGCAACTCCCGGACCCGCTCGACGGCGTTGGTGACGAAGATCCGCAGCAACTCCTCGGCGACGTCCTCACGGATGTAGTCGAAGACCACGACGTTGTCGCCGATCCGGTTGAGGATCTCCGGCCGCTTCAACGTCTCGGTGAAGTGCCGGGTGACCGCGCGGCGCACATGCGCGTCGAGCTGCTCGAAGGTGAGGTCGGCGCTGGGCAGCGTGCCGTCGGGCAGCGGGTCGGCCATGCCCTGATTGGAGGTGAAGACGATGATCGACTCGCTGAAGTGCACGGTCGCGCCGGAGCCGTCGGTGAGACGTCCGTCGCTGAGCACCTGCAAGAACTTGTCCATGATCTTCGGGTGGGCCTTCTCGATCTCGTCGAACAGGACGAGGCTGAACGGCTTCTGCCGGATCGCGTTGGTCAGCTCGCCGCCGGCGTCGTGGCCGATGTAGCCCGGCGGCGAGCCCATGAGCCGCTGGTCGCTGCCCTCGTGGGCGAACTCGCTCATGTCGAAGCGGATGTAGGCGTCGGGACTGCCGAAGATGACGCGGGTGAGCGCCTTGGCGAGCTCGGTCTTGCCGACGCCGGTCGGGCCGGCGAGGAACAGCACGCCGCGCGGTCCGGTGGACGCGCCGCCGGTGTGCGCGGCGGTCAGTCCGGTGGTCGAGCGCATGAGGATGTCGAGCGAGCGGCGGATGGCGCCGTGCTGTCCGCGCACCTTGTCGCTGAGGGTCTCCTCGGCGGTCGCGATCTTCGTCTTCAGCGTCTCCTGTTCCCAGGGGTTCTCCAACAGGCCGACGCGGTACATGCGGACGGCGTCGGCGACCCGGTCGGCGGTGAGGCCGCGGTCGAGCGCCAGTTGGAGGATCTCGTGCATCGCGTGCAGCGTCATGCCGTCGGTGAGCGAGGCGAAGGCGTCGACGTGCTCGTCGGCGAACGCGCCCAGCGGGCCGTCGGCCATGTCGCGGGCGAGCTGCCGCGCGGTGGTCGTGCGGGTGTCGAGGTCGGGGGTGGGGATCGGCACGCTGTGGCTGCCGTCGGTCGCGCTGACCAGCCAGCCGGGCAGGTCGGACTGACGGTCGAGGATCCAGAAGACGGGGTTGTAGAGCGCCGCGCGGCCGGCGCCGGGGACGAAGAGTTTGCCGGTGTGGTGCATCCGGTGCAGGGCGGTGCGGAACATCGCGTGGAACTCGTCGCTGAGCGGCTGTCCGGTGGGCGCGAACTGGGAGGCGTAGTCGATGACGAGGGCGAGGCGTCGGGGCAGGCGGCCGTCGGGCTGGACCGCCGCGATGAGTTGGGCGAGCGCCTCCGGCGTCAGCGGGCGGCCGATCCGCTGCGTCCAGGTGGAGCCGTCGGGCAGGGCCGAGAGCGCCGACCGGGAGGCTTCGTCGTCGGGCGTGAGTCCCAGACCGGCGACGGGGTCGTAGGTCAGCAGCGTCTCGTAGCCGCTCAGCGACAGCAGCCGGGCGATGGCGTCGGCGGTCGTGGGGAAGGCGAAGCGCTCACCGGTGGGGACGAGATGGCGGTCGCGGATATTGCCGTGGAGGAAGTAGTGGGCCGCCACGGGAAGGTGCGCGTCGATGTCGCGTAGCCAGTGCGGGTAGTGATCGACCTGGCCGGTCGTGGCGGTCGGCTGGTCAGAGGTGGTCACGGCGCTGCGTCTCCTGGGTCCGGCGCGTGCGGGTGTCGCGCTGAGGGGCGGCGCGACGTTGGACGGGGAGGGCGCCGGGTGGATGACGACGGGCGAGCGGCGCCTCGACCTGGCGGGCGCGCATGCCCTCTTGGAAGTCGCCGATCCAGCCGCAGCTCTCCTCCTCGACTTCGGTGTCGCGCAGCGGATCGGTCTCGCCGAGGGCGACGATATTGGTGTTGATCCGGGTGCTGGTGGGCGAGACGCGCACGAGCAGGGCGTGGTCGGGCCAGGCGTCGCGGCGCAGCAGCCCGCCCTCGCTGGTGAGCGCCATGGCCGCGAAGTCGTCGTCGGCCTCGTAGCCGAGGTCGCGCCAGACGTCGAGCGCGGTGGCGACGACGAAGGCGCGTTCGGCCTCCAGCTCGGCCTGCGCGACGGCGGCGAGGACGTCGGGGCGGAGCCGTTCGACCGCCGTGAGGGCGCCGGCCGCGTGGACCCGGGCGGTCAGGTCGTCGGCGGCCGGTCCGGTGACGCGCGCGACGATCGTCAACAGGTCGCGGGCGGCCTCGTCGCGTGCCGCGCGGTCACGCTGCTCGCGCACCGCGTCGGTGACCCGCCGCGTCAGGGTGAGCCAGGCGCGGTCGTCGGACGGAGTGCGCGCCTGCGACAGTCGGACGATCTCCGAGGTGAGCTGTTCGCGATCCTCCGAGGAGGTCTGCGCGAGCAGTTCGAGCAGCGACTGGATCTTTTTCTCGCGCGCGGCTCTCTCGGCGTCCGCGTCGCGCGACGGCGTGGGGGTCGCGCGGGTCCGGGACGCCGGCGAGGACGACAACCGGGTGACGGTGAACTCGGTCTCTCGGGCGCGCTCGCGGAGGGCGGCTCGCGTCTGCTCGACGATGCGTCGGGTGCGTTCGGCCCCGGCGGCCTGCCGTGCCCGCTCGACGGCTTTCTGGAACGTGTCGAGCGTGTCGAGGTCGGCGTCGCTGGGATGGTCGCGGCGCGCCGACCCGTAGCCCTGCTCCGCGAGCGAGGCGAAGACGTCGAAGCTCAGGCCCTCGCGCCTCAGCTGCGCCTGGAGCTCGCGTGCTTGGCGTAGGAGCTCGCGCCACCGGCCGCCGAGCGCCTCCAGCTCGCGGCGTCGGCGGAGTGCCTCGTTCAGGGCGTAGTCGTAGCCTTTGGGTCCGCTCACAGTTTCCTCTCCGGTGCCTGCTCATCGTGCCATGTGGCGGGCTGGTTGTCGTGTCCTCGAAAGTGAGGACAACGGCATGGCGGGGACGTGCGGCGGGCGGGCCGGGGTGAGAATCGGGAGATGGTCCCTGACGCCCATATTGAGATCAAGAAGCTAGTCCGCACGAGTGACTCGGTCGGAGCGGCCGCGGTGGCGGTGCGGCGGCTCGTCCACGCGGTCGCGGAGTGGGAGCCGGGGGCGAGTCTCGACGTCACCTTCGCCACCCACGACGGCCGCCGTGTGCTGGTGCTGGCGCAGTACGGAACGGCGCAGCCGGGATGGGAGGCCGACGTGCGGTGGGCCGTCGGCGGCATCGCGGTGCTGGGCGCCAAGAGCGAGGACGTGCCCGACGGCGACACGCCGGACTGGTCGAGCGTCTACGAGCTGCGTCCCACCCGTGAGCTGCGGCCGGACATCACCGGGATGGCCGGAGAGGTCGCGTCGGAGGCCGCCGCCGCGCCGGGCGGCACCGAGACGGTCGTGTGGGAGGCGTCGCACCGGTTCCGGACGGTCACGCCGTGGCCGACGCCGCAGGGCGACGATCTGCGCGACACGGCGGCCCTGCTGTCGGAGCATCCGGGTCTGATGGCGCGCTTTCGGATCGCGCCGGCGACGGAGCTGGAGATCGACATGCTCGGCGCGACGCTCGACCGCACCTGGACCGGCTCCGACGGCGACCTGCACGGCTATGTCGGGCGTCCGGTGCGCATGCGGGCGTTGATCGCCTCGCAGGACGGCGAGGTGCCGGCGCGGTTCCGGGCGCTCGCGCGACGGTGGGCGACCCACTTGTCGATCGTGCGGGTGCCGGAGGCGGAGGCGCGGGAGGCGTGGGACGGGCCGGCCGACAGCCTCGCCGGGCACACGGTTCCCGAGGGCGTCGCGCGGAGCCTGCTGCGGCTGCCCGCGGCGGGCAACGCGGCGTTCTCCGGTTTCGAGACCGAACTGCCCGCGCTGTCGTCGCATCCGCTGGACCCGGTGCCGCCGAAACCGGAGCGTCCGGTGCGCCTCGGCACGGCCACGACGGTCGCCGGACGGACGGTCGAGGCCACGATCGACGCGCGCGACCTGCTGCGCCACGGTTTCATCGAGGGCGGCTCGGGAGCGGGCAAGTCGACGCTCATCAGCGTTCTCGTCCGCGAGTTGACCCAGCTCGGCTACGGCGTCACCTTCCTCGACCCGCACGGCACCACGATCGACGCGATCCTCGACGAGCTGCCCGAGGCGGGGCACGAGAGCGTGCGGGTGGTCCGTCACGAGGACGCCGACCGTCCGGTCCCGTTGGACATCCTCACCGGCGACGCCGAGGAGGTCGAGCGGGCGGTCGAGGCGTTCTCGGAGTTCATCCAGATGATGTACGACCCGAGGCGGGAGGGCATCGTCGGGCCGCGGTGGAAGCGCTGGTTCGGGCTGTTGGCGAAGGCGGCGCACCAGGCGTTGGGCGAGGAGGCCTCGCTGGTGGCGGTGGCCGACATCGGCTCGGACACCCAACGGGTCGAGAAGCTGGCCAAAGCCATCATGGCGGTCGACCTGGTGACGGCGAAGTCGCTGCTGGACGAGATCGTCAAGAACCGCAGCAACGAGGCGGCGGAGGTCCTGGCGTGGACGGTCTCGAAGCTGCAACCGATGTTCGCGACACGGCATATGCGGGCGATCCTCGGCACCGGGCGCGACGCGGTCGACGTCGGGGCGTGCATGGACGACGGCACGACGCTGTTGGTCGACTTGGCCAGTCCGATGCTCGGCACGCAGGCGTCGCGAGTGTTGGGCGCGCTGTGGATTTTGAAGCATCAGATGGCGTTGGGGCGGCGCCGGCACATCGACCGTCCGCATGTGATCGTCGTCGACGAGGCGCATCTGTTCCAGTTCGGCGCGCTGCCGAGCCTGTTGGCGGAGGCGCGCAAGTTCGGGGTGGGCGTGGTCGTGGCGACGCAGTTCCTGGGGCAGTTGGAGACGGCGCTGGCCGAGTCGCTGGAGGCCAACGCCGGCAGCATGTTCACCTTCCGCACGGGTCTGCCGTACGCGCTGCGCTCCTCGACGCGGCTGGCGGGCTGGCCGGTCGATGAGCTCGTCCGGCTGCCGGATCTGACGGCGGCGGTGAGCCTGTCGCGCTCGGGCACGGCCACTGAGCCGTTCCTGCTGAGCGTCGACCACCACGGACGGATGGAGCGGCGGGGCGAGCGGGGCACGCCGACGACCGACGAGCGCCGCGACGCGGTGGTGGAGCGGTCGTCGCGGGAGTTGTGGGAGCCGTTCGCGAGTCTGCATCCGTCGACGCCGGAGAGTCTCGACCAGCGGTTGACCGAGGTCGCTCAGACGAGGTCGGCGCGGCCCCGTCCGGGCTCGCCTCCGCCGAGGCCGTCGGCGGATCCGGCCGCTCCGAGCTTCCTCGACGAGTGGCTGGCCAAACGCAAGCAGGCGCAGGAAGCGCAGGAGGCGCAGAGGAGAGAGCAGGGCGAGGCGCCCGACGAGAAGGACGAGTCATGAGGTCGCTTGCCCCGCCCGACCGGCTGATCGTCTTCGCCGGGGAGCAGCTGTGGGCGCCGATCGACGCGCTGGCGCAGTGGGGTGACCGGCTGGCGCAGGCGCATCTGCTGGTGATGCACGGTGGGGAGGTCGCGGGCGGTCCGGCCGACCGGCTGCGCGATTTCATCAGGGCGTCCTTCCCGAGGGTCGAGGTGGTGACGCACAAGCCGTTGAACGACGACGCGCCCTCGGAGCTGTTGGAGCGTCTTGACGCGATCGTGACGACGGAGGGGCGGTGGCTGGTCGACGCGTCGGGGGCCACGCGGTTGTTGTTCGCGGGTTTGGCGCAGGCGGTCGCGGCCGGCGCGGCGCCGCCGGTGATCCATCGTGAGCCGGACGGACCCTGGTACGAGTTGGGCCCGGCGGGCGAGGCGCGGCTGTTGGACGACGTCGACGTGGACGCCGCGGAACGGTTCACCGTCGAGGATCTGCTCACGGTGACGTGGGGCGACGAGGACCGTCAGGCGCGGGTGCTGCACAGCGAGGTGGAGCCGGAGGTGATGGCGGCGGCGCGGCGCGCGTGGGACGGCGTGCCGTGGGAGGAGGCCTTCGACACGGCGGTGGCGCAGTTGGAGGCGGCGGTCGGCAGGAGTCTGTCGAAGGGGCGTTTGTTCGAGACGTTCGTGGTGAGCCTGGTGCGCGAGATGGGGATCGACGCCGACGACGTGGCGATCAGCGCGTCGCTGTTTGACGGGTCGATCCCGGTGCAGGAGGTCGACGTGGTGGTCAACTCGCATGGTCGGCTGCATGTGGTCGACTGCAAGCTGACCTCGGAGAAGGACGACGAGAAGAACCGCTTGAGTATCGGTGATCAGATCCGCACCGCCTACGCGACGCGTCGGCTGTTGGGCGACGGCGGGGACCAGTTCATCCTGCTGCGTCCGCAGCGAGTGGTGCCGGAGCACTTCCGGCGCCTGTGCCGTGACTACGACATCCAGGTGATCGACCAGGCGGTGTTGGAGGAGGAGAGCCTGCCGGCGGCGTTGGAGCGGTTGCTGCGCGGCGGCGGTCGGGCGGTGGGTCCGCGGATGACGCGGACGGGGGTCGTCCGCGTGCCGGTCCGTTCGCAGGTGGTGGAGGTGCACGCGGAGTTCGTGCAGTCCCGCGAGCCGGTGCGGGTGTACGACCTGGAGCCGGTGTGCGCTGTCAAGGTCTCCACTACGGCCAACGTCCCGGATCTGAGACGTCGCATGACGCGTGTGGTGGGGGATCGGGGCGAGGTGGTGGGGGCGTATCGCAACCACGGCAGCAAACGTCAGGCCACGATCCTCGTCCGTCCCTTCCACGATCACCGTGACGAGCTGCTCGCGCTGCTCGCCGCCCTGACGGTCGAGACGTTGGAGGGCCGACGGCTCAGCTGAGGGCTTGTCCCTCGTCGTCCTCGCCGTGTTCCGGCCATTCGAGCATGCGCACAAACGTCGGTCCCGACTCCGTCTCTCTCCTCCTCCGTGGGTGGAGGAATTTCTTCGCGAAGTGTCTCTCGCTCTCGGCTTTCCAGTTGGATCGTAGAAGGTCTTCGCAATGTGGTTGGCCGAAGGTGACAAGACCTGGCTGAAGCGAGTAGAGGTCGGTGTGATCGAGAGGGTTCAAAGATCTCAAATCGCCAATGCTTACTGTGGCGCTGACACGGCCGACGGCTCTATCATGGTCCCATGATTCTCTAACTTGGTGAGGAACTCACATGCTTTCGTTGGGACAGGCTCGTCGCTGGCTCGCGGCGGCGATCACCGTGTTTCTCGGTGTTGTCGGCGCAGGCCTTCTTGCTGACGGCGCCGCTTTACTGCTGTTTGATCACAATGAACCTCAACCCCTCTGGTTCTGGGTTTGGTTCGTGTCGGGGTGCGGCGCCGTGGTCGTCGCGGTTGTCCTGTGGCTCACGATGAGGACCGGCGCGCGATTCTTTGGAAGCCGTGCCCTTGTCGCGAGCGCTTGGCTCGTGGGGGTCATGCCGTTCGCGTTGTCCTGGGTTCAGGACGGGTTTTCGGAGAAGAATTGGTGGAAGCTGACGTCAGGTGCCGTGATTGCCCTGGTCGCGGTGGTCATTCTTTGGTTCCAAATGAAAAGGCGGAGGAGTCGGTCAACCTCAATTCGGAACTTCAGCGGCCAGGAGATCGATAAATCTCTTGTTGGCCGGGTTGATACCCTCGTGGCCACCATCAGTCCTTTCGAGTACGGCAACGATGCTGACAACTTCGATCACTGGCCCAAAGCGCTCATCTACACGCTTAAACTATTTGATAATCTCCAATTGATTGTGATGGTTGACAATCGGGGTAAGAGTGATGAGGCTGCCGAGGAGCAGGCTCAGGTCACCGAAGCGGTTGAAGGCTATTATCGGGCGCTGGGTGTCGACACGCCGACGGTCCGACACGTCTACCTACCGTCTGATCTACCGCCTAGCTTGGACAAAGTGGGCGAACTTCAGCAGGAGATCCGCGCTCAGATCGATGATTTTTACGTTCAGAACGGGGACGTGGGACCGACGGTGGTGGCTGACATCACGGGCGGAACAAAGACTCAGAGTATCGCACTCTATGAGGCCCTCAACGGCGAAGACGATGTAGAGATTATTTATGTGCATGCCAATGGGCCTAAAATCTTGGTTGAAAAGGACCCGATGCCGGTTACGGTGCTAGAAAAAATCAAGGAGTTGAGTATCGGCGAACTCGGGGCTAAGGAATCGGTGGGTTTGAAGTTCTTCACGATCAAGGAAGGGGCCGCTCTCGCACAAGCTGACGGTGCGTCTAGGGTTCGGACTGGAGCCGATGTCCTCCAGTCATCAGAGTCGCTTCCGCTGCTGGTGTTGAACAGCAGTGTCATGACGAACTTTGGCGACTACTCCTATACGCCAGTTGGGCTTGAGGATGCTCGACGGTTGATCGGACGTGCTGACAGTGTGCGTAGTGCCATAGGCCATCCGGCGACGGCGCAATACCTCTCGGAGATTCTTGAGGCGGAGATTGTGTTCAACAGGGTTGAGGTGAACCAGGAGGTCGGCCAGGAGGCGTTGGTGTACAAACTCAAACAACGTCCTAAGCCGGGATCGGAATTAACGCTCGACCAGTTGCGTGAACTTGACTATGAATTTGGCCTTCTTGTGCGTCGCGGTTAGTGACCGCTGAGTTGTCTCTGAGCGGGCTGCTGTCAGCCGGTGACTTTGTTGAGGCTGGTCGCCACGCCGGTAGTGTGATTCACGTATCGGGCTGGGTGGCGACGGCACTCAGGTAGTTCTTCTATTGTGCTCGTACGCGAGGAGCGCGCCGCGAGGGCGACCGGTAGCCTGTTTCTCCTCCTTTCGGTGCGCCGCGCGCCGAGCATCGGCTGTAGTTTAGAGGAGAGGTCTGTCGCGAACATCGCGCCAAGGTGACTGTTCTTTTCCAGCGCATGTCGACACGAATATTGACGAATTGCTTGAGCACTAATCCGTATTAGCGGAAATTGTTACCGCGGTCCTTCAAAGGACCCCTGACTCGAAAGGCCCTGAAATCACTGAACCGTCAAGGGGTCGGAAGGTGTCGCTCCCTGACTCGAAAATGGTCGTGACCCCTGGTGGTTAGCCGGTGTGTTCGAGGGTGACGGTGTAGCCGAGTGCTTCGAGTTGGCGGAGTGCTTGTCGTTTGGCGCG
>NZ_JASGEK010000006.1:0-75132 GCF_047606445.1 Aeromicrobium sp. | reverse complement strand
CCGGAGCCGCCGCGATCCTCACCGACGCCGAGGGGGCCGCCGCCGTGGCCGCCGACCCGGCGGCGCGCGACCTCCCGGTCGTGGTGACCGACGCCCCGCGCCCCGACCTCGCGCGTGTGAGCGCCGAGCTGTACGGCCACCCGGCCCGGTCGTTCACGACCCTCGGCGTCACCGGCACCCAGGGCAAGACCACCGCCACCTATCTCGCCGAGGCGGCCGCCGGCCAGCCCTCGGCCGTCGTCGGGACCATCGGCACGAGGATCGCCGGACGCGCGGTCGCCTCGTCGTTGACCACGCCGGAGGCCCCGCGTCTCCAGGAGTTGTTCGCCGTGATGCGCGAGGCCGGCGTTCGGACCTGCGCGATGGAAGTGTCGAGCCACGCGCTCGTTCAGCATCGGGTCGACGGATTTGTCTTCGATACCGGCGTCTTCTTGAATCTCGGCCGCGACCATCTCGACTTCCATCGCGATCTCGACGACTATTTCGCCGCTAAAGCGAGACTGTTCACGCCCGAGCACGCGCGCCGCGCGGTCGTCAACGCCGACGACGAGCACGGCCGACGTCTGATCGACAATGCCTCTGAGGTTCCGGTGGTGACTTTCTCCGCGGAGGGCCGTGCCGCCGATTGGCGGGCGATGAACATCCGCGCCCACCGGCTCGGATCGCGTTTCGACGTGGTCGGGCCGGACGGCCGGTCGGCGGAGGCGACGGTCCCGCTGCCCGGAGCCTTCAACGTGTCCAACGCGCTGGCGGCGCTGGCGGCGCTCGCCTCGACCGGGCGCGACCTCGACGCGCTGGTCGCCGGGCTGGCCTCCTCGCCCGGGGTGCCGGGACGCATGGAACAGGTCGACGCGGGCCAGGACTTCGGCGTCGTCGTCGACTACGCCCACAAGCCCGACGCCGTCACCGCCGTCCTGCGCGCCCTCCGGCCGGTCACCGCCGGACGGCTCGTCATCGTGCTGGGCGCCGGGGGCGACCGCGACGCGGGCAAACGGCCGCTGATGGGCGCGGCCGCCGCCGAGTTGGCCGACCTGGTGGTCGTCACCGACGACAACCCGCGTGGGGAGGACCCGTCGGCCATCCGCCGCCAGGTGCTCGTCGGCGCACGGGGCGCCGGGGCGGCCGAGGTGGTCGAGGTCGGCGACCGGGCCGAGGCCATCGCCCACGCGATCTCCTCCGCCCGACGCGGCGACACCGTCGTCATCGCCGGCAAGGGCCATGAGACCGGCCAACAGGTCGGCTCGGTGGTCCATCCCTTCGACGACCGCGAGGTCGCCCGACGGCTGCTGGGCGAGTTCCGATGATCGCGTTGAGCGCCGCCCGGATCGCCGAGATCACCGGCGGCTCGGTCCACGGCGACCCCGACGTCCAGGCGACGGCCCCGGCGGTCATCGACTCCCGGCGGATCGAGCCCGGCGGGCTGTTCGTCGCGCTGCGCGGCGAGCAGGCCGACGGACACGACTTCCTCGACGCCGCGGCGTCGGGCGGGGCGGCGGTCGCGCTCGTCGAGCGGGTCGCCCCGTCGCCGTTGACGCAGGTGGTCGTGCCGGACGTGACGGTCGCGCTGGGCCGGCTCGCCCGCGCCGTCCACGACGAGCTGGCCGCCGGCGGGCTGCGGACGGTCGCGCTGACCGGCTCGGCGGGCAAGACGAGCACGAAGGACCTGCTCGTCCACCTGCTGGAGGGCGCGGGCGAGACCGTCGGCCCCGAGGGGTCGTTCAACAACGAGTGGGGCGTCCCGCTCACCGTCTTGCGCGCGACCCGCGAGACGGCCTTCCTCGTGGTGGAGATGGGCGCTCGGGGGATCGGCCACATCGCGACGCTCTGCGCCATCGCCCCGCCCGACGTGGCGGGCGTGTTGAACGTCGGCTCGGCCCATGTCGGGGAGTTCGGCGGCCTCGACCACACCGCCCGGGCCAAGGGCGAGATCGTCGAGGGCTTGCGGTCCGGCGGCGTCGCGGTGCTCAACGCCGACGACGCGCGGGTGCGGAAGATGGCGGCGCGCACGAAGGCGGCTGTCCTGATGTTCGGCGAGGCAGCCGACGCCGACGTCCGGCTCGACCCGGTGACGCTCGACCCCGGCGGCTTCCCCCGTGTGAGACTGCGGCTGGGCGGCGAGGAGGCCGAGGCCGTCGTGCCGCAGCTGGGGCTGCACCACGGTCCGAACGCGGCTGCGGCGGTCGCGATGGCGGTCGCCGCGGGGACGGCCTTCGCCGCCGCGGCCGAGCGCCTCGCCACTGCGGCGCCGCGTTCCCCGCACCGGATGGCGCGTCACGAGCGAGCCGACGGGGTGGTCGTCGTGGACGACGCCTACAACGCCAATCCCGAGTCGACACGGGCCGCGGTCGACTGGCTGGCCGCCGTCGCGCCCGGCCGGGGCGTCGCGGTGTTCGGCGCGATGCTGGAGCTGGGCGGGCAGAGCGCCGCCCTGCACCACCGCCTCGGGGAGGCCGCCGCGGCGGCAGACGTCCGTGCGGTCGTCGCAGTGGGCGAGGAGGCCGCCGAGGTGGCGGCCGGCGCGGGTGAGCGCGGGCGGGCGGTGGCCGACGTGGCTGAGGCCGTCGCGGCGGTCGAGACGCTGCTGCGCCCCGGCGACGTCGTGCTGGTCAAGGCCTCGCGCGGCGCTCGGTTGGAGCGGGTGGTCGACGGACTGTTGAGAAATCTCGGAACTCCGGGTCGACGTCGCGCTGACGAGCCCCTCCGAGGCTGACCGCTGGGCGCCCCGTCGAGGAGGCAGGGCATAATCAGGAAGACGTATGGCCTCCTGACCCGGAGTGTTCGCGCGTCATCCGTCCGTCGATCGAGAGGAACCCGCTCGCGATGTTGGCCATCCTGATCGCCGGAGCCGTGAGCCTGTTGGGCACCCTGCTGGGCACCCGGCTCGCGATCACGATCCTGGTCGCGAAGGGATACGGCCAGGAGATCCGCGACGACGGCCCGACCTCGCACCACACCAAGCGCGGCACCCCCACCATGGGCGGGCTCGTCATCATCTTCGCGGTCGTGCTCGGCTACGCGGCGGCGCACCTGTCGGGCCAGTCGCCGCCGACGGCCTCCGGCTTGCTGCTGCTGTTCCTCTTCGTCGGTCTCGGCGTGATCGGCTTTCTCGACGACTGGATCAAGATCGTCCGTCAGCGCAGCCTCGGCCTGCGCAGCAAGGCCAAGATGATCGGTCAGATCGCCGTCGGCCTGGCCTTCGCGCTGCTCGCCATCGGCTACGAGGACGACGCGGGCAACACCGTCATCACCCACGCCATCAGCCTCACCCGCGATTTCAGCTGGGAGCTGCCCACGGTGCTGCTGGTGGTCTGGGTGCTGCTCCTGGTCGCCGGCACGAGCAACGGCGTCAACCTCACCGACGGTCTCGACGGCCTCGCCACCGGCGCCTCGGCCATGGTCTTCGGCGCCTTCGTGCTCATCAACCTGTGGCAGAGCAACCAGAATTGCGAGGTCGTCCCCGAGGTCGCCAAGTGCTACGAGGTGCGCGACCCGCTCGACCTCGCCGTGGTCGCCTCGGCGCTGGCCGGCGCCTGCGTCGGCTTCCTCTGGTGGAACACCTCACCGGCCAAGATCTTCATGGGCGACACCGGGTCGCTCTCGCTCGGCGGCGCGATGGCGGGCTTCGCGATGACGACCCGCACCGAGCTGCTGCTGGTGATCCTCGGGGGGCTGTTCGTCGTCATCACCGCGTCGGTGATCTTGCAGGTCGGCTACTTCAAGGCGACGGGCGGCAAACGCATCTTCCGCATGGCCCCCTTGCAGCATCACTTCGAGCTGCTCGGCTGGGCCGAGGTCACCATCGTGGTCCGCTTCTGGCTGATCAGCGTGCTCTGCGTGGCCGTCGGTCTCGGCGTCTTCTACTGGGAATGGGTCACCGGACTGTGAGCCGCGACCCTCACTGCCCGGGTCGCGAGTCCTGGGAGGGCGTGCGTGCGGTCGTCGCCGGGTTCGGCGCCAGCGGCTTCGCGGCGGCCGACTCGCTCATCCACCTCGGCGCCGACGTGGTCGTGCTCGACGAGAAGGCTCCCGAGGGGCTGTCCGCCGAGAAGGCGACGCTGTTGGAGATGCTCGGCGGCGACCTGCGACTGGGGCCGGGCGCGACGGCCGAGCTGCCCGACTGCGAGCTCGTGGTCACCTCGCCCGGCTGGGCGCCGACGACGCCGCTGCTGACCCGCGCCGTCGGGCTCGACGTGCCCGTGTGGGGCGAGGTCGAGCTGGCCTGGCGGCTGCGCGGCGAGGACGCCGCGCCGTGGCTGGCGATCACCGGCACCAACGGCAAGACCACCACGGTGCAGATGCTGAACGCCATCCTCCGGGCTGAAGGCCTGCGCAGCGACGCGGTCGGCAACGTCGGCCGTCCGGTGGTCGAGGCCGTCATGGACCCCGAGCCCTACGACGTGCTCGCGGTCGAGCTGTCGAGCTATCAACTGCACTGGAGCGCCTCGCTGTCGTGCGAGGCGGCGGCGGTGCTCAACGTGCAACCGGACCACCTCGACTGGCACGGCGGGGCCGACGCCTATGCCGCTGCGAAGGGTCGGATCTATGAGAACGCCCAGATCGCCTGCGTCTACAACGCGCAGGACGCCGCCACCGAGCAGTTGGTGATGGACGCCGACGTGGTCGAGGGCTGCCGGGCGATCGGCTTCACCCTCGGCCTGCCCGAGCCGAGCATGATCGGCGTCGTCGAGGACGTCCTCGCCGACCGCGCCTTCGTCGCCGACCGCCGCACGAGCGCGGCCGAGCTGGGCACGCTTGCCGACCTGGAGCGCGACGGCGTGCCTGCGGCCCCGCACGTCGTCGCCGACGCGCTCGCCGCCGCCGCCCTCGCCCGCGCGCACGGGGTCTCGGCCCGCGCGGTGCGCGACGGTCTGCGCGGCTTCCAGATCGACGCGCACCGTATGGCGTTCGTCACGGAGTCGGGCGGGGTCCGCTGGATCGACGACTCGAAGGCCACCAACGTGGCCGCCGCGCGGGCCGCCATCGAGTCCTGCGACAGTGTCGTCTGGGTCGCCGGGGGCCTGGCGAAGGGGGCCTCCTTCGACGATCTGATCCCGGCGGTCCGCGACCGCCTGCGCGGGGTCGTGCTCATCGGCCAGGACCGCGATCTGATCGCCGGCGCCCTCCGGCGGCACGCCTCCGACGTGCCGGTGATCGAGGTGACGAGCGGCGGGACCGGGATCATGGAGGCGGCCGCCGACGCCGCGGCGTCGCTGGCGCGGCCCGGCGACACCGTGCTGCTGGCCCCGGCGTGCGCGTCCTGGGACCAGTTCCGCGACTACGCGCAGCGTGGCGACCACTTCGCCGAGGCGGCCAGGCGACGCATGGAGGGCTGATGGGCACCACCGCGCGCCGCGACGGGCTGCGCCGCGTGCTCGACCGGCCGCTCGCCTCCTACCAGATCGTGCTGGGCGCCTCGGCGCTCCTCGTCGGCCTCGGCCTGGTCATGGTGCTCAGCTCCAGCTCGGTTCTGGCCTATCGCGCCGACGGCAACTCCTACGCGATCGTGGCCAAGCAGGCGCTGTTCGCCGGGCTCGGTCTGCTCGGGGCGTTCGTGGCGGTCAAGCTGCCGCTGGCGTTCTGGCGGCGTTCGGCGGTCCCGCTGCTGCTCGTGGTGTTGGCGCTCATCGGCTTGACGCTGATCCCGGGCGTCGGCCAGGAGGTCAACGGCAACCGCAACTGGCTGCCGCTGTTCGCCGGGTTCATGCTCCAACCGTCGGAGTTCGCCAAACTCGCGCTCGTCCTCTGGATCGGGAGACTCTACGCGGGCCGTCAAAAAGCGTTGGACGGGCCGCGCGCGACCCATCAGATGCTCATGCCGGTGGTCCCGGTCGGCGTCCTGATCGCGCTGCTCATCGGCGCCGGTCAGAAAGACGTCGGCACGGCGTTGGTGATCGTGGCGGTGCTCGGCGGCATGCTGTGGACGGTCGGGCTGCCGCGACGCTGGGTCGCGGTCGGTCTGGCCCTGGTGGGCGTGGCCGGGGTGCTGGCCGTCGCCGCCGCCCCCCACCGGGTCTCGCGCATGCTGGCCTTCCTCGACCCGATGGCCGACCCCGAGGTCACCGGGTACCAGACGATCCACTCCATGATGGCGCTCGCGACGGGCGGTTTCTGGGGGGTCGGCCTCGGCGGAAGCCGCCAGAAGTGGGGAGCCCTGCCGAACGCGCACACCGACTTCATCCTGAGCGTCGTCGGCGAGGAGCTGGGGCTGTTCGGCACGCTGGTCGTGCTGGGTTTGTTCGTCGTGCTCATCGCCATGGGCGTGCGGATCGCGCTGCGCGCGACCGACCCCTTCGCGCACTACGTCGCCGTCGGGGTGACCACCTGGATCGCCGTCCAGGCGGTCATCAACATCGGCATGGTCCTCGGCCTGCTTCCCGTCATCGGCATCCCGTTGCCGCTGATGTCCTACGGTGGGTCGAGCCTGCTCGTCACCATGACCGCGCTCGGCCTGCTGGCCCGGTGCGCCCTCGCCGAGCCCGGGGCGCAGGCGGCGTTGGCCGCGCGGCGTCCCACCTCACGTCAGGAGAAGAAGCGATGACCTTGAGAGTCCTGCTCGCCGGCGGCGGCACCGCCGGGCACACCTCCCCGCTGCTCGCCACGGCCGACGTGCTGCGCGCGCGCGGCGCCGAGATCACCTGCCTCGGCACGCCGCGCGGCCTGGAGGTCTCGCTGATCCCCGAGGCGGGCTATCCGCTCGAGCTCGTGCCGCCGGTGCCGCTGCCGCGGCGCGCGGGCGGCGAGCTCGCGCGGCTGCCGGTGCGGCTCAAGCGCTCGGTGGCCGCCACCCGGGAGGTCTTCGACCGGGTCGAGCCCGACGTGGTGGTCGGCTTCGGCGGCTATGTCGCGGTCCCGGCGTATCTCGCGGCCCGCAAGCGGCTGCCGATCGTCGTCCACGAGGGCAACGCCCGCCCGGGCGTCGCCAACAAGCTCGGCTCCCGGTACACGACCCATGTCGCCACGAGCTTCCCCGACACCGCGCTGCCGCACGCGACCTTCACCGGTCTGCCGATCCGTCGGCAGATCGCCGAGTTGGACCGCCGGGCCCGTCAGACGGAGGCACGCCGCGAGCTCGGGCTCGACGCCGACCGTCCGACGCTCGTCGTCACCGGCGGCTCCCAGGGCGCGCGACGGATCAACCACGGCGTCTCCGGCGCGGCGCGCGAGCTCGCCGACGCCGGGATCCAGGTGCTGCACATGGCCGGACGCGTCGAGGAGGCCGTGCCGGACCGGCGCGCGGGCGATCCGCCGTACGTCGTCAAGTCCTATCTCGACCGGATCGAGCTGGCGTACGCCGCCGCCGACTTCATCGTCTGCCGGGCCGGCGCCAACACGGTCACCGAGGTCGCGGTCACCGGCCTGCCCGCCGCCTTCGTGCCGCTGCCCATCGGCAACGGCGAGCAAGCGCTCAACGCCCACCCGGTCGTCCAGGCAGGGGGCGCGCTGCTGGTCGACGACGACGCCTTCACCGACCGCTGGGTCGCTCAGGCGCTCGTCCCGGTGCTGCTCGACCGCGACCGGCTGGAGCAGATGAGCGACGCCGCCGCGCACGAGCTGCCCCGCGACGCCGACCGTCGGCTGGCCGACATGGTCATGGCCGCCGCCGATCAGGGGGCCTGAGATGCGCGTTCCCGTGCCTGAGGTCGTTCTTCCCGCCGAGGAGTTGACGCACGTGCACCTCGTCGGCGTCGGAGGGGCGGGGTTGTCGGCCATCGCCCGGTTGTTGCGCCAGCGGGGCGTGCGGGTCAGCGGCAGCGACCAGAACGAGTCCGCCGTCACCCGCGCGCTCGCGGCGGAGGGCGTCGAGGTCCGCCTCGGCCATCGGGCCGAGAACATCGTCGGCGCCGACACCGTGGTCGTCTCGACCGCCGTGCGCGAGGACAATCCCGAGGTCATCGCGGCGCGGGAGGCCGGGGTTCGGCTCTGGCCCCGCTCGGCGGGCCTGCAGTCGCTGTTGATCGGCCAGCGGGTGGTCGCGGTGGCGGGCACCCACGGCAAGACCACGACGACGGCGATGGTCGTCTCGGCCCTGCGCGCCGCCGGCCTCGACCCGACCTTCGCGATCGGCGCGGAGGTGGAGACGCTCGGCACGAACGCCCGGTGGGGGAGCGACGACGTCGCCGTGGTCGAGGCCGATGAGAGCGACGGAGCCTTCCTGGTCTACGAGCCCGAGATCGGCGTGGTCACCAATGTCGACCCCGACCACCTCGACCACTGGGGCTCGACCGAGGCGTACGCGGCGGCCTTCGAGCAGTTCGCCCGCCGGTGCGCGACCGTGGTCGTGGCGAGCGCCGACGACGAGCGGGCGCGGGCGCTGCCGGGCGCGTTCACCGCAGGCCTGGCCGAGGAAGCCGACCTGCGCGGGCTCGACCTGCGCGTGGACGCCGCGGGCACGAGTTTCCGCGTCCGTTCTGACGAGGACGACCTGGGGACGGTGCGGCTGGCCGTCACCGGCGAGCACTATGCCCAGGACGCGTTGCTGGCCCTCGCGGTCGGCCGGAAGCTGGGCGCCGACTGGGACGGCCTCGTCGTCGGCCTCGGCCGGCACCAGGGCGCCAAGCGCCGCATGGAGTTCCTCGGCGAGGAGGGCGGCGTGCGGGTCTACGACTCGTACGCCCACCACCCCACCGAGATCGCCGCCGACCTGGCCGCCGCCCGCGCGCTCGCGGACGGGAGCCGTCTCGTGGTGGCCTATCAGCCGCACCTGGTCAGCCGCACCCGCATTTTCGGCGAGGCCATGGGCGTGGCGCTCTCGGCGGCCGACGAGGTCGTCGTCGCCGACGTCTACCTCGCCCGCGAGGACCCCGACCCCGCAGTGACCTCCCAGCTGGTCGTCGACGCGGTCGACGGGCCGCCGGCGAGCGCGGGAGGTCCGGTCGACGGACTCGACGCCGTGCTCGACGAGCGGGTCGCGCCCGGCGACCTGGTCCTGACGCTCGGCGCCGGCGACATCACGACGGTGGGGCCGCGGCTGCTGGCCCGCCGCGCCGGGCGCTCGGCCGATGGCTGACCGCGGCGGCTCGGCGGAGGCCGAGCGACGCTTCGCCGAGCGGCGTCGGGTCACCCGGCGGCGTGCCGCCCTGCGGGCCTTGCTCGTCATCGCTCTGGCGACGATCCTCGGCGGCGGGACCTGGTTGGTCGGCTTCTCCGACGTCTTCGCGCTCGACCGGCTCAAGGTCACCGGCGTCGACCAGCTGACCGAGGAGGAGGTCGCGACGGCCGCCGCCGCCCCGATGGGCACTCCGCTGGTCCGGGTCGACACCGACGAGGTCGCCGAGCGGGTGGGCGAGTTGCCGATGGTCGAGTCGGCGCAGGTGCGCCGGTCCTGGTTCTCCCGGACCCTCCGGGTGGAGGTCGTCGAGAGGACCGCGGTCGCGTGGACGCCCGTCGGCGGCGTCGCGCACGGCGTCGACCGCCACGGCGTCGACTTCCGCAGCTTCGCCGAGACGCCGCCGCTGACCGAACTGCGGATCGAGGCGGCCGACCAGAAGGACCGCGCACAGGCCCTTCAAGGTCTCGGCGAGGTCGTGGCGACGTTGGGCGACACAGCTCCTGACCTGTTGGCCCAGGTCGCCTACGTCTCGGCCGCCACGCGTGATTCCATCGTCCTGCGCCTGTCCGACGGGCGGGAACTGCGGTGGGGGAGCGCCGAGGACACCGAACGCAAAATCGAGGTGGTCTCGGCCCTGCTCGGCGCCGTGAACGCGTCGGTCTACGATGTCAGCGCGCCCGAACAACCGACGACCGCGTCCTGATCGACATCACTTCGACCGGTCTCGGCGTGTCGGGGGCGGACAGGTTGAGACGCGCACGTACCGTCTTACTCGGGTCCGGTCCGACCGGATTCACCCTCGAGACCACCCCTCAGACCACCACCCCCGCGGTGGACATCGCCCGGAAGGAACACCATGGCGGTCCAGAACTATCTCGCCGTGATCAAGGTCGTCGGCATCGGCGGCGGCGGCGTCAACGCCGTCAACCGCATGATCGAGGTAGGACTCAAGGGTGTCGAGTTCATCGCGATCAACACCGACGCGCAAGCGCTGCTGATGAGCGACGCCGACGTCAAGCTCGACGTCGGCCGCGACTCCACCCGCGGCTTGGGAGCCGGCGCGAACCCGGAGATCGGCAAGCGCGCCGCCGAGGACCACGCCGAGGAGATCGAGGCGGCCATCAAGGGCGCCGACATGGTCTTCGTCACAGCGGGCGAGGGCGGCGGCACCGGCACCGGCGGCGCCCCGGTCGTGGCACGCATCGCGCGTTCGCTCGGCGCGCTGACCATCGGCGTCGTGACGCGCCCGTTCAAGTTCGAGGGCCGCAACCGCTCGCTGCAGGCCGACGCCGGCATCCAGGCGCTGCGCGAGGAGGTCGACACCCTCATCGTCATCCCGAACGACCGCCTGCTGTCGATCAGCGACCCCAACATCAGCCTGCTCGACTCCTTCCGTCAAGCCGACCAGGTGCTGCACCAGGGCGTCTCGGGCATCACCGACCTCATCACCACTCCGGGCCTCATCAACCTCGACTTCGCCGACGTCAAGTCGGTCATGTCCGACGCGGGCTCGGCGCTCATGGGCATCGGCTCCGCGCGCGGCGAGCAGCGCGCGGCGGTGGCCGCCGAGATGGCGGTGTCGAGTCCCTTGCTGGAGGCGTCCATCGAGGGCGCTCGCGGTGTCCTGCTGTCGGTGGCGGGCGGCTCCGACCTCGGCCTGTTCGAGATCAACGAGGCCGCCGGGCTCGTCGCCGACGCGGTGCACGCCGAGGCCAACATCATCTTCGGAGCGGTCATCGACGACGCCCTCGGCGACGAGGTGCGGGTCACGGTCATCGCGGCCGGCTTCGACGGCGGCGAGCCGAAGCCGCGCGACGCCTCGCAGCCGGCGCTACGGACCCAGGCGGCCGAGCAGGCCCCGGCGGCGACGCAGGAGCGCCGTCCGGCCGTCGCGCCCGAGACGCCGCAGACGGGCAGGCTGGCGGCCTCCACGGAGCCTCCGCGTGACGAGAAGACCGGCGAGTACCTCCGGCCCGACCCGCATCTCGACATGCCGATCGAGCCGCGCGAGGTTCCCTACGACGACGACTCGCTCGACGTCCCCGACTTCCTGCGCTGAGCGTGTTCGCCTGGCGTCGGCGGCTCGGCGCGGTCGAGATGGCGGTCACCGACCGTTCGGTCGACCTGCTCGACCCGGCGGACTGCGAGGCCGTCCGCGAGGCGCTGGAAGCCGACCGGATCGCGGCGATGCGCCAGGTCCATGGAGCCGAGGTCGCTTGGGCGGGAGTCGAGGAGGCCGAGGCCGACGCGCTGGCCACCGAGGAGCCGGGTGTGGCGGTGGTCGCCCGCGCGGCCGACTGTCTGCCGGTCGTCCTCGTCGGCGACGAACGGATCGTCGCGGCCGTCCACGCGGGCCGTGCCGGGGTCGCCGCAGGCGTGGTGCCCGCTGCCGTCGCAGCGCTGCGCGGGCGGGGGGCGGGCCAGGTGCGCGCGTGGCTGGGCCCGCGCATCTGCGGCGCTTGCTACGAGGTGCCCGAGGCGATGGCCGCCGAGGTGGAGGCCGTGGCGCCGGGCAGTCGCGCGGTCACCTCGTGGGGCACGCCGTCGGTCGATCTGGCCGCGGGGGTCCGCCGACAGCTGGCCGTGGCGGACGTCGACTGCGAGGACCTCGTCTGGTGCACGGCCGAGGACGACCGTTTCTTCTCACATCGAGGTGGTGACCTGGGTCGCCACGGAGTGGTGGTGGTGATCCATGACGGACCGACGGACTGAGCTGGCGGCGAACCTCGCCGCCGTCCACGATCGGGTGGCGATCGCCTGCGCCGACGTCGGACGCGACCGGGGCGAGGTGGAGGTCATCGTCGTGACCAAGACCTACCCGCGCGCCGACGCCGAGACGCTCGTCGGCCTCGGCGTGACCGATCTGGGCGAGAACCGTCACCCGGAGGCCGCCGACAAGGCGGTCGAGGGCGCGCGGCTGCACTTCGTGGGCGGGCTCCAGACCAACAAGGCCGGGGCCGTAGCGCGGTACGCCGACGTGGTGCACAGCGTCGACCGTCTCAAGCTCGCCCGCTCGCTCGCGCGGGGCGCGCAAGCCGCCGAGCGGACCCTCGGGGCGCTGGTGCAGGTCGACTTCCAGGAGGGCGCCGACGCCGGTCGCGCCGGGATCGCGCCCGGCGACGCGCTGACGCTCGCCGACGAGATCGCCGCGCTTCCAGGCTTGCGTCTCGACGGGCTGATGACGGTCGCCCCGCTGGGCGTCGACCCGCGCCCGGTCTTCGACACCCTCGCTGACCTGGGCGAACGCCTGCGGCGCGACCATCCGGAGGCCACGATGGTCTCGGCCGGGATGAGCGGCGATCTGGAGGCCGCGGTGGCCGCTGGCGCGACACATTTGAGAATCGGCAGGGCCGTCCTGGGCGAACGGCCGAATGTTGTGTAATGTGACTCGTGTGATTCAAGTGATCACACTGAATCACTGAGACAACGAAGGGGCAGTCATGGCTGGCGCAATGCGGAAAATGGGTGAATACCTCGGCCTCGTCGAGCAGGCCGAGTACGACGAGATGTACGACGACGAGGAGACGACGCCCGCGCGCGAGCAGCGCCCGGCGGTCGTCGAGGCGGCTCCGGCGCGGTCCACGCGCACGCCCGCCGTCGTCCGCACCTCGACGGTGGCGAACATCGACGACCGTCGTCGTCGCCACAGCACGACGACCACGACCAACGCGGTCGAGGCCGACCTCACGCGGATCGAGACCGTCACGCCGCGCGCGTTCAACGACGCGCGCGTGGTCGGCGAGAACTTCCGCAGCGGCGTGCCGGTCATCATGAACCTCACCGAGCTGGACGACGCCGACGCCAAGCGCATGGTCGACTTCGGCGCCGGTCTGGTCTTCTCGGTGCACGGCGCCATCACGCGGATCGCCGCAGGCGTGTTCCTGCTGACCCCGGCCAACGTCGTGGTGTCCGACGAGGACAAGCAGCGCATCGCCAGCGACGGTCTCTACGACCACGCCTGACGTATGCCTGCTGGTGTCGCGTCTGTCATCCTGCTGATCCTCTGGGTCGCGATCGTCCTGCTCCTGGCGAGATTCGTCATCGAGTGGATTCAAGTGTTCGCCCGCTCGTGGGTGCCGCGCGGATGGGTCGCGGTGCTCTGCGAGGGCGTCTACATCGTCACCGATCCGCCGCTACGGATGATCCGCCGTATCCTCCCGCCGCTGCGCCTGGGCCAGGTCATGCTCGATCTGTCCCCGCTCGTCTTGCTGATCGCCATCCAGATCCTGATGAAGATCGTCGGTCACGCTGCGTACTAGCGGTGCCGCTCGAGAGGTGGAGAGCTGATGTCCTTGACTCCCGCGGAGGCGCGTTCCGCGCGTTTCACACCCGCGCGGTTCCGAGAGGGCTGCGACATGGACGAGGTCGACCAGTTCCTCGAACGGGTCGTCGCCGAACTGGAGCGCCGCGCCGCCCGATGAGTCCCCACCGCGATTTCTTGGGCGCGTCATAGGTGACTCCCCGGGTGATGTCGTAGGATGGTCCAGAAGTCTTAACCCAACCCTGAGGTGAAAACTCATGCCCCTGACTCCCGAGGATGTGCGCAACAAGCGCTTCACTCCTGTGCGCCTGCGCGAGGGCTACGACATGGGGGAGGTGGACCAGTTCCTCGACGAAGTCGAAGCGGAGCTGGAGCGCCTCACCGTCGAGAACGAGGAACTGCGCGCCAAGGTGGCGGCTGCGTCCACAGGTGAGCCCACGGGCCTCATCCCGCAGATGGCGCCTCAGCCGGTTCCGCCGCAGCCCGAGCCGCAGCTGGCCCCGATCATGGAGCAGCCGCAACCCCAGATCCAGCAGCCGCCGACCCGCTCCGAGCCGGAGCAGCTGCTGCCGCAGGCCAACAGCAACAAGGGCGTGTCGGTCGCCGACGCCTCCGGCGCCGCCGCCCGTCTGCTGGAGATCGCCTCGGCGAACGCCGACCAGCTGATGGAGGCCGCCAAGGAGGAGGCCGACCGCATCGTCGGCGAGGCGCGAGTCAAGGCCGAGCGCCTCGAGATGGAGTCGCGCGGCAAGGCCGACCGTCTGGAGACCGACGCCCGTATCCGCGCGCAGAAGCTCGACGATGAGACCAAGCAGCGCCGCGAGCAGGCCCTGGCCGGCATCGAGCGCGAGCGCTACGAGATGCAGCGCGAGGTCGAGCACCTGCGCGCCTACGAGCGCGAGTACCGCGCGCGTCTGAAGAACTACTTCCAGACGCAGCTCGAGCAGCTTGCCGCCTCGGACAACTCCCCGGAGGCCTCCTCGGCCCCGGCGGCGGCCTCCGAGCAGCAGCCGCGTCGTATCCGCACGCTGCTGGGCGACGAGAGCTACTGAGTTCTCGTTCCTCACGAAGAAACCCCCTGCCGGGCGGCAGGGGGTTTCTTCGTGTCGGCACCCCCTCAGACGCGGGTGACGGTGAAGGACAGGCCGAGCTCGCTCTCGGTGAAGGCGTGGTCCTCGTGGACCTGCTCCACGGAGACCGCGAGCACCTCCTCGGCGACCTCCGAGCCGTGGGCGTCGATGGCTGCGACGATCGCGTCGTCGCCGCTCCAGGTCAGTTCGATCCGGTCGGTGACCTCGAAGCCGGAGGTCTTACGGGCCTCCTGGACGGCTCGGATGACCTCGCGGGCCAGGCCGGCGCGGCGCAGGTCGTCGTCGAGGTCGAGGTCGAGCGCGACCGTCTCGCCCTGGTCGTTGACGACCGACCAGCCGTCGCGGGGACGCTCGCTGACGATGACGTCGTCGGGGCCGAGCTCGACGGTCTCGCCGTCGACCTCGACGCTCGCCGTGCCAGACGCGGCCAGCGCGGAGGCGATGGCCGCGGCGTCGGCTGCGGCGATGGCGTTCGCGATCACCGGCGTGCGCTTCGCGAACCGCTTGCCGAGCGAGCGGAAGTTCGCCTTGACGCTGTGGTCGACCAAGTCGGCCCCGGCGTCGCCCAACGACTCCAGCACGCCGATGTTCAACTCCTGGCAGACCTGGGCGCGTAGATCCTCTCCGAGCCTCTCCCACGCGCCCGAGGCGATGAGCGCGCGACGTAACGGCTGACGGACTTTCGCCTTGGCCTCGGCGCGGGCCGAACGGCCCAGCTCGGTGACCCGGCGGGCCAGCGCCACCCGGGCGTCGAGGCCGTCGACGATCAGCGAAGGGTCGGCGACCGGCCAGTCGGCCAGATGCACCGAGACGGGGGCGTCGGCGTCGGTGGAACGGATCAGGTCCTGCCAGACCCGCTCGGTGACGAACGGCGTGAGCGGGGCCATCAGCCGGGTCAGCGCGTCGAGGGTCTCGTGCAGCGTGGCCAGGGCGGCGGGGTCGCCGGCCCAGAACCGGCGGCGCGAGCGGCGCACGTACCAGTTGGACAGGTCGTCGACGAAACGCGACAGACGGGCGCCGGCCGCCTGCGTGTCGAACTGCTCCAGGTCGGCGGTGACGTGGCCGATCAGCTCGTGCAGCTGTGACAGCACCCAGCGGTCGAGCACGTCGCGCTCGGCAGGGGCGGGCGCGGGGTCCGACGGCGACCAGTTCGCGGCGTTCGCGTAGAGCGCCTGGAAGGCCACGGTGTTCCAGTAGGTCAGCAGGACCTTGCGGACGATCTCGGTCAGCACCGTGTCGCCGACGCGCCGCGCCGACCACGGCGAGCCCGAGCAGGCCATGAACCAGCGCAGCGCGTCGGCGCCGTGCGTGTCCATGAGCGGCATCGGCAGCAGGATGTTGCCCAGGTGCTTACTCATCTTGCGGCCGTCCTCGGCCAGCAGGTGGCCGAGGCACACGACGTTCTCGTAGGAGGACTTGTCGAAGACGAGCGTCCCGACGGCCATGAGCGAATAGAACCAGCCACGCGTCTGGTCGATCGCCTCACAGATGTACTGCGCCGGGTAGGCGCGCTCGAAACGCTCCGCCGAGCCCTCGACGTGCGGGTAGCCCCACTGCGCGAAGGGCATCGAACCGGAGTCGAACCAGACGTCGATGACCTCCGGCACCCGGCGGTACACGCCCTCCTCGCCGTCGACGGTGAAGGTGACGTCGTCGATGAAGGGGCGGTGCGGGTCGAGGTCGGACAGGTCGCGCCCGGTCAGCTCCGACAGCTGCGCCAGCGACTCGACGCAGACGATCTTCGCGGGGTCGGCGTCGTTGCGCCAGATCGGCAGGGGAGTGCCCCAGTAGCGCGAGCGCGACAGCGACCAGTCGATGTTGTTGTCGAGCCAGTCGCCGTAGCGGCCGTGCTTGATCGTCTCGGGGAACCAGTTCGTGGCCTCGTTCTCGGCGAGCAGCTGGTCCTTGACCTGGGTGGTGCGGATGTACCAGGCGGGCAGCGCGTAGTACATCAGCGGCGTGTGGCAGCGCCAGCAGTGCGGGTAGGAGTGCTCGTAGTCGAGCTTCGCGAACAGCAGGCCGCGCGCGTCGAGGTCGGCCACCAGGGTCGCGTCGGCCTCCTTGAAGAACACGCCGCCGACCGTCGGCACCTCCTCGTCGAAGTGGCCGTTCGCGGCGATCGGGTTGACCACGGGCAGTCCGTAGGCCTTGCAGACCGCCATGTCGTCGGCGCCGAAGGCGGGGGACTGGTGGACCAGGCCGGTGCCGTCGTCGGTGGTGACGTACTCGGCGAGCACCACGAAGTGCGCGTCGGGCACCTCGACCAGGTCGAAGGGACGCTGGTAGGCCCACCGCTCCATCTCGCGGCCGGCGAAGGTCTGCTCGACCGTCCAGCCCTCGCCGAGCGCCTTCTCGACCAGGCCTTCGAAGACGATCACGCGGTCGTCGCCGTTCGTCGCGACGGCGTAGGCGTAGTCGGGGTGGACGGCGACGGTGGTGTTCGACACGAGCGTCCACGGCGTCGTGGTCCAGACCAGCAGGTCGGTGTCGGCGTGCGGGCCGCTCGTCAGCGGGAAGCGGACGTAGACCGACGGGTCGACGACCGTCTCGTAGCCCTGGGCCAGCTCGTGGTCCGACAGCGTCGTGCCGCAGCGCGGGCAGTAGGGCGCGACGCGGTGGTCCTGAGCCAGCAGGCCCTTGTCGAAGATACGCTTGAGCGCCCACCAGACGCTCTGCACGTACTCGGAGTCCATCGTCCGGTAGGGGTGGGCCATGTCGGTCCAGTAGCCCATGCGGTCGGTCATCTCCTCGAACTGACCGACGTTGCGCAGCACCGCCTCACGGCACTTCGCGTTGAACTCGGCGATGCCGTAGGCCTCGATGTCGGGCTTGCCGCCGAGGCCCAGCTCCTTCTCGACGGCGATCTCGACCGGCAAGCCGTGGCAGTCCCAGCCGGCCTTGCGCTCGACCAGATGTCCCCGCATCGTCTTGAAGCGAGGGAAGACGTCCTTGAAGACGCGCGCCTCGACGTGGTGCGTGCCCGGCGTGCCGTTCGCGGTGGGCGGACCCTCGTAGAAGGTCCAGCGGGGGGCGTCGGCGCGTTCGGCGAGCGTGGCGGCGAAAGCTTCCTCGCGCTCCCACAGATCGAGCACCTCGTGCTCGAGGGCGACGAGGTCGACCTGGGCGGGGACGGGGCGGTAGGCCGAGGCGGCGCGGTCGTCGGAGGTCACCACGCGATTCTATGGGCGCCCGGAACCGGGTGAAAATCTGGTGACGGCCGCGCGTGGGGAGTTGCCCTGACGCGCGTGGGCGTCTAAGGTCCGGCGCATGCCGAAGCCGACACTTCCCGTCCTTCCCGACGAGGACCCGTGGACCGACGCGGAGCTCGACGAAGTCACCTCCGAGCTCGACCGCGAGCTGGCCCGGCTGCGGGCCGAACTGGAACACACCCACCGCGACCTCGCGGACCTCTTGCGCGACGGCGTCGAGGGCGCCGGCAACGACCAGGCCGACGTGGGGTCGAAGGGCCTGGAGCGCGACGCGGAGATGTCGCTCGCGGCGAACCAGCGCGAGCTGCTCTACCAGACTGAGCAGGCGCTCGCCCGGCTGGAGGACGGCAGCTACGGCTCCTGCGACACCTGCGGCGAGCCGATCGGCAAGCTGCGTCTGATGGCCTTCCCGCGCGCGATCTCGTGCATGCCGTGCAAGCAGCGCGAGGAGCGACGCTGAGCGGCATGGTGGCTGAGCGGAGGCGACAACGCCCGGGCTGGTGGATTCTGGCTGTTGCGCTCGCCGTCGGCGGGGCTACAGGATGGCTGGCCTCTCGGATCGTCAGGTCGCGTACCACGGTGGCGCCGCCTTCTTCCTTGGCGAGCCTTGCTTCCGACCGCGCGCTGGAGCGTCCGGAGGCGTTGTCGGAGGCGGAACCGGAAGCGGCGACGGGCGTGGCCGAGGCCGAGTCGCCCGTCGGTTCTGACCGTCGGCTGCTGGCGGTGGTGGCCGTCGGCGCGCTGGTGGCGTGGGGGATCGACCAGGCCACCAAGATCTGGGCCGTCGCGCGCTTGGACGGACACGACCCGATCAGTGTGATCCCCGGTCTCCTGTCGCTGCGCTTCCTGCGCAACCCGGGCGCCGCCTTCGGCATGGGCGCGTCGATGACCGCGGTGCTGACCCTCGTGGCCGTCGGCGTCGTCGTGGCCGTGGTCCGGCTGGCGCCGCGCCTGCACGACCGTGTGTGGGCAGTCGCGCTCGGGCTGCTGCTGGCGGGCGCCACCGGCAACCTCACCGACCGGCTGCTGCGCGACCCGGGGCCGCTGCGCGGGCACGTGGTCGACTTCATCGACTACAACGGCTGGTTCGTCGGCAATGTCGCCGACGTCTATCTGACGGTCGCGGCGGGGCTGATCCTCTGGCGGTCCTGGCAGAACGTCGGACTCGACGGGAAGCGGGCGGGCGATGAGTGAGCAGCGCGTCATCACCGTGCCGGAGGGGCTGGAGGGCGAGCGCGTCGACGTCGCGCTGAGCCGCCTGCTGGGCCTGTCCCGCTCGCGGGCGGCCGAGCTGGTCGCCGAGGGGCACGTGCTGCTCGACGGCTCCGCGCCGGTCAAGTCCGAGCGGGTGATGGCCGGGGCGATGCTGGAGGCGGTGATCCCGAGCGTCGCGCCGGTGCGGGTCGAGTCGATCCCGGTCGACGACCTGACGATCGTCTTCGAGGACGACGACCTCGTGGTCGTCGACAAGCCGGTCGGCGTGGCCGCGCACCCGGGCGTCGGTTGGACCGGGCCGACGGTGCTCGGGGCGCTCGCCGCGCGCGGCATCCGCATCTCGACCTCCGGCGCCCCCGAGCGCCAGGGCATCGTGCACCGGCTCGACGTCGGCACGAGCGGCCTGATGGCGGTCGCGAAGTCCGAGCACGCCTACACGGTGGTCAAGCAGTACTTCCGCGACCGCGTGGTCGACAAGACCTACCACGCGCTCGTGCAGGGCCACCCCGACCCGCACACGGGCACGGTCGACGCGCCCATCGCCCGGCACCCCAAGCACGACTTCAAGTTCACCGTGCGCTCCGACGGCCGCCCGAGCGTCACGCACTACGACACGCTGGAGGCCCACCGGTACGCCTCGCTGCTGACGATCAAGCTGGAGACCGGGCGCACCCATCAGATCCGCGTCCACATGAGCGCGCTCAAGCACCCGTGCGTCGGCGACCCGCTCTACGGCGGCGACCCGACGCTGGCGCGCAAGGTCGGCCTCGACCGGCAGTGGCTGCACGCCGTCGGGCTGGCCTTCGACCACCCGCGCACCGGCGAGCTGGTCGAGTTCGCCTCGGAGTACCCCGCCGACCTGCAGCACGCGCTCGACACGATCCGCTCGCTCGACTGAGGCCGCTGATGCGCGATTGGCCTGGTCAGCGTGGTCGAGCGACCCCGGCGGGCCTGACACAATGGGCGCATGAGTGTGGTGCGCCAGTCCGAGAAGCTCCGTGACGTCCTCTACGACATCCGGGGGCCGGTCAGCGCCCGCGCCGCGCAGTTGGAGGCCGAGGGACACCGCATCCTCAAGCTCAACATCGGCAACCCCCAGCCCTTCGGCTTCGACGCGCCTGCGGAGATCCTGCAGGACGTCATCGCGGGCCTCGCGGGCTCGGCGGGCTACTCCGACTCCAAGGGCATCCTGCCGGCCCGCCGGGCGGTGGTGCACCACTACCAGCTGATCGAGGGCTTCCCCCACCTCGACATCGACCACGTCTGGATCGGCAACGGCGTCTCCGAGCTCATCCAGATCGCCCTCCAGGCGCTGCTCGACAACGGCGACGAGGTGCTCGTCCCGATGCCGGACTACCCGCTGTGGACTGCCGTCACCAACCTGGCGGGCGGGCGTCCGGTGCATTACCGCTGCGACGAGGCGAACGACTGGAACCCGGATCTGGAGGACCTGGAGTCCAAGATCACCGACCGCACCAAGGCGATCGTCGTGATCAACCCCAACAACCCGACCGGCGCGGTCTACTCCAAGGAGACGCTGGAGAAGATCGTCGAGCTGGCGCGGCGCCACAGCCTGATCCTCATGGCCGACGAGATCTACGACAAGATCCTCTACGGCGAGGCCAAGCACCACGCGCTCGCGGCGCTCGCGCCCGACGTCCTCACGCTCACCTTCAACGGCCTGTCCAAGGCGTACCGTGTCTGCGGCTACCGGGCGGGATGGCTGGCGGTCACCGGGCCCTTGGAGCGCGCCGGCGATTACTTGGAGGGCATCACCCTGCTCGCCTCGATGCGCCTGTGCCCGAACGTCCCGGCGCAGAACGCGATCCAGGTGGCGCTCGGCGGCTATCAGTCGGTCCGCGAGCTGATCCTGCCCGGCGGACGGCTCCTGGAGCAGCGCGACACCGCCGTGTCCGAGTTGCGCAAGATCCCCGGCGTGTCGGTCGTCGAGCCGCAGGGCGCGCTGTACGCCTTCCCGCGGCTCGACCCCGAGGTCTACCCGATCAAGGATGACCAGCAGTTCGCCCTCGACCTGTTGGAGTCCGAGCGCATCCTCATCACCCAGGGCACCGGATTCAACTGGCCCGACCCCGACCATCTGCGCATCGTCACGCTGCCGTGGTCGCGCGACCTGGCCGAGGCGATCAGCCGCATGGGTCACTTCCTGTCCACCTACGAGCAACAGGTGTGAGCCGCCCGATACGAACCCGCCGACACGCCGGGGGTGACCGGAAGGGTGACCAAACCGGTAGTGTGAGCTAGAAGGCAACGACGTGAACCGGACCCGACAGGACTGATTGTGAGTGATCCCCGCGACGGTAACGGGAGCATCTTTTCTTCCCGCGTGACCCCGACGCCGTCCCAGGACGGCCCCGCCGATGACGGCCGGGACCCTCTAACGTCGACGTGGTGGCCCTTCGGCGGCGGCCGCCGTGCGAAGGATTCGACCGATGAGGCCGCGAAACCCGACTCGGATGCCGGCCAACCAGCCAGCTCGGTGCCGCATTCGGTCCCCGAGTTGCTACGTCTGGTCGACGAGGCCGAACGTGAGCGCGATGAGCTGCGAGCGCGTCTGGCGGATATGTCCGAGGCGTTGTCGGTCAGCGACACGGAGCTTGACAAGGCACGTCGCCGAGTTCACGAGCTTGAGATGGAGGCCCAGCGGGTCGGGGGCGGTGACGACGAGAACTCGCGCCGTTGGTCGCCGGTGGGTGAGTTGGAGCGGGTGCGTCAGGAGCTCGCCGACGAGCAGAGCGCGAGCGCCGAGTTGCGGGTGCAACTCGAGCAGGCCGCCGCGGAGTTGGAGAGGCGTCGCCAGGAATTGGCCGACCGTGAGTTGCTCTTGGCCGAGCGCGACGCGGAGTTGGCAGGGCGGGGAACGGACGCCGGGCTGTTGGACGGGTCGTTAGGACTGGGTCTCGGCGCGCCGTCGCAGTCGCAACTCGACGACTTGCGTGCCATGGTGGGCGAGCGTGACGCCACGATCACGTCGTTGCGTGAGGCGCTTCGCACTGCCGAACACGAGTTGCCGTCGCCTGTCGGTCCGTCCTTCCATGAGATCGACCGCCTGCGCGGCACCGTCGCTGAGCGCGAGGTGGCGTTGGCCGAGGCACGCGAGACCATTGATCGACTGCGCACGGAGATCGAGGACTTGCGCTCGCAGTTGCAGGATCGTGCTACCACCGACCAGGTCGAGGAGTTGCGCCGTGCGCTCGCCGAGCGGGAGGCTCAGGCGGTCGAGATGGTGCCGGACCCTGCTGCCGAGGAGGAGGCCAACCGTCTGAGGGCCGAGTTGGCCGAGCGGGAGGCTGCTGCCGCGCGTGAGACCGACCGTCTGAGAGGCGAGTTGGCCGAGCGGGAGGCTGCGGTCGGGGCGTTGACCGCGCACGCCGACGAACTGCGTGAGGCGGTTCTCGCCGGTGAGGCCGATGTCGCTGTGTCGCGGGAGGAGGCTGAGCGGCTGCGTGCCGAGTTGGAGGATCTGCGGGCGGCTACGGAGGAGTTGCGTGCTGAGTCGGCGCAGTTCCAGGCGCTCGTCGAGCGGCATGGCGCCGGCTGGGAGCGGTTGCGTTCCGCGGTCGAGGCAGGTGGCGAGAGCCCGCTGGGAACGGACGACGTCGAGGCGTTGGTGGACCTCATGCAGGAGAAGCTGCGTGATTTTGACGAGTTGCGTGGTGTCGCTGAGCGCTATGGGGCCGAGTTGGAGGATCTGCGGGCGAGCGCCGACACACAGGAGCGTGAGCTCGCAGCGGCGGTTTCGCGGCTGGCTGCCCATGAGGCCGCCGCAGAAGAGAGCGCCGACCGCCTCGCTGAGAGCGAGCAGGCGCTCCGGGCACGCGAGCGCGAGCTGGTCGAGCGCTCAACCGAGTTGGACGCCCTGCGCTCGACCGTCGAGCGCACCGATGCGGAGTTGCAGAAGGTTCGTGCGGAGTTGGCCGAGCGGGAGTCGCTGGCTCAGGAGGAGTCCCGTCGTCTGGCGGAGCGGGAGCGGGAGCTCGCCGAGCGCGTCGCCGAGCTGGAGGACCTTCGCCGCTCCGACGAGCGCACCCGGGCGGAGTTGCAGAAGGTTCGTGCGGAGTTGGCCGAGCGGGAGTCGCAGGCTCAGGAGGAGTCCCGTCGTCTGGCGGAGCGGGAGCGGGAGCTCGCCGAGCGCGTCATCGAGCTGGAGGACACCCAGAAGGCTGTCGAACGGTTGCATGCCGAGGTTGAATACGCTCGCCAAAAGCTCGCCGAGCGTGACGACGACGTCATCGAGCGTGACGGCGTCATCCGTCGGCTACGGGCGGAGGTCGAACAGGAGCGTCACGACGGAGACCGTCAGGCCGTCGAGGTCAGCCGGGTCCGCCGTGAGTTGGAGGCGACACGGACCGAGCTGGCCGAGCGCGAGGCTGAGGCGCACGAACGTCAGGCCTCGGTACGGCTGCTACGCGCGGAGATCGACGAGGAGCGTCAGGCCTCCGAGCAGCGTCTCGCCGAACTCGACCAGCTGCGCCGCGCGTTGATCGACAGCGAGTCGCAGGCAGCCGATCACGCGGGTCAGCTCAGCGCCCGTGAGTCGGCGCTCCGCACTGCTCGGGCGGAGCTTGACGACGTTCGGCATCTGGCTGATCAGCGTCAGGCGCAACTCGACCAGGCACGGCGTGAATTGGAGATGGTGCGGACCGAGTTGGCCGAACGAGAGTCGGAGTCGGCCGAGAACCGAGCGTCGGTGCGGACGTTGCGCGGCGAACTCGACCAAGAGCGTCGTGAGCTGGGTGATCGGGTTGCGGAGGTCGAGCGTCTGCGTCGTGCGCTGGTCGACAGCCAGGCGCAACTGACCGCCAGCGAGGACGAGTTGATCGAGCGTGATTCGATCATCCGAACGCTGGAGGCGGAGCGCGACGAGAGTCGTGAGACCGTGGATCAGCGGGTGTCCGAGATCGGTCAGATGCGGACCGAGCTGGAGTCGTTGCGGCGCGAATTCACTGACCAGCAGAGCCGCCTCGCCGACCGCGAGAACGCCCTGCGGCAGGTGCGCGAGGAGTTGGAGACGGCCAAGCGCAACACCCATCCGAACTCGGTCGAGCTGGAGCGACTGCGCGGCGAGCTCGCCGCCCGCGAGATCGACGTGGACCGGCTGACCGGCGAGTTGAAGCACCAGCGGGAGATCGTCGAGGCCGCGATGGAGGGCGTGTCCAAGCGCGACCTCGAGCTGGAGCGGCTGCGCACGGAGCTGTTGGAGACGCAGGAGCGGTACGCCGACGAGGTCGCCGCCATCGTCACCTCGCTCAAGGAGGGGCGCGGCATCTGAGGACGACGTGTCCGAGGGCTCGTCTACTCTGGTCCTTCCCGTCACGATCTGCCTGAGGAGGCGTCTGCCGCGATGTCGAGCGACTCGAGCTTCGTGCATCTGCACGTTCACACCGAGTACTCCATGCTCGACGGGGCCTCCCTGCTCGACGGGCTGTTCACGCGCGTCGGCGAACTGGGCATGACCTCCGTCGCGATGACCGACCACGGCAACCTGCACGGCGCCTACGACTTCTGGTCCAAGGCCCGCGAGCACGGGGTCAAGCCGATCATCGGCATGGAGGCCTACCTCACACCGGGCACCCACCGCGGCGAGCGCAAGCGGGTCCGCTGGGGCAAGGGCGATATCGCCGAGGAGGGCGGCAACGACGTCGCCGGCGGCGGTGCGTACACCCACATGACGATGCTCGCCGAGACCACCGAGGGCATGCACAACCTCTTCCGGCTGTCCTCGCTGTCGAGCCTGGAGGGGTACTACTACAAGCCGCGCGCCGACCGCGAGCTGCTGAACCGCTACGGCAAGGGGCTCATCGCGACCACCGGCTGCCCCTCCGGCGAGATCCAGACCCGGTTGCGCCTCGGCCAGTACGAGGAGGCGCGGCAGGCGGCCGGCGAGTTCCAGGACGTCTTCGGCAGGGAGAACTTCTTCCTGGAGCTGATGGACCACGGCATCGGCATCGAGAAGGTGGTCCGCGACGACCTGCTGCGACTCGGCCGCGAGCTGGGCATCCCGCCGATCGCCACCAACGACTCCCACTACAACCTGCCCGAGGACGCCGAGGCGCACGACGCGCTCATCTGCGTGGCCTCGGGCAAGAAGATCAACGACGAGAAGCGGCTGCGCTTCGACGGCGGCGGCTACTACATCAAGTCCGCCGCCGAGATGCGCGATCTGTGGGAGGACCGCTTCGGGATGAAGGAGGCGTGCGACAACACGCTGCTCATCGCCGAGCGCTGCGAGGTCGAGTTCACCGAGTCCACCGGCGGCTACATGGCGCGCGCCGACGTGCCCGCGGGGGAGACCGAGGAGTCCTGGTTCGTCAAGGAGGTCTGGCGGGGGATCGAGTCGCGCTATCCGGGCGAGAGGCTGACCCAGGAGGTCCGCGACCGCGTCGACATGGAGCTCGACGTCATCAAGACCAAGGGCTACTGCGGTTACTACCTCGTGGTCGCCGACTTCATCGGCTGGGCCAAGGACAACGGCATCCGCGTCGGCCCCGGCCGCGGCTCCGGCGCGGGATCGATCGCCGCCTACGCCTTGCGCATCACCGACCTGTGCCCGCTCACCCACGGCCTGATCTTCGAGCGCTTCCTCAACCCCGAGCGCCCGTCCATGCCCGACTTCGACATCGACTTCGACGAACGTCGTCGCGCCGAGGTCATCCGGTACGTCAGCGACAAGTACGGCTCGGACCGGGTCGCGATGATCGCCACCTTCGGCCGGCTGAAGGCCAAGGCCGCCATCAAGGACGCCGGGCGCGTGCTCGACTACCCCTTCGCGATGGGCGAGAAGATCACCAAGGCGCTGCCGCCCGACGTCATGGGCAAGGGCGTCCCGCTGGGCGAGCTGTTCAACGAGGATCACGACCGCTACGGCGACGGCAAGGAGTTCCGCGAGCTCTACGAGTCCGACGCCGAGGTCCGCACGATCTACGACACCGCGCGCGGCCTGGAGGGCCAGATCCGCAACTGGGGCGTGCACGCGGCGGGCGTCATCATGAGCAGCGAGCCGCTGGTCGACATCGTCCCGATCATGAGGCGCGAGCAGGACGGCGCGATCATCACCCAGTTCGACTACCCGATGTGCGAGGCGCTCGGCCTGGTCAAAATGGACTTCCTCGGTCTGCGCAACCTCACCGTCCTCGACGACGCGGTCGCCAACATCAAGTCCAACCGGGGCGTCGACCTGGTGCTGGAGGATCTGACCTTCGACGACCCGGAGGCCTACGCGCTGCTGGGCCGCGGCGACACGCTCGGCGTGTTCCAGCTCGACGGCACGGCCATGCGCTCGCTGCTGCGGCTCATGCAGCCGGACAACTTCGAGGACATCTCGGCCGTCATCGCCCTGTACCGGCCCGGCCCGATGGGCGCCAACAGCCACACCAACTACGCGCTGCGCAAGACCGGCAAGCAGAAGATCGACTACATCGACGACGAGCTGACCGAGGCGTTGAAGCCGATCCTCGGCGGCACCTACGGCCTGATCATCTATCAGGAGCAGGTGATGAGCATCGCGCAGGAGCTGGCCGGGTTCACGCTCGGACAAGCCGACAACCTGCGCCGCGCGATGGGCAAGAAGAAGCGCGAGGTGCTGGAGAAGGAGTTCGTCGGCTTCGAGGCCGGCATGATGGAGCGCGGCTTCACCAAGCCCGCCATCAAGAAGCTCTGGGACATCCTCGTCCCCTTCGCCGACTACGCCTTCAACAAGGCCCACTCGGCCGCCTACGGCGTCATCAGCTATTGGACGGCCTACCTCAAGGCGCACTATCCGGCCGAGTACATGGCGGCGCTGCTGACCAGCGTGCGCGGCGACAAGGACAAGTCGGCGGTCTACCTGTCGGAGTGCCGCCGCCTCGGCATCCAGGTGCTGCCGCCCGACGTCAACGACTCCATCGGCACCTTCGCCTCGGTCGGCGACGACATCCGCTTCGGGTTGTCGGCGGTGCGCAACGTCGGCGACAGCGTCGTCCCCGGCATCATCTCGGCCCGCGAGGAGAAGGGCCGCTACGAGGACTTCGCCGACTTCCTCGACAAGGTGCCGATCACGGTCTGCAACAAGCGGGTGCTCGACTCGCTCATCAAGGCCGGCGCGTTCGACTCGATGGGGCACCGGCGCCGGGCGCTCGTGACGATCGCCGAGGAGGCGGTCGACCAGCACATCGACCTCAAGCGCAACGCGGCGATCGGCCAGGACTCGCTCTTCGACGGTCTCGACGACGACGGGGGGTCGGGCATCTCGGTCACGGTCCCGGACCTGCCCGAGTGGGACAAGACGCAGCTGCTGGCCTTCGAGCGCGACATGCTCGGCCTGTACGTGTCGGACCATCCGCTGCTCGGCCTGGAGCACGTGCTGCAGGCCAGCCGGGACTGCTCGGTCGGCGAGCTGGCCGCCGACGGCGAGCGCGAGGACGGCTCGGTGGTGAAGCTGTGCGGCCTCATCACCAGTGTGCAGCGCCGCCTGTCGAAGAAGGGCGACACCTGGGCCTCGATCACCCTGGAGGACTTGGAGGGCTCGGTCGAGGTCATGGTCTTCCCGGGCGCCTACGCGCTGGCCGCCGAGCTGCTGAGGGAGGACACGGTGGTGGCGGTCAAGGCGCGGGTGCGCCGCAAGGACGAGGGCATCGACCTGATGGCCACGGAAGTCACCCAGCCGGCCGTCTCGACGGTCGCGCGAGGGGGGCCGGTGGCCGTCACCATGCCGGTGGCACGCTGTACCCCGGAGATGATCACACGATTCAAGCAGGTCCTCGCCGCCCATCCCGGGGGCAACGAGGTGCATCTGCGGCTGGTGAGTTCGGGAGGGACCCGCGTCATGCGTCTTGATCAGAAGTTCCGAGTCACCCAGTCGTCGGCGCTCATCGCCGACCTCAAGGAGCTCCTCGGCCCGAGCTGCGTCGCATGAGGGCGGCCTGGGGACGGACGGCGGCGGTCGTGCTCGCGCCGGTCGTGGCCGGCGTCGTCGGCGCCTTCGCCTGGTCGCGGCTCGCCGAGCCGCCGGTGTGGACGGTCGCGGACGGACAGCTCGAGATGGGGGAGGCGGCCATGGCCGCAGAGTTCGGCGTGGCCGTCGACTTCGCGCTCGTGGGCGCGGTCGGCGGTCTGCTGCTCGGCCTCCTGCTCGCCGCCACCGCCCGGCGCGCCGCGTGGCCGCTCGTGCCGATGGCGTTGGCCGGCGGCGCGGCCGCCGCCCTGGTCGCCTGGCAGTTGGGCGTCGTCTGGGGTCCGGGCGACCCGTCGGAGGCGGCTGGGCTCGCCGTGGGCGACACGGTTCCCGACCGGTTGGCCGTGGGTGCTCCGGCGGCTTTCTTCGCGTGGCCCATCGCGACCGTGGCGGGGTTGCTGCCGGGCGTCATGGTGAATCCCCGCGCTCGGGAGCAGGCGCGTGAGGCGGCGCTCAGCGCGTGATCGGAGCCAGCGTCGCCTCAGTGACGGCGATCAGGTCGGCGGGCGACAACTCGACGTCGAGCCCGCGGCGACCGCCGGATACCAGCACGGTGTCCCAGAGTTCGGCCGTCTCGTCGACGACGGTCCGGTGGGTCGTGCGCTGGCCGATCGGCGAGATGCCGCCGACGACATAACCGGTGGCCCGCTCGGCGCGGGCCGGGTCGGCCATGGTCGCGCGTTTGCCGCCGACGGCCGCCGCGAGCGCTTTGAGGTCGAGCGAGCAGCTGACCGGCACGATCCCGACCACCAGCTCGCCGCCGACGTCGACCAGCAGCGTCTTGAACACCCGGTCGGCCTCGACGCCGAGCGCCTGCGCGGCCTCCCGCCCGAAGGAGGTGGCGCGGGGGTCGTGCTCGTAGGCGCGGACGGCGAACTCGACGCCCGCCCGTGCGAGCGTCTGAGTGGCCCGGGTCGACTCAGTCCGCTTCGCCACGGGTCTCTCCTCGCGTCGGTGATTCCAACAGAAGTCGTGTCGCCAGCCCGGCGACGAGCGCCCAGAAGGCCGCGCCCACCCCGGCCAGTCGCAGGCCGGAGGCGGCCACGACGAAGGCGACGACGGCGCTGGTGCGGTGGTCGGCGTCGCTGAGGGCGGCGAGGATCGCGGCGGCGAAGGTGGCGAGCAGGGCGAGTCCGGCGACGGTCTCGACGATGCCGGCGGGGGCCGCCTCGCTGAGCGTCACGAGCGCGCCGGAGGTCAGCGCGAGCAAGAGGTAGCCGCCGCCTGCCGTGACGGCCGCGATCCAGCGTCGGTCACGGGGTCCGGCCTCGTCGCCGGCGGCGAGCGCCGCCGACAGCGCGGCGAGGTTGATCGCATGGCCGCCGAACAGACCCGCCGCCGAGGTGCCCGCGCCGGTGGTCAGCATGGACGCCCGCCACGGGACGTCATAGCCGAAACCGCGCATGATCGCCACGCCGGGGATGTTCTGCGAGGCCAGCGTGACGATGGCGAGCGGGATCGCGATGCCGACGACCGCCGCGACGCTCAGCGTCGGTGAGGTGAAGGTCAGCTGCGGCACGAGCGAGGCGCGGTCGACGGTCGTGTCGGAGGTGGCGATCGAGACGCCGATGGAGACGAGCGCGGCGACGAGGGCCAGCGGCACCGCCCAGCGGGGGATCCAGCGGGTCGCCAGCAGCCACACGACGATCACCGGCAGCACCGACCACGGCGCGACGGCGACCGCCTCGACCGGCGCGAGGCAGAGTTCCAGCAGGATCCCGGCGAGCATGCCCTGCGCGATGGGCGCGGGGATGGCGCGCGCGGCCCGGCCGAGCCAACCGAGCGCCCCGGTCAGCGCCAGCAGCACGCCGATCAGGACGAACGCGCCGACGGCCGCGGGCCAGCCGCCGCCGACCGTCCCCGTGCTGACCAGTAGTGCCGCGCCCGGCGTCGACCACGCGAGGGTCACCGGCATGCGAGTCCACAGGGCGAGGCCGATCATAAGGAGCCCGAAGACGACCGTCAGCGCGAACAGCCCGCTCGCCGCCTGCTCCGGGGAGGCGCCGACCGCCCGCAGCCCCGACAGGACCACGGCGAAGGAGCTGGTGAACCCGACGAGCGCCGTGACGACTCCCGCCACGACCGGCCGCTGGAGCGATCGGTCGTCGGCGGGCTCGGGCATGGGCGTCATCGTAGGGGAGAGCGGCTCTAGACTGGCCCGCGTGATGCGACGAGTCGACGTACGGGACATGGTGGCCGAGGACGGCCTGAGCGAGGACGCCTACCGCGGGGCGGTCCCGCGCGCCGAGGTCGACGTCGAGCACGCCCTGGCCGCGGTGCGGCCGATCTGCGAGGACGTCCGCGAGCGTGGAGCCGAGGCGGTGTTGGAGTACGGCGAGAAGTTCGACGGCGTCCGCCCGGCCGGCCTGCGCGTGCCCGCGGAGGTCGTCGCCGCCGCGCGGGAGGCCCTCGACCCGGCTGTCGCCGAGGCGTTGGAGGCGTCCATCGCCCGCCTGCGCCAGACCTGCGAGGCCGAGCTGGAAGAGAGCGTCACCACGACCGTCGCCGACGGCGCCGTGGTCGAGCGCCGCATCGTGCCGATGCGGCGGGTGGGTCTGTATGTGCCCGGCGGCCTCGCGCCGCTGGTCAGCACCGTCGTCATGAACACGGTCCCGGCGCAGGTCGCCGGGGTGCCCGGCATCGCGCTGGCCAGCCCGCCGCAGGTCGACCACGACGGCTGGCCGCACCCGACGATCCTGGCCGCCTGCGCCATGCTCGGCGTCGACGAGGTCTACGCCGCCGGCGGCGCGCAGGCCCTCGCCATGCTCGCCTATGGCGCGGGGGAGTGCCGTCCGGTCGACCTCGTCACCGGTCCCGGCAACATCTTCGTGGCCGCTGCGAAGCGGTACCTGCAGGGCACGGTCGCGATCGACGCCGAGGCCGGGCCCACCGAGATCGCGATCATCGCCGACGCCACTGCCGACGCCGAGCTCGTGGCCGCCGACCTCGTCAGCCAGGCCGAGCACGACCCGCTGGCCGCGTCGGTGCTCATCACTGACAGCGAGGAGCTGGCCGCCCAGGTCGACACCGCCCTCGCCGCCCAGGTCCCGGCCGCCCGGCACAACGAGCGCATCACCACCGCGCTCACTGGAACGCAGTCGGCCACCGTGCTCGTGCGCGACGTCGACCAGGCCGTCGACGTCGCCAACGCCTACGCCGCCGAGCACCTGGAGATCCACACCGCCGACGCCTCGTCGGTGGCCGCGCGGATCGTCAACGCGGGCGCGGTCTTCGTCGGCTCGTTCACGCCGGTCTCGCTCGGCGACTACGCCGCCGGGTCGAACCATGTGCTGCCCACGGCCGGTTGCGCCTGCCACTCCTCGGGCCTGTCGGTGCGCGCCTTCTGCAAGAACATGCAGGTCATCACCTACTCGGAGGCGGCGCTGCGCGAGATCGGCCCGCGTGTCGTCACGCTCGCCGAGGCCGAGGACCTGCCCTCGCACGGTCGCGCCGTCTCGATCAGGTTGGAGCGATGACGGCCCCCGCCTGGCTGCCGGTGCGCGAGGAGTTGCGCGACGAGGAGCCCTACGGCGCCCCGCAGCTCGACGTGCCGGTGCAGCTGAACACCAACGAGAACCCGTACGGCCCGAGTGAGGCGGCCGCCGACGACATCGCCGCGTCGGTGCGCGCCGCCGCGTTCGGCCTCAACCGTTATCCCGACCGTGAGGCGACCGCCCTGCGGACCGCGCTCGCCGCCTACCTGTCGCGGGAGGTCGACGGCCTCGACGCCTCGCACGTGTGGGCGGCCAACGGGTCGAACGAGGTCATGCAGCAGATCTTGCAGGCCTTCGGCGGCCCCGGACGCACCGCGCTCAGCTTCGCGCCGACCTACTCGATGTACCCCGAGTACGCCCGCAACACCCACACCCGCTGGGTGGCCGGGCAGCGCCGCGAGGACTTCGGCATCGACACCGACGCGGCGGTCGCGCTGATCGAGGCCGAGCGGCCGGACGTCATATTCCTCACCTCGCCGAACAACCCCACCGGCACCGCCCTCGACCCCGCACACACCCGCGCGATCCTCTACGTGGCGCCCGGCATGGTCGTCGTCGACGAGGCCTACGCGGAGTTCCGCCGCGCGGGCACCCCGTCGGCGCTGGAGCTGCTGTCGGAGTTCCCGAGGCTCATCGTCACCCGCACGATGAGCAAGGCGTTCGCGCTGGCCGGAGGCCGTCTCGGCTACCTCGCCGCCGACCCCGCCGTGGTCGACGCGCTGCGGGTCGTGCGATTGCCTTACCACCTGTCGTCGGTGACGCAGGCCGCCGCCGAGGCCGCGCTGCGCCACGCCGACGAGTTGCTCGGCCAGGTCGACGCGCTGCGGGTCGAGCGCGACCGCACCGCCGAACGGCTGGCCGCCGCGGGCCACACCGTCGCCGCCTCCGACGCCAACTTCATCCTGTTCGGCGTCTTCGAGGACCGCCACGCGATCTGGCAGGGCCTGGTCGACCGGGGCGTCCTGATCCGTGAGACCGGGCCCCTAGGATGGCTGCGCGTCTCCATCGGCACACCCGACGAGATGGACGCCTTCCACCACGCCCTCCAGGAGGTCACCTCATGAGCCGCACCGCCCGCATCGAGCGGAAGACCTCGGAGTCGCACGTGCTGGTCGAGGTCGACCTCGACGGGACCGGCAAGCACGACATCGCCACCGGCGTCGGCTTCTACGACCATATGCTCACCGCGCTGGCGCGGCACTCGCTCATGGACCTGACGGTCAAGACCGCGGGCGACCTGCACATCGACGCCCACCACACCGTCGAGGACACCGCCATCTGCATCGGTGAGGCGATCCGCGAGGCGCTGGGCGACAAGTCCGGCATCACCCGCTACGGCACCGCGACGGTCCCGCTCGACGAGGCCATCGCCACCTGCACCGTCGACGTGTCCGGACGCCCGTACTTCGTGCACACCGGCGAGCCCGAGCGGCAGATCACCGTCGTCATCGGCGGCCAATACTCCGGCTCGCTCACCTCGCACGTCTTCGAGTCCATCGCGCACCACGCCGGTCTGACGATGCACATGACGTTGACCGCCGGCCGCGACCCGCACCACATCGCCGAGTGCCAGTTCAAGGCGCTCGCCCGGGCGCTGCGGACCGCCGTCGCGCTCGACCCCCGCGAGACGGGCGTGCCCTCCACCAAGGGGGCGTTGTGACGGCGCCGTCCGTCGTCGTCCTCGACTACGGATCGGGCAATGTCCGCTCGGCGGTGCGCGCCGTCGAGCGCGCGGGCGCCGAGGTCACGCTGAGCGCCGACCCTGCTGTCGCCTACGAGGCCGACGGACTGTTGGTGCCCGGCGTCGGCGCGTATGAGGCGTGCATGCGCGGGCTGGCCGAGGTCGACGGCGAGCGGTTGATCGAGCGTCGGCTGATCGCCGGCCGTCCGGTGCTCGGCATCTGCGTGGGTATGCAGATCCTCTTCGCCGAGGGCATCGAGCACGGCGTGACCACGCAGGGCTGCGGCGAGTGGCCGGGCACGGTCGAGCGACTCCAGGCGCCCATCGTCCCGCACATGGGCTGGAACACCGTCGAGTCGCCCGAGGGCAGTGTCATGTTCGCCGGGATCGAGGGCGAGCGGTTCTACTTCGTCCACTCCTACGGGGTGCGGTCGTGGGAGCTCGACGGCGACACTCCGCTCAAGAAGCCGCAGGTCACCTGGACCGGCTACGAGGGCGACCGCTTCGTGTCGGCCGTCGAGCACGGCCCGCTGTGGGCGACGCAGTTCCACCCCGAGAAGTCCGCCGACGCCGGCCGCCGCCTGCTGGAGAACTGGCTCGCCACGCTATGACCGGCGGACGGGTACGCATGCGGGCGGCGACGCCGGACGACGTGCCTGTCCTGCGTCAATGGGATCGCGAGCCGCATGTCATCGCCTGTTCCAGCGACCGACCCGGCCTGGAGGTTGCCTTCGACGGCATCGACTGGCCCGAGGAGATCGCGTCGATGTCGCCGGTGTCCTTCTGGGAGATCGCCGAGGTCGACGGGCGGCCCATCGGCGTGGTCCAGGTGTGCGACCCGCACCGTGAGCCGACGCACTACTGGGGCGACGTCGAGCCCGACCTGCGCGCCATCGACATCTGGATCGGCCCGCCCGACGCGCTGGGTCGCGGCTACGGGAGCCAGATGATGACGCTGACCCTCGACCGGATCTTCGCCGACCCGGCCGTGACGGCGGTCGTGATCGACCCGCTGAACTCCAACACCGCCGCCCACCGCTTCTACCAGCGGCTCGGCTTCGAGGTCGAGGGACGCCGCGTGTTCGACGGCGACGACTGCCTCGTCCACCGCCTCACCCGCGAGCGCTGGCAGGCGGCGCGCTGAGGAGTAGCTGTTCCGTCGATCCCTGAGGTGCGGCCCTTCGAGGCTCGTTCCTCGCACCTCAGGGACCGGGTGCCCCGCGCCCGCGGTAGGTCTGGAAAGGCTGGTCGCGGTGACCCGAAGGTCGCGGCAGGTTTCGCTCCCTGAGGTGCGGAGGGCGCCCCGCGCCCGGAGCCTCGAAGGGAGACAGGCCTGTGCTCACGTCCCCTCCCTTCGAGGCTCGTCGTTCCTCGCACCTCAGGGAGCGAAGGCCCGGTCACACCTCGAAGCGCTGCTTCAAGAAACTCACGATCTCCGTCAACCCTGCCGTCGCGGCGGGGACCGCGCCGGGCAGGGACATGAAGCCGTGGATGGCGTCGGGGTGCTCGCGCAGTTCGACCGGGACGCCGGTTGCGCGCAGCGCCTCGGCGTAGTGGGTGCCGTGGTCGCGGATCGGGTCGTGACCGGCGGTCAGGATCAGCGCGGGCGGCAGGTCGGCGTGAGAGGCGGCCTTCAACGGCGAGTGCCGCCAGTCCTGGTCGCCGTAGCCGTCGGCCAGGTAGAGATGGATGAAGGTGCTCATCAGTTCCGCGTTCAACAGCGGGGCGTCGGCGTTCTCGGCCTCCGACGGCCATTTCTCGTAGGCGTCGACCGCCGGATAGACCAACACTTGCGCGGCGACGGGCAGATCGCCAGCGTCCCGGGCCTGGAGCGCGGCGACGGCGGCCAGATTGCCGCCCGCGCTGTCGCCCATGACCGCGATCCGCTCCGGGTCGCCGCCGAACTCGGCCGCGTGCTCGTGGACCCAGCGCAGCACCGCCCAGGCGTCGTCGGGCGCCGCGGGGAAGGGATGCTCCGGGGCGAGCCGGTAGGTGGGGGAGACCACGACCGCTCCGACCCGCGCCGCGACCCGGCTGGTCGCCCACCGCGACTGCTCCGGCGAGCCGATGCACCAGCCGCCGCCGTGGTAGTTCACGACGACCGGCGCGAGACCGTCGAGGCCCGGCGGGATGTGCACGCGCAGTCGCGACGTCACGCCGCCGAGGTCGACGGTGATATCGCGGACCGACACGCCCGGCTCGTCCCGTCCGGTGACCACCGACCCGACGCGGCTCGTCAGGAGCCTCGCCCGCTTGTCGCGCAGCGCGATCATCTCGTCGCCGGTGGCGACGGGCCGTGCGATGACTTTCAGCGCCCGGGCGAAGATCCGCGTCCGCAGGGGCAGGGGAGCCGTGGTCGACATGGCCGCGAGCCTAGGCGACGTCGGGGTCCCGGCGAGGCGCGTTGGCGATAGCATCGCCGCGTGACTGACTACCTGCAACTGCTGCCCGCCGTCGACATCAAGGGCGGCCAGGCCGTCCAACTCGTGCAGGGCGTCGACGGGTCCGAGAAGACCTTCGGCGATCCCGTCGAGGCGGCGCTGCGCTGGCAGGACGCCGGCGCCGAGTGGCTGCATCTGGTCGACCTCGACGCCGCCTTCGGCAACGGACGCAACCGCGACCTGCAGGCCGAGATCGTCGGCCGTCTCGACATCGACGTCGAGATCTCCGGCGGCATCCGCGACGACGCCTCGCTGGAGGCCGCGATGGCGACCGGCTGCCGCCGCGTCAACATCGGCACCGCCGCGATGGAGAAGCCCGAGTGGTGCGCCCAGGCCATCGCGACCTGGGGCGACCGCGTCGCCGTCGCGCTCGACGTGCGCGGCACGACCCTCGCCGCGCGGGGCTGGACGAAGGAGGGCGGCGACCTCTACGAGACGCTCACCCGCCTCGACGCCGAGGGTTGCGCGCGCTATGTCGTCACCGACGTCAACAAGGACGGCATGCTGCAAGGTCCGAACCTCGATCTGCTGCGCGACGTCTGCGCGCGCACCGACCGTCCGGTCGTCGCCTCCGGCGGCGTCACCACGCTCGACGACATCGCCGCGCTCATGACCCTGGTCGAGGCGGGTGTCGAGGGGGCCATCGCGGGCACCGCGCTCTACACCGGCCAGTTCACGTTAGAGGAGGCGCTGGCGCTCACGAAGGGACCGACGAGCGCCTCATGACCCGTCGCGGCTGGCTGCTGTTCGCGGCCATGAGCGTCATCTGGGGCGTGCCCTATCTGATGATCAAGGTCGCCGTCGACGGCGGGATCTCAGTGCCGATGGTGGTCTTCGCGCGGACCGCGCTCGGCGCGCTGGTGCTGCTGCCGCTGGCGTTGCGCCACGGGCCGCCAGTCTGGCTGCGTGACCACTGGAAACCGCTGGTGGCGTTCAGCGCCTTCGAGATCCTGGGGCCGTGGGCGCTGTTGGCCCGCGCTGAGCAAGACCTGTCGAGTTCGATGACCGGCCTGTTGATCGCGGCAGTGCCGATCATCGGCGTGGTCGTCTCCCGGCTGATCGGTGACGACGAACGGCTCAGCCCGACCCGCTGGCTGGGCCTCGGCGTCGGTCTCGTCGGGGTGACGGTGCTCGCCCTGCCGGGCCTGGGCGGCGATTCCCCGCGCGCGATCGTCGAGGTGCTGGTGGTGGCGGTCTGCTACGCCATCGCCCCGCTCATCATGGCGCGCAAGCTGAACGACGTCCCGGCCTTGCCGATGACGGCGGTCTGCCTCAGCCTCGCGGCGGCGGTCTACGCGATCCCGGCGGCGCTCACCTGGCCGGACGAGGTTCCTAGCCTCGAGGTCACCGCCTCGCTGATCGGCCTCGGCCTGCTCTGCACGGCGCTCGCCTTCCTGTTCTTCTTCGCGCTGATCCGCGAGGTCGGCACCTCCCGCGCCATGGTCTTCACCTACGTCAACCCCGCCGTCGCCGTGGTCGCCGGCGTCCTACTCCTCGGCGAGACGCTCACCGCCTCGATGGCGGCCGCCTTCGGGCTGATCCTGTGCGGCTGTGTGCTCGCGACGAGTGGCCGTCGGTTGTCGGAGGCGTAAGTCGTGTGTCCCCGTTTTCGGGGACAGCGAAGAAGGGTCTTCTCGCCGTAGGATCCTCAGCATGGTCGGCTCTCAAGCTCTGTCTTCCTCTCGTCGCGGCACGTGGGCCCCGTGGGTGGCCGTCGTGCTGTCACTCGTCCTTCTTGTCACCGGTGTCATGTTCACCGTCGTGGCCTGGTCCACGCCCAGCGTCGAGACGGCGGATCAGACGGCGGCGCGTTCCGGAGAGTTGACGGTTCCGAGTGTCGACGCTCCGCCGGAGGTCCGATCACTGCCGTTACGCAGCGACGCCGATCCCATCGGTGAGGCGTTCCCACACGGCATTGACGATGGGGACGAGGCGGCCGATCTCCTGGTGGATCTTGCGACGCCGCTGGGTCTTGGCGACGACATCCTGTCGCTGGCGGGTCAGACATTCTCGCCGGGAGACTCCGCGGTGTTGGACGACGAGACATATCGTCCCGTCCATCCGTATATGTATCCCAGTATCGACCCGGTAGTGGAGAGCCGACTCGACCTGGAGTCCGCTGAGAAGGATCCGGAGGCGGTGCTCGACTTGACCGCCGCGTTGATCTTGCTCGCGGCGTTTCCTCCCGACGAGGAACAGCAGATGAGCTTTGACACAGGCGCGATGGTGGCGTACAGCATTCTGCGCCACGTCCAGACGGTGTCGGAGACGTGCGAGGCGCAACTTCAACTCGCCCACGTGATGAGTCTCGGCACGCCGAGCGACGAACATCTGTCGACCGAGGTGGAGAAGGCACGGTCCCTGTGCCCGAACGACCCGACGCCGTTGTGGATTAGCGCGCAGTCGAGGATTTCGCGCAGTGCCTTGGATGACGGCGCAGCCCACGACGACGATCCACGGGAGCTGTTAGTCGGCGCTGCCGAGGACTTCGAGGCTCTACGGACGGACTTCGAGGACTTGGCGATCGGCTACGCGGGGTGGGCCGATCTTCTGCTGGATCGTGCTGAGGAGTCAGAACGACGAGGCCTGCGACCCTTCCAGGTGAGGGCCTGGCGGCAAGAGAGCGTCTTGCTCTACGAGGAGGCGCGCTCGCGGTCCGCTGACCCGGGTCTTTTGATCGGACACGCGCGGGCCTTGATCGAACTCGACGAGATCACGCGGGCTGAGGTCGTTCTCGCGCAGACGCCGGAGAAGGTCCGCGACACGATGGGGTTCGTGGCCGTCGAGGTCCTGTTGCGGGAGCACTCCGGGGACGCGGCGGCGGTCAGCGAGTTGTTACGGGAGGCCGTTGTCGGGTTCCCCGTCGGGTTGGAGGCGACCCCGGATGAGTATCCGTTCCGTTTCCGCGGCGCCGCGCGGCTGACGACCTGGCCGACGAGGGTCACTGACGCGACCACTGAGTTCTACGGTGGCGGGATGGTCGAGGACGTCTCCTTCATACCCGCGTATCGAGGCCAGTGGGAGACGGACGGGGTCTGCTTGAACAACAGCGCGTTGATCGCTGCGGTGATGACCGGCGAGGACACCGTGAGCGACGAGGTCTGGGAGACGCTGACGCCACCGCCGAGGTTGACGGGCAACTCACCTGGGTGCCTTTCGCTTGGCGTCGACAGTGAGCAGGCGTATTACGAGAGCGTTCAGGACATGCACCGGTGGGCGGGCGACCTGGATCGGGCCCAGGAGCTGGTCGCCGAATGGCGTGAGAAGTATCCCGAGGACTTCGGCTCCCATCAACGAGCGGGCGAGGTCGCCTACTTACAGGGGGAGTACGAGACGGCTCAGGAGCACTTTGAAGAGGCGGCGCGGCGGTGGGAGGATTTCCAAGAGGTGCGAGAACGCCCATATTCCTCGGTGAAGACCGGGGTCGACTACAGCAACGACGCGGTCCTTCCAGGAACGACGATCGCCTTGCAGATCGCGGAAGCCCTCTCCGCACAGGGTGAGACGGACGAGGCTGACGATGTGCTCCAGGAGGCGCGGTCGGCGCTCGACGAGTCGTATGAGGCCGAGGAGTTCGAGATGGGCGAGTCGTACGAGGCCTCGGTGTTCTATCTGGAATCGCAGCGGGGTTACCTCGCGCTCGTCCAGGGCGACGACGGTGAGGCTGTCGAGCGCCTTCAGGAGGCGGTCGACATGGCCGCCGCGTTCGAGGAGCAACGGGCGGACTACACCCGGACGCGTGAGGGAGACGATCCGGAGGTCGTCCTGCTACGCGGGGCGCAAGAGAACAACCTCGCCCTCGCGCTCGCGCGCTCCGGTGACCATGAGGAGTCGACTCGCGTCGCGGAGGCGGCGCTCAGCCGGGACCCGGCGAACCCCGTCTTCTTAGACACGCTGGCCTTCGCGCATCATCTTGCGGGAGACACGACGGAGGCGGCCCAGGCGTATCAGCGAGTCCTCGACGAGGACGCGACCTCGTACGTCTCGGCCAACAACCTCGCCGTGCTGGTCGCGCAGGAGGGCGACCACGCGACGGCTCAAGAACTCCTGCGTTCGGCGGTCGCCGCCAACCCGGACTACGCGACAGGCTGGCACAACCTCGGTGTCGTGACCGCCCGACTCGACGGGTCGCGGGTGGCCGGGATCGAGAGCGCGCTGGCGGTGGCCGGACGACTCGACCGGAGTCAGCGTGGCGAGCCCCTCGACCTCGTCGTCGACGACACCGTCTACGAGTCGGGGCTCGACATCTCCAAACCGCTGGACCCCGGATGGAACTACGCGCAGACGGCCTCGGAGCCGCGCCACCAGTTCACCCTCACGATGGCCGTCCTGATCGCCCTGCAACTGCTGTGGGCGCTGCGCATCGACCGGGTCGTCGAGATCACCGCCTCCCGGTTCGGCGCGAGGACGCTGGGCGTCGAGGACAGACTGCCCTCGTGGTTGTGGGGGCGGCTTCCGGCTTTCGTCGGGCTGGCCGTGTCCGCCGGGGTCCTCGCGGCCCCGACGCTGTTCTGGGCGGACAGTTGGCTCGAGCGGGCGCTGCTGTTCGGCGTCGTCGGCGGGCTGGTCCTGATGCCCTGGGGCGTGCGACGGCTCGCCTTCCGCGACGCTCTGCCGGTGCAGTTCGGCTGGCCTCCGGCGATGCTCGTCAGCATGGCGGCGGCCCCACTCGGCGTGACCGTGGCGCCGTACCCCGGGGTCGACGACGACGACGTCGCGACCGCTCACCGCAGGCGGACTCTGTGGGCCGCCGCAGGGTCTGTGGCTGTGGTGACCGCCGTGTTCGTCGCGCTGGCGTTCTTCTCGGCGGTGCCGCTGGCGAGGTGGGCGGCGATGGCGGGGTTGGCTCTCCTGGGGTCGATGTTGCTGCCGTTCCGTCCCTTCGACGGGGCGCACGTGCGCGCTCGCAGCGCTTCGGCCCTCATTGCCGCGGTGCTGCTCCTCGGCACGATCTCCTTCGAACTGCGATGGGTCTGACCGGCGAGGTCGAGGACGGAGAGGCGGTGCCGATACCCTCGGGGACGTGAGTCTCGCCGTGCGTGTCATCCCGTGTCTGGACGTCGACGGCGGGCGCGTCGTCAAGGGCGTCAACTTCGTCGACCTGCGCGACGCGGGCGACCCGGTCGAGATGGCGCGGGTCTACGACGCCGAGGGAGCCGACGAGCTGACCTTCCTCGACATCACCGCCTCCAGCGGCGACCGCGCCACCACCTACGACATGGTCGGCCAGGCCGCCGAGCAGGTGTTCATCCCGCTCACCGTCGGCGGGGGCGTGCGGACCACCGACGACGTTGACCGGCTCTTGCGCGCCGGAGCCGACAAGGTCGGCATCAACACCGCCGCCATCGCTCGGCCCGAGGTGATCGCCGAGATCGCCGGACGTTTCGGCAACCAAGTGCTCGTGCTGAGCGTCGACGCGCGCCGTGCCGCCGATCAGCCCAGCGGCTTCGAGGTCACCACCCATGGCGGCCGCCGCAGCGCCGGGATCGACGCCGTCGCATGGGTGCGACAGGCCACCGAGCTCGGCGCGGGCGAGATCCTGCTCAACTCGATGGACGCCGACGGCACCCAGGCCGGATTCGACCTGGAAATGATTCGGGCGGTCCGTGGCGTTACACAGGTGCCACTGATCGCCAGTGGCGGCGCCGGGAAGCTGGAGCACTTCCCCCCTGCGGTGGAGGCCGGCGCCGACGCCGTGCTGGCCGCGAGTGTGTTCCACTTCGGCAGCCTGACCATCGGAGCGGTGAAAGACACCTTGCGCGCTGCCGGCCACACCGTCCGTTGACGGGCCTGGACTCCCTCGGCCAGACCGACACCTCCCGCCTCACCCGGCGGGGGGTCGTCGTGATGGGCCGGGGCATCGCCCGCGAGAAGCCGATGTTCGCCCTCGCCGTGCTCTTCTCGGTGCTCTTCGGGGCCACCACGGTCGCCGACGCCTGGGTGCTCGGCTGGGCCACCGACCACGTCATCCGGCCGTCCTTCGCCGACGGGGAGTTGCTGGTCGGCGCGTCGGTCGTCGGCGTGCTGCTGTTCCTGTCAGCGGCCCTGCTGCGCATGGTGAGCGTCGTCGGACGGCGGCTCATCGGCGGCATCGTCTTCTACCGGCTCGTGCGCGGCGACCGTCGCGCGGTCACCCGCCGCTACCTCGAACTGCCGATGCGCTGGCATCAGTCGCACCCCACCGGCCAACTCCTGTCGAACGCGAACGCCGACGTCGAGGCGACCTGGAGCGTCTTCCAGCCGTTGCCGATGGCTATCGGCGTCATCGCCATGCTCGTCGTGGCGATCGTGTCGATGTTCCTGGCCGACCCGGTGCTGGCGATGATCGGCCTGGTGGTCTTCCCGGCGCTCTTCGCGATCAACGTCGTCTACCAGCGCTGGCAGGGCCCGCTGATGACGCGGGTGCAGAGCCTGCGCGGCGACGTCTCGGCGGTCGCGCACGAGTCCTTCGACGGCGCGCTCGTGGTCAAGTCGCTGGGCCGCGAGGCCGACGAGACCCGACGTTTCGAGGCCGCCACGAACGAGTTGCGCGACGCCAGCGTCGCGGCCGGCCGCATCCGGGCGGTGTTCGACCCGGTCATGGAGTCGCTGCCGAGCGTCGGCGTGCTGCTGGTGCTGCTCATCGGGATCGGGCGCGTCGAGTCCGGCGCCATCGCGCCGGGCGATCTCGTGCAGGTGGCCTATCTGTTCACCGTCGTCGCGATGCCGGTGCGGGCGATCGGCTGGGTGCTCGGCGAGCTGCCGCGCGCGGTCGTCGGCTGGGACCGGGTGCGCGGCGTGCTCGACGAGCAGGACCGCATGGACTACGGGAGCGTGCGGGCGCCGGGCGAGGGTCCGGTGAGCGTCGACCTGGAGGGCGTCGAGTTCGCCCACACGCCCGGCGAGCCGGTGCTGCGCGGGGTCGATCTGAGCGTCGTTCCGGGCGGCGTCACGGCGGTGGTCGGCGCGACCGGCAGCGGCAAGAGCACGCTCGTCTCGCTCGTCACCCGTCTGGTCGACCCCGACGCCGGACAGGTCCGCGTCGGCGGCGTCGACCTGCCCCGCCTGTCGCACGCCGCGCTGGCCGAGGCGGTCGCGGTCGCCCCGCAGACGACCTTCCTCTTCGACGACACCGTCCGGCACAACATCACCCTCGGCGCCGACCTCGACGACGAGACGGTGTGGGAGGTGTTGCGGGTCGTGCAGGCTGAGCAGTTCGTGGCGGCGCTGCCCGACGGACTCGACACCCGGCTGGGCGAGCGCGGCACGTCGCTGTCGGGCGGGCAACGTCAGCGGATCGCCCTGGGCCGCGCGCTGATCCGCCGTCCCCGGCTGCTCGTCCTCGACGACGCCACCAGCGCCCTCGACCCCGACGTCGAGCGCCGCATCCTCGACGCGCTGGAGGACTGGACCCGTGCCAACGGCGGCCTGACCGTGCTGGTCGTCGCCTACCGCAAGGCCACCATCGCGCTCGCCGACCACGTCGTCCACCTGGCCGGCGGACGTGTCGTCGACCAGGGCACGCACGAGGAGTTGCGCGAGCGCTCCCAGGCCTACCGCGACCTGGTCGACGCCTACGACGAGGCCCGCGAGGAGTTGGACCATGAGTGAGGAACGCGAAGGCAGCCTGCGGGTCATCGCGCGCGGCCTGTCGCTCAGCCCGGCGATCATCCAGGGCTGGGGACTGACGGTCGTGCTGATCCTGTGCGGCACGGCGGGCTCGTCGCTGGTGCCGGTCGTGGTGCAGCGGGCCATCGACTCCGGCCTCGCCGACGGCGACGGCGTGGACGCCTCCTCCATCGTGACGGCGGTCGTCGTGGCGGCTCTGCTGCTGATCGTCAGCGGCGTCGCCTCGTACTACGCCAAACTGCGGCTGTTCCGCAGCAGTGAGACGGGCCTCGCGCAACTGCGGGTCACCGCCTTCCGGCACGTCCACGACCTGTCGATGCTGACGCAGAACACCCAGCGGCGCGGCTCGCTCGTCTCGCGGGTCACCTCCGACATCGACCAGATCTCCCAGTTCGTGCAGTTCACCGGCATGATCCTGGTGCTCAGCGTCGGCCAGATGATCGTCGCCACGGTCGTGATGGGCTTCCTGTCGTGGCAGTTGACGCTGGTGGTGCTGGCGACCTTCGTGCCGCTGGCGCTGGCCTTGAAGGGCTTCGCCGAGCGCATGTCCCGGGCCTACGACCGGGTCCGCGCCGCCGTCGGCGACCTGCTGTCGACCATCGCCGAGCCGGTCGTGGGGGCGTCGGTCGTCAAGACGTACGCCATCGAGGAGCAGACGCAGGACCGCATCGACACGGCCGTCGGCGCCGCCTACGACACGCAGGTACGGGCGCAGACCATCGTCGCGTTCACCTTCGCCTCGGCCATCCTCGTCGGCGGCGTCGCGAACGCGGCGGTGCTGGTCGTCGGGGTGTGGCTGGGCGTCGCCGGGACGCTGTCGCTGGGCACCGCCATCGCCTTCATCTTCCTCATCACGCTGTTCGTCGGCCCCGCGCAGATGGCCACCCAGGTCATCACCGACGCGCAGAACGCGGTCGCGTCGTGGCGTCGGGTGATCGAGCTGCTGGAGACGCCCGCCGACGTCGTCGACCCGGGCACAGGCGGCGAGCCGCTGCCGACCGGCGACCTCGGGGCCCGGTTCTCAGGGGTCGCGTTCGCCTACGGCGACGGGCCGAAGGTGCTGCACGACCTCGACGTCGAGATCGTGCCCCGGCAGCGGGTCGCGGTCGTGGGGGAGACCGGCTCGGGCAAGTCGACCTTCGCCAAGCTGCTCACCCGGCTGATGGACCCCAGCGACGGCGTCGTCGCGCTGGGCCACGGAACGGAGTGGACGCCGCTCGACCGGGTCCGGTTCGACGACCTGCGCCGCCGCGTGGTGATGGTGCCGCAGGAGGGCTTCCTCTTCGACGCGACCCTGCGCGAGAACCTGCTCTACGGCAAGCCGGGCGCGAGCGACGCCGAGCTGGTCGCCGCGTTCGACGACCTCGCGCTGACCGACTGGTTCGAGACGCTGCCGCGCGGCCTCGACACCGCCGCCGGCCAGCGCGGCGAGTCGCTGTCGGCAGGGGAGCGGCAGCTGGTCTCGCTGGTCCGCGCGGCGCTGGCCGATCCCGACCTGCTGGTGCTCGACGAGGCGACCAGCGCGGTCGACCCGCGGACCGAGCTGCGCGCCACCCGCGCCCTCGACCGTCTGCTCGACGGCCGCACCAGCGTCACCATCGCCCACCGGCTGTCCACGGCGGAGAACGCCGACCGTGTGCTCGTCTTCGACGCCGGCCGCCTCGTCGAGGACGGCTCCCACGCCGACCTGGTCGACGCCGGCGGCGTCTACACCCGCCTCCACACCAGCTGGGTCGCCCAAGCCACCCTCGGCGTCCGCCCCTAAGGTCAAGAGCGCGTGAGAGGTGTCGGCGGTCGATGGCAGGCTGGGAAGATGCACAAGTCATCGACGCTGACGGCCTGGGTCGATGAGTCGATGCATGACTTCTCCCCGTCCTTAGGCGCCGGCTTCTACGTCCTCGCGGCCACGGTCGTGGCGAGAGAGCATCACGGCTTGGTGCGCGAACGCATGCTCGGTCTGGTGAAGGGCAGGGCATCCCGGTTGCACTGGCGCGATGAGTCGTCATCTCGGCGGGCGGTGATCGCGGAGACGATCGCTGGCCTGCCGGTCGAGCATGTGGTGGCAATCGGAAGCCCTTTGAACCTTCATCGCCAGGAGCGTGCCCGTCGGCTGTGTTTGGAATGGGCCTTGAGCCACTTGGACGGCCAGGGGGTGGCAGAGGTGTTCGTGGAGACCCGGCAGGAACAACTGGATCGTCGAGACATCAAGCTGCTTGACGCGGCGAGGAGCAAACGGTGGGTGTCGTCCGCCTTGAGGATGGACTTCCTATCGCCTCAAAGCGAGCCGTTGCTGTGGGCGGCCGACGCGGTAGCGGGAGCGGTGGGAGCCGCGCTCACAGGTCGCGATCCTGTTCCGAGGAACGCTTTGGGAGCATCTGTCACTGAGATATGCCGAGACCTATGACGACTCTCGCCGGAGAAGACGTCAGCCCCGGGCGCTGATTCCATCAGCACATCCGGGGCTTTCTTCCTCACACCGGAGCCCGGGGAGGCATTCTCATGCTAACACGCCACAATGACAGCGTGACTTCTCTCGACCCCGCCCTCGCCGACCGTCTCAAGCGTGACGACAACGGCCTCGTCGCCGCCGTCGTGCAGGACGCCGACAGCCACGCCGTGCTCATGGTCGGCTGGATGGACGACGAGGCGCTGCACCGCACGCTCACCACCGGGGCGGCGACCTTCTGGAGCCGCAGCCGGGGCGAGTACTGGGTCAAAGGGGAGACCTCCGGGAACACGCTCGCGGTGCGCGAGGTCCGACTCGACTGCGACGGCGACACGCTGCTGGTGAAGGCCGCGCCCGCCGGGCCGACCTGCCACACCGGCGCGACCACCTGCTTCGACGCCGACCGGCTCCTGTGAGCGCCGCCGTGTCCGCCCGACGCTGGTACGCCCCGACCGTCCTGGCGCTGCTGGTGCTAGGCGGCGCGATCTTCGCGCTCGGACGACGGACGTGGGTCACCACCCGGCTCGGCGACGGGAAGGGGGCCGGGGCGCTCATCGAGACCACCGGCGCCGACATCGCGCCGCTCGTGCCCGCGCTCGGCGTCGTGATCGCCGCCGCCGCGCTCGCCGTGCTGGCCTCGAGCGGGTGGTTCCGGCGGCTGGTCGGCGCGCTGATCGTCGTCGTGGCGGTCGGCGGGGCCGTCGCGACCCGCGCCGACCCCTCCGGCGTCGTCGACGCGGCAGTCGAGGAGAGCGTGGCCTTCGGCCAGGACGTCTCCGTCGCCGAGACCACCCATCACGCCTCCTGGCAGGCGGCGGCCCTCTTCGTCCTCGCGGCGCTGCTCGGCGCGCTCATCGTGCGGTACGGGCCGTCCTGGCCGACGATGAGCAGCCGCTACGACGCCCCGTCGGCCCGCCCAGAGCCGACCGAGGCCGACGTCTGGGCCGCGATGGACCGGGGCCTCGACCCGACCGACCGCGACGACGACGACCTGATCGGCGACCGGTAGGCTGGGCACCGTCCGACCGACCGAGAACGCTTCAGGAGCACCACCCCCATGCACGGATCGTCGCCCGCCTCGTGGACTGCCGTCTTGCTCGCCCTCGTGGGCTTCGCCGTCGGAGGCGTCGGCCTGATCCCCGAGCCGAACTGGCTGATCTTCACCATCGGTTGCGTCCTCGCGCTGATCGCCGCTCCGGTCGGTTGGGTCATGGGTCGCGTCGGCCTCGGTGCGAAGGACCACTGAGCTTCCGATGTCCGTGGTGACGCCGCCCGTTCCTCCGGGAGCCGCGTCGCGACCGCCGCGCACTCGCGGCCAGTTGCTGCGCACCCCGATCCTCTGGGGGGTCGCGGGTGCCTCGGCGGTCACCGCTCTGCGTTTTCGCGATCCGCATGAGAGCGGATCGTGGGGCTATTGCCCTTTTCTGTTGATCACCGGCCAACCGTGTCCGGGCTGCGGCGGTCTGCGCGCGGTCAACAACCTCACTCATGGCGACGTGCTCGGCGCGATCAGCAGCAACGCCTTCGCCGTGGCCTTCGTCGCGGTGATGGGCACCGCGTGGTTCGTCTGGGCGGTACGACGCTGGCGCGGCGAGGACGTTCCGTGGATCAGGCTCTCACCCCTGTGGACCGTGCTGATCCTCGTGTCGGTCGCGATCTTCTCTGTCCTGCGCTGGTCCCCGTGGGGCGTGTGGCTGCGGCCCTGACCCCACCGGTTCGCCGGGTCGGTGCAGATCAGCACCTCGAGTAGCGGACTCGGCGACCTGGCGTTCGCTGATGAAGTCCAACGCCACCGCGACAGCTCCGGGGATACCGGCGGCGGGCGGCATCGGCAGGTCGGAGGAGTCGGAGTCGGACGGGGAATACGGGTTGCCCATGTCCTGAGCCTCAACGAGCCCCCACCCACAGGCACCCATGGACGCCGGTCGAAAGCGCCGGTCTAGGCTGGCCTGAGTCCCAGCGGTCTGCGCTGAAGCCACCTAGGAGGTGTCATGTCCGTTCTCGACGAGATTCTCGCCGGGGTGGCCGACGACCTCGCCGAGCGTCAGGAGGCGACCAGCCTCGACGACCTCAAGGCGCTGGCGGCCCGCCAGCCCGAGGCCCTCGACCCGATGCCCGCGTTCCGCGCCGAAGGCGTCTCGGTCATCGCCGAGGTGAAGCGGTCGAGCCCCAGCAAGGGCGCGCTCGCCACGATCAAGGACCCGACTGCTCTGGCGAGCGATTACGCGGCCGGCGGCGCGGCGGCCATCAGCGTGCTCACCGAACGACGGCGCTTCGGCGGCACCCTCGACGACCTGCGCGCCGTGCGCGGCGCGGTCGACGTGCCGATCCTGCGCAAGGACTTCATCACCACCTCCTATCAGCTCTGGGAGGCCCGTGCGGCCGGCGCCGACATGGCGCTGCTCATCGTGGCCGCGCTGGAGCAGAACGCCCTCGTCAGCCTCATCGAGCGCGCCGGGTCGATCGGCCTGACCGCCCTGGTCGAGGTGCACGACGAGGCCGAGCTCGAGCGCGCCGTCGACGCGGGCGCGGAGCTGATCGGCGTCAACGCCCGCAACCTCAAGACCCTCGACGTCGACCGTGGCACCTTCGCCCGGTTGGCGCCGCGCATCCCGTCGCATGTCGTCTCGGTCGCCGAGTCGGGCGTGCGCGGCCCGCACGACGTCATCGAGTACGGCCGTCACGGGGCCAATGTGGTCCTCGTCGGCGAGACCCTCGTGCGCGACGCGGACCCCCGCGCCTCGGTGACCGACCTCGTCGCCGCGGGCGCGCATCCAGCCCTTCAACACCGGGGATGACACACCTATGAGCACCGACCTGGGCAGAGCCCTGCCCGACGGACCCGGCCACTTCGGACGTTTCGGCGGCCGCTTCATGCCCGAGGCGCTGATCGCACCGCTCGACGAGATCACCCGCGAGTGGGAGGCCGCGCAGACCGACCCCGCCTTCACCGGCGAGCTCGACCGCATGCTGCGCGAGTACGCCAACGTGCCGAGCCCGCTGTACGAGGCGCACCGGTTCAGCGAGGCCGTCGGCGCGCGCATCCTGCTCAAACGCGAGGACCTCAACCACACCGGCGCCCACAAGATCCGCAATGTCATCGGGCAGGCGCTATTGGCCAAGCGCATCGGCAAGCCGCGCTGCATCGCAGAGACCGGCGCCGGCCAGCACGGCGTCGCCTCGGCCACCGCCTGCGCCTACCTCGACCTGGAGTGCGTCGTCTACATGGGCGAGGTCGACACCGAGCGCCAGGCGCTCAACGTCGCGCGCATGAGGATGCTCGGCGCGGAGGTCGTCCCGGTCACCACCGGCAGCCGCACCCTCAAAGACGCCATCAACGAGGCGCTGCGCGACTGGGTCACCACGGTCGACACCACGCACTACCTGTTCGGCACCGCCGCCGGGCCGCACCCGTTCCCGTCGATGGTGCGCGAGCTGACCCGCGGCATCGGCGACGAGGCGCGCGCCCAGTGCCTGGAGCTGACCGGTTCGCTGCCGGACGCCGTCGTCGCGTGCGTCGGCGGCGGCTCCAACGCCATCGGCCTGTTCACCGCCTTCGTGCCCGACGAGCAGGTCGCCATCCACGGCATCGAGGCCGGGGGTGACGGCGTCGAGACGGGCCGGCACGCCGCCACCATCACCGGCGGCCAGGTCGGCGTGCTGCACGGCGCCCGCTCCTTCCTGCTGCAAGACGACGACGGCCAGACCATCGAGTCGCACTCGATCAGCGCCGGACTCGACTATCCGGGCGTCGGCCCCGAGCACGCCCACCTCGCCGACAGCGGCCGCGCCCACTACCGTCCGGCCACCGACGCGCAGGCGATGGCCGCCTTCGACCTGCTCTGCAAGACCGAAGGCATCATCCCGGCCATCGAGTCCTCGCACGCGCTCGCCGGAGCGGTCGAGCTGGCCCAGGAGCTCGGCCCCGACGCCACCATCTTGGTCAACCTCTCCGGCCGCGGCGACAAAGACGTGGCCACCGCCGCCGCGTACTTCGGCTTGCTCGACGGGAGCCCGGCATGAGCCAGATCGACGAGCTGTTCGCACGCGCCCGGGCCGAGGACCGGGCCGCGCTGGTCGGCTACCTGCCCGCCGGATTCCCCAGCGTCGAGGCGTCGATCCGCGCCATCGCCACGATGGTCGAGAACGGCGTCGACCTCGTCGAGGTGGGCCTGCCCTATAGCGACCCGGTCATGGACGGACCGACCATCCAGGCCGCCGCCGAGGCCGCGTTGGCCGCCGGAACGCGCGTCGACGACGTCTTCGAGGTCGTCCGCGCCACCGCCGACCTCGGCGTGCCGACGGTCGTCATGACCTATTGGAATCCCGTCGAGCGACGCGGCGTCGACACCTTCGCCGCCGACCTGGCCGCCGCCGGGGGAGCGGGCCTCATCACCCCCGACCTCATCCCCGACGAGGGAGTCGAGTGGGACCGCGCCTCGCGCGCCCACGGCCTCGACCGGATCTACCTCGTCGCCCCCTCCTCGACCGACGAGCGGCTCGCGCTCACCGCCGAGGCCGCCAGCGGCTTCGTCTACGCCACGGCCGTCATGGGCGTGACCGGCCAGCGCGAGCAGACCTCCAGCCTCGCGCCCGAGCTCGTGGCCAGGTTGCGGAAGGTCACCGACCAGCCGGTCGGCGTCGGCCTCGGCGTGAGCAATCAGGAGCAGGCCCGTGAGGTGGCGGCCTTCGCCGACGCGGTGATCGTCGGCTCGGCGTTGGTGCGCTGTCTGCTCGACGCGCCCGACGAACAGACCGGACTCGACGCCCTCGCGGCGCTGTCGCGCGACCTCCGCGCGGGAATGGAGCGAGCATGATCCCCCTGACGACGTCGATCCCCAGCCCCGGCACCGGGGTCTGGGAGATCGGCCCCTTCCCGCTGCGCGCCTACGCGCTCGGCATCATCGTCGGCGCACTGCTGGCGATCTGGATCGGCGAACGCCGCTTCCAGGCGCGCGGCGGCCGCGAGGGTGTCATCTCCGACATCGCCATCTGGGCGATCCCCTTCGGCATCGTCGGCGCCCGGCTGTACCACGTCGTCACCGACTACCAGCTGTACTTCGGCGCGGACGGCAGCGGCGCCGTCGAGGCGTTGAAGATCTGGAACGGCGGTCTCGGCATCTGGGGCGCCATCGCCGGCGGAGCGCTCGGCGCCTGGATCGCGGCCCGCAGGGCGGGCGTGTCGATCATGGCCGTCGGCGACGCCCTCGCCCCCGGCCTGCTGGTCGCGCAGGCGGTCGGCCGGATCGGCAACTACTTCAACCAGGAGTTGTTCGGCAAGCCGACCGAGCTGCCGTGGGCCTTGGAGATCGACGTCCTCCACCGCCCCAGCGGTTTCTTCGAGTACGCCACCTTCCACCCCACCTTCCTCTACGAGATGCTGTGGAACCTGGCCGCCGCCGCACTGCTCGTCGCCCTCGACCGCCGCTACAAGTTCGTCGGCGGTCGCGCCTTCTGGCTCTACGCCATGCTCTACACGGCGGGCCGGTTCTGGATCGAGCAGCTGCGCATCGACCCGGTCAACATGATCGGCCCGTGGCGGCTCAACGTCTGGACCTCGCTGCTGGTCTTCGCGGCGGCCGCCTACCTGTTCTGGCGGGCGGGCCGCACGGGCGCCGACGAGCCGGTCGAGGTCGACGAGCCGGACGAGTCCGAGGTCGACGAGCAGCCCGACGACGAGACGGACGAGTCCCCGGACGCCGAGCAGCCCGCCGAGAGCTCTGAGGACGTCGAGGAGGACGAGGAGACATCCGACGACGGCGACGAGGAAGAGCGAGCGGACCTCGTGAAGTGACGCGTGGCCGCCTGTGGATAAGGCGGTCCGCAGGTCGCCTGGCAGCACTAGGGTGACGCCCATGTCCGACGACACCACGAGCACGGTCCACGAGGTGCTGCACGCCGCCGTCACCTCCTTCGGCGGCGTCGAGCGGCCTGGTCAGGTCCGCATGGCCGAGGCGGTCGCCGAGGCGATGTCCGGTGGTCGGCACCTGTTGGTGCAGGCCGGCACGGGAACCGGCAAGTCGCTCGGCTATCTCGTGCCGAGCTTGCTGCACGGGGAGCGGGTGGTCATCGCGACGGCCACGCTCGGCTTGCAGCACCAGCTGGTCCAACGTGACATCCCGGCCCTGTTGGAGGGGGCGAGGGAGGCGCTCGACTCCACGCCGAGCCACGCGGTCCTGAAAGGCCGGTCCAACTACGCCTGTCTGCACCGGGTGCGCATGGGTGTCCCCGACGACCAAGGCACGCTCGTCGACCTGCCCGAGGGCACGCTCGGCGCCGAGGTGGTGGCGCTGCGCGACTGGGCCGAGGAGCAGGCGTCCGACAGCGGCCCGGGCGACCGGGAGTCCGCGCCCTCGCACACCGACCGCGCGTGGCGTCAGGTCAGCGTCGGGTCGCGCGAGTGTCTGGGCGCCTCGCGCTGCGGCTTCGCGACGGAATGCTTCGCCGAACGGGCCAAGGCGGCCGCGCACGGCGTGCAGATCGTCGTCACCAACCACTCGCTGCTCGCCATCGACGCGATGGAGGACGTCGCCGCGCTCCCCGAGCACGACGTCGTGGTCGTCGACGAGGCGCACGAGCTGGCCGCCCGGGTCACCCAGGCCGCGACGGTCGAACTCGACGCGGTCGTCATCGAGCGGGCCGCTAAACGCGCCGGCTCCCATGTCAAAGACGGTCGCAGCGCCGACGATCTCGCCGACTCCTCCGACGCGCTGGCCGACATCCTCACCCGTACCCCGCCGGGACGGATCGACCAACCGACCGACGAACTGCTCGACGTGCTCGGCCTCGTCCGCGACTCCGCCCGCGCCTGCCTGTCCGACTTCGAGCCGGAGAAGCAGGGCGCCGAGCCCGACGCGGGACGTCAGCAGGCGCGCAGCATGGTCGAGGAGGTGCGGAGCGTCGCCGAGCAGATGGCGGCGACCAGCCAGTACGACGTGCTGTGGGCCTCCGAGGGGCGCTCTGGCCCCCGTCTGCACCGCGCGCCGATCGACGTCGCGGGCAAGCTCGCCGCCACCCTCTTCGCCGAGCGCACCGTGGTGCTGACCAGCGCCACCCTCAATCTAGGAGGCCGCTTCGACGCCGTCGCCCGGTCGGTCGGGCTCGATCCGGCCGGCGACGACTGGACCGGCCTCGACGTCGGATCGCCCTTCGACTACGGCAGGCAGGGCATGCTCTACGTGGCCCGGCATCTGCCGCCGCCGGGCCGCGACGGAGCCGGCGACCGAGTCTTCGACGAGCTGGCGCAGCTCGTGGAGGCGGCCGGCGGACGCACCCTCGGCCTGTTCTCCAGCCGACGCGCCGCCGAGGCCGCGGCCGAGGCGGTGCGCGAGCGCCTGCCCGACCACACGATCTGGTGTCAGGGCGACGCGCAGTTGAGCGACCTCACCGAGCGTTTCGTGGCCGACGAGCGGTCCAGCCTGTTCGGCACGCTCAGCCTCTGGCAGGGGCTCGACGTGCCCGGTCCCACCTGCCAACTGGTCGTCATCGACCGCATCCCCTTCCCGCGCCCGGACGACCCGCTGATGAGCGCCCGGCAGAAACTCGTCCAGGAGCGCGGCGGCAACGGCTTCATGAGCGTCGCGGCCACCCACGCCGCCCTGCTCCTGGCCCAGGGCGCGGGGCGGCTCATCCGGCGCGCCGACGACCGGGGCGTGGTGGCCGTGCTCGACTCGCGGCTGGCCACCGCACGCTACGGCGGCTTCCTCGCCTCGTCGATGCCGCCCATGTGGCGCACGGTCGAGACGCCGAAAGTGCTCGCGGCGCTGCGTCGCCTCGACCAGGCGGCGGTCTAGACTCAGGCCCCGTGAGCATCGTGATCACCGGCGGCGCCGGCTACATCGGGTCCCATATCGTCCGTGCGTTCGGCCAGGCCGGTCTGGAGTGCGTCGTCGTCGACGACCTCTCCAGCGGCCACCGCGAGTTCGTCCCCGCCGAGGCGCCGTTCGTGGAGGCCTCCATCCTCGACACGGCGCGCCTGGAGCAGACGATGGCCGAGCACGACGTGCAGGCCGTCGTCCACCTGGCCGGCTTCAAGTACGCGGGCGTCTCGGTCGAGCGGCCCATGCACACCTACGAGCAGAACGTGCAGGGCACGGCGAGCCTGCTGACCGCGATGGAGCGCAGCGGCGTCGACGCCATCGTCTTCTCCTCCAGCGCCGCCACCTACGGCACCCCCGACGTCGACCTCGTCACGGAGGACACGCCTACGGTGCCGGAGTCGCCCTACGGCGAGAGCAAGCTCATCGGCGAGTGGCTGATGCGCGACGCCGAGCGCGCGTGGGGAACGCGGCACACCTCGCTGCGCTACTTCAACGTCGTCGGCTCGGCGACGCCCGAGCTCTACGACACCAGCCCGCACAACCTCTTCCCGCTGGTCGTCAAGGCGCTGCGCGAAGGGCGTGTTCCGCGGATCAACGGCGACGACTACCCGACGCCCGACGGCACCTGCGTGCGTGACTACATCCACGTCGCCGACCTCGCCGAGGCGCACCTCGTGGCCGCGCGAGCGCTGCTGGAGGGCCGCGACCTCGAACGTGTGTACAACCTCGGCTGCGGCGACGGCGTCTCGGTGCGGCAGATCATGGACGCCGCCGCCGAGGTCTCCGGGATCGACTTCACCCCGGAGATCGGCCCCCGGCGACCGGGCGACCCGGCGCGCATCGTCGCCTCCGGCGAGCGCGCCGCCCGCGACCTCGACTGGCAGGTCCGCTACTCGGTGCCGGAGATGTTCGAGAGCGCCTGGAAGGCCGGGCCGCAGGACGCCTGAGCACGGTCTCAGACCTTGCGGAGCACTGCGGTGACCTTGCCCAGGATCGTGGCGTGCGTCCCGTCGATGGGGGAGTAGTCGTCGTTGGCGGGCATCAGCCAGGTCTGCCCGTTCGACCGCCGCAGGGTCTTGACGGTGGCCTCGCCCTCGATCATGGCCGCCACGATCTCGCCGTTCTCGGCGACCGGCTGCTGCCGGATGACCACGAAGTCGCCGTCGCAGATGGCGGCGTCGATCATCGATTCGCCGCGCACCTGGAGCAGGAACAGCGTGCCGTCGCCGACGATGGAGGCGGGCAGCGGGAAGACCTCCTCGACGCGCTCCTCGGCGAGAATCGGGCCGCCGGCCGCGATCTGGCCGACCATGGGCACATAGGCGGCCTGCGGCATGACGTCGCCGGAGCCGGTCTCGTCGACGGCCGTCTCGTCCGCGGAGCCCACGGCGGGACGGGCGCCCTGGCCGCTGGGCAGGAAGATCTCCATGGCGCGCGGGCGGAAGGGGTCGCGGCGGATGAAGCCCATCTTCTCGAGCTGCTTGAGCTGGTAGGAGACCGACGAGGTGCTGTGCAGGCCGACCGCCGCGCCGACCTCGCGCATGCTGGGCGGGTAGCCGCGGCTGGCGACCTCGTCGCGCAGGAACTCCAGCACGCGGCGCTGGCGGACGGTCAGCCCGTCGGCGTCGGGCGGGCCGTCGGGCAGCTCTGAGACCGAGGAGGTGGGGGCGTCGATGGCGTCGTCAGTGCTCATGGGACCACCCTAGGACAGGGCGGCGCTCCTTCCAAACAATTGTTCGACTCACGGTGTGTCGGGGTCGGTCGGCCGGTCGCCGAGCCGCACCGCCTCGTAGGCCGCGCCGAAGAGCAGCGCGAAGAGCCCGGCCCACAGCCACAGCTGCAGCACGACGACCCCGGCGAGCGCGCCGTAGGTCTGGCCGTAGTTGCCGAACCGGCTGACGTAGAACGAGAAGCCGACCGAGATCAGCAGCCAGGCGACGCCCGCGCCGCCGATGCCGGGGGAGAGGAGTCGTGGCACGACATGCCCGGCCGCAGGGTCGGTGGACCAGTGGACCACGAGGCCGAAGCCGATGGCGATCGACAGCGCCAGCAGTGCGAAGCGGCCGAGGTCGAGGACGAAGCGCAGCCAGAGGGGGTCGATCCACCGGTCGATGACGACGGGCAGCACGGCCATGACGCTGATCGCGATGAGGAGGAAGAGCACCGCGCCGACGGTCAGCGCGAGGGCGATGGCGCGCTGCCGCACGAAACCGAGCGTGCGGGGGTTGCCGAGCATCGCGTTGACGGCGGTCATCAGATGGTCCATGCCGCCGCTGGCGCTGTAGAGGGCGAGCGTCACCGAGGCGGCGAAGCCGATGCTCAGGCTGCTGTGCGAGGTCGCCGCCAGCGTCTCCATCTGGCCGGTGACGACCGAGGCCGCGTCCTCGGGCAGGTATCTCGCCAGGCTCTCGGACTGTCGGGCGAGCGTCGCGGGGTCGATGAGGAGTCCGTAGACGAGGATTCCGGCGATCATCGACGGGAAGAGCGCGAGGAAGACGTAGAACGCCACCCCGGCCGCGAGCAGCGAGGCGTTGCGCTCGGAGGCGAGCTTCCAGGTGGTCCGCAGACGTGCCTTCAGGGCGTGCATGGACCGAGCCTAGCGGTCCTTCGCGCCGGGCGGGCGGACAATTTTGGATCATTTGTTCGATCCGGGCTTTCTTTTGTCGGCGGAGGGACGTATGGTCGTTCATGTGTTCGATCGAACGTTCGTTCGCCTCCTGCGGGGTGTGCGGCTGATCGGTCGGGCACGTCCACTTTTCCCTCGGGAGGCACCATGAGCATCGCCTATGAGCACCACGCCGGTCAGCGGCGTGTCCGATCCGCCCCTGTGCGCCTGACGCGGCGCGGGCGCGTGGCCGTGGTGGTCGTCGCGCTGCTGGTCGTCGGTGTCTGCATGATCGCCTTCGGCCCCGGCTCGGCGGCGACCGACGAGTCCGGCGAGCCGGTCGGCACGACCGTCATCACCGTGCAGCCGGGGCAGACCCTCTGGTCGATCGCGGGCGAGGCCCGTCCCGACGGCGACGTCCGCGACACGGTCGCCGACATCATCAAGCTCAACTCGCTGGTCAAGGGCGAGCCGTTGCGCATGGGCGAGCGGCTCGCGATCCCGCGTTACGCGGACTGAGCGCGGTCATGGGTCGGTCGAACGCCTGCGATCACGGGCATGGACACGCCGAGGGCGACCCGCGCTTGCGCCAGGTCGCGTCCACCCCGTACGGTGGGCACTACATCTGGGAGTCACACCCTTGTAGTTCTCCACATCTAGTTACACAGATGATGGCGAGTTACCCGCACCGCAACGTGGCTCATCCACAGGTCGTCCCCAGCGGGACAGACCGAGACTCATCGGGAGGAGGCGTCATGCACTGCCCTTTTTGCCGCCACGGCGACACGCGGGTCCTCGACAGCAGGGTCTGCGACGACGGCGCCTCGATCCGTCGGCGACGGGTCTGCTCATCATGCGAGAAGCGCTTCACCACCATCGAGCAGATGCAGTTGGTCGTCGTCAAGCGCTCCGGCGCCCGCGAGCCCTTCGCCCGCGACAAGGCCATCGCCGGCGTCCGCAAAGCCTGTAAGGGCCGCCCCGTCTCCGACGGCGACCTCGCCCGGCTCGGCCAGCAGGTCGAGGACTCGCTGCGGGCGGCCGGGCACGCCGAGATCCGGGCTCACGACGTCGGGCTCGCGGTCCTCGAGCCGCTCAAACGGCTCGACCGAGTCGCCTACCTGCGCTTCGCCAGCGTCTACAAGGCCTTCGACTCCGCCGACGACTTCGTCGCCGAGATCGCCAGCCTGACGGCCGAGGGCACGAGCGTCGGACTCACCTCCGCCACTTCATGACTTCCCCGCGACAGCCGCACATCCACCCTGACATTGAGGAGCACTCCATGACGGACACGGTCAGCGGACCCCTGGGTTCGCACCGCACGCACGATCAGCGATCTGGCCTGACGATCGAGCGCGTCCACACGACCGAGGGCGTGCATCCCTATGACGAGGTCGCCTGGGAGCGCCGCGACGTCGTGCAGACCAACTGGAAGACCGGCGAGAGCGTCTTCGAGCAGCGGGGCGTCGAGTTCCCCGACTTCTGGAGCGTCAACGCCTCCACCATCGTCACCACCAAGTACTTCCGCGGCGCGGTCGGCTCCGACCAGCGCGAGTCGAGCCTGCGCCAGCTGCTCGACCGGGTGGTGCTGACCTACGTCAAGGCGGGCAAGGAGCACGGCTACTTCGCCACCGACGCCGACGCCGAGGTCTTCGAGCACGAGCTGACCTACATGCTCCTGCACCAGATCTTCAGCTTCAACAGCCCGGTCTGGTTCAACGTCGGCACCTCCAGCCCGCAGCAGGTCAGCGCCTGCTTCATCTTGTCGGTCGACGACTCGATGGACTCGATCCTCAACTGGTACCGCGAGGAGGGCCTGATCTTCAAGGGCGGCTCCGGCGCCGGCCTCAACCTCTCGCGCATCCGCTCCTCCAAGGAGCTGCTGCGCTCCTCCGGCGGCACCGCCTCGGGCCCGGTCTCCTTCATGCGCGGCGCCGACGCCTCGGCCGGCACCATCAAGTCCGGCGGCGCCACGCGTCGCGCGGCCAAGATGGTCGTGCTCGACGTCGACCACCCCGACATCGTCGAGTTCGTCGAGACGAAGGAGCGCGAGGAGGAGAAGATCCGCGTGCTGCGCGACGCGGGCTTCGACATGGACCTCGGCGGGTCCGACATCACCAGCGTCCAGTACCAGAACGCCAATAACTCGGTCCGTGTCAACGACGAGTTCATGCGCGCCGTCGAGGACCAGACCTCCTTCGGTCTGCGCGCCCGCACCACGGGCGAGGTCATCGAGGAGATCGACGCCGTCGAGCTGTGGGACAAGATGGCCAGGGCCGCCTGGGCCTGCGCCGACCCGGGCATCCAGTACGACTCGACCATCAACGACTGGCACACCACGCCGGAGACCGGCCGCATCACCGCGTCCAACCCGTGCAGCGAGTACATGCACCTCGACAACTCCAGCTGCAACCTGGCCAGCCTCAACCTGCTGAAGTTCCTGGGCGAGGACGGCTACTTCGCGGTCGAGCGGTTCGTCAAGAGCGTCGAGCTGATCATCACCGCGATGGACATCAGCATCTGCTTCGCCGACTTCCCGACCGACCCGATCGGCGAGACGACACGGGCCTACCGTCAGCTCGGCATCGGCTACGCCAACCTCGGCGCGCTGCTGATGGCCTCCGGCCTGGCCTACGACTCCGACGGCGGCCGCGCCCTGGCGGCGTCGATCACCTCGCTGATGACCGGCGTGTCCTACCGTCGCAGCGCCGAACTCGCCGGCGTCGTCGGCGCCTACGACGGATACGCGCAGAACGCGGCCCCGCACACGCGGGTCATGCGCAAGCACCTGGCGGCCAACGACGACATCCGCACGCTGCACGCCATGGACATCATGGTCCACCGCGAGGCCACCCGCCAGTGGGCCGAGAACCTCAAGATCGGCGAGCGGAACGGCTGGCGCAACGCCCAGGCCTCGGTGCTGGCGCCCACCGGCACCATCGGCTTCATGATGGACTGCGACACCACCGGCATCGAGCCGGACTTCTCGCTGGTCAAGTTCAAGAAGCTGGTCGGCGGCGGCTCGATGCAGGTCGTCAACCAGACGGTCCCGGCAGCCCTCTCGCGTCTGGGCTACAGCGGCGAGACCGTCGAGGCGATCGTCGAGTACATCGCCGAGCACGGCCACGTGGTCGACGCGCCGGGCCTCAAGCCCGAGCACTACGAGGTCTTCGACTGCGCGGTGGGGGAGCGGGCCATCAAGCCGATGGGCCACGTCCGCATGATGGCCGCCTGCCAGCCCTTCCTGTCCGGCGCGATCTCCAAGACGGTCAACATGCCGGAGACCTCCACGGTCGAGGAGATCGCCGACGTCTACTTCCAGGGCTGGAAGCTCGGCTTGAAGGCGCTGGCGGTCTACCGCGACAACTGCAAGGTCGGCCAGCCGCTCAGCGACGCCAAGGCCAAGAAGAACGACGAGCCGGCCGCCGAGGCCGCGCCCGAGGTCAAGACGGTCGTGGTCGAGAAGCCGATCCGCCGCCGCCTGCCCAAGTCGCGCGCCGCGATCACCACGAGCTTCAGCGTCGGCGGGGCCGAGGGTTACATGACCTCCGGCGCGCACGACGACGGCGCGCTCGGGGAGATCTTCCTCAAGCTCGGCAAGCAGGGCTCGACGCTGGCCGGCGTCATGGACGCCTTCAGCATCGCGGTCTCGATCGGCCTGCAGTACGGCGTCCCGCTGGAGACCTTCGTCTCGAAGTTCACCAACCTCAAGTTCGAGCCGGCCGGTCTGACCGACGACTCCGACGTGCGTATGGCGCAGTCGATCATGGACTACGTCTTCCGCCGTCTGGCGTTGGACTACCTCGACTTCGACACCCGCTCGGCGCTGGGCATCTTCAGCGCCGCCGAGCGCCAGCGCTACCTCGACACCGGCTCGCACCAGCCGATCAGCGACGGCACCACCGCCGCGGAGCTGATCGGGACGCCGCCGACCGACAAGGGCGTCGCGGCGCCGCCCGCGGAGATCGCGGCGGCTCCGGCGCAGGCGCACACCTCGGCGGAGCTGCTGGAGGTCATCACCGGCTCGGAGGTCGACTCCCCGCTGTGCATGACCTGCGGCACCAAGATGCGTCCGGCCGGCTCCTGCCACGTGTGCGAGGGCTGCGGCTCGACCAGCGGCTGCAGCTGACCGCTGACGCGACGAAGGTGCCCCGGAACGGCGTTCCGGGGCGCCTTCGCCTGTCGGTCTCAGGCGGCGAGCACGTGCACGCGGTGTTCGACCAGCGCCTCGGCGAGCGCCTTCAGCACGCGCAAGTCGAAGCCCATGCCGAGGTGGGCGGCGTCGACGCGGACGTTGCGGGCGTCCGGTCCCTCGTCCTCGTCGCGGACCCGGCAGTCCCAGCCGGACAGCACGCCGTCCTTGGGGCTGTAGATGGCCGTGGTCGGCATGGGGAGGGGCTGCGCGTGCCGCTCGGCGCCCTCCGGGGTGAGGTCGTCGGCGGCCGACGGGTTGAGCAGTCGGTACCAGCGCACGATCCACTCCGTGCCCGCACGGCCCCGGATCGGCGTGCCCATCGTGACGACGTCGCGGACCAGCTCGGGCCGACGGCGTGCGGCCTCGCGGGCGAACACGCCGCCGAGGCTCCAGCCGACGAGCGTGATGGGGGCCTCGGCGGCGAGCTCCTCGATGAGCGCCTCCAGCTTCTTCTCGCCCTCGGGGCTGATGCCGAGGTTCCACCCGAGATTCCAGCCGGAGGTGCGGTAGCCCAGCGACTCGAGGAACCGGCGCATGGGGATCGTCGTGTGGTCGGTGGCGGTGAGGCCGGGCAGGACGAGCACGGTGTGGCCGTCGCCCCGGGGACTCTGACGCGCGAGTTCTCCGACGCCGATGGCGAGGCGGGCGAAGGTGAGGGGGAGTCCGGCGATCTCACAGGCCAGACCCACCGGCCCCGGACGCAGGGACGGGATCAGTTTCATAAAACCTCCACGGAGACGGCCAGCCCGCTGAGTCTAAACCGGGGCGGCCCTCTCCGTGGCGGTTTCTTGGACATCTGTCCAAAAAAGTTGGACCGCCCGGAGGAGGATGTGGCGTTCTTCCGCGGGCGGCGAGAGCAGCTTAGCCTGTCCTTAGTTTAATGTCCAGGCGGGGGGTCGTGTCGGACTGACAAGAGGCGGTTCTCGTGTGAGGCTGGTCGACGAGCAGGCGTAGGCTTGCGCCATGCCCCATGCGCTGATCGAAGTCCGACGCGAACGGTCCGTCGAGGAGGAGGTCGCGCTGATCGACGCGGTGCACGGCGCGTTGGTCGCGGCCTTCCGGATCCCGGCGAAGGACAAGCACGTGCGGCTGGTCGTGCATGCGCCGCACCGTATGGCCGCGCCGCCGGATCTGGATCAGCCGGACCTGCTCACGATGGTCTCCGTCGACTGCTTCGCCGGACGCTCGCCCGACGCCAAGCGCCGCCTGTACGCCGAGGTCGTCGAACGCCTCGAGCCGTTGGGCGTCCCACGCGACCACGTCTCCATCGTCGTCCGCGGCCTGCCCGCCGAGAACTGGGGCATCCGTGGCGGCCAGGCCGCCTGCGACGTCGACCTGGGCTTCCAGGTGGAGGTCTAGGTGGCCATACGCAGTACTTGACATAATGTGCATTATCGGGAATGTTGAAATGCGTGTGGAAGCTGCGGCTCACCGTCCGTAGTGGTAGCGGCAGGCGGCGATGAGTACCTCGGGGTCCGTCACCCGGTAGACCAGGCGGTGCTCTTCGGTGATCCGCCGGGACCAGTAACCCGCGAAGTCGTGCTTCAGCGGCTCCGGCTTGCCGACGCCCTCGTTGCCGTTGCGGACGATGTCGCGGATCAGCGTGTTGATCCGTTTGAGCGCTTTGCGGTCTTGTGACTGCCACCAGAGGTAGTCCTCCCAGGCGTTCTGGTCCCAGACGAGCCGCGTGCGCTCACTCATCGCTCAGCGCGTGTTCCTCACCCTGGCCCTGCTCCAGGCGCTCCATGGCGTCCAGGAGTCGGCGCGCGTTGGCGGGCGACCGCATCAGATAAGCGGTCTCGCGCAAGGACTCGAAATCATCGAGAGAGACGATGACCACCGGGTCGTGGCCGGCGCGGGTGATGACGATCTCCTCGCGGTCGTTGACCACTGAGTCGAGCACTTCGGCGTAGCGCGCCCGTGACTCGGTGTAGCTCATGGTCTTCATCAGTCCTCCTGTACGGACAACTGTACAGGTTGACGCAGGCTTAGGAACTCGAGCCCGCTGCGCCGAGGAAGACCTTCAGGGCCGAGACGAAGGCCTCGGGCTGTTCGGAGTGGACCCAGTGGCCGGCGTCTTTGATGGTGACGAGGCGGGTGCGGGGGAACAGGGCGCGCATGACCGGCTCGTCCTCCTCCTCGACGTAGTCCGACTTCTCCCCCGCGATCCACAGGACGGGATGGTCGAAGACGGCGTCGATCTCGGGGAAGTCGCCGATGACGTCGAGGTCGCGGCGCAGCACGTCGAGGTTGGCCTGCCAGGCGTAGCCGCCGTCGTCGGTGGCGCGCAGGTTCTGCAGGAGGAACTGGCGCACGGTGTCGCTGGGGATCGGGCCGCGCAGGGCCTCGTCGGCGTCGGAACGGCGTTCCAGCGTGGCGAGGTCGAGGGCGGCCAGGCTGCCGAGCAGGTGCGCGAACTCCCCCGCCCGCTCGCTGACGTTCGGCGAGATGTCGACGATCACCAGACGGTCGAGCAGATCCGGATGGCGCAGCGCCAGCGTCATCGCGACCTTGCCGCCCATCGAGTGCCCGACGAGATGCACCGGCCCCTCGGCGGCGAAGCCGACGCGCAGATGGTCGGCGATCGTGTCGGCGAAGACGACGTAGTCGACGCGGTCGGTCCAGGCCGACTTGCCGTGGTCGGGCAGATCGACCAGCAGCGAGCAGAACTCCGGCTGCAGTGCTTTCGCTGCCTGCGTGAAGTTCTTGCCCTGCCCCATCAGCCCGTGCAGGAACACGACGCGCGCGCCGCTCTCCCCCACCTGCGTGGTGTGGATCGTCGGTGTGCTCACGGCGTGAGCCTAGTGGGCCGACGAGGCGTGCGGGATGGAGGCAGGGAGGCGTGCTGGGTTACTCGACTACCTCCCAGGACCACTCGACGCCCGCGGCAGCCCCGGGATTGCCGATCGTGACCACCACCTCAGCGACAGGATCGCCTGCCATTGAACGGAGGCTGCAGAGCATTTGCTCGCCCACGATCGTCCTGATGCGATCTGGACACTCCGCCTCGACGGGCTCGCCGAGTTGTTCAACGGCGTCGCGGGTCGCGTGTGGCCAGTATGGCCGTCACGGTCCAGCCGATCACGCTCGTGAGCGACTCGATGATGTGCCGCAGTGCGAGATATCCGAACGCCCGACTCCAACCAGGGGCTATGGCCGTGTCCGAGTCAAGAAGGCGATAGCCCGCTACGCGGTGTCCGACCGTGCCCCCACCGCGGGCGAGGAGCGCCCATTGGATGACAGCCAGTCCGATGCCGAGCGCGACGGCGAGAGCTAGCAGGACAAAGAACGCAGTGGTGTGGGAATTCTCGGTGTTGCCGACGGCCACGATGGAAAGCCCGATCGCGGCGAACGCGGGCAGAGCTGAGACACAGGTCAGCGAGACATCGACGATATAACCAGAAATGCGGCGCCCGACCGTCGCATGGAGGGTCACAGAAGTTCCTTTCCCTGGCTGGGCGACAGCTCGTCGTAGATCGACGCGACGGTGACGTCCGTGCCGTAGGTGAGCAGCTTCATGTCCGAGGCGCGGCCGGTGAGCACAGCCGACGGGGCGAGTTGGACGGCGACGGCCGCGACCATGGCGTCGATGGTCATGTCGCGGTGGTCGAGGCCGGCCCGCTTGACACGGGCGTTGAGGTTCGCCGACAGGGCCATGGCGTGGGCGTCGACCTGGACCACAGGGATCTTGCCCAGCACGGTCCAGATCTCCGAGTCGCCCTTGCCGCCCATCACCTGGGCGAGCACGACCGTCGGCACGACGACCCGGTGGTCACCCGCCCGCGCGGCCAGCAGCCGTTCGGCCATGCCGCGGCGACGTTGGACGATGGCCCACAGCGCCTCGGCGTCGAGCACCAGCACCCGCGGCGAGGCGGTGTGGCGCCACACCTCGGCGTGATTCGCGATCGTCGTCTCCTCGACCGGACCCGTCGCGGCGGCGAGTTCCACGATCACCTCGGCGAGGCCGTCGCGCTCCAACTGGCGGCGCAACTCCCACGGCGAGTGGGCGGACACCTGGCCGCCACGGAGGGCGACCTCTGCTGCGCGGCGCTCGTCGGGCATAGCCGCGAGACTACCAACGTCGGCCGCGGTCAGTCGGCAGGCGCGAGGTGGGCGAGGGTGAGCCGGGTCAGTTCCTCCACGAACTCGCCTCGTCCGACGTCGGGCTCCTCCAACACGTACTGGACGCTCAAGAACTCCACCATGCGCACCAGCAGCCACGCCGAGGTCGCGGGGCGCACCCGCCGCGTCGGCCGCGCGACGGTCAGATAGGCGGTGACCAACTCTCCGACTCGCCGCTCCATCGCCTCGATATGCGGGGCGACGCGAGCCCGGGGCAGTTCGCGGGCCATCAGCCGGACGTACTCGCGGTGCTCGCCGAGCAGGTCGAGCAGGCTCTCGTAGGAGGCTCGGATCAACTCCTCGGGTGGCAGGTCGAGCCGGTCGGTCACCACGGCGGCCAACTCCTCGGCGATCTCGGCCGAGTACCGCTCGACCACGGCCTGCAGCACCGCCTCCTTGTTCGGAAAGTACTGATAGAGCGATCCGGGGCTGATCCCGGCGGCCTCGGCCACCCGGTTGGTGGTGGCCCGCTCATACCCCTGCTCGATCAGCACCCGTCGTCCGGCCGCGACGATGCGCTCGACCATGGCCCGCGAGCGCTGCTGCTGGGGGGTCTTGCGCAGGCCGGGCGGCGAATGGTCCATATCGCGAATTGTATGCGAGTAAAAGCTCGTGTCAGTCTGAGGCCATGACCACCGACACCGTCGTCACCGCTCCCCCGACCCGATTCCGCGCCGCCGAGCAGCGCGGCGCGCGCATCGGGCGGCTCGTCCGTTTGGCCGGAGGCGTGAAGGAGGTCGACGAGGACCTGATGGCGACCATCGGCGAGCGCTTCTGGGCGGTCGACGAAGTGGGAGCCGCCGTCGCGCGCGCGATGCGCGCCGGTGACGACCGGGTGCGCATGGACCAGATCCATCGCGCGCTCGCCGAGGGGATCGACGCCGTGCCGGACGCCCCGTCGGCGCTCCGGGACTTCTTCGCGCACGTCGAGGCCACCCCGGAATGGGTCGACATGGACCTCGTCAACCAGGGAGCCCAGGTGTTCCGTCGCTTCGGCCGCAACGCCAGCGACGTCCTGCTGCAACTGTCGCTCATCGGCGGCTACCGTTTCGGCGGGCCGACCGACCTGCTCGTGGCCACCGGGGGTCTCACCGGCGACATGACGCGCCGGCGCCTCGCCGAGACCCAGCAGTGGACCATCGCCGTCACCCGTCACGACGCGTTGCGGCCGGGCGGCCTCGGCTGGCGGCTGACCGTGCACGTCCGGCTCATGCACGCGCTCGTCAACCATCGTTTCGACCACCATCCCGACTGGGACCGCGAACGGTGGGGACGGCCGATCAACCAGAGCGACCAGGCCGCGACCATCGGCCTGTTCGCCTCGGTCGTGCTGCTGGCGGTCCGGGCGCTCGGCGTGCGGGTGACCCGTGAGGACTCCCGCGCCGTCATGCACCTGTGGAAGTACGTCGGCTGGCTGATGGGCGTCGACGACGACTGGCTGACCGACTCCGAGCGCGAGCAGCACCGGTTGAACTACCACATCCTGCGGGCCCAGGACGATGTGACGGAGGCGGGCGCGCTGCTGTCGCAGTCGATCGTCGAGGCGCAGTCCGAGTTGTCCTTCGGGCGGTTCGCCGCCTTCCACCGCTGGTACGCGCCGCGACGGCTGTTGAGCATGCTGACCGCCTTCATCGGCCGCTCCGGCATGCGCGACCTCGGCCTGCCCGCCCGCGTCCCGTGGGCGACGGTCCTGCTGATCCCGGCGAACCTCTGGCGCTACCAGGTGCTCGGGCGCACCGCGTGGGGGCGAGGGCGGATCGACCGGTGGTCGGCCGCGCACGTCGAGGAGGTCACCCGCCGCTACTTCGGCGCCGACGCCCCGGACGTCGGACGGTTGAACGCTTGACGAGAATGGATCAGTGCGCATCACCCGTTTCGGACACGCCGCCGTCCTCGTCGAGGCGGTCGGCCGTCGCGTCCTGATCGACCCCGGCGCGTTCAGCGATGCCTCCGTCTTCGGGCTGACCGGGCTCGACGCGATCATCGTCACCCATCAGCACGCCGACCACCTCGACGTCACCCGGGCGCCGGAACTCGTCGCGGCCAACCCGGACGCCGTGCTGTTGGCCGACCCGATGACGGCCGAGCAGTTGGGCGGGCCGTGGCGCGCCCACTGCGACGGCGAGACGACCCGGCTCGGCGGACTCACCCTGACGGGCGTCGGCGTTCAGCACGCGGAGATCCTGCCGACGATCCCCCGCGTCGCCAATGTCGGCGTGCTGCTCACGGCCGAGGGCGAGCCGACCTTGTTCCACCCCGGCGACAGCTACGAGTCGGCACCCGAGGGGGTCGACGTGCTCGCGCTCCCGCTCAGCGCCCCCTGGACGAAGGCCAGCGAGACGGTCGCCTTCGCCCAGCACGTCGCGCCCCGCACAGCCTTCCCGATCCACGATATGACGATCTCCGACCTCGCCTACGACATCTACTGGGGTCATCTCGCCAACCACGGCGGCGTCCCCGATCTGCGCCGCCTCGGCCAGACGGAGGCCACGGAGGTCGCCCGCTGATGTCGGCGGTGTGGACACGGCCGATGGCGGCCGTGCCGTTCATGATGCTGGGCGGGGCGCTCGTCGCGGTCCAGTCGCGGATCAACGGCGCGCTCGCCGAACAGGTGGGCGAGGGGCTGCGGGCGAGCGCGCTCACCGCCGTCGTCAGCTTCGGCAGCGGACTGGCGATCATCACGGCCGTCGTGGTCGCGCTGCCCGCCGGACGCCGCTCGATGCGCCGCATATTCGACGCGCGCTCGGTCAAACGGCTGCGGTGGTACGAGATGCTCGGAGGCCTGTGCGGGGCGTTCTTCGTGGCGAGCCAGGGCCTCGCCGTCGGGACCATCGGCGTCGGGCTGTTCATCGTCGCCTTCACCGCCGGCCAGTCGCTCGGCTCGCTGGCCGTCGACCACTGGGGCCTTGGTCCAGGCGGGCGGCGACCTGCCTCCGTGGGCCGGGCGGTCGCGGCGAGTTTCGCCATCGCGGCGGTGCTCGTCAAGGCCGTCGACCAGATCGACGCCGGGGCGACCTGGCTGACCGCCGGGCTGGCGGCGCTCGCGCTGGTCGCGGGGGTGACACAGGCCGTCCAGCAGGCGGTCAACGGTCGGGTGTCGGCGGTCGCGGGGCCGCTCGGCACCACCTGGAACAACTTCGCAGTCGGCACGGCGGCGCTGCTGGTCCTGCTCGCGGCGTCGTTCCTCACAGGCGGACGGATCGACGGCCTGCCGACGGAGCCCTGGTACTACGCGGGCGGCCTCGTCGGCATCGGGTTCATCGTCGTCGCGGCGGTCGCGGTCCATCGGCACGGCGTGCTGGTGCTGGGCCTGTGCATGATCGCGGGCCAGGTCGTCGCCGCCGAGCTGCTGGACCTGTTCGACCCGACGCAGAAGGTCGGCCTGCTGGGCGTGGTCGGGGGCGTGGTCGCGGTCGCCGGTGTCGTGCTCGCGTTTGCTTTATCTCATATGCGAGATACGCTGAACGGGTGACTGACGATTACTTGATCCGTATCGGCTCGATGATCCGCGACGCCCGCGTGCGCGCCGATCAGACCCAGGCGCAGCTCGCCGAGTCCCTCGGCACCAGCCAGAGCGCGGTCAACCGGATCGAGAAGGGGCAGCAGAACCTGACCCTCGAGATGCTCGCCCGCATCGGCGGCGCGCTCGACTCCGGCCTGGTCAACGTCGGCTCGTCCGGCCCCAGCCACCTGCGCGTCGAGGGGGGGCGCCAGCTGACGGGCTCCATCGACGTCAAGTCGAGCAAGAACGCCGGGGTCGCGCTGCTGTGCGCATGCCTGCTCAACGAGGGCACCACGGTGCTGCGCAAGGTCGCGCGCATCGAGGAGGTCAACCGCCTGTTGGAGGTGCTGGGCTCGATCGGCGTGCGCACCCGCTGGCTCAACGACGACAACGACCTCGAGCTGGTGGTCCCCGCGACGCTCAAACTCGACGCGATGGACGCCGCCGCCGCGCGCCGCACCCGCAGCATCATCATGTTCCTCGGTCCGCTGATGCACCGCGAGTCGTCCTTCGAGCTGCCGTACGCCGGCGGCTGCGACCTCGGCACCCGCACGGTCGAGCCGCATATGACCGCGCTCAAGCACTTCGGCCTCAAGGTCGTCGCCACCGAGGGCAGCTATCACGCCACGGCAGAGCCGACGCCCCCTTCGCGGGCGATCGTGCTGACCGAGCGCGGCGACACGGTCACCGAGAACGCGCTGCTGGCCGCCGCGCGCGTCGACGGCGTCACGGTCATCCGCAACGCCAGCCCGAACTACATGGTCCAGGACCTCTGCTTCTTCCTCGAGAAGCTGGGTGTGACCATCGAGGGCATCGGCACCACCACGCTGACCGTCACCGGCAAGCCGCACATCAAGTGCGACGTCGACTACGCGCCGAGCGAGGACCCCATCGAGGCGATGAGCCTCATCGCGGCGGCCATCGTCACGCAGTCGAGCATCACGGTGCGGCGGGTGCCGATCGAGTTCATGGAGATCGAGCTCGCGGTCTTGGAGGACATGGGCTTCGCCTACGACGAGAGCCCGGAGTACCTGGCGGAGAACGGCCACACCCGCCTGGTCGACATCACCACGCACCCGTCGCCTCTCAAGGCGCCCATCGACAAGATCCACCCCCTCCCCTTCCCCGGCCTCAACATCGACAACCTGCCCTTCTTCTCGGTCATCGCAGCCACCGCGACGGGGCAGACGACGCTGCACGACTGGGTCTACGAGAACCGGGCGATCTACCTGACCGAGTTGAACAAGCTCGGCGCGAAGGTCACGCTGCTCGACCCGCACCGCGTGCTGGTGGAGGGTCCCACGCACTGGAGCGGCACCGAGATCGTCTGCCCGCCCGCGCTGCGCCCCGCCGTCGTCATCCTGCTCGCCATGCTGGCCGCCAAGGGCACGTCGGTGCTGCGCAACGTCTACGTGATCAACCGCGGCTACGAGGACCTCGCCGAGCGCCTCAACGCCCTCGGCGCGAGCATCGAGACGTTCCGCGACATCTGAGCCCCGGTCTCCGATAGCCTCGCGGTGTGACGCTGGCCATTGCCCACCGCGGGGGAGCCCTGACGGGCGACAACGTGGGCATCGAGAACTCCTTGGAGGCGTTCGCGCACGCGGCCTCCCTCGGCTATCGGCGTCTGGAGACCGACGTCCACTGCTCGCGCGACGGCGTCGCCTTCGCCTGCCACGACGCCGACCTGAGCCGGCTCGTCGGCACGCCCGCGAAGGTCGCCGACCTGACCGCCGCCGAGATCGACGGGCTGCGGCTCGGCGGCCGCGCCCGCCTCCCCCGCCTCGACGAGCTGCTCGACTCCCACCCCGACGCGTGGTTCAGCATCGACGTGAAGGCCGACGACGCGGTGGAGGAGACCTGCCGGGTGGTCGAGGCGGTGAACGCCGTCGAACGGGTCTGTCTCGGCAGTTTCGAGCACCGACGCGTCCGACGGATCCGTCGCCGTCTCCCCCGGGTCGCGACCTCCGCCTCGCGCGTCGAGGTCGTGCGGGCGCTGGTGACACCGCGCTGGCTGCGCCGCCCCGCCTACCGATGGCTGAGCGTGCCCGCGTCGCACAACGGACTCCCGATCGTCACCCGACGTTTCATCGACGCCGCCCGTCACGCGGGCACGGGTGTGCTGGTCTGGACCATCGACGATCCGGCGGAGATGACCCGGCTGCTCGACCTCGGCGTCGACGGGATCTTCACCGATCGCACCGACCTGCTGCGCGACGTCCTGATCGCGCGAGGGGAATGGGAGACGCCATGAGCCACACCGCCGACGTCACGGGCGCCGCCGCGACCCGCAGGCGCATGATGGCGTGGAGCCTATGGGACTGGGGCTCGGCCGCGTTCAACGCGGTCATCGTCACCTTCGTCTTCTCGGTCTACCTCGTCGACGGCGTCGGCGACGACCTCGACGGCCCGATCTCGGCGAGCAGTTGGCTCGCCTGGGCGACCGCCGCCGGCGCCTTCGTGATCGCGGCGCTCGCCCCCGTCACCGGACGGCAGGCCGACGCGGGCGGCCGCCGCAAACGCTCCCTCGCTTCGCTGACCGGCGCGGTGGTGCTGGTCACCGCGCTCATGTTCTTCGTCAAGGACGACGCCTCCTACCTGTGGCTCGGCCTGCTGCTGTTGGTGCTCGGCGACATCCTCTTCGAACTCGCGCAGGTGCCCTACTTCGCGATGCTGCGCCAGGTGTCCACCCCCGCCAACGTCGGACGGGTCTCGGCCTTCGGCTGGGCGCTCGGCTACCTCGGCGGCATCGTCTTGCTGCTCGTCTGCTTCTTCGGCCTCATCACCGGCGACGGCGGCCTGCTCGGCCTCAGCACCGACGAGGGGCTCAACATCCGGCTCGTCGCGGTGCTGGCGGCGCTCTGGTTCGCGGTGTTCGCGGCGCCGGTGTTCCTGCTCGTGCCCGAGCTGCCCGCCGACGCGAGTCCCGCGCCCAAGACCGGCCTCCTCGACGCCTACCGCGGCGTGTTCGCCGACCTGAAGCGCATGTGGTCCGAGGACCGCGTCGTGGTCAAGTTCCTCCTCGCCAGCGCGATCTTCCGCGACGGGCTCGCGGGAGTGTTCGCCTTCGGCGCGATCCTCGCCGTCACCACCTACGACTTCGCCGACGACAGCGTCATCGTCTTCGGCATCGTGGCGAACGTCTTCGCGGCTGCCGGGGCGCTGATCGCCGGACGTTTCGACGACCGCTACGGCCCGCGGATCGTCATCGTCGTCTCGCTCGGCTGCATGCTCGGCGCGGGCGCGGTGCTGTTGTTCGTCAGCGGCTCGGGCATGTTCTGGATCTTCGGACTGATCCTGTGCCTGTTCGTCGGACCCGCCCAGTCGGCCGCGCGCACCTACCTCGTCCGGCTGACCCGCCCCGGCATGGAAGGCCAGAACTTCGGCTTCTACGCGATGACCGGCCGCGCGGCGTCCTTCCTGTCGCCGTTGCTGTTCGGCCTGTTCGTCTTCCTCGGCGGCTCCGACCGGTGGGGCATTCTCGGCATCATGATCGTGCTGGCCGCCGGCCTGTTCCTCCTGTTGCGCGTCCCGGCGCAGATCGCCGACCGGGCGGCGGAATAGGCGCCGTCGAAGACGGGCAGCGCTCAGGGGAATCTCACGCGCATGCCGTACGTTGAGCCTGAAGACGACAGGAGAGGAGGGCCGACATGGCTGAGAGAGCTTTGCGTGGAGCCCGACTGGGGGGCCAGAGCTTCGAGGACGAGCGGGGCGTCGAGATGGCGCCGCGGCAGGAGGTCGAGTACGTCCTGCCGAACGGCAGCACCTTCACGGTGACGATGGCCGAGGAGGCCGAGGTCCCGTTGGAATGGGAAGACCCCAAGACCGGCGTCATGGGCCGTCTGGTCGACGGCGCCGAGCCGGAGGCCAAGGCCGAGAAGCCCGTCCGCACCCATTGGGACATGCTCTTGGAGCGTCGTTCGACCGAGGAGCTCGAGGAGATCCTGACCGAGCGTCTGGAGATGCTGCGCGCCGGTGAGATCGGCCCGCCGCACCTGCACCGCCGCAACCGTCGCCGCGCGGCCGCCAAGACCAGCTAACCCTTCCGAGACAGCGCCTCACGCAGCCGCGTGAGGCGCTGTGCCATGCCCCAGCCGGTCACCTTCCAGAGGGCCTCGCGGACGATCGCGCCGCTCATCTTGGAACGTCCCGCAGCCCGCTCGACGAAGGTGATCGGCACCTCGGCCACGCTCATGCCCGCGCCGAGCACCCGGCGCGTCATGTCGATCTGGAAGCAGTAGCCCTGCGAGGAGACGTCGGCCAGCGGCAGACGTTCGAGGGTGGTGCGGCGGAAGGCGCGAAAGCCCGCCGTGGCGTCGTTGACCGAGATGAGCAGCGCGCGCTGGGCGTACCAGGTGCCGGCCCGTGAGATCCATCGTCGGTACCAGGGCCAGTTCTCCACCGCTCCCCCGGGCACCCAGCGCGAGCCGATGACGAGGTCGGCCTCGGGCGACTTCTCCAGCAGATGCGGGAGGTCTTGCGGACGGTGCGAGCCGTCGGCGTCCATCTCCACGATCACCTCGTAGTCGCGGTCCAGCGCCCAGGCGAACCCGGCGCGATAGGCGACGCCGAGACCCTGTTTGCCGGGTCGGCGCAGCACGTGGACGCGGTCGTCGCCGGCGGCGATCTTCTCGGCGATCTCGCCGGTGCCGTCGGGCGAGTTGTCGTCGACGACCAGCACGTCGGCCTGTGGCACGTGCACGGCGAGCGAGTCGAGCAGGCGCGGCAGCGACTCGGCCTCCTGATAGGTCGGCACGACGATGACGACGTTCATTCCATCCCCTCCCCGTGACGACGGGCGAAGCCCGCGCACCAGGCGAGCAGTCCGGCCGCCACCACCAGCCAACCGAGCGGTCTCCCGACTCGGGCCGCCGGGGTTCTCCCTTCCGCCAGCGGCACTTCGACCCCTATCGTCGCAGGTCGTCGCATCGGCGCGCGCTCGACCACCTGTCCGTCGGCGTCGATGGCCCCGGAGATGCCGTTCGTGGAGGGCACCAGCACCCAGCGTCCGGTCTCGACGGCGCGCAGCCGGGAGATCTCCCATTGCTGTTCCGGCTGTGCGGTGCCGGTGAACGCGGCGTTGCTGGTCTGGACGACGAGCACCTCGGCGTCGTCGCCGATCGCGTCGGCGGCCACGCTGTCGTAGGCGATGTCGTAACAGATCGTGTCGCCGATCCGGACGCCGCCGATGGTGAGCCCGCCGGGCTCGTCGCCGGGCAGCATGTCGCGCGGGATGTCGCGGTCGACGCGCGGCACGAAGGAGCCGGCGACGTCGCGGAAGGGCACGTACTCGCCGTACGGGACGGGCTTGCGTTTGACGTAGGACTCCCCCGGCCCGTCCTCGGTCCACACGACGCCGGCGTTGTAGACGGTGCCGAGCTCGGGTCCTGGGAGCATGCCGCCGACGAGGATCGGCGCGCCGAGGTCGGCGACCAGCTCGTCGAGGCGTTCGCTCTCGCTCGGCGTGCGCGTCGGGTCGGTGTCGGAGGAGTTCTCCGGCCACAGCACCACGTCGGGCACGGGGCTGTCGCCGCCGGCGATCCGGTCGACGAGGCGTTGGGTCTCGGCCGCGTGGAGTTTGAAGATCTCGCCGCGGGGCCAGGAGAGGAACTCACCGGGCACGTCGCCCTGGATCACCGCGAAGCGGGCGGTGTCGTGTTGACCGGCCACGCCGGTGGGCAGGACCGCGCCGAGCAGCACCGCCGCCACGATGGCGGAGGCCGCGAGGAGCCGGTGGCGCGCGCTCGCGTCGGCGACGACCAGCAGCGCCGTCGCGAGGCAGGCCATGAGGAAGGAGGTCGCGGGCATGCCGATCAGCCGCACCCACGACTCCAGCGGCGTGTCGAGCGAGGTGTGGACGAGGCGGCCCCATGGGAAACCGGTGAAGGGGAAGGCGCCGCGCCACTGCTCCCCCAGCACCCAGACCGCCGGCAGGGCGAGCGGCCACGCGCGCAACCCGGCGGCCAGGCGCAGACCGAGCGCGATGACGCCGAGGAACACGCCCTCGGCGATCACCAGACCGACGTAGGCGCCCTCGCTGACGGCCCGCATCCACCAGATCAGCGGTCCGAAGAAGGCCACGCCCCAGGCGGCGCCGACGCCGAAGACCTCCCACCAGCGGAGGTCGGCGAGCTGGCGGAAGAGGGCGAACAGGACGACCAGGCTGAGGACCATCAGGTAGGGCACGTCGAGCGGATCGAAGGCGGCTGAGGCGATCAGGCCGGAGCTGGCGGCGAGCAGCGCCGCGGGAGCGAACCGCACTGGTCAGTCGAGCACGACGAGCTGGCGCTCGGTCGAGTTCAGCACCTCGAGGCCGTCGGCGGTGCAGATCGCGATGTCCTCGATGCGTGCGCCGTAACGGCCGGGCAGGTAGAAGCCGGGCTCGATGGAGAAGGCCATGCCCGGTTCGAGGACGAGGTCGTTGCCCTCGACGATGTAGGGCTCCTCGTGGGTCTCCACGCCGATGCCGTGGCCGGTGCGGTGGATGAAGAGGTCGCCGAGGCCCGCCTCGGCGAGGATCGTGCGGCCGACTCGGTCGACGGACTCGGCGGTGACGCCGGGGCGGGCGTGGGCGCGCTGGACGGCCTGGGCCACCAGCAGGACGGCGTAGGCGTCGAGGTAGCCGTCGGGCGCCTGTCCCCCGGCGAGGTAGTTGCGGGTGGAGTCCGAGCAGTAGCCGACGGGGGTGGTGCCGCCGATGTCGACCACGACCGGGTCGCCGACCTCGATGACGCGGTCGGAGATCTCATGGTGCGGGGAGGCTCCGTTGGGACCGCTGCCGACGATGACGAAGTCGACGTGCTCGTGGCCCTCGTCGAGGATGGCGCGGGCGATGTCGGCTCCGACCTCGCGTTCGGTGCGGCCGGGGCGCAGCCATTCGGCCATGCGGGCGTGCACGCGGTCGATGGCGGCGGACGCCTCGCGGAGCGCTTCGATCTCGGCGGCGTCCTTGCGGGCGCGCAGGTGGCTGAGCACGGGTCCGGCGAGCGTTTGCTCGGTGGCGGGCAGGGCGTCGCGCAGGGCGAGCACCCGGGAGGCCCACATCTGGTCGTCGACGGCGATCCGTCGGGGGCTGCCGAGGCGGCTGGCGAGCAGGGCGAAGGGGTCGTCGGTCTCGTTCCAGCCGACGATCTCGACGTCGACCCCCGCCGACTCGGCCGCGCTGACCTCCAGGTTCGGCGCGACGAGGAAGGGCGCGCCGTCGGCCGGGACGACCAGGCAGGTCAACCGCTCCAACGGCTTGGCCGCGTACCCGGTCAGATACCGCAGATCGGCCCCCGGCGTCACCAGAAGAGCGTCGATCTCTGACTCCTTGGCCAGGGCTTGCGCCCGCTCCCACCGCTGCATGGGTCGAGCCTAGTTGGCCGCTCCTGGTGGGTGGCTGAGGGTGGGGGTGGCGTGGGTGATGGTGAGGGGGGTGGGTGTTCCGGGGATGGTGATGGGGGT
>NZ_JASGEK010000005.1:0-18074 GCF_047606445.1 Aeromicrobium sp. | reverse complement strand
TCAGTGCGTGTGTTCATGCTGCAAACTCCCGACCATCACGCGACGTCGCGACCGCAGGTGCGACGCCGTGGTCGACGACCAGGGTGAGCAGAGCGCCGTTTGTGGCAGTGCGCTGCCTTCCAAGCAGAAGTTTGGGGTTCGAATCCCTACGGGCGCGCTCAACCCCCTCGGCCATCTGGCCGGGGGTTTTCTGCGTTCCGGGTGGTCAAGTCCCCCGCGTGGCGACGCGCACGAGCCGAGCAGGGGCTCGCCGACGCGGTGAAGGAAGCCCGCGCCGCGTCCCTGTCGTGGCGTGCGGTCGCTGAGGCTATCGGCACGACAGGCGAGGCCGCACGCCAGCGATACGCGAACCACGCTGAGAGCGCATGACGGCCAATGGGACGTGGGGTTCGAATCCCCACGGGCGCGCAGGACAAGGTCCCGAGCTTCAGGCTCGGGGCCTTGTCGTGCGGTCAGGCCTGTGCGGTGTGGCGGAGCAAGGCCGGGATGAAGGCGGGCCAGGCGGCCGGTGGGAGATCGTGGCCGACGTCGTCGAAGGTCAGCAGGCGGGCGTCGGGGATCGCCGCGACGAGCGACGCGCCGTGCGGCGGCGGGAAGCACGGGTCGAGGGCGCCCTCGACCACGAGCGTCGGCACGGTGATCTCGCCCCAACCGCCGCCTCGTGGCGCGTCGAAGGTCATCATCCAATGGTTGGTGAGTGACGCCCGGGAGTCGCGGGCCCGGTCGACGTCGCGGGTGGCGCGGGCGCGGACGGCCTCGACGTCGAGATGCGGGGAGCGTCCCGAGAGGGCGGCCACCGAGGCCGTGACGTGATCGATCAGCGCGGCGCGGTCGGCGTCGTCGGGCAGCGGAGGAAGGCTGGTGAACTCCGGGTCGGGCGGCGGCAGGTCGTCGGCGCCGCTGGTCGTCGTCACCAGTGTCACCGTGGCGACCCGCTCGGGGTGGTCGACGGCGAGGAAGAGCGCCGCCCCGCCGCCCATCGACCGGCCGACCACGTGCGCGTGGTCGACCCCCAGCGCGTCGAGCACGCCCGCGGCGTCGGCGGCGAGGTCGCTCATCGCGTAGTCGGGCCGTCCGGGCGGGCAAGCCGTGGAGCGGCCGGTGTCGCGCTGGTCGTAGCGGATCACGAAGCGTCCGCCCGCCGCGACGGCCTCGCACAACCCCTCCTCCCACCACAACATCGACGCTTGCGCGCCGTGGATCAGCAGCACAGCGGGGTCGCGGGGATCGCCGAAGGTCTCCACGCACAGCTCGACCGCGCCGACGTCGATCATCCGCTCGGTCATCACGCGGCGCCCTTCGTCGCGAGGAAGGTGAGCCAGATCTGGTCGTCGTCATGGCTCCGCGCCCACCACGACGTGCTCAGCCCGACAGCGGACAGTCGCTCCTCGAAGGCGTCCTTCGTCCAGAACGTCGTGAGATAGCGGCCGCCGGACTCCCGCCCCTCCCACCGCTCGCCGTCGCCCTCGCGAATCGAGACGAGGAAGGCTCCCCCGGGTCGCAGCGCCGCCGCGACCTCGCGCAGTACGCCGCCGACCGCCGAGCGTTCGAAGTGCTGCAGCACGCACAGCGCCATCACTGCGTCGTACGAGGCATGGTCGGCGTCGGTGTAGGGGCCGGTCAGGGCGTCGAGGAGGTCCACGGCCAGACCGCGCTCGGCCTGCAACGCTTGGAACGCCGGACTCGCGTCGGTGCGTCGGACGCGCGGCCCGAGTTCCTCCAGCGCGTCGGCGTCCCAGCCGGGCCCGGAGCCGAGCTCCAGCACGACCGCCTGCCCGGCGGTGATCGCGACCAGCCGCCGCATCGCCTCCCGCGTGGTCGCGCCGGGACCAGCCTGGGTGGCGTCGGCGTAACTGCGGGCGCTCTGCTCGTAGGCCGCGAGCGTCTCCTCGTTGGCGGTGCTCTCAGTCATGACAACGAGCACTGGAGAGGTCAGGCGGTGACGGCGGTGCGGATGGCGTCGCAGGCTGCGGCGGCGACCGCGGTGTCGGCGAATCCCCAGTACTCGCAGCGCAGGCTGGCGTCGGCCGTGACGTAGGTCGACCAGGTGACCCGGCCGATGGCGACCGTCAGCGGATGCGGCGCCGAGATCGAGTACGACCAACCGGCCGGCTCGCCCGGACGGTAGTCGGCCTCCGGGAACGGCTCGACGCTGCCCTTGGCGTCCAGCCACTCGGCCTGCGCGAAGGCGAGGACGTCCTCGGGGGTCTCGGCGGGGTGCTCGGCGGTCTTCACCACGGCCTTGATCCCGACGTGGCCGTCGCCGGTCGTCCACTCGCAGCCCTTGCCGTTGGTGGCGCCGATGGAGTTGCCCGGGTTGCTGGCCGCGACCGAGCCGAGCACGTCGAAGGCGGCGCCGAGGTCGAGGTCGCCGCACAGGGGCGCGGGGTCGATGCCGGTCGCCACGTCCTCGGTCGGCTCCGGCGTCTCCTCGGGGGCGGCGCAGGCGGCGGTGGCGACCAGGAGGCCGGTCGCGGCGGTGAGGGCCAGGCGGGACAGGGCAGGACGAAGGCGCATCGGAATCCTCACAGCGATCAGGCCGACCCGACGTCGGCCGCGTCCACTCTAGACGAGCGCGGCGGCCGATGTCGTACACTGGCGGGCGGAGCGCGACCCGTCTGGCGTCTCGCGCTCGTTCACGGCGTTCTCGGGGGATCAGCCGCTTCTAGGCCCGGTCCTCACGCGACGCCGACCTATACCCGATCGATGCGTCGTGACTGAGGCCGTGACGCATGCTCCGAGGAGGAGTTCGTGGCCAATCGAGGTCAGGGTCGCTCGGGCGGACAGCGTTCCGCCGGGGGCCAGCGTCGACGTGAGATCGACAACCAAGGCATTCTGCCCGTGCTCGCGCGCGGCGTCCGCGAGGTCGAGTCGGCGGTGCAGCGCGGTCGCGGGCAGTCGATCCGGTCCCGCTACCAAGCCATCGCGCTGTTGGTGCGCGAGGAGCGCCAGCGCGTCAAGAACGACCCAGCGATCCCCGAGGGGAACCGGGCGGAGCTGTTGAAGCGGCTCGACGGGGTCGCCACGATCCTCGCTAAGACCGCCACCCGCGAGCCGCACCTGTTCGACCTGCTCGCCGAGGACGCGGTGCCGTCCGACGAGGTGCGCATGCTCATGCGGGAGATGAGCCAGGCCGCGGGCGTCGAGGTGGCGCCCGAGCCGGAGCCGGTGGTCGACGAGCAGGCGGTGGCGCGGGTCGAGCGTCGCGTGCTGCCGCGGTCGGTCGTGGCGCGACAGCTCGCCAACCCGTTCATGCCGCCGGACTTCTCCGCGCCCCCGCCGCCGACCCCGGCCACCCAGCGCCTCTCGACGTGGGAGCTGATCGGCCCGCTGTTGTCGGCCTTCGAACGGGCCAGCGCCGGCAGCCCGGCCTGCATGGAGCTGCCCGAGCCGACGAGTCTGACGACGCCCGGCGGCCCGCCGCTCATGCGCCACCAGGCCGAGGTCGTCGAGGCGGCCCGCGAGGGACACCGCACCTTCTTGCTCGCCGACGAGCCGGGCCTGGGCAAGACCGCGCAGTCGCTGCTCGCCGCGCACGCCGCCGACGCCTATCCGCTGCTGGCGGTCGTGCCGAACGTCGTCAAGGCGAACTGGGCGCGCGAGGCCGAGATCTGGACCCCGCGCCGCACGGCCACCGTCATCCACGGCGACGGCGACGACATCGACGGGTTCGCCGACATCGTCATCGTCAACTACGAGGTGCTCGACCGGCACGTCGGCTGGCTCGGCGATCTGGGCTTCCGGGGCATGGTGCTCGACGAGGCGCACTTCATCAAGAACAAGTCCTCGCAGCGGTCCCAGCACGTGCTGCAGATCGCCGACCGGATGCGCGAGCGGGTGGCCCGCCCGCTCATGCTCGCGCTCACCGGCACCCCGCTCATCAACGACATCGAGGACTTCCGGGCGATCTGGGAGTTCCTGGGGTGGATCGACGAGAAGCAGCCGGGCCCGCACTTGATGGCGGCGCTGGAGGAGACCGGCCTGACGCCGCTCGACCCCGGCTTCTATCCGTCCGCGCGTCAGTCGGTCATCGACCTGGGCATCGTGCGTCGCCGCAAGATCGACGTCGCCTCCGACATCCCCGACCGCCGGGTCGCCGACATCCCCGTCGAGCTGGAGGGCGAGGCCGCGCGGTCGATCAAGGCCGCCGAGCGCGAGCTGGTGCGCCGTCTGCTGTCGCGCTACGACCACTCGATCGCCGCGCGCGGGGAGAAGCCCGAGGGCATCGACCGTCAGTTGGTCGAGCATGTGGCGATCATGGTGCGCGACGAGACGCCCGCCGACGACGCCGAGAACGTGTTCACGATGATGCGCCGGATCGGTCAGGCGAAGGCCTCGCTGGCCGCCGACTACGCGGCGCAGTTGGCGCGGCAGACCGGCAAGGTCGTGTTCTTCGCCAAGCACATCGACGTCATGGACACCGCGCAGGAGGTGTTCGCGCAGCGCGGTTTGAAGTACGCGACGGTGCGCGGCAACCAGACTGCGGCGTCGCGTCAGGAGGGCATCGACGCCTTCGTGAACGACCCCGAGGTGAAGGTCATCGTCTGCTCGCTGACGGCGGCGGGCGTGGGCCTGAACTTGCAGGTCGCGTCGAACTTGGTGCTCGCGGAACTGTCGTGGACCGACGCCGAGCAGACCCAGGCCATCGATCGCGTGCACCGCATCGGCCAGGACGAGCCGGTCACCGCGTGGCGCATCATCGCCGCGCAGACCATCGACACCAGCATCGTCGAGCTCATCGACCGCAAGGCCGGCCTCGCCGCCCGTGCGCTCGACGGCTCCGACGAGGAGGTGTCGTCAGCCGACCTCCAGCTGGAGACCTTGGTCGCCCTGCTCACTCAGGCTCTCGAGGCCCGCTGACTCTCGTCGTCAAGATCTTCGCAGGTCGACGAGTTGGTACGAGGAGCCGAGTCGGCCGGTCCAGTCATTGGATTCGGAGCGGAGGTCGGCGGTGGTCATGCCCGCGATGGAGTCGGGGAGCCATAGCATGGGTTCGGTGAGTGGACGGGAGAAGCCAACGCGGATCCGCGGTGTGATCGCGTGACGGCTGCGTAGTGCGTCGATCATTCTGACATCGCTACGATCTTGTGCGCGTTGACGTGATTCGATCCAGACCTGTGCCACACCGAGCTGGTCTAACTCGAACAGCAGACGTTCAAGGCATTTACGCCGGGATCGTTCTTGTTGATGGGGCTTCGCGTCGGTGATGACCACCACGTGGACGACCGCTAACGCGGCGATGTTGCGGCAGATCTGGATGCGAGTGGAGTTGTCCTCGGCGTGCCAGTGGAGTCGTTGACGATTCCTTGGCAAGAGTTCGTGCAGCGTCGCTTGGGCTGGTGCGACTGTGTCGCGAGCGCAGACGGTGGCCGCGAGCACGTAGAAGCCGAGTCGGGTGGCGCTGACCTCCACTGACTCGTCGATCCACGCGCACAAGGCTTCGTCCATGGCGTCACGGTAGGTGGTCGTCACTGATGTGGCTACCAGTTCGATCGCTTGTCTGTGGATATCTTGATGATGGCAGGATCGGCTGTTAAGGTGAGGGCATCGCCCGCCCCGCTGGGGACTGGGAAGTGGAGGCCGGAATCCCCGCCGCATGACGGGAGCCGGCCTCGGCGCTTTTCTGGGACGAGTCCCTGTGACTGTGTTGTTTTCCGCACATCTCGCGTAAACTCATGTATGTGCTGTTTTCCGCACAACGTGGAGGTGGCGGATGAGGCGACGGTGGGTGGTGCGCGAGGGCGCCGATCTGACGCGCGCGATCGGCGAGGTGCGGTGGTCGCGAGGTCTGACCCAGGAGGCGCTGGCGGGCGAGACAGGTGCCGACCGCACGCGACTGGCGCGTTTGGAGCGCGGAGCGACGACGAAGTTGCTGGACCTCACGGTGCGACTCCTGCGCCACCTCGACGCGACGATCGTCGTCGAGTTCGACGACGAGGCTCCTCATGGCTAGGCGACGACCGCCGTTGTCAGCGGTGCTTCATGGGACGGTGGTCGCCGAGTTGACATCGTCGGGACCAGGCCAGGTGACGTGCCGGTACACGCCGGAGGCGCTGGCCGCCTATGAGCTGAACGCTCCTGTGCTGTCGTGCTCGCTGCCGTTGTCGCGGCGGCCCGCCACCGAGGCGGGCCGGTTCTTCCGAGGCCTCCTGCCCGAAGGGGCGGCGCTGGCGGCGGCCGCGGCGCTGGCGGGCGTGCCGACGTACGACACGTTCGGGCTCCTGTCGCGATTCGGCCGCGATGTGGCGGGGGCCTGCGTGATCGGGACGGACGTCGGCGAGCGTGTGCCGGGAGGCGTCGAGCACTATTCCGACGACGGGCTGGCGGAGGAGGTCGCCGATCTCGACGAGCGGCCGCTGGCTCTCCACGACGACAGCGAGTTGTCGCTGCCCGGGTTGCAGAACAAGCTGCTCTTGGTGCGAACGCCGACAGGGTGGGCGCGACCGGTCGGCGGGTACCCGTCGTCGCACATCCTCAAAGTGGAGGACCGTCGCTTCGCCGGGCTCGTGTCGGCTGAGGCGGACGCGTTGCGGCTCGCGCGCAGGCTCGGATTGACGACCGTCGAGACCGAGGTTCATGAGATGGGCGGCGTCGACTGCCTGGTGGTCTCACGCTTCGACCGGACTGCTGACAACGGGCGGATGCACCAAGAGGATCTGTGCCAGGCCGTCGGGGCGGACATCGACAAGGCGCGAGGTCGAGGCAAGTACGAGCAGTACGGCGGTCCGGGCTTCGCGGACGCCGCTCGGCTGCTCCGACTGCACGCGATCGATCCGGCGAGGGAACTGCGCCAGTTGTTGCGGACGGTGGTCTTCACCTATGTCATCGGCAACGGTGACGCTCACGGGAAGAACCTGGCGTTGCTGCACCGGACGCCGGGCCACGTCGAACTGGCGCCGTTGTACGACACGGTTCCGACGATCTTGTGGCCGCGGCTGCCCGACCGGGCGGCGATGTCCATCGGAGGAGTCACGAGGTTGTCCGCAGTGCGGCGCTCTGACATTCTCGCCGAGGCAGTGACGTGGGGTATGCCGGTCGATAGGGCTGAGGCGGTGATCGAGGAGTTCGTCGACGACTGTCGGTCGGTCCTGGGCGAGACGGCGGTGTCAGATCGGCTGGCGGTGTTGCTGGAGGAGCGGCTCGCACTACTGGCGAGCGAGCGGCTCACGCCATGACGAGGGCGGCGATCACGACGGCGACGAAAGGGAGGACCATCAGGGCGGTCACGCCCAGCGCGATGACGAGCGCCGTGTGACGCTCGTGGAACCAGAGCATCGGCAGCAGTTCACGCGGTAGATGCGACGGTCGCGCGTCGAAGGTCGGGTGATGGCTGCGGCGCAGTTCACGAGCCAGCTGGTCGGCGAAGCCAGGCAGCTCGGCTGGGGGCAGGGCGAACCAGGACAGCCGCAGCCGTCGGCCGGTGCGAAGGTCCAGGAGCGCGAGGGTCCGCTGCCCCTGGAAGCGGTCTTCCCCGAAGTCGCCGCCGACGTGAGCGATGAGCCAGGCGGAGGCGACGTGGGGCGTCAGCATCATGGTCCGTGACCTGAATACGCCCCGCACGGTCAGGCGTCCCGGTGCGAGCACGATCTGTTTGCGGACCACGGTCAGCGCGAGCGGGACGCTGACGACGACGAGCGCGATCACCAGCGAGATCGCCGCGATCAGCGGCGCGTTCGGCCCCCAGAGACGGAGCGGATAGGCGACCGAGCCGCCGGCGGCGAGAAGGCCCGCCGCCACGACGGTGCGACGGCGCTCTCGGCCCTCCCAGACAGCCCTCCACGAGGCGTTGACGATGATCATGAGGAGACGGTGGCCTTGTGACCCAGTCGGTCAGCCGTAGATCCAGACGATGCCGGCGATGGTGGGGATGAGGCCGACGAACTGCCAGATCGGGGGGAGCAGCGGTCGCTTCAAGATGACGAGCATGACGGTCACCATGATGACCGCGACGACGCCCGACATGAACAGCAAGACGACCGCGTCGCCGCCACGACCCTCGCCGTGCACGATCTCCGAGACGACGACGAGACCGATCACGCCGTGGATGGCGACGGTGAAGAAGGCGATCGACAGAACGCGTCGCCGCACACGGTCGAGGGCGGCGAGTTGTCGTGCGCGTTCCTCGGGGGTCAACTGCTGGGTCATGAAGGCTCCTGCTCGGGGGTGCGGCCCGAGCCTACGCGGGCGGCACGTCAGCTCGCGGAGCGGCGGGATCGCTCGTTCGCCTGCTCGATGAGGATCTGGTAGATCCCGTCGACACGACGGCCGAGGTCGGCGATGGAGGCTTGGGTTTCCTCCCGAGCCTTCTGGTTGTCGGCCCGGGCCTCCTCGCGGGCCCTCGCGTTGTCGGCTTTCGCCTCCTCGCGGGCCTTCTGGTTGTCGGCGCGCGCTTCCTCGCGGGCCTTGGCGTTGTCGGCACGCGCTTCCTCTCGCGCTTTCTGGTTGTCGGCCCGGGCTTCCTCACGCGCCTTCGCATTGTCGGCTTTCGCTTCGACGCGGACTTCGATGGAGGCTTTGACGATGGTGCGGTGGAGGTAGGCGGTGGCGCCGACGAGGGCGATGATGAAAGCGAGCGTCATACCGCCGACGGCGATCCACGGCTGGGCGTTGAGGGTGTCCACGATGCTCATGGCTCCATTCTGAGATCGATGAGTGGCTGATGACCAGCAAACCGTTCAGCAGAGGCGGAGTCGAGGGCGACGTCAGCGCCTGTGGACAGTGTGACGAGGACGTGTCAGGCGCTTGTGGATAACGAGCGTGGGGGCTTCGGGGCGTAGCGTGGCGGTGTGAGTGAGACGGTCGTCATCGGAGCCGGACTGGCTGGTCTGGCGTTCGCTGCGGCGGCGCGACAGTCCGGGGTCGAGGTCGAGGTGCGCGAGGAGCGGGCCGAGCTCGGCGGCGGCGCGGGCCTGACGATCTGGCCGAACGCGCTGGTCGCGCTCGACACGCTCGGACTCGGCGAGGCGGTGCGCGATCTCGGCGAGCCGGCCGCGTCGGGGGTGATCCGGCGCGGCGACGGGTCGTTGGTGCGTCGTCTCGACCCCATCGCCACGATGCGGGCGCTCGGCGAGCCCGCGCGCGTGGTCGACCGGGGCGAGTTGCAGGCGTTGCTCGCCCGCGCTGCGGGTCCGGTGCGGCTCGGCGCGCCGCTCGGCGATGTGGCCGAGGTCGACGCCGACTTCGTGGTCGGGGCGGACGGCTTCCGGTCCGTCGTGGCCCGTCATCTCGACCCGCGTCTGGGCGAGTGCCCGGCGGGCTATGTCGCGTGGCGCGGGGTCGCGCCGGTCGCCGTCGATCCGACGACGGCGGGCGTCGTGTGGGGCGACTGCGCCGAGGCGGGCGCGGCCCCGATGCGCGGCGGTCGCACCTATTGGTTCGCGACGCGGGCCGACGGCGGCGAGCTCGACCCGGCCGATTGGCCTGAGCCGCTGCCGGAGTTGATCGTGGCGACCCCGACCGACCAGGTGCTGCGGCACGAGATGGTCGACCGCGACCAGCCCGCGCGCTGGCACGACGACCGCCATGTGGTCCTCGGCGACGCCGCGCACGCCATGCAGCCGGGCCTCGGCCAGGGCGGTTGCCTGGCGTTAGAGGACGCCGTGGTGTTGGCGGGTTTGTGGGCCGAGCACGGTCCCGGACGACGCACCTTCGCGGAGTTCGAGCGGCGGAGGCGTCGCCGGGCCACCGCCGCGCAGCGCTCCTCCCGCGCCGCCGGCAAGACGCTGCACAGCCCACGCGGCCAACTGGCCGGCACGATCGCCCGCCGCGCCCCCGAAACCCTCGCCCTCGCCGCCCTCGCCCGCTTCGGCAGCCGCGAGGCGGGGCTGCGCGCCGTGGGCGGCTCATGAGCGGCAGACCCCGGGCCGCAGGCGTTCGGAGTTGTTCGGGTTCGGCGGGATCGCCTCATTCGAGCGGACAGCGACGGCGGATGTCGCGATGATCGGCTCATGGATTCTGTCGCTCCCGTTCCCGTTCCGCCACCTCCTCCGGCGCGGAGGAAGAAAGGCGCCTGGCTGGTCGGCGGGCTCGTGCTGCTGCTCGTGCTCGGCGCTGCCGCCGGCGCCGGCTACTGGTGGTGGTCGCAGTCGGACGACTCGCCTTCGGCCGAGTCGGTGGTGTTGGAGGCGGTCGACGCGGCGGGGGAATCTCCGTGGACCGAGAGCGTCGCCGGCGAGGTGGAGTTCTCCGAGGACGCGTTGGAGCGGATCGACGAGGAGTCGTCGGCTGGTGGTCGTGTCGACGGCGCGACGCCGGGCCTGTACGGCGGCACGAACGACAACTCGTCGTGCGACCGTGAGCAGTTGGCGAACTTCCTCACCGAGGACGACGCCAAGAGCGAGGCGTGGGCTGACGCGCTCGACGTGACCGTCGACGAGGTGTCGGCCTTCGTGGGGTCGCTGGCGCCGGTGTTGCTGACGCGTGACACGGCGGTGGTCAACCACGGGTATGAGGACGGGAAGGCGGTTCCGTATCCGGCGGTGTTGCAGGCGGGGAGCGCGGTGTTGGTGGACTCCGCGGGGGCACCGGTCGTGCGCTGTGCTTGCGGCAACCCGCTGGGCGTGCCCGACGAGGACCTGAACCTCTCGGACACCTCCGGGACGACCTGGAAGGGCTACGAGCCGGAGTCGGTCGTCGGCGTCGCTCCTGCCGCCGAGCCGGTCGATGAGTTGACGCTGATCGACGCCGTCACCAGCGAGGACCGCCAGACGCTGATCGGCGGCCCGGCGACGGAGGTGGTCTACCCCTTCGATGAGGACGGAGAGGTCGCCGAGGGGTGGACCGTCACGGAGTCAGAGGGAATAGACTCGTTGAGTTTCTCGTATCTGGGTGTTTCGGAGTACGCCACGACCCCAGGAGTCTTCCACTACGCCTGGGCGCGGGGGGCTCAAGAGCCAGCCTGCTGGCTGAACCCCGACGGCACTGACACGGTCTTGTGCCTGGGTGACCCGCAGACAAAGGAACTGCGCATGATCGCGGTGCCCCAACCTCCGCCGCAGGCCGACCTGGATCGACTCGCCGACGGTCCGGTCCTTCCCTTCTGGATCGAGTTGGCCGACGGCTCGCGCTGGCTTCAGAGCAGCGGATATGGCGGTTTGGGCTCGGAAAGCACCGGCGGTGTCTGGCCGTATCTATGCGCCCAGGAGTGTGGTGCGACCAATGAGATGCAGGGTGTGTTCCTGGCCGAGGGGGACGATCCGCTGGAACGTCGCGATGACGGCTGGTACGTCTACCGCGGTGAGCTCGGCTTCGACGCAGCGTCGTTGCCCGATCCGGAGTCGGTCAAGGTCGCCAAGGCCTGGTACGTCGCCGGACCGCCTCAGCAGTGAGCCTGACGGGGCCCACCGCCGAGGCGGCGGGTCCCGTCAGCAGGGGCCGCCGTAGCCGCCGCCTTCGATGAAGCCCTCACTGACCTGGTGACTGGGCATCCAGATGATGAGCTCGAGTGGGGCCTGATCCTCGGCGGAGCCGAAGGCGAAGGCCAACGATCCTCGCTCTCCGAGCACCGCGAAGACGACACCGCCCGGACGCCCGTCGTGCTCGCCTATGACGAGAGTCTGATCGGCGTAGGCCTGCCGCACCTCGGCGAGGGTGTCACCTGTGGTGACGCCCTCGTCGGTGACGATGTGGGAGTGCCCCTCCCAGAGGAGGCTGCGGTAGACGGTCCTCGTCTCGTGATCGAGGTCGATGTGGACTCCATTGGACCCGTCGGCCGACTCCCAGTACACGTTCGAGTCACGGCACATCGGGTCGTCGGGCCGCTGGAACGCGCCGGTCGCGACGATCTGGTCGGCGGTCCAGTCGGCGGTGACCGGTCCGAAGTGGTCGGGGCCGATGGTCCAGCTGCTCGGGTCGGCGAGGTCCCACGCGCGGATCTCGTCACCGCTCGTCGCGTCGAGCAGGGTGAGTTCCTCGACCGGCTCGGGCGCGGGAGTCACGCCGATGACCGCCTTCGGCTCGTAGCCGTCCCAGGCGGAGCCGTCGGTGTGGGTCAGATCGAGGTCGTCGGTGGGCGTGGCGAGGGGGTTGCCGCAGGCGCACCGGACGACGGGAGCGCCGGTGGCGTCGACGAGCACGGCGCTGCCGGCTTGCAGGACGGCGTTGAACGCGGTGGCCTCACCGTTCTCGAAACCGTGGTTGACGACGGCGGTGTCCCGGGTGAGCACCGCCGGGGTGAGGGAGGCGATGTAGTCGCTGGTGCTCTCGGCGGACAGTTCGAGGGTGTCGGCCCAGGCCTTGTTCTTCGCGTCGTCGGCGGCGAGGAAGTCGGCGAGCGCCTGCTGGTCGCAGGCCGAGTTGTCGGTGGTCCCGCCGTACAGGCCGACGGCGTCGCCGCCGACCTGGCCGTCGAGGTCGCGTTCGTCGACCGCCTCGCGCGCGGCGTCGGACAGTTCGACCTCACCGGCGACGCTGTCGGTGAAGGGCGAGTCGCCGGCGGAGTCGATAGCCTCCAACACCACCGGCTCGCCAGTGGGAGTCGCGCTGTCGTCGCTGCCGCAGGCGGTCGCCAGGGCGGCCGTCATCAATGCGGCGACGCCGGCGGCGAGGAATGGAGATGGTCGGGTGAGAGCAAGGGAAGCAGCCATGCGCCACAAGCTAAGTCAGCGGCATCGCTGACTTCTCCGTTTCGACGCCGCCTGACTGTTCGGGGTTGTTCGGGAACAGTGGGGTGTTGGATGCGAGGTCTCAGAACTGAGGGCGACCGAGCTGATTCTCCAGTTGGTGAACGATCACCTGGGGGGCGACGCCGAAGGTCTGGGCGATGCTGTCGATCTCGTCGTCGGCCATGGTCTCGATCCCGGCGGCAGGGGCCAAGAACTCGGCGGCGAAGGCGCGCTCGACGCGGGAGGCGTAGTCATCGCGATGAGTGAGGAGAGTTCCGTGGCGGGTGTGGTCGAAGGTACGGCGTCCGAGCGCGCGGGCTGCGGCGAACCGCGCGGTGGTGGTCGACGTTAGGTTCGGAAGGACCACGGAAGTCCCCTGGTCATGAGACTGAGCGAACCCGACGACCCGATGAGGAGGAAGGGCGCTCACGGTGGCGACGGCGACGAGCGCGTGGACGTCGAGCGGCTGGTCGGGCGGGAGCCCCAATGCCTCACGTGCCTGCCGGGCGCGTCGATAGCCGAGCTTCCAGGGAGGCTCCGATATTCCGTAAGGGAGGGGCTGAGAGTCCAGCGCCAGCGGCGGCACCTCCGTTGACAGGGCTGCGGACAGTGCTTCGCGAAGCCAGGGAACGACCGCCGACAGCTCGCTCAGGTCGCTGTTCGCCGCGAGATCGGCTAAGAGTTCGGAGTCGAAACCATGAGATCCGAGCTCCAGGATCAATGCCTCGGTCGACTCGTCGAGGTCGTAGGGGTCGTGACCGAGAGCGGCCGCTGTGCGGCAGAAGGCCGCGACGTCGCTGTCGGCTGAGGCGATGGCGGCCCACTCGTCATGGAGAGCTGTCCGTGAGACGCCGGATTCGTCCAACTGCTGAAGGGTGGCCTCGATGAAGTTGCGCACCTCGCGCCACATCGCTGTCGGTTCGAGGAGGAAATCGCCGGTGGAGAGGAAACGGACGGTCTCGTGGCGGCGGTTGGTCGGGTGGAGCAAGGCACGGACGTAGCCGGGACCGGTCTCGAAGGTGAGATCCGGCCACGGCAGGCCATCGCCTGCCACGGAGAGGCGGAAACCGTCCTGGCGGACAGCACGGGGAGAGGTGATCCTCCACCAGTTCATCGCGAGCCACTCGGCCAAGGGGTAGGTGGGGACGTTGACACGCCGACGCACCCCGCTGCGGCTGTCGCGGTCCTCGACCAAGGTTGCGGTCACATCGCCGACGTCGATCTGCAACGTCGACCATGTGGCTCGGAGTTCAGGGGTCCGTACCTCAGGAGCGGACTGCCATTCCCACTCGAAGCGGAGCATCTACACGGCTCCCGACGGTCGTTCGCTGGGGTCGAGCGGGTAGCCCTTGTACTCTCCGAGGCTCTTATTGGTGAGCCGGGCCTCGAACCATGCGCCGCCGTCCTCCGGATGAGCCCAGACATAGCGTGGGAAGTCATCGTCGAAGGCGGCGCTGACGTTTCCGGCGAGGATCGCCTCCCGCAGCCACGAGGTGACATGCTCTTGGTTGTCGATATGCGTGGGGCACTTCGTCGCGTCGGAGCGTGCTTGCGCCGGTCCGGCGAACGAAGGGAACGTTTTGTGCTCAGGCGATCCGACATAGCGAGCCCAGGCAGCACAACGCGCCAGAACGTCGGAGGAGACGTCCTGGGCGACGGCGCGTTTCTGTGGGCGCTTTCGACCGGGTGATCTCACATCGTCAGGCTAACAAGGTCGGCTGTGGAAAGCCTGTCGTGCGTGACGCTCGCTGTTGCACAAGCGACGTCTCACGGGGTGAAGACCGCGATGCCCAGCGCGATGAGGGGGAACAACCAGGACAGGCAGGCCAGGACGATGGCGGTGGTCGCGCCGGTGTGGGTGGCCCCCTCGCGGATCGCCTGGCGGGCGAGCACGATCGCCGGGACGCTGAAGACCACACCGAGAACACAGCACAGCAGACTCAGCACGCCGAAGGCGAGCGAGAGGCTGGCTTTCTGATCCGCGTCGAGGTGTTGGTCGGAGGGGAACAGCGGGCGCCGCTGAGGGGATTGCTGATTCGCCATGGCGACAGTGTGGCCGTCCTGCCCGGCGTCGCGTCGACTGTCGAGGGGTTGCGGCTGTTCGGGCTTGTTCGAGAGTGTTCGGGGTTGTTCGGAAAAGCCCAGACAGTCCGGTGAGCGGTGTCGATCCGGGGCAGACTCATCGACGGTGAGGCGAGGGTGCGTCTCACGCCGTCTCCCTGTCGCTTCCCAAGGATGTGCTGTCACCGTGGCGTTCAAGATGTTCGACGTTCTCCGTTACGAGGGTCCCGAGTCGGCCGAGGTGTTCGCCTGGCGGCACCCGAACCGTGATCTGAAGGTCGGCACGACCGTCATCGTGCAGTTCAACCAGGAGGCGCTGTTCGTCAGCAACGGTCGTCCGGCCGCGACCCTGGGCGAGGGCAAGCACAAGATCAACGGCGGTAACGTCCCGTTCCTGACAGCGGTCTCCAAACAGTTCAGCGGTGGCGTCTCGTCGCATTCGGCGCAGGTCTGGTTCGTCAACCTCAACTTCGACATCCCCAACATCAAGTGGGGCACCCCCACGCCGATCAAGGTCGTCGACCCGAGTAGCGGGCTGCGGCTGACCGCGCGGGTCAACGGCGAGTTCACGGCGCGAGTGGTGGACTCGCATCTGTTGGTGGAGAGACTGATGGGGCAGCGCGAGGCGATCACTCGTGAAGACGTGCAAAACCTGGTGCGTCAGGCCACGCTCGCCACGGTCAATCAACATATCGCTCAGGCGTTGGCCGGGCAGGAGGTGGACATCCTCGACACCACGGTGGCGGCCCCGGCCATCAGCGAGGGCTTGCGTTCTTTCATCGCCGACAGCACGACACGGACGAAGTACGGCGTCGAGATCGACGACTTCCAGGTCCAGCACATCGTGTACGACGAGTCGGAGGAGGCTTATCAGCAGGTCGTGGAACGGCGTTCGCGCCTGTTCGAGGGGCGCACTGTCGTCGAGGAGAAGCAGCTGCAGGCCCAGGGCACGATCGTCGACGCTCAGGCGCAGGGCCAGGCGACGGTGATCGGCGCCGACGCCGACAGCGCGGCGACCGTGCTCGGGGCGCGGGCCGCGGCCACCAAGCGTCAACTGGAGGGCTACACCTACCAGGAGGAGCGCCAGTTCGACGTGCTCGACAAAGCCGCCGCGAACGAGGGCTCCGGCAGTGAGGCGATGAACCTCGGCATGGGGCTGACGATGGGCCTGGGCGCCGGTCGTGCGGTCGTGCGGCATGCTCGACCAGGCGATGGGCGAGGCCGGGCCGCAGCAGCCGCAGTCGCCGCCGACGGGACAGACGCCCGCGGCGCCTCCGGCAGGAGATGTGAAGTTCTGCATCGGCTGTGGGACGAGGCTGCCGACGGTCGCCAAGTTCTGCTCGTCGTGCGGCCAGGCGCAGGAGGTCTGAGCGATGCGGAACCCGCAGATGGCTGTCATCGGCCTCATCCTCGTCGGCGTCACGGTGCTGCTCACGACCCTGTTGGCCGACCTCGACGAGCCACGCCTCTGGGTCGCGCTGCTGGCGGTCGTCGTCGCCGAGGTCGCGTTGGTCGCCCCCTCGCTGCTGCCGCCGGACGCCCTTGGCCGAGGTGAGGACTTCCTCGTGCGGCTCCCGGCGAAGGTCGCCGGAGCGGTCTACCTGCTCGTGACGTTGGCGCTGCTCGTGCTCCATACGGTCGTGCCGATGACTCCGCTCATCGTGGCGGAGCTGGTGGCCGCCGCGCTGGTGGCTGTCGTGGCCCTGTCGGTGAGCCGGCATGAGGACCAGCTCGCCGGCGATCAGGTGGCGCACGCCGACGGCGATCCGTGGGAGCGCCGGACGGGGAGCTTCTGATGGACCATGTCACGCGAGTGGTGTCGTTGGTGGTGGCCAGCGTCGTCGTCTCCCTCAACGTGCTCTTCAGCGCGGGATTCTTCCTGTTCGCCTGGCTGCCCGAGGTCGCGTTCGCCGACGCCCGGCTCAGGCGGGAGAACAACGGGACGGATCTGCCGAGCTGGAGCGAGAACTACGCCGATGTCGTCGGCCACACGGTGGGGCTGCCCGGGGCGGGCCTGCCGCTGTTGTACTCGGTGTTGGTGACGACCTTGGCGGTCGCCGCGTTCGTGAACGCCGGGCGGCGGCTGCGGGTGCGGTCCACCGCACTGGCGCTGGAGCAGGTCGCGGCCTCCGACGACTCTTATCGGGCGGGGCTCGGGGCGGCAGGGCCGTCCGGTGCGTGAGTTCGGTCGGATCGCGTCAGTCATCGGACGTCTCGCCTACGCGACGTTCGTCTCCGTGGTGGTGATGATGCTCCTCGTCATCCCGGCCGCCGTCATCTCCGGGATTGACAGCAGTCGTGGTGACGACGGTTTCAGTTGGATCGCCGTGACGCTGAACGTCATCGGGGGCACGGCGTGTTTCCTCCTGCCGACGTGGGCGGTGGTGGGTCTGATCGGCCGGGTGAGCCTGGCGACGGCGGCGCGGGCCTTCGGGTTCGTGTTCTTCGGGTGGTATCTCAGTCGGGACGCGGTGTACTACCGGGCGCTCACCATCGGAACCCCGGGTCTGTTCGCCGCGATCATGATGATGGCGACGGGGCAGGAGTCCGACGAAGCGACGGTCAAGCTGGTCACCACCGTGTTGGGCGTCCTGATGCTGTCGGTCCCGCTCGGCGTGGTGGCGCACGCCTGTGTCGTGGTCTATCGGGAGAGCAGCCAGCGGTTGGCCGCCGCGGCGGCGGAGAAGGTCGAGCAGGTGCATGACGTCTTCCGTCGCACCGGCGTGACCGAAGCCGCTGAGGAAGTGCTCTGTCAGAACTGCGCCTGCCTGAACGTGTTGGACCTGAGCCGGAGCGCGAAGTGCGAGGCCTGTCGGGTGATGCTCCACCGAGCTTGGAAGGTGTCTCATGGGTAGTCGTCTGGTGGCGTTGTGGGCCACGGTGATCGCCACCGTCGGGATCGGTGTGTTGGGGGTGACGGTCCTGCGCGACGCCGGACGCGGCAGCGACTGGCTGGCGCTATGGGTCCCCTTGTACGCGCTGCCGGTCGTGGCGGGCCTGCTGCTGACGGCCTCGTTCTTCCGGCCGATCCTGCCGCTTGTGGATCCGGCGCAGTTGGCGGCCGCCCGCGCCGCGGCCCGCGCCGACGGCGCCGCTGTGGCGGCGGTGCGTGAGGCGGGTGACCGCGAGGTGGCCGACACCGTGAGAGCACTCGACACCGTGACCAACCGGTGTGGAAGTTGTTTTTCGCCTGTCGTCGGTCTGGCCGACGAACAGGTGCGATGCGAGGCGTGTGGGCAGCAGCATGTGATGGTCGGGCCTGACGGTGGCGAAGGCGACGAGCGTTAGGGAACCGCTGATCAACTCGTAGGTCTGGGGCGGTGTCGGCTGGCCGGGCTGTCCGGTCAGGGTTGTGGGGTCGAGTTTGGGTCTTTGGAGGGTGATTTTCCTTGTGTTCCTGCCCTTTCCCGG
>NZ_JASGEK010000004.1:0-63258 GCF_047606445.1 Aeromicrobium sp. | reverse complement strand
TGGTCGGAGGTCGCTGTCGTTGGCCTCGCCGAACTCGTTGAGGTAGACGCGCTCGAAGACGGTGCGGTTGATGATGCCGCGGACGTCGTCGGGCACGCGCAGGTAGGCGGCGCGGATGTCCGACAGCTAGGGGGTCTGTCAGATTAACGGTGGATCTGGCCTGGCGATCCTCACGACCTTGCGCCGGTCGGTGCGCAAGGCGTCGTTCGGCGCGGCGGGTACCTTCGAGCGGTGACCATACGAGAATTCTGGCGGAGCGTCGAGGCGATCCACGACGTCGTCTACTTCGCGCCCGACGCCAAGGAGCGGTACGAGGCGGTCGGCCTCAAAGGCTTCTGGATGGGGTACGCGGCGTCCCGGTCGGCGGCGCTCGGGACGCCCGGGCCGGAGCTGGTGACGGCGCTGTTCCACGGCTTCGCGCCGCGTCTGATCGGACGGGCACTGCCGGACGCCTGGTCGCTCGCCTCCCGGGACGATGTGCTCGCGGTCCGGCTCGACCTGGCCCGCGACCGGCTCGCCGCCGCCTTCGGCGAACGGGACGTGACCCGAGCGGCCGACGCGCTGTCGACGCTCGCGTCGCGGATCGACGTCGCCGGACGTCCGCTGGCCGCCGCCCACCGCGCCCTGCCCGTGCCCGACGACGCTCTCGGGAAGCTGTGGCACGCGGCGACCGTGCTGCGCGAGTATCGGGGCGACTCCCATGTGGCGGTGCTGACCGCCGCCGGGCTGAGCGGGGTGTCGGCGAACGCGCTGGCCGTCGCGGCCGGCCTGGTCGACGCCCGTCAGCGCGAGGTGCGCGGCTGGACCGAGGACGAGTGGATCGCGGCCTTCGGACGGCTCCAGCAGTTCGGCTGGGTCGAGGGGACCACGGTCACCGACACCGGACGGGCCGCCCGCGAGCGCCTGGAGGAGGCGACCGACCGCTCCTGCGGCGCCGGCCTCGACCAGGAGGCCACCGCCCGCGCCTACGCGCTCGCGCACGAGTTGCTGCCGCTGGCCCGGCTCGTCGAGGAGTCCGGCGCGGTCAGCTATCCGAACCCGACCGGCGTCCCCCGCCCGTAAGGCCGGTCGTCGGTCTCGGTGGCGGGGTCGAAGGGCGGTAGGCCCAGCTCCTCGCGGAGCAGGTCGGCGGCGCGCTCGGCGAACATCGAGATCGTCAGGAACGGGTTGACGCCGATGGCGCGCGGGATCACCGACCCGTCGCAGACGTAGAGCCCGTCGTGCACGCCGCCGTCGGGATCGAAGACGCGGCCCGCGTGGTCCACCACCCCGCCGTCCACGTCGTCGGCCGTCGCGCAGCCGCCCAGCGGATGCGCGGTGAGCAGATGGCGTCCGAGCAGCAGTTTGTCCCAGCGCGGATTCTTGATGTAGGTGCCGCCGACGGCCTCGACCGCGGGCCGCAGCACCTCGTCGACGTCGTGGTAGACCCGCTCGGTGGTCGCGCCGGGCCACACGACCTTCACCTCGCGGTCGCGGCCGAGCGTCAGCTCGCCGTCGGAGTTGTCGTGGACCATGATGAGGAAGCCGAGCGAGTGGTTCATCGCGCCGCCTGAGTTGAACTTGACGTCCTTGCGCCAACGGGCGACCTTCGCCGACCGGAAGTCGCGATAGCTGGTCGCCGCCAGGCCCATCAGGCCGAGCCGGGCGGAGTCCTGCAGCGCGCGCGGGATCGACAAGTCCTCGACGGTGAAGCGTTTGCGCAGGTCGCCCTGGCCCGCGCCGAAGCGCATGACCGAGGTGATGCTCGGACCGCAGGCGAGGTCGGAGCGCGGCGGGCCGTCGGTGGTGGCCCACGCCTGCGTGTCGGTGCGCAGGTCGGTGTTGTAGGCGATGGCGAAGTTGTCGCCGTTGCCGCTGAAGTTCTTCCCGAGCCGCCGCGACAGGCGCAGTCCGGCCTCCCGCGAGCGCAGCAGGATGCCGTTGCTGCCCATCGTCCCGGCTGACAGCACGACTCGGCGGGCCACCACCTCGACCGGCTCCTCGGGGGCCTTGCGGTCGGCGGAGCGTCGCACGCCGTGCAGCCGCCAGCGTCCGTCGCCGGTCGGCTCGACCCGGTCGACGGCGACCTGCGGGAACAGGCCGACGCCGTGGTGCGCGGCCATCGGCAGGTAGTTGGTCATGAGCGAGTTCTTCGACCCGCTGTTGTCGCCGGTGCCGTCGCCGCCGTGGTCGGGGCAGGCACGCCGCTCGACGCCGTACTTCGTGACACGGTCCTCGGCGCTCACGGTGATCGACAACGGCTCGGCGGTCGCGCCCGCCGCCTCGGCGATGGCGCCGAACACCGACACGCGGCGCAGGTCGGCGTCCCGCGCGTAGGGGATCGCGCCGAGCATCGCCCGGGCGCGCGCGTAGTAGTCCTCCAGCGGGCCGAGTCCGTCGGGCGCGGTGCCGACGAGCGTGCGGAAGGCGGTCGGCCAGGAGGCCTGGAAGACCTCGCGGTCGGGCGTGATCGCGACGTTGAAGTTGATGAGCGAGGTGCCGCCGAGGCCGTTGGCGTGCAGCACGTCGATGGTCTTGAAGCGGTTCAGCTCGATCAGGCCGAGCTTATTGCGGGCCGAGCGCAGCTGCCGCGCCGCGCCGGACTCGTTCTCCGGGAAAGTCCCCGTCGGATGCTCGGCGCCCTGTTCCAGCAGCGCGATCCGCAGGCGTCCGCCCGCCGCCGCGTTCGCCGCGCCGAGCCGCGCCGCCATCACCGACCCGCCGTAGCCCGACCCCACGACGACCACGTCGTACTCGGCGGCGAGCTGTTCGGGCGCGCTGGCGAGGCGTCGGGCGACGAGGGGGCGGGGAGGAAGGCTCATGGCAGCCCGAGTGTGGCAGGGGTCACGCCGCGCCGCAAGGGTCCGTCTCGCGTCGGACGGTCAGCGGCGCAGCAGGTAGGCGTCCATCACCCAGCCGGCGGCGGTCTTCGCCTCCGCGCGGGCCTGTTCGATCCGCGGCAAGGCGTCGGCGACGCGTCCGGCGACCAGGCGTTCGGAGTCGGCTCCGAGGTTCGCGCCCCACCAGATCGTCCAGTCGTCGAGCCCGGCGAGGTCGAGGCGTCCGGTGAGCATGACGAGCAGGTTGTCGGCCCCCGCGTCGACCGCCTCGCGCAGACGTCGGGCGGTGGTGACGGTGATCGGCCGACCCACCTCGTGCAGCACGATCCGGTGCCGCGCGGCGAGCAGCTGCAGCGCCGAGATCCCCGGCAGCACGTCCCAGTCGAAGTCGAGCCGCCCGCGTGCCAGCACCCGCTCGACCACCCGGATCGTCGAGTCGTAGAAGGCCGGGTCCCCCCACACCAACTGCACCCCTGTGGTCGCCCCTCTTCCCAGATTTGCTGCCTTATCCACCATTTCCGCCGAGGGATTCGGTGGATAAGTCAGCAAATCTGGTGAGGGAGGTGAGCTGAAGGACGCGAGGAGGGCGGACTCCCAGGCGGCGGCGCGGGCGTCGTGCCAGTCGGTGACGACGTGCTCGTAACCCGACGTGGTCGCCGTGGAGGCCGCCGAGCGGTCGCGCTCGGGGTCGACCACCTCGACCACCGGCAGCCCCGGGGCGTGACGGGCGATGATCGCGCGACGTGCGGCCGCCAACGGGTCGCCCTCGCGCTTGACGGTCACCAGCACGAACGACGCCTCGCGCAACGCCGTCACCGCCTCGACCGTCAGATGGTCGGGATCGCCGCAGCCGATCCCGACCAGCCGCAGCCGCCGCTCAGCCACGGTCCTCCAAGTCGCCCTCGATCTCCAGGTAGACCTGGCGCATCGCCTCGACCACCTCCGGGTCGGGCTCGGCCCACAGGCCCCGCTCGGCGGCCTCGTCCAACCGCTCGACGATGCCGCGCAGCGCCCACGGGTTCGCCTCGCGCAAGAACTCCTGCGTCTCGGCGTCGAGCACGTACTCCTTGGCCAGCGACTCGTACATCCAGTCGTGCACGACCCCCGCCGTCGCGTCGAAGCCGTACAGGTAGTCGACCGTCGCGGCCAGCTCGAAGGCGCCCTTGTAGCCGTGGCGGCGCATCGCCCCGATCCAGCGCGGGTTGACCACCCGCGAGCGGAACACCCGGTTCGTCTCCTCCTGGAGCGTGCGGGTGCGCACCGCGTCGGGCGAGGTCGAGTCGCCGACGTAGGCCTTCGGGTCGGCGCCGGTCAGCGCGCGCACCGTGGCGACCATGCCGCCGTGGTACTGGAAGTAGTCGTCGGAGTCGGCGATGTCGTGCTCGCGGGTGTCGATGTTCTTCGCCGCGACCTTGATCCGCCGGTAGGACGTGCGCATGTCGTCGGCCGCCGCCACGCCGTCGAGGCCCCGGCCGTAGGCGAAGCCGCCCCACGCCGTGTAGACCTCGGCGAGGTCGGCGTCGTCGCGCCAGGCGCCCGACTCGACCACCTGCAGGATGCCCGCGCCGTACGACCCCGGCGCGGAGCCGAAGATCCGGGTGGTGGCGCGACGCTCGTCGCCGTGCTCGGCGAGGTCGGCCTGGGCGTGCGCCCGGACGAAGTTCTGATCGGCGGGCTCGTCCAACTCGGCCACCATGCGGACCGCGTCGTCGAGCATCGTCACGACGTGCGGGAAAGCGTCGCGGAAGAAGCCGGAGATGCGCACCGTGACGTCGACACGCGGACGACCCAACTCGGCCAGCGGCACGACCTCCAGCTCGGCCACCCGGCGGGACGCCTCGTCCCACACCGGCCGCACGCCGAGCAGTGCCAGCACCTCGGCGACGTCGTCGCCGCTGGTGCGCATGGCCGAGGTGCCCCACACCGACAGGCCGACCGACGCCGGGTACTCGCCGGTCTCGTCGAGATAGCGCGCCAGCAGCGACTCGGCCATCGCCTGACCGGTGTCGTAGGCCAACCGCGACGGGACCGCGCGCGGGTCGACGGTGTAGAAGTTGCGGCCGGTCGGCAGCACGTTGACGAGGCCGCGCAGCGGGGAGCCGGACGGGCCCGCCGGGATGTAGCCGCCGTCGAGCGCGTGCAGGACCGCGTCGAGCTCGTCGGCGGTGCCCGCCAGGCGCGGCGCGACCTCGGTGGCCGCGAAGCGCAGCACCCGCACGACCTCGGGGTCGTCGTGCAGGCCGTCGGCGGCGGCGGGGTCCCAGTCGGCGTCGTCCATCGCCTGCACGAGCGCGCGGGCCTGTCGCTCCACCTCGTCGACCTGCGACGTCGGGGCGTCCTCGACGAGGCCGAGCGCGGCGCGCAGGCCCGGCACGGCGCCGGTCTGGCCGCTCCACACCTGGGCGGCGCGCAGGATCGCGAGCACGAGGTCGACCCGCGTCCCGCCCTCCGGCGCCTGGCCGAGGATGTGCAGGCCGTCGCGGATCTGGACGTCCTTGATCTCGCACAGCCAGCCGTCGACGTGCAGCAGGAAGTCGTCGAACTCCTCGTCGTCGGGACGGTCGTCCAGGCCGAGGTCGCGGTGCATCTCGGCGGCCTGCATGAGCGTCCAGATCTCGCCGCGGATCGCCGGGAGCTTGGCCGGGTCCATCGCGGCGATGTTGCCGTACTCGTCGAGCAGCTGCTCCAGCCGCGCGATGTCGCCGTAGCTCTCCGCGCGTGCCATCGGCGGGATGAGATGGTCCACGATGACCGCGTGGGCGCGACGCTTGGCCTGCGCGCCCTCGCCCGGGTCGTTGACGAGGAAGGGGTAGATCAGCGGCAGGTCGGCGATGGCCGCGTCGGTGGCGCAGGCGGCGCTGAGCGCGGCGTTCTTGCCCGGCAGCCACTCCATCGACCCGTGCTTGCCGAGGTGCACCACCGCGTGCGCGCCGAAACCGTGGCGCACCCAGCGGTAGGCGGCGAGGTAGTGGTGCGACGGGGCCATGTCGGGGTCGTGGTAGATCGCGACGGGGTTCTCGCCGAAGCCCCGCGGCGGCTGGATCAGCAGCACGACGTTGCCCGCCTGGAGCGTGGCCAGCACGATCTCCCCGGCGTCGTTGACGAACAGCTTGCCCGGCGCGGCGCCCCACGCCTCGGCGATCTCGGCGCGCAGATCCTCGGGCAGGTCGGCGGTCCAGGCGGCGTACTGCTCGGGACTGATCCGCACATGCGAGTCGGTCAGCTGCGCGGTGGTCAGCCACTCCTCGTCCTGGCCGCCGGCGTCGATGAGCGTGTGGATGAGCGCGTTGCCGGCCTCGGTGTCGTCGTCCATCGCGAGGATGCGGGTGACCTCGTTGTCGCCGCCGAGGTCGTAGCCCGCCTCGGCCATGCGGCGCAGCAGACGGACGGTTGAGACGGGCGTGTCGAGGCCGACGGCGTTGCCGACGCGGCTGTGCTTGGTCGGATAGGCCGACAGCATGAGCGCGACCCGGCGCTCTGCGGGCGGGGTGTGCCGCAGCCGGGCGTGGTGGACGGCGATCCGCGCGACCCGGTCGCAGCGCTCGGCGTCGGGCACGTAGCGGGGCAGGCCGTCGGGGTCGATCTCCTTGAACGAGAAGGGCGCGGTGATGATGCGGCCGTCGAACTCGGGGATGGCGATCTGGCTGGCCGAGTCGAGCGGGGTGACGCCGTCGTCGTTGGCGAGCCACTCCTCGCGGCTCGACGTCAGGCAGAGGCCCTGCAGGATCGGGATGTCGAGGGCGGCCATGCGGGCCACGTCCCACGCCTCGTCGTCGCCGCCGGCCGAGGCCGACGCGGGGGTCGCGCCGCCGGCGGCGAGCACCGTGACGACGAGCGCGTCGAGCTCGCCGAGCGCCGCGTAGAGGTCGTCGGGCGCGGCGCGCAGCGAGCTGGAGAAGATCGGCCGTCCGACCGCCTCGCCGGTGGCGTCGATCGCGTCGGCGAGGGCGTGCGCGAAGTCCTCGTTGCCGCTGGTGTGGTGGGCGCGGTAGAACAGCACGCCGACCTTCGGCAGGCCGGTCACGGCCTCGGGGCGGTCGAGCCAGCCCCAGGCGGGCACGGTCGTCGGCGGCTCGAAGCCCTCGCCGGTCAGCAGCACGGTGTCGGAGCAGAAGGCGTGCAGCTGGGCGAGGTTCGCGGGGCCGCCCTCGACGAGGTAGCGGTGCGCCTCGGCCGCGATCCCGACCGGGACCGTCGACAGCTCCATCAGCTCCGCGCTCGGGGTCAGCTCGCCGCCGAGCACGATCAGCGGGACGCCGGAGTCGCGGATCGCCGCGAAGTCCTCGCCCAGCTCCGCCGGGGAGCCGAGGAATCGATAGATCACCACATCGACGTCCGCCGCGACCTCGACGGCGCCCGGGCGGCCCTCGCCGACGCGGGTCGGGTTGGCCCAGACGTAGTCGGCGCCGCTGGCGCGCGCCGAGAGCAGGTCGGTGTCGGATGTGGACAGAATCGCGATGCGGGTCATGTTCCTCCTCGGGGTTCTCGCCCCAATAGGTGAGAGGGGAGCGCACGGGCCGTGTCTGGCTGTTCGCTCGCGTCGAGAGCGAGTCACAGTGGCGGAACCGCCCCGGAGTCGCACCGGGTTCCGGCGACCGCGCGCAAAGGGTCGCCTCAGCGTAGCGGTCAGCGGTGGGCGAGCACGCAATCGCCGCAGTAGCCGCCGCCGGGCAGTCGGTAGTAGAGACAGCAGGACCGACGGACGAGGGGCGGGCCGAGGTCGGCGGTGTCGGCGAGGCGCGGGTGGCGCAGCAGGTCGGCGAGGAGGTCGGCGGCGCGCGGGCGCAGCGTCGGGGCGGCCTGCGCGGCCATGCGGCAGGCCCCGTGGACGGCCGAGACGGCGTTGCCCCAGCCGATCGTCGCCGAGACGCCGTGGTCGGCGGCGAGCCGGTCGACGAGCGGGGCGAGGGTCGTGTCGATCAGTCCGACGACCTCGGGGTCGGCCCGGGTCGTGGCGGCCAGGCGCAAGGGTCCGGCCTCGCCAGCCTGCCAGCGCGGATCCGACGGCGCGGGAACCTCGAGCAGGGCGGCTCCGATCACCGGCGAGAGCAGCCGGGCGAAGATCCCGAGCGACGCGGTCGACGCGGCCACCCGCTCCTCGACCTCGACCCGCGCCCGCTCGGCCAGGGCGCGCCGCGTGAAATCGACCCGCTCGGCGAGGCCGGTCCCGTGGACGAGCTCGTCCAGCGTCCGCCACCCCTCGCCGCCGACCTCCTCGACGGCGAAGAACGGCCCCAGCTCGTCCACTCCCACGCCCGTCACCGTAGCGCCTCCGGGGGACGCAGGATGATGGTTTGCGGTAGTGATCGCTACCTTGATCCATCATCCTCCGTGCCCCGGGGGACGCAGGATGATGGATTAGGGTCGTTCCCGGTGCCCAAAGGCATCATCGTGCGTCCCCGGCAGCGGTCTGCGGGACAATGGGCGGGTGAGCCGTGATCGAGCCGACCGCTGTCCGGGCGTGCTGCGTCCGTGGATCGCCGACGACGGGGCGCTGGTCCGGCTGCGGCTGATCGGCGGGACGCTGCCGACGCGGACGCTCGCCGGCCTCCTCGCGATCAGCGCCGAGCACGCCGACGGCGACCTCTGGCTGACCTCCCGAGCGAACGTGCAGCTGCGCGGCATCGCCCATGAGAACGGCTGCCTCGACCCCCGTCTCGTCGACGCCGTCGCCGCGAGCGGCCTGCTCCCCTCGCCCGCCCACGAGCTGGTCCGCAACGTCATGGTCTCGCCGCTGTCGGGACGCTCCGGCGGCCGCGCCGACCTGCGGCCCGTCGCCCGCGCCTACGACGACCTGCTGCGCGCCGACGACCGTCTCGCCGCCCTCTCAGCCCGCTTCCTCGTGGTGCTGGACGACGGGCGCGGCGACCTGATCGACCGCTCCCTCGACCTCGGCGCGGTCGCCGTCGACGCGACCCACGCGCAAGTGCGGATCGGCTCGCACCACTGGGGCGAGGTGGTCGCGGCGGACGAGCTCGCCCCTGCGCTCGTCGCGCTCGCCCACCGCTTCCTGCTGGCCCGCGGCGCCGGGGAGAGCGCCGCCTGGCACGTGGATGAGCTACCGGACCAGGGGTCGGCGCTCGCCCAGCCGCACCACGCCCGCGACCTGCGCACCCACATCGCCGCGCTCCCGCTGCCGCACGGCATGATCGGCCAGGACGACGGCCGCCGCGCCGAGCACCTGGCGGTCCCCGGCGGACGCCTGACGCCCGACCTCGCGGCGACGGTGCTCGCCCGCGCTGACGAGGAGGTCGTCGTGACCCCCTGGCGCAGCCTGATCCTGCCCGACCTGCCCGACCTGCCCGAAGACGCGGAGCCCGCATGCCCCTGACGCCCCCACCCCGCCGCTACGCCTACGAGGGCAGCGGCGCGGCGATCTACGTCGACTCCTTCGCGACGATCCGCGCCGAGGCCGACCTGTCGGCGATCCCGGCCGACGCCGAGAAGGTCGCGGTCCGCATGATCCACGGCACGGGGCAGACCGACCTCGCCGCCGACCTCGTCGTCCATCCCGGCCTCGTCGCCGCCGCGCGGGGCGCGTTGCAGGCGGGCGCGCCGATCCTGACCGACGCGCACATGGTCGCCTCCGGCGTCACCCGCACTCGCCTGCCCGCCGACAACGAGGTCGTCTGCCTGCTGCGCGACCCCCGCGTGCCCGACCTCGCGCGCACCTGGGGCACCACCCGCTCGGCGGCGGCGGTGTCGCTGTGGGGCGACCGGCTCGACGGCGCGGTGGTGGCCGTCGGCAACGCGCCGACCGCGCTGTTCCACCTGCTCGAGCTGATCGCCGACGGCGGACCGCGACCGGCGGCCGTGGTCGGCGTGCCGGTCGGCTTCATCGGCGCGGCGGAGTCGAAAGAGGCGTTGGAGGGCTTCGCCGCCGAGACCGGGATCGACCTCCCCTTCGTGACGGTGCGCGGACGGCGCGGCGGGTCGGCGATGGCCGCCTCCGCGCTCAACGCCCTGGCCCAGGAGGCGGAGTGAGCGGCTTCCGCATCGTCGGCGTCGGACCGGGCGACCCCGAGCTGGTGACGCTCAAGGCCGCGCGGCTGATCGGCGCGGCCGACGTCGTCGCCTATCACCAGGGCGTCGGCAAGCGGTCGAACGCGCGGCGCATCGTGGCCGGCCTGATGCCGGAGGGCGTGGTCGAGGAGGTCTTCGAGTACCCCGTCACCACCGGCCGCACCGACCATCCGGGCGGCTACGACGGCGCGATGAGCGACTTCTACGACGACTGCGAGCGGCGGGCCGTCGCCCACCTGGAGGCGGGCCGCGAGGTCGTGCTGCTGGCCGAGGGCGACCCGCTGTTCTACGGCTCGGCGATGTACCTGCACGACCGTCTCGCGGACCGTTTCCCGACCGAGATCGTGCCCGGCATCCCCGCCTTCGCCGCCGCCACGGCCGCGAGCGGCACGCCGCTGGTGCGGCACACCGACGTGTTGACGGTGCTGCCCGGCACGCTGCCCGTGCCGGAGCTGGCGCGCCGCCTCGCCGACACCGACGGCGCGATCATCATGAAGCTCGGCCGTCGTTTCCCCGGGGTGCGCGACGCCTTGGAGCAGGCCGGCCGCCTCGACGGCGCGGTCTACGTCGAGCGGGCGTCGATGGAGGCGCAGCGGCTGCTGCCGGTCGCCGACGTCAACCCGGCGACCGTCCCGTACTTCTCGCTCATCGTGGTCCCTGGCGACACCAAGCCCGCCCCCGCCGTCTCGTCACTCGCCGAGAAATCCGCCGAACTCCTCGTGATCGGCCTCGGCCCCGGACCGGACGACTGGCTGACGCCGGAGGCCGCCGCCGCGCTGGCCGAGGTCGACCACGTCGTCGGCTACGCGCCGTATGTGAACCGGGTGCCGCAGCGCCCGGGGCTCCAACGGCACGCCTCGGGCAACACCGTCGAGGTTGACCGGGCCCGTCACGCCCTCGACCTGGCGAAGGCCGGCGAACGGGTCGCGGTGGTCTCCGGCGGCGACGCGGGCGTGTTCGGCATGGCGTCGGCGGTGTTCGAGGCCGCCGAGGACCCCGCCTACGCCGACGTGCCGATCCGGGTGCTGCCGGGCGTCTCGGCGGTGCAGGCGGTGGCCGCGCGGGCCGGTGCCCCGGTCGGCGCGGACTTCGCGGTGCTGAGCCTGTCGGACCGGCTCAAGCCGTGGGAGGTGATCGAGCGCCGGGTGCGCGCCATCGCCGAGGCCGACCTCGTGCTCGCGATCTACAACCCCCGCTCGCGCAGCCGCACCACCCAGGTCGCCGACCTGCGGGCGATCCTGCTGGAGCACCGCGCGCCGGAGACGGTGGTCGTGGTGGGCCGCGACGTGGGCCGCGCCGAGGAGTCCCTCACGGTGACCACCCTCGCCGACCTCGACCCGGAGTCGATCGATATGAAGTGCCTGCTGATCGTCGGCGCCTCGTCCACCCGCGTCACCCCCGCCGGCCGCGTCTGGACCCCCCGCTTCGTGGAGTGAGGCCCTAGCGATCGGCTGCCGCTCTCGTTACGCTGAGAGGCATGGAGAGCGTGTCATTCGACCGGGACCGCCTGCGCGATGTATGCCAGCGGTACGGCATCGCACGCCTCGACGTCTTCGGCTCGACCGCCCGGGCGGAGGACACCCCGCAGAGCGACATCGACCTGCTGTACGTGCTCGCCCCTGACATCCACCTCGGCTTCGAGTTCTTCGACATCGAGGTGGAACTCTCCGAGATCTTCGGCCGACCAGTCGACCTGGTCTCCCGCGACCATCTCCACCCCGCCCTGCGCGAACGCGTCTTCGACGAGGCTTGGGAACTCTATGCGGCGTGACTGGCTTCGCGTTCACGAAGCGCTCGGAGCCATCGACCGTGTCATCGCTTTGACCGACGGCGCCACCGTCGACTCGCTCTCCGACGACGCCACGACGCGCGAGGCGCTGCTCTGGAATTTCACCGTCCTCGGGGAGTCGCTGAACAGCGTCGACAACTCCGTCAAAGACAAGCATCCCGACATCCCTTGGCGACGACCCGCGGCTCTCCGCAACCGGATCGTCCACGGCTACTGGTCAGCTGATCTCGACATCCTGCTCACCGTCGCCCACCGCGACATCCACACGCTCCAAAGCCAACTCCGCACGGTCCTCACCTCACTGTCGCCTGACAGCGTCTAATCACCTGCGCGACTTGAGGGAGCGGTCGCGGGCGGGGGAGTAGAGGTAGGACTCGCTGCCGCAGACGTCCTCGGCGAGGGCGCGGCCGACGAGGATGACGGCGGCCTGACGCAGCCCAGCCGCCTCCACCTGGTCGGCGATGTCGGCGAGCGTGCCGCGCAGCACCAGCTGGTCGGGACGGGAGGCGTGCGCGACCACGACGACCGGGCAGTCCGCGCCGTAGTGCGCCGCCAGCTCCTCGGCCAAGACGCGGGTGCGGGTGATCGCCAGGTGCAGGCAGAGCGTCGCGCCGGTCGCCGCGAAGTTCGCCAGCGCCTCGCCCTCCGGCATGGCCGTCGACCGCGCCTGGGTGCGAGTGAGCACGACCGACTGCACCAGCTCGGGCACCGTCAACTCCGCGCCGACGAGCGCCGCCGCCGCCGCGTAGGCGGGCACGCCGGGCACGACCTCCCACGGCACCCCGTGGACGTCGAGCCGTCGCCCCTGCTCGTGGACGGCCGAGTACAGCGACGGGTCGCCCGAGCACAGCCGCACGACCTCCAGACCGGCCTCGTGCCCGCCGACCAGCTCGGCGGTGATCTGGTCGAGGTCGAGGTCGGCGGCGTCGACCAGCCGGACGCCCTCGCGACAGTGCGACAACACCTCGGCGTCGAGGTACGTCCCGGCGTAGACGACGACGTCGGCGGCGCGCAGCAGGTTCACCGCGCGCAGCGTCAGCAGGTCGGCGGCGCCCGGTCCGGCCCCCACGAAACGCACCGTCACGACGACTCCTCCTGTGGCTTGACGACGGCCCATTGGACCACGGCGCGGGCGGGCTCCCAGCCGGTGAACGTGCCGATGGGGCGGGCGGTCTCCACCGCGACCCGCGTCAGCTCGCCGCCGACCCGCGCCGCCCACCCGGCCACGACCGCCTCGGTCTCCAAGGTCACCGCATGCACGACGAGCCGGCCGCCGGGGCGCAGCCGCTCCCACGCCGTCTCGATCACGCCCTCACGGGACGCGCCGCCGCCGACGAAGACCGCGTCGGGAGTCGGCAGACCGGCGAGCATGCCGGGCGCGCGACCACGGACCACGCGCAGCGAGGGGACGCCCAGGCGGACGGCGTTCCGTTCGATCCGGTCGGCCCGCTCCGCGTGCGCCTCGACCGCGACTGTCCGGCAGCGGACATGCGCCCGCGACCATTCGATCCCGACCGACCCCGCGCCCGCGCCGACGTCCCACAGCAGTTCGCCGGGACGCGGGGCGAGGCGGGAGAGCGCGGAGGCGCGCAGGTCGCGTTTGGTGATCTGTCCGTCGTGCTCGAAGGCCTCGTCGGGCAGGCCGGGCGTCCAGCCGAGCGCCACGGCGCCCGTCGAGGCCGCCGCCTCGACGGCCAGCACATGCAGCGTCGGCACGGTGTGCGCCCACGTCGCGGCGGTCGCCTCGTGGCGGGACTCGTCGGCGCCGCCGAGATGCGCGAGCGCGGTGAGCCGGCTCGGCCCGAAGCCGTGGTCGACGAGCGTCCGAGCGACCTCGCCGGGCGTCGTCTCGTCGGCGCTCAGCACCAGCATCCGCGCGCCGGGGGCGAGGTGGCGCGGCAGCTCCCGATGGTCGCGCAGCACGGTGACGGTCTCGGCCGGCCAACCCAGACGAGCGCGGGCGAGCGCCGACGACGACACCGCCGGGACGACCTCGACCCGGTCGGCGTCGAGCAGGTCGATCAGCGTCGTGCCGATCCCCGCGACCAACGGATCGCCGGAGGCCAGCGCCACCACCGTCCCGTCGAGGGAGTCGAGCAGGGCGGGCAGGCCCTCCCGCAGCGGCGACGGCCACGACACGCGGCGCTGTCGGTCGACTGCGGGCGGCAAAGCGAGGTGTCGCTCGCCGCCGAGCAGCACGTCCGCGCCGAGCACCAACGCGCGCGCCGCCGCAGGCAGCGCCTCCCACCCGTCGTCCCCGATCCCGACGACCGTGACCCGCTGCGCGCCCATGACCCGCGAGGCTACCCGCGAAGCCCCACTGCCGTCACCGCGCGTCAGCCAGATCAAACTAGACTAGCCAGACTTAGTTCATTAAACTGTCGCCATGACCGTCACCGTCAACATCCACGAGGCCAAGACGCGGCTCTCCGAGCTCTTGGCACGTGTCGAGCAAGGGGAAGAAGTCCTCATCGCCCGCGCCGGACGACCCATCGCCCGGCTCAACAGCCTGGACGAGCCGACGCCCCGCGTCTTCGGTTTCATGGACCTCGCCGTGACCGACGCCTTCTTCGAGCCGCTCCCCGAGGAGGAACTCGCCGCATGGGAGTGACCTACCTGCTCGACACCCATGTGTTGCTCTGGTTGCTCGGTCAACCCGACCGCGTCCCAGCCGAGGCTCGCAGAGTATTGAGCGATCGGAAGAACCGTCTGTTCGTCTCAGCGATATGTGGTTTTGAAGTCTCCACCAAGGTCCGACTCGGCAAACTCGACGCAGCTCCTCTCGTCGCCGCGTGGCCGGCGCGGATCGCCGACCTCGGGGCCGAAGAACTCGCCGTCACCAGCGCCCACGCCGTCCTCGCGGGCAGCCTCGACTGGGCGCACCGCGACCCCTTCGACCGGCTTCTCGTCGCGCAAGCGATGACCGACGGCCTCACGCTCGTCACCGTGGACGCCGCCATCACCCAGCTCCCCGGCGTACGACTTCTCACCTGGTGACCGCCCACCGCGCTCGGGGCGCGGGGCGGACGGCGATAGCCTGTCAGCGTCATAGCCCGAGGTGCCCTCCGGGGAGAATCTGGGAAGCCGGTGGAAGTCCGGCGCTGGGCCCGCAGCGGTGACTCATCGACGATGGGAAGTCCGAAGACCGGCCTCGGGCGCATCCACACGGCGAGACGAGCGGGAGCCCCGAATGCCACGTCAGTACCCCTTCACGGCCGTCGTCGGCGCCGACGACATGGCCCTGTCCCTCCTCCTCGCGGCCATCTCCCCGGAGATCGGCGGCGTCCTCGTGCGCGGCGAGAAAGGCACCGCGAAGTCGACCATGGTGCGCGCGCTGGCCTCCGTGCTGCCGCCCATCGAGGTCGTCGCGGGCGACCGGTTCTCCTCCGACCCGCGCGACCCCGCGCCGCTGTCGCCCGACGGCCCCTTCGGCCCCGACCCGGCCTCCGAGACCCGTCCGGTTCGCCTGGTGGAGCTGCCGGTCGGCGCCACCGAGGACCGCGTGCTCGGCTCGCTGCACCTGGAGAAGGCGCTCAGCGAGGGCGTCACCGAGTACGAGCCGGGCCTGCTCGCCAAGGCGCATCGCGGCATCCTCTACGTCGACGAGGTCAACCTGCTGCACGACCATCTCGTCGACCTGCTGCTCGACGCCGCCGCCATGGGCCGGGCCACGGTCGAGCGCGACGGGGTGTCGGTCGAGCACGCGGCGCGCTTCGTGCTGATCGGCACGATGAACCCCGAGGAGGGCGAGCTGCGGCCCCAGCTGCTCGACCGCTTCGGCCTGACCGTCGACGTCGCCGCGCCCCGCGACCCCGCGCTGCGCGCCGAGGTGACCCGCCGCCGTCTGGCCTTCGACGCCGACCCGGAGGGCTTCGCCGCCCGCTGGGCCGACGAGGAGCAGGCGTTGTCCCAGCGGCTCGCCGCCGCGCAGAAGCTGCTGGCCGAGGTCGAGTTGAGCGACGACGACCTCGTGCGGATCGCGGAGATCTGCGCGGCCTTCGACGTCGACGGGATGCGCGCCGACATCGTCACCGCCCGCGCCGCCGCCGCGCACGCCGCCTGGCAGGGCCGCACGGCGCTGACCACCGAGGACATCCGGGTGGCGGCCCGGCTCGCGCTGCCGCACCGGCGTCGCCGCAACCCCTTCGACGCGCCCGGCGTCGACGAGCAGCAGCTCGACGACCTGCTCGGCGAGGACGACGACCCCGAGCCCGACGGCCCCGACGACGGGGGCCCGGACGGCGGAGGCGACGGCGGCGCGCCGCCGAACGGGCCGGAGGGCGACGACACCCAGGCGCCACCCCCCGCCGGAGACGTCGGCGGCACTGACAGCGGCGGCGGCCAGGCCCCCACGACCACCGCGCGCGCGGGCGAGCCGAGCCGCGCCCGCCTGTTCACCGTCGACGGGATCGGCGCGGGCGAGGCCGGACGCCGCTCCCGCGCGCTGACCTCCAACGGACGCCGGGTCGGCGCGCGGCGGCCCGAGGGCGGCGTCGGCGGTCGGCTCGACCTTTCCCAGACCCTCTGGGCCGCCGCCCCCCACCAGGCGTCGCGCCCCCGCGATGACCGGCGGGTCGCGCTGGCGCCGACCGACCTACGGGTCGCGGTGACCGAGGGGCGCGAGTCGAACCTCGTCCTCTTCGGCGTCGACGCCTCCGGCTCGATGGCGGCGCGCAAGCGCATGGAGCAGGTCAAGACCGCCATCTTGTCGCTGCTGCTCGACGCCTACCAGCGCCGCGACAAGGTCGGGCTCGTCACCTTCCGGGGCGATACCGCCGAGCTCGCGCTGCCGCCGACCGGCTCGGTCGACATCGCCGCCCGCCGCCTCGACGACCTCCCCGCCGGCGGCCGCACGCCGCTGGCCGAGGGACTGCTGCAGATCGCCGAGACGCTGCGGATCGAACGCGTCCGCGACCCCCGCCGCCGCCCGCTGCTCGTGCTCGTCACCGACGGCCGCGCCACCCACGGCGTCGACCCCGTCGGCCGCTCGCAGCGCGCCGCCGCCCTGCTCGCCGGGGTCGAGGCAGTGGTCGTCGACTGCGAGACCGGACGTATGCGCATGGGCCTGGCCCGCCGCCTCGCCGAGATCCTGGAGGCCGCCCACCTGCCGCTCGGCGAGGTCACCGCCGACGCGCTCACCACCGTCGTGAAGGAGGCCGCCTGATGCCCCAGGGAGTCCCGCTCGTCGTCCCCGACGACGGCCTGACCACCAAGCAGCGCCGCAACCAGCCGCTGCTCATCGTCAACACCGGCAACGGCAAGGGCAAGTCGACGGCGGCTTTCGGGCTGGCGCTGCGGGCCTGGAACCAGGGCTGGGACATCGGCGTGTTCCAGTTCGTGAAGTCCGCGAAGTGGCGCATCGGCGAGCAGACCGTGCTGGAACGGCTCGGCGAGCTGCACGAGCAGACCGGCGAGGGCGGCCCCGTCGAGTGGCACAAGATGGGCTCGGGCTGGTCGTGGTCGCGCAAGCCCGGCACCGAGACCGACCACGCCGCCGAGGCCGCCGAGGGCTGGGCGGAGGTCAAGCGCCGGATGGCCGCCGAGCAGCACGACCTCTACGTGCTCGACGAGTTCACCTATCTGATGGAGCGCGGCTGGGTCGATGTCGATGACGTGATCGAGACGCTGCGGGACCGGCCGGGCCGCCAATACGTCGTGGTCACCGGACGTCGCGCGCACCCCGACCTGACCGACATCGCCGACCTCGTCACCGAGATGGGCCACGTCAAGCACCCCTTCGACCGCGGCCAGAAGGGCCAGCGGGGCATCGAATGGTGAGACTCCCCCGGTTCGTCGTCGCGGCCCCGGCGTCGGGGCACGGGAAGACGACCGTGGCGACCGGGCTGATGGCGGCGCTCGCCCGGTCCGGCCACCGGGTCAGCGGCCACAAGGTCGGGCCCGACTACATCGACCCCGGCTATCATGCGCTCGCCACCGGGCGTCCGGGCCGCAACCTCGACCCCCACCTCGTCGGGGAGCAGCGGCTCGCCCCGCTGCTGCTGCACGGCGCGGCGGGCGCGGACCTCGCGGTGATCGAGGGCGTGATGGGGCTCTACGACGGGCAGATCGGCGGGGAGGGCTTCGCGTCGACCGCGCACGTCGCCGCCGTGACCGGCTCGCCGGTGGTGCTCGTCGTCGACATCTCGCACGCCTCGCGCACCATCGGCGCGCTCGTGCACGGCGTGGCGAGCTTCGACCCGTCGGTGCGGGTCGCGGGCGTCGTCCTCAACAAGGCCGGGTCGCAGCGGCACGCCGACGAGGTGCGCCGCGCCGTCGAGCCGCTCGGCCTGCCGGTGCTCGGCGTGCTGTCGCGCGACGACGGGATCGTCGCCCCGTCACGCCACCTCGGCCTCATCCCGGCGCAGGAGCGCGACGAGGCCGCCGCCGCGCTCGACCGGCTCGCCGCCCAGGTGGCCGAGCGGATCGACCTCGACGCGCTGGTCGAACTGGCCGCCAGCGCCCCCGACCTCGACGCCGAGCCCTGGAGTCCGGCCAATGAGGTGACGCCGGTCGACGGCGCGCCGGTGGTGGCCGTCGCGGGCGGGCGCGCCTTCACCTTCGCCTACGCCGAGACCACGGAGTTGCTGACCGCCGCCGGCTGCCGGGTGGAGGTCTTCGACCCGCTCACCGACACCGAGCTGCCCGCCGGAACCCGCGCCCTCTACCTCGGCGGCGGCTTCCCGGAGGTGCACGCCGCCGGGCTCGCCGGCAACGCCTCGCTGCGCGAGCAACTGCGCGAGGCGGTCGCCGACGGGGTCCCGACGGTCGCCGAGTGCGCCGGACTGCTGTACCTGTGCCGCAGCGTCGACGACGCGCCCATGGTCGGCGCGCTCGACGCCGACGCCCGCATGACGCCCCGGCTGACCCTCGCCTACCGCACCGGCGTCGCCGGACACGACTCGCTGCTGACCCGGGCGGGCGAGCGGGTCGCCGCCCACGAGTTCCACCGCACCACCGTCGCCCCGACGCACGGCGACACCCCCGCCTGGCTGGTCGAGCGCGGCGAGCCCGTCGGCTTCGCCAGCCCCACCCTGCACGCCTCCTACCTGCACACCCACTGGGCCGGCGCCCCCCGGCTGGCGCAGCGTGTGGCCGAGGCGGCCAGTCAACGTCCCTTCGCCCTTCGATCCCCCGCGAGCGGGAGGTACTCCCACCGCTCGTCCCTCGCGGCATCTAAGGAACCGGCAACCCATCGCCCAGCAAGCCTCGAAGGGACGACCACCCCCGACCTCGCCTGGCACGGCGACGCCGAGCTGGCCGACGGGCTGACCGACTTCGCGGTGAACGTCTCCGACGAGCCGCGTCCGGCCTGGCTGGACGACGCGCTCGCCGACGCGCTGCGCCGCCTGGAGGCCTATCCGAACGCCGCGCCCGCCGAGAAGGCCGTGGCCCGGCGGCACGGGCGCGCGCCCGCCGAGGCGCTGGCGACGTCCGGCGCGGCCGAGGCGTTCACGCTGATCGCCCGCGCCCGCGCCTGGCGTCATCCGGTCGTCGTGCATCCGCAGTTCACCGAGCCGGAGGTGGCGCTCGCCGCCGCCGGACACGCCGTCCACCGGGTGCTGGCCCGCGCCGAGGACGGCTTCCGCCTCGATCCCGACGCGGTGCCGGAGGAGGCCGACCTCGTGATCGTCGGCAATCCCACGAACCCGACGTCGGTGCTGCATCCAGTCGCCGACCTGCGCCGTCTGCTGCGGCCCGGCCGCGTCGTCGTGGTCGACGAGGCGTTCATGGACGCGGTGCCCGGCGAACGCGCCAGCCTCGCCGCAGTCCCCGTGCCCGGCCTGATCGTGCTGCGCAGCCTGACGAAGCTGTGGGCGCTGCCGGGCGTCCGCGCCGGCTATGTCGTCGGCGACGCCGAGATCGTCGCGGACCTGCGCCGCCAGCAGCCGCCGTGGTCGGTCTCGACCCCGGCGCTCGCCGTGCTCACCGCGACGACCGGCGACGAGGCGGTCGCCGAGGCCGAGCGGCGGGCCCGGCTCGTCGCCGGCCAGCGGGCGATCCTGGTCGACGGGCTGACCGAGCTGGGCGTCCCCGTCGTCACGCCCGCGTCGGCGTCCTTCGTGCTGGCCCGGCCCGGCCCCGAGGCGCACGCCCGGCTCCGTGCGGAAGGATGCGCGGTGCGCCGCGCCGACACCTTCCCCGGTCTCGACGCGACCTGGACGCGCGTGGCCGTTCGCCGCCCGACGACGACCCGCTCGCTGCTGGCCGCCTGGAGAAGGATCCTGACCTGATGACCGACCTGCCCCTCGACCCCGGCGCGCGGGTGCTCGCCACCGTCGGCGACCTGCGCGCCGCCGCCCGCCTGGAGCCGCTGATCGACGACCTCGCCGTCACCGTCGTCTGCCCCGAGGTCTGCGCGACCGTCGAGGACTGGCACGAGCGCGGCCTCGTCGTCTGGGAGGCCCGCACGGCGACGCTGGAAGACGTGGCGGCGGCTGATGTGGTGGTGAACTCGTCGGTCCCTGAGGTGCGAGCGAGGAACGAGCGAGCCTCGAAGGGCGAAGGGACAGGCCTCGTCACCCTCGTCGGCGGCGGACCCTCCGACCCCGCCCTGCTCACCCTCGCCGGGCAGGCCGCGCTGGCCGAGGCGGACGTGGTGCTGGCCGACCGGCTCGGACCCGTCGCCGCGCTCGCCGACCTGCCCGAGCACGTCGAGGTCGTCGACGTCTCCAAGATCCCCTACGGCCGCTCCACCGCCCAGGAGGAGATCCACCGGCTGCTGATCGAGCACGCCCGAGCGGGCCGTCGCGTCGTGCGGCTCAAAGGCGGCGACTCCTTCGTCTTCGGGCGCGGCGGCGAGGAGGTCGAGGCCTGCCAGGCGGCGGGCGTCGCGACCCGGGTGATCCCCGGCGTCACCTCGGCGGTCTCCGCGCCGGAGCTGGCCGGCATCCCGGTCACCCATCGCGGTGTCAGCCAGGGCTTCACGGTCGTCTCCGGCCATGTGCCGCCGGGCCATCCGACCTCGACCGTCGACTGGTCGGCGCTGGCCCGCTCCGGCGTGACCGTCGTCGTGCTCATGGGCATGAGGAACCTGTCGCGCATCGCCGAGGCGCTGGTCGACGGCGGCCTCGACCCCGCCACCCCCGCCGCCGTGGTCGCCGACGCCGCGCGGCCCAGCCAGCGGGTCGTCCGCGCCACCGTGGCCGCCATCGCCGAGCAGGCGCAGGAGGCGGGGGTCGGCGCGCCCGCCGTCACGGTGGTCGGCGCCGTCGCGGCCCTGGGCGCATGAGGCTGCTCTGGCTGCGGCACGGCCAGTCCACCTGGAACGCCCTCGGACGCCTCCAGGGCCACACGCCGCACCCGCCGCTGACCGAGCTCGGCCGCCAGCAGGCCGCCGACGCCGCCGATCAGGTCGCCGTGCTCGGCGCCCGCCGGATCGTCTCCTCGCCCGCCGTCCGGGCCCGGCAGACCGCCGTCGTCGTCGCGGCGCGGCTCGGCCTGCCGGTCCACCTCGACCCCCGCCTCGTCGAGCAGGGCCTGCGCGAGGACCACGCCTCCACGCTGCGCCGGGTGTCGGCCCTGGTCGCCGAACTCGACCCAACGCAGACCACCCTGCTCGTCACCCACGGCGACGTCATCGCCCTCGCCACCGGCCTCGGCCGCTGCCCCGGCAACGGGGAGGTGGTCGCCGGGGAGCCGTTGGGTCTACGATGAGCCCGTCGGTCCAGCACGGAAGCCGGTGGGATTCCGGCGCAGTCGCGCTACTGTGACACCCGCTCCGGCGGGTGGAGCCAGACCCGGGGACCGGCAGTCATCCCAACCCTGGGACGCATCATCCCGCTAGGAGAGACATGAGCCAGCTGAACCCGGCCGCGACCCCCGAGGTCGCCCCGGTCTCCATCCCCGTCAAGGAACTCGCCCCGTGGGGCCTGTTCGCGGCGTTGCTCGCCGTCGTCGTCGTGTACTTCGTCGGAGCCGAGCAGGGCGCGACGTCCTTGATCTCCGGCAGCGACGTGCACGAGTGGGTCCACGACGGACGCCACCTGCTCGGCTTCCCCTGCCACTGACCCGCTGACCGATCGCTGACGCTCCGCGCGTCAGCGATGTCGGCGACCCCTTTTCCTCACGGCGCGACGTCGAGACGTCGGCCGTTCCCACTCCCGGATGGAGTTCCGCATGACCCCCCGCAATTTCTTGATCCACGGCATGATCGCCGGCCTGCTGGCCGGCTTCGTCGCCTTCATCGTGGCCTTCACGGTCGGCGAGCCGCCCGTCGACGACGCCATCGCCGTCGAGGAGGCCGCCTCGGCCGCCGAGGAGGCTCCCGCCCACGACCACGGCGACGAGGCCGCCGAAGAGGGCCACTCCCACGGTGACGAGGAGGAGGGCATCACCCGCGGCCAGCAGGCCGGCCCCGGCCTTGCCACCGCCACCCTGCTCGTCGGCGCGGTGCTCGGCGGCGTCGTCGGCGTGACCGCCGCCTTCGCCGCGGGCCGTCTCGGCCGTCTCGGCCCGGTCGCCACGACGGCGACCGTGGTCGGCCTCGGCTTCGTCGCCTACGTGCTCGCCCCGTGGCTGAAGTACCCCGCGAACCCGCCCGCGGTCGGCAGCGGCGAGTCGATCGGCACGCGCACCGCGCTGTACTTCTCCTTCGTCGTCATCTCGATCCTCGCGATGGTCGCCGCCGTGCTCGTGGCCCGCACGGTGCTCGCCACGGCCGGCGCGTGGGCCGCGGTGACCGCCGGCGTCGTGCTGTACGTCGCCGTCATCGCCGTCACGGCCTGGCTCATGGAGCCGATGCCGTCGATCGCCGAGTCGCTGGTCGAGAAGGAGTTCCCCGCGAAGGTCCTCGCCGACTTCCGCGCCGCCTCGCTCGTCACCCAGGGCGCGCTGTGGCTGACCCTCGGCGTGGCGCTGACCGGCCTGGTCGACCGCTCCGCGAAGCGCGAGGCCGTCGAGACCGCCCGGCGCGAAGCGGCGGCGGCCCTGTGAGCGCGCTCCCCGTGCCGCCCGTCGGCACGCCCGTCACGCCCCCGGACCCCTCGCTCGTCGAGGCCGCCCGGGAGCGGCTGAACGGCCTCGCCACGCCGGCGGGCGCCCTCGGGCGGCTCGGGGAGCTGTCCCTCTGGGTCGCCGCGACCCAGGGCGCCGTGCCGCCCGCGCCGATCGAGCGCGTGCGCGCGGTCGTCTTCGCCGGCGACCACGGCGTCGCCGACCATGGCGTCTCGGCCTATCCGAAGGCCATCACCGGCATCATGGTCCGCACCTTCATTGCGGGCAAGGCGGGCGTCTCGGTGCTGGCCGCCCAGCACGGCGTCAGCCTGCGGGTGCTCGACCTCGGCGTCGAGGATCCGCTCGACGACGTCGACCCGGCCGTCAAGGCCTTCAAGGTCAACTCCGGCTCCCGTCCGATCCACCTGGAGGACGCGCTGACGGCCGAGGAGACCCAGGCGGCGCTCGCCGCGGGCGCGCGGATCGCCGCCGAGGAGATCGCGGCGGGCGCGCAGCTGCTGATCCCCGGCGACATGGGCATCGGCAACACCACGCCCTCGTCGGCGCTCATCGCCGCCTCGCTCGGCCTGCCCGCCCAGGAGGTCACCGGGCGCGGCACCGGCGTCGACGACGCCGGCCTGGCGCACAAGATCGACGTCGTCCAGCAGGCGCTCGACCGCGCGGGCGACCGGACGGACGACCCCGTGCAGACGCTCCAGGCGCTCGGCAGCGCCGACCTGGCCGCGTCGGCGTCCTTCATCGCGACGGCCGCCCGGGCTGCCGTGCCGGTGCTGATCGACGGCGTGATCAGCGTCGCCGGGGCGCTGCTGGCCGAACGGCTGGCGCCGGGCGCGTCCGCGTGGTGCGCGGCGGGCCATCGCTCCACCGAGCCCGCGCAGTCGCTGGCGCTCGACAAGCTCGGCCTCGACCCGATCCTCGACCTGAGCATGCGCCTCGGCGAGGGCAGCGGCGCGGTCGCCGCCGTCCCCCTGGTCCGCTCGGCCGGCCTGCTCCTGTCCGAGACGGCCCTGCTCGCCGACCTCGTGCCCTGACCCGCTGATGCGTGACGCCTGGCTGCTGGCGGCGGGGACGCTGACGGTCCTGCGCTGGCCCGCCCCCGCCCGCGTCGACCGAGGGGTGGCGGCCCGGGCGATGCTGGTGGCGCCGCTGGCGGTGGCGCCGCTGGGCGTGCTGGCCGGGCTCGTCGTCTGGACCGGCGGACTGGTCGCCGGGCCGCCGCTGGTCGTCGGACTGCTGACGGTCGCGGCGCTCGCGCTGGGCAGCCGGGCGCTGCACCTCGACGGGCTCTCCGACGTCGCCGACAGCCTCACCGCCTCGCACGACCCCGCCCGCTCGCTGGAGGTCATGAAGGGCGGCACGGCCGGTCCGGCGGGCGCGGCGACGCTGGTCCTGGTGCTGGGCGCGCAGGCGGCGTCGGTCGCGGCGCTGGTCGGCGCCGACGTCGGGCCGGTGGTCGTCGGAGCGCTCGTCTGCCTGTCGCGGGCGGCGCTCGCGCTGTGCTGCGCGCGCGGGTTCCGTCCGGCGCGGTCGTCGGGTCTGGCGGTGAGCTTCGCCGAGACGGTCCCGCGCACGGCGGCCGCCCTCACCTGGCTGCTCGTCGCGGGGGCCTGCGTCGGGCTCGCCATGCTCGGCGACCTCCCCTGGTGGCGGGGGCTCGTGCTGGCCGCCGCACTGCTGCTCGGCGCGGCGCTCGTGTTGGAGCGCTGCCTGCGACGCCACGGCGGGGTCACCGGCGACTGCTTCGGCGCGAGCGTCGAGATCGCGCTGACCGCCGGACTCGTCGTGGCGGCGGTCCCGTGAGCCGGTCGCGAGCGCTCGGCCTGGCGCTGGGCTTCGCCGCCGACCGAGTCTGGGGCGATCCGGCCCGCTGGCACCCGGTGGCGGGCTTCGGCCAGGCGGCCGGACGGCTCGAAACACGCCTGTACGCCGACGACCGCATTCCCGGAGTCGTGTTCACCGCGACGACCGTCGGGTCGGTCGTCGCGGCGGGCGCGCTGGCCGAGCGGGCGACCCGACGGCGACCCCTGCTCCACACCCTCGTCACCGCCGTCGCCACCTGGGCGGTGCTCGGCGGACGCTCGCTCGGCCGCGAGGCGGCGGCGGTCGGCGACGCGGTGCTGGCCGACGACCTCCCCCGCGCCCGCCAGCGGGTGCGCAGCCTCGTCGGCCGCGACCCGAGCGTCCTCGACGCCGACGAGTTGGCGCGCGCCGTGGTCGAGTCGGTCGCCGAGAACACCTCCGACGCGGTCGTCGCGCCGCTGTGGTGGGGCGGCGTCGCCGGGATTCCGGGGCTGATCGGCTATCGCGCGGTCAACACGCTCGACGCGATGGTGGGCCACCGCTCGACCCGGTATCGGAACTTCGGCTGGGCGTCGGCGCGGCTCGACGACCTCGCCAACCTCGTTCCCGCCCGGCTGGCGGCGCTGCTGACGGCCGTGGCCGCCCCGCTGGTCGGCGGACGCCCGTCCGACGCCCTGCGCGCCTGGCGCAACGACGCCCCCGGCCACCCGAGCCCGAACGCGGGCGCGGTCGAGGCCGCCTTCGCCGGGGCGCTCGGCTGCCGGCTCGGCGGCGTCAACCACTACGAGGGCGTCATGGACGACCGGGTCCGCCTCGGCGACGGCCCTCCGCCGACCCCGCAGGACATCCCCCGCGCCGTCCGCCTCGCCTCCCTCGTCCACCTCTCCGCCCTCGCTGTGGCTTCCGTCCTCGCCAGATTTGCTGACTTATCCACCGTTTCCCGACGCCAAAAGGGTGGATAACCCAGCAAATCTGGCTAGAAGGCGAGCCAGGAGAGGGCGTCGGCGGGGGTGGTGACCTCGGGGATCCCGGGGGCGGGGTCGCCGCGACGGACCACGACGACGGGCAGACCACGCTGGGCGGCGGCCTCCATCTTGGGCCAGGTGTAGGAGCCGCCGGAGTCCTTGGTGACGACGACGTCGAGGCGGTGCTCGTCGATGAGCGCGAGCTCGCCGTCGAGGCGGTAAGGACCCCGACTGGTCAGCAGCGTCCACGGCTCCGGCAGGTCGACGGCGGGCGGGTCGACCACCCGTACGAGCGCCGCGTGGCCCGCCAACGGGCCCGCGAAGCGGCCGAGCGCCTGCCGTCCGACGGTCAGGAACGGACGCTCGCCCAACGCGGCGGCCACCCGCGCGGCCTCGTCGTGGTCGTCGACCCAGTGCCAGGCGTCGGCCCCCGGCGCCTCGGACCATCCGGGGCGGGCGAGCCGGATCCACGGCACGCCCTCGGCCGCGCAGGCCGCCGCCGCGTGGCGGGTCATGCCCTCGGCGAAGGGGTGCGTCGCGTCGATCACGGCGGTCACCGCGCGCTCGCGCAGATACGACCGCAGCCCCTCGACCCCGCCGAAGCCGCCGATCCGCACCGGACCGACTGGCAGACGCGGACGGGCCACCCGCCCGGCGAGCGAGGACTCGAAGTCGATCCCGGTCGCCAGCAGCCGTTCGGCCAGATCGCGCGCCTCGGCCGTGCCGCCGAGCAGCAGCACCCTCACGCGCCCGCTCCCGGGGCGAGGCGACGCAGGCCCGAGGGCGCGCCGGAAGCGGCGAGGTCGAGCAGCGCGTCGACGTCCAGGTGCTGCTCGGCGAGGTCGCCGAGCAGGTCGAGCCGCGCCTCACGCCGCTCCCCGAAGGACACCCGCGCGACCGGCTCCGGCCGCCCGGCCGCCCGCGCGACCTCGGCCAGAAAAGCGCGCCGGAACCCGTCGGACTCCAAGCTCCCGTGCCACATCGTGCCGAACACCGACCCCGAGCGCGCCCCGCCCAGGAACTCCTCGCCCGACTCCCGGGTGATCCGGCCGTGGTGGATCTCGTAGCCCGCCGCCGACTCTCCCAGCGCCGAACCCGTCGGCAGCCGCAGCGTCTTCTCCGCGACGAAGTCCGTCCGCACGTCGAGCAGGCCCAGGCCCTCCGCCTCGGCCCCCGCCGCCCCCTCGACGCCGTCCGGGTCGGCGATCACCCGACCCAGCATTTGGAAGCCGCCGCACACGCCCAGGACCGGACGCCCCGACGCCGCGTGCCGGGCGACGGCGTCGGCCAGTCCGCGCTCGCGCAGCCAGGCGAGGTCGCTGATGGTGGCGCGGGTGCCGGGCAGCACGACGAGGTCGGCGTCGTCGAGGTGCTGCGGACGCGTCGCGAAGACCAGGTCGACCTCCGGCTCGATCCCCAGCGCGTCGACGTCGGTGAAGTTGCTGATCCGCGGCAGCCGCACGACCGCCACCCGCAGCGCGTCGTCTCGTTCCCCCGCGCGCCGTCCCTCCAAGTCGAGGGCGTCCTCGGAGTCGAGCCACAGGTCGGGATGCCACGGCAGCACCCCGTACGTCGGCCGCCCCGACAGCTCCGCGAGCCGGTCGATCCCCGGCGCGAGCAGCCCGACGTCGCCCCGGAACTTGTTCATGACGAAGCCCGCGATCAGGTCTTGGTCGGCGGCCTCCAACAGCGCGACCGTGCCGAAGAGCGCCGCGAACACCCCGCCCCGGTCGATGTCGCCGACGACCACCGTCGGCAGGCCGGCGTGCCGGGCGAGCCCCATGTTGACGTAGTCGTCGGCGCGCAGGTTGATCTCCGTGGGCGACCCGGCCCCCTCGGCGACGATCACGTCGTAACGGGAGGCGAGGTCGTCGAGCGCCCCGAAGGCGGCCCGGGCGAGGTGCGCCCGTCCGCCGCCTGCGAAACTGCGCGCGCCGAGCGTCCCGGCCGGCTCGCCCATCACCACGACGTGGCTCGTGTGGTCGCCGCCGGGTTTGAGCAGCACCGGGTTCATCGCGGCCTCCGGCTCGGCGCGGGCGGCGAGCGCCTGCGTCCACTGCGCCCGGCCGATCTCCGCGCCGTCGGCCGTCACCATGGAGTTGTTCGACATGTTCTGCGACTTGAACGGGGCGACGCTCACGCCGCGCCGGGCGAAGGCGCGGCACAGCGCGGTCGTGACGACGGTCTTCCCGGCGTCGGAGGTCGTTCCCGCCACGAGCAGCCCGTTCACCACGGAGTCAGGCTAGTGGGGGCTACGGTGGGGCCATGACGCTGGCTGACGAACTGCGGATCGCCCTCGACGGGAAATGGCGGCACGTGCGCGACGACGCGCGCCGCACCCTTCCCGACCTCGACCTGGCCTTCGACCACGACCTCGACCTGGAGGCCGCGCGGCAGCGCACCTTCGAGCAGTTGCGGCTGCTGGTCCCGACGGGCATCCCGGCGGCGGGCTTCCGGACCGAGCAGGGCGGCACGGGCGACCCGGGCATGGCGGTCACCGGCATCGAGATGCTGGCGCAGTTCGACCTGTCCATCATGGTGAAGGCGGGCGTGCAGTGGGGCCTGTTCGGCGGCGCGGTCGCCAACCTGGGCACCGAGCGGCATCACGCGCTGGTGCCGCGCATCATCGGACTCGACCTCGTCGGCTGTTTCGCGATGACCGAGACCGGGCACGGCAGCGATGTGCAGAGCATCGAGACCACCGCGACCTACGACGCCGAGACGGGTGAGTTCGTGGTCTGCTCGCCCACGCCGAGCGCCCGCAAGGACTACATCGGCAACGCGGCCCGTCACGCGACCATGGCGGCCGTCTTCGCCCAGTTGGTGGTCGGCGACGAGAACCACGGCGTGCACTGCCTGCTCGTGCCGATCCGCGACGAGGACGGGAACGACCTGCCCGGCGTCACCACGTCCGACTGCGGCCACAAGGGCGGCTTGAAGGGCGTCGACAACGGGCGTCTGATGTTCGACCAGGTCCGCGTCCCCCGCGAGAACCTGCTGAACAAGTACGGCGACGTCGACGAGGCGGGCGTCTACTCCTCACCTGTCGACAACCTCAACCGGCGCTTCTTCACGATGCTCGGCACGCTGATCCGGGGTCGGGTGAGCGTCGGCGGGGCGTCGGCCGCAGCCGGAGAGGTGGCCTTGTCGATCGCCGGACGGTACGCGTTGCAGCGGCGGCAGTTCGCCGCGCCGGACGGCACGGAGGTCGTGCTGGCCGACTACCGCGTGCACCAGCGCCGCCTGCTGCCGCTGATCGCCCGGGCCTACGCCTACCGCTTCGCGCAGAACCAGCTGGTCGCGCGCATGGACCGGCTGCAGCGATCCGAGGACCCCGACCCGCTGGAGCAGCGCGAGTTGGAGGGCCGCGCGGCCGGGCTCAAGGCGGTCTTGAGCTGGCATGGGTCGCAGGCGATCCAGGAGGCGCGCGAGCTGTGCGGCGGCGCGGGCTATCTCATCGAGAACCGGATCAGCGCGCTGCGCGGCGACATCGACGTGTTCACGACCTTCGAGGGCGACAACCACGTGTTGTTGCAGCTGGTCGCCAAGGAGCTGCTGACCGGCTACGCGCACGAAGTCCGTGGTCTCAACCCGGTCGGCATGGTCAAGTTCGTGGCGAGCACCGTCTCGGACACCGTGCGCGAGCGGACCGCCGCCTCGCAGTTGATCCAGCGTCTCATCGACGCGCGGCCGGGCGGCGACGAGCACGACCTGCTCGACCGGGGCACCCAGCTCGACCTGTTCGAGGACCGTGAGCGGCACGTCATCGAGACGGCGGCCCGGCGCTTGCAGAAGGCGTCCAAGAGCGATCCGGCCCAGGCGTTCGCGGTCTTCAACAACGCCCAGGACCATGTGCTGCGCTGCGGCCGGACGCACATCGACCGGATCGTGCTGGAGGCCTTCACGGCGGGTATCGCGCGCTGCGAGGACGAGGAGGCCGCCGACCTGCTGCGCCAGGTGTGCCACCTGTACGCGCTGAGCGTGATCGAGGAGGACCTGGCCTGGTTCATGGGCCACAACCGCCTGTCGGACCACCGCGCGAAGACCGTCACCTCGCTGGTCAACACCCAGTTGGAGGTCCTCCGCCCCCACCTGCTCACCCTCATCGAGGGCTTCGGCATCCCCGAGTCCACCCTCGGCGCCCAGATCTTGGTCGACGAGGCCTCCGGCGCCTGACGGGAGACGCAGGATGATGGCTTCGGGTCGTCATAGCGACCCTTTTCCATCATCCTGCGTTCCCGCCAGTGCTTCAGGACAGGAAGTCCGAGTCGATGTCGCACTCCTTCTCCGTGAACTCCGTCACAGAGTCGCTGGCGGCCTCGAGCTCCTCCTGGTCGAAGTCCTCGCTGAGCTTGGTCAAGCCCTCCATGGCCGCCTCGTCGCCGTCCTCCAGCTGGACGCGTGCGAGGTCGAGGTAGGCCTCGGAGTACTCCACGAGCAGGTCCATGTCGTCGCTGATCTCGTCGGGCGCGGCGTCCTTCAGCTTGTTCAGCTGCTCCCCGGCCTCGTCCAGCTTCTCGGGGGCGTCCTCGTCAGAGACCTCCTCCTCGGCGTCGAAGGTCTCCTCGGCCTCCTTCATCGTGTCGCAGAAGTCGGCCGTGGCATCGCCGCCACAGGCGACCAGGGCGGACAGGGGCAGAACGGCGGCGGCGCCGAGCAGACGAATCTTCATCGTGACTCCTTCGTAGTCTGCGCGACAGCCTGGCAGCGTCCGGGCCGTCCGTCAACGGCAGACCGTCTCAGCATCGGCGATCAGCCCCAGCGCGACGGTGTCGCCATGATCGGACCGACCGCTCTCGCTGATGTCGCCGCACGCACACGAAGCACGTGCGCTTCCCAGCAGTGAGTTTCTGGTTTTCCACAGGGACCCCGCACGAGCGCGTCACACTGTCCACAGGCGCCGAAAAAGCGGTCGCGGTCGCGTCCACCGAACGGTTTGCTGGTCATCAGCCACTCCGACCACGCACACTGAAGGAATGAACGTCATGGACCTCGACACCTGGGTCTCCCTCGTCGCACTGCTCGTCGCGCTCGGCGGCTTCACACGGCACATCAACAAGGAGTTAGAGAAGATTCGTGAGGAGATCAAAGAGACCCGCACCGAGCTCAAGGGTGATATCGACACCCTCCGCACCGAGAGCAACGCACGCTTCGACGGGATCTATCAGATCCTCATCCAGCAGGCGAACGATCGCGCTGGCCACGCGGCGAGCTGACCCGGAAACACAAGAAGGAGCCCACCGGCGCCTGCACAACCCGCGCGAGCGATGTCGGGGGCAGACAGGCGATCACCGGGTAGCCGCCGGTCACCGGATGATCGGCGGTGAAGACCACCGGCTGCCCGTCGGCGGGCACTTGCACCGCGCCCTCGACGGTCGCCTCGCTCGGCAACTCCGTCGTGACCGACCGCTCCAACGCCCGCTCGCCACGCAGCCGGACACCGATCCGGTTCGACGCCGCCGTCACCTCCCAGTCCTGCGTGAGGAACCGCCGCACGGACTCGTCGGTGAACCAGTCGTCGCGGGGGCCGAGCACCGCCTCGACCTCGACCACCTCGCCGGACTCCGGCGGACACGGCCCGGGCACCACCGGCTCGACGGCTCGCCGTCCCGGCGGCCCGACCGGCAGCAGGTCGCCCGTCCGCAGCGGCCCCGGCCCGACGCCCGACAGCGTGTCGCCCGACCGGCTGCCCAGCACGGGATCGACGTCGATCCCGCCGCGCACCGCGACGTAGGAGTACACGCCCCGCGACGGCGCGGCGAGTTCCAGCTCCTCGCCGTCGGCCAGCAGGAAGGGGCCGCACGGACCAGCGGCCCCGGTCACGGCCACCACCAGATCACGCAGCGCCAGCAGCCGCGCCGGGCCGTAGGCGACCTCCAGCGCGGCGGCTCCCGCCTCATTGCCGACCGCCCGGTTCGCGGCCCGCAACGCCGGACGGTCCATCGCCCCGGACGTCGTGACCCCGAGGTCGGCGGCGGCGCGCCCGAGGTCTTGGACGGTCAGCAGTGGGCTGGGCGCGAGGACCTGGAGAGCCGGTCTTCGGCGTGGGGGCTCCTTCCGTTGGCGGAGGATCGACGGACGAAGGGACGTGACGCCCACCAACCGCACCTCGTCCCCCAACCCCAACAACGCCGGCGGGTCCCGCTCCAGGTCCCACATCGCCGCCTCGGTGCGGCCGAGCAGTTGCCAGCCGCCGGGGCTGGACCGGGGATAGACGCCGGTGAACTCGCCCGCGACCGCGACCGAGCCCGCCGGGATCGACGTGCGCGGCGAGGACCGACGCGGCACGTCCAACGCCGGATCGCCGCCGGACAGGTACGCGAAACCGGGCGCGAAACCGGTGAACGCCACCCGGTAGCACGCCGCCTGATGCCGCTCCACGACCTCGGCGACCGACAGTCCGGTCAACGCCGCGACCTCGGCCAGATCCTCCCCGTCGTAGACGACTGGGATCTCGATCTGTCGACGTATCGCCGAATCACTGCGAGCCGCCGACCACCCGTCCAGATGGTCGCGCACCCGCTCGGGCCATCCCGGCGTCAGCACCGTCCGCGCGCCCGGCACGATCTGCCCCGGAGCCACCGGACGCTCCCGCAAGAACCCTGACAGCGCCATCGCCTCGTCAAGGTCGGCGCACTCGACCAGGGTGGCGTCCTGGCCGACCGGCAGGAATCGCATGTCAGCCGGCGAACGGGGCCAGGCGCAAGCCCGACGCCTCCAGCCGCTCGCGCACCGTCCGCGCCATGCGCACCGCGTCCGGCGAATCGCCGTGCACGCAGATCGACGCGGCCCTCACCTCCACCGACGACCCGTCGACCGCCTCGACCGTCCCCTCGAACACGAGCCGGACCATGCGCTCGGCCACCTCGTCGGCGTCGTGCAGCACCGCGCCCGGCTCCCGACGCGACACCAGCTGGCCGTCAGCGCGGTACGCCCGGTCGGCGAAGGCCTCGGCTACCGCCGGCAACCCCGCGTCGGCGGCCCAGCCGAGCAGCGGCGAGCCCGCCAGGCCGACCAGCGCGAGGTCGGCGTCGAGCGCGCCGACCGCCTCGATCACCGCCCGTCCGTGCCGCTCGTCGTGGGCGATGGTGTTGTACAGCGCGCCGTGCGGCTTCACGTACCGCACGGCCGTGCCCTCCGCCCGCGCCAACGCCTGCAGCGCGCCGACCTGGTAGACGACGTCGGCGCCCAGCTCCTCCGGCGTCGCGTCGACATAGCGCCGCCCGAAACCGACGAGGTCGCGGTAGGCCACATGCGCGCCCACGACCACCCCGCGCTCGGCCGCCGCTCGCACCGCGGCACGCAGCCGCAACGGGTCGCCGGCGTGGAAGCCGCAGGCGACGTTCGCGCTGGTGACGACGTCGAGCAGGGCGTCGTCGTCGCCCAGGCTCCACGCGCCGAACCCCTCGCCGAGGTCGGCGTTGAGGTCGACGCGGGCCACCGCCGACGCCTCGATCACTCCGCGGGCGGAGCGGCGTCGAGGCTCTTGGGCTTCTTCTTCGAGGTGGGCGTGATGTGTACCTGGTGCTTGGCCACGACGTACGGGGTCTCGCCGACGATCGCGTTGTGGCTGCCGCTGAACAGGTACTTGGCGCCGAGGTTGATCATCGTCGCCAGGCGGTTGCGGCCGCCGAGCAGCGTGGCCACGTGCAGCGCCACCCAGATGATCCACGCCGGGAAGCCCTTGAGCCGCGGCAGGTGGGTGATCTCCGCGACCGCCGAGGACTTGCCGATGGTCGCCATCGTGCCCTTGTCGGAGTATTTGAAGGGTTTGACCGTCTTGCCCTTCAGGTGCGCCTTGAGGTACTTCGCGACGTGCTTGCCGCCCTGCAGCGCCGGCTGGGCGAGCTGCGGCAGGGCGTCGGGGCCGATGGCGACGTCGCCGATGGCGAAGGTGTTCTCGCGGCCCTTGACGCGCAGGTGCTCGTCGACCTCGATCCGGCCGCCGCGGCCCTGGGGGACGTCCCAGTCCTTGACGGTCGGATGCACGGTGACGCCGGTGGCCCACACGACGATGCCCGCCTCCAGGAACTCCTGCTCGCCGTCGCGCTCGATGAGCACGCCGTTCTCCCGGACCTCCTTGACCGCTGTGCCGAGCCGCAGGTCGACGTCGCGCTCCTCCAACGACTTCTTGGCGTAGTCGCGCAGCTTCGGGTGGAAGGGTCCGAGCACGTGCGGCGACATCTCGATGAGCGAGACGTGGATGCGCGCGCGGTCGAGCTCGGGATAGGTCGTCGGCATGTCGTTGTTGCGGAACTCCGCGTAGGCGCCGGCCGTCTCGACGCCGGTCGCGCCGCCGCCGACCACGACGATGCGCAGGTCGGCGTCCTGGCCGTTGATGGCGAACTCCTCGAGATTGGCGAAGAGCTTGTCGCGCACCTGGAGCGCCTGCGAGCGCTTGTACAGCGGGATCGCGTTCTCCTCGGCGCCCGGCGTGCCGAAGAAGTTGGTGGTGACGCCGTTGGCGAAGACGAGGTAGTCGTAGGAGACCGAGACGTCTCCGTGCAGGCTCAGCAGCTTCTTCTCGTGGTCGACCGCCGTGACGATGCCCTTGAGGAAGCGGACGTTGCGCTGGTGCGAGCGGACCGCGCGCAGGAACCAGGTGATGTCACCGGGGTTCAGGCTCGCCGTGGCCACTTGGTAGAGCAACGGCTGGAAGGTGTTGTAGGTGTGCCGGTCGATCAGCGTGATCGAGACGTCGGCGCGGCGCAGCTTGCGCACGAGGGCGAGGCCGCCGAAGCCTCCGCCGACCACCACGAGATGCGGACGCTTGGGGCGTGAGGACTGCTGCTCTGTCATGACGAAAGTCTACGAGCGACCGCCGCGCGCCCAGCGGCGCACCTCCGTTCGGCGCAGCAGTATGACGGTGGCCACAGCGGCGACGGTGATCGGAAGCGAGGTCGGGAGGGCGGCGGCGCTGCCGATCAGCCCGACGTAGGCGAGCGCGAGGGAGGGAGTGAACGCCTCGGGACGGCCGATCAGCAGCACCAGCGCGGCGAGGGCGGCCAGACCGGCGACCAGGCCGAGCAGCACGATGACCAGCACCGTCAGCAGGACGGTCCTGCTGTCGTCGCTCAGCCCGTACATGGCCTCCGGCAGCAGCGGCTCGGTTCCCATCAGCCGCTCGTACTCGGCCGGGTCGAGGGCGCGCAGCGCGTAGACCATGAGCAGGGAGAACAGGAACATGCCGGTGATCAGCGACCCGGAGAGCATGGTGACCGCAGCGGCGATCAGGCTGCCCGGGGGCCGCGGACGTCGGACCGGCAGGCCCGGCGGCGTCGGCCCGGGCGGCGCGGCGAAGTCGGGGCGGACCGACGTCGCGGACGGCTCGGCCGGGCCGCCTTGGCGCGCTTTCGCCCGTGCGAGGAGCTGCGGCGACGGGGTGCGCCCGTTGACCGTGTCGAACCAGACCCGCGCCTCCGGCGTCCACAGGACGAAGGCGACGGCGGTGACGAGCACGGCCGGGAGCAGCGCCCAGAATCCGCCGCCGAGGGCCAGCGCCATCCCGGCGAGCCCCGACAGCACGGTCAACGCGACGCGGGACTGACGGTCGCCGCGCAGGGCGAAGAACGCGAAGACGCCCATCGCGACGGCCAGCACGACCAGGACGTACAGCACGCCGCGCAGCCAGGACAGCACCGTGCCCATGCCGACCCGCTCCTGGAGGCCGGCCTCGGCGATGCCCGTCTCGACGGCCTCCTGCAGCTCCAACGACCCCCAGTCCGACAGGACCGTCGCGATGTCGACCACCACCAGGATCGCCGCGAACAGCGCGAACAGGCAGGCGATCGTCACGGCGGGCGGTCGCCGCACGGCGTCGTCAGGCATAGGTCCATCCCATCACAGGCGCCCGCCTCACTCGACGGCTGCGACGGTCAATCCCTCCAACGCCTCGTCGCGGTCGACGCGGACGCTCTGGCCGTCGCGGACCCGGCCGGACAGCAGCTCCTTGGCGAGCTGGTCGCCGATGGCCTGCTGCACGAGCCGCCGCAGCGGACGCGCGCCGTAGGCGGGGTCCCAGCCGGTCAGCGCCAGCCACTCCTTGGCCGCCTCGGTCACGTCGAGGGTGATCCGGCGGGCGGCGAGTCGCTTCTCCAGCGACGCCAGCTGCAGGTCGACGATATGCGTCAGCTCGTCGGTGCCCAGCGGGTCGAAGGTGACGATCTCGTCGAGCCGGTTGAGGAACTCCGGCTTGAAGGCGACCTTGACCGCGTCCGTCACCGCGGCCTTCTTCGCCGCGTCGTCCAGCTCCGGGTCGACCAGGAATGCGGACCCGAGGTTGCTGGTGAGGATGACGATGGTCTGCCGGAAGTCGACCGTGCGGCCCTGGCCGTCGGTGAGGCGGCCGTCGTCGAGCACCTGTAGGAGTACATCGAAGACGTCTGGATGAGCCTTCTCCACTTCGTCCAACAACACAACCGAATAAGGGCGTCTCCGCACGGCCTCGGTCAGTTGGCCGCCGTCCTCGTGGCCGACGTAGCCCGGAGGGGCGCCGACGAGCCGGGCGACGCTGTGCTTCTCGGCGTACTCGCTCATGTCGATGCGGACGATGGCGCGCTCGTCGTCGAAGAGGAAGTCGGCGAGGCTCTTGGCCAGCTCGGTCTTGCCGACGCCGGTGGGGCCGAGGAACAGGAACGAGCCGGTCGGCCGGTCGGGGTCGGCGATGCCCGCGCGGCTGCGGCGGACGGCGTCGGACACCGCGGCGACGGCGGACTTCTGGCCGATCAACCGGCGGCCGAGCTCCTCCTCCATGCGCAGCAGCTTGCCGGACTCGCCCTCCAACAGGCGGCCCGTCGGGATGCCCGTCCACGCGGCGACGACCTCGGCGATCTCGTCCGAGCCGACCTCCTCGTGGACCATGCGGTCCTCCGAGGACGCCGAGGCCTCGGCCTGCTGCGCGTCGGCCAGCTGGCGCTCCATCGCGGGCAGCTCGCCGTAGAGCAGACGGCTCGACGTGGCGAGGTCGCCCTCGCGCTGAGCCCGCTCGGCGGCGATCTTCAGCTCGTCGATGCGCTCCTTGATCTCGCCGACCGCGTTCAGGCCCGCCTTCTCGGCCTCCCACCGCTGCTCCAGCGCGCGCAGCGCCTCGGCCTTGTCGGCCAGCTCGACGCGGAGCTTCTCCAACCGCTCGCGGCTGGCGTCGTCGGACTCCTTGTCGAGGTGCAGCTCCTCCATGCGGAGCCGGTCGACGCCGCGGCGCAGCTCGTCGATCTCGACGGGGCTGGAGTCGATCTCCATGCGCAGGCGGCTGCTGGCCTCGTCGATCAGGTCGATGGCCTTGTCGGGCAGTTGGCGGCCGGTGATGTAGCGGTCCGAGAGAGTCGCGGCTGCTACCAGCGCGGCGTCGGCGATGCCGACCTTGTGGTGCGCCTCGTACTTCTCCTTGAGGCCGCGCAGGATCGCGATGGTGTCCTCGACGCTCGGCTCGCCGACGAGGACCTGCTGGAAGCGGCGTTCCAGGGCGGGGTCCTTCTCGATGCGCTCGCGGTACTCGTCGAGCGTGGTCGCGCCGATGAGCCGCAGCTCGCCGCGCGCCAGCATCGGCTTGAGCATGTTGCCGGCGTCCATCGCGCCCTCTCCGCCGGCCCCCGCGCCGACGACCGTGTGCAGCTCGTCGATGAAGGTGATGACCTGGCCGTCGGAGGCGGTGATCTCGGCCAGCACGGCCTTGAGCCGCTCCTCGAACTCGCCCCGGTACTTCGCGCCCGCGACCATCGCGGCGAGGTCGAGGCTGATGAGGCGGCGGCCGCGCAGCGACTCGGGCACGTCCCCGGCGACGACGCGCTGGGCGAGGCCTTCGACGACGGCGGTCTTGCCGACGCCGGGCTCGCCGATGAGGACGGGGTTGTTCTTGGTGCGGCGGCTGAGCACCTGCACGACGCGGCGGATCTCGGCGTCGCGGCCGATGACGGGGTCGAGCTTGCCGTCGCGAGCGGCGGCGGTCAGGTCGACGCCGTACTTCTCGAGCGACTGGTAGGCGTCCTCGGCGCCCGCGCTGGTGGCGCGGGCCGAGCCGCGCACCGACTCGAAGGCGGCCTGCAGCGCCTCGGGGGTCGCGCCCAGACGGACCAGCAGGTCGCGGGTGGGCGACTCGACCGTGGCGATGGCGACGACGAGGTGCTCGGTGGCGGTGAAGTCGTCGCCGAGGCTGCCGGCGAGCTCTTGGGCTTGGGCGAGCACGGCGTGGCTCGCGCGCGACAGACCAGGCGAGGCGACGGTCCGGCCAGAGGCGCTGGGCAGGCGGGTCAGCTCGTCGGTCAACCCGGCGGCGACGGCGGCCGGGTCGACGCCGACGGCCTGCAGCAGCGGCGCTGCGGTGCCGCCGTCCTGCTGGAGCAGTGCCGCCAGCACATGCGCGGGCTCGACGACCGGGTTCCCGGCCGCGGCCGCCGCGCTGATCGCGGCGGCGAGCGCCTGCTGGCCGCGCGTCGTGAAGGAATCAAGGTTCATGCGTGCTCCTCGTGCTCGACCCCGCTCCCATGCGAGGACTATCAAACTCAACCGCACTAAAGTTGAGTCTATTCCACTCAAGGTCAGCCGCGCGCGGGAGACGCAGAATGATGGAAAAGGGTCGCTATGACGACCCGAAGGCATCATCGCGCGTACCGACGGCCGCAAGGCCGGGGCACTGGCCGATGTCGCGTGCAGGTGCGGTGGGATCGCGCCACTAGGCTGAGCCGGTGACGCGAGACGACATCCCCGGCGCGACCCATCTGCACTCCGGCAAGGTGCGCGACCTCTACACGCTGCCCGGAGGCGACCTGCTCATGGTCGCCTCCGACCGGATTAGCGCCTTCGACCACGTGCTGGAGCCCGGCATCCCCGACAAGGGCGAGATCCTCACCCGCATGTCGTTGTGGTGGTTCGACCAGTTGACCGACCTCGTGCCGCACCACGTGATCTCCACCGACGTGCCCGGGCAGGTCGTCGGCCGCGCGGTCGTCTGCGAGAAGCTCGACATGTTCCCCGTCGAGTGCGTCGCTCGCGGCTACCTCACCGGCTCGGGCCTGATCGACTACCGCGCGACCGGCGCGGTGTGCGGGGTCGCGCTGCCCGACGGCCTCACCGACGGCTCCCGGCTGCCCGCGCCGATCTTCACTCCCGCGACGAAGGCCGAGATCGGCGAGCACGATGAGAACGTCGACTTCGACCATGTCGTCGCCACCGTCGGCCCCGACCTCGCCGAGCGGCTGCGCGAGCTGACCCTCGCCGTCTACGCCCGGGCCGAGGGGATCGCCCGCGAGCGCGGCATCGTGCTGGCCGACACCAAGTTCGAGTTCGGCGCGCGGGAGGACGGGACCATCGTGCTCGCCGACGAGGTGCTGACCCCCGACTCCTCGCGCTTCTGGCCCGCCGACACGGTGCTGGATTCTGGGGCGCGCCCGGGCGGTCCGCAGCCGTCCTTCGACAAGCAGTTCGTGCGCGACTGGCTGCTGTCCCCGGAGTCCGGCTGGGACAAGAGCTCCGACACGCCTCCGCCGACCCTGCCGCCGGAGATCGTCGAGAAGACCCGCGCCCGCTACATCGAGGCCTACGAACGCCTCACCGGCGAGACCTTCTGACCTGTCCGACCCTGCTGGCAGGATCGCGCTCATGTCCGATCTGCGTTCGTGGTCCCTCGCCGGGGCGGCGCTCGCCGTCTGTGCGGCGGTGGTCGGTGTGCTCTGGCCCGACGTGATACCAGAGGGGGAGGGCAGTCCGTCGGCGACGCCCAGCGCGACCACGCCCCCGCCCACCGGCGAGCCCGCCGAACAGCTCGCCCGGTTGCGCGTCGTCGAACGGAATCCGGACGGCCTGCCGCCGTACCGCCGTGACGCCTTCGGAAGCGCCTGGGCCGACATCGACGGCAACGGCTGCGACCAGCGCGACGACGTGCTGCTGCGCGACGCCGACCCGGCCACCGTCGTCGTCGGACGGCAGCGGGCCTGCGACCACGACGTCCTGGCTGGAACTTGGACCGACCCCTACAACGGCACGGTCGTCACCCTCGACGACCTCAAGAACCCCTCGCAGGCGCAGGCGGTCCAGATCGACCACATCGTCGCGCTCGCCGAGGCCTGGCGCTCCGGGGCGGCCGAGTGGACCGACGACCAGCGACGCCTCTACGCCAACGACCTCGACAATCTCGTCGCCGCGCACGGCCCCACCAACGCCGGCAAGGGCTCGTACGACCCCGCCTCCTGGCGGCCCAAGCAGCAGTTCCAGTGCGAGTACGCGACGACCTGGATCGCGGTGAAACGCCGGTGGGACCTCGCCGCCGACGCCAGCGAGGTCGCCGCGCTCGCCGACATGCTCGCCACCTGCGCGACAGGCCCGGCCGACTTACGCTGAGCGGGTGAGCCGAATCCTCGCCGCCGTGATCGCCGTGGCCCTGCCGCTGCTGGCCGCCTGCGGCGGTGAGACCGAGCCCGACGCCCAGCCCGATCCGACGCCCGGGGTCGAGCGTCCCACCGAGGCCGACCTCGTCGCAGCGTTGTCCGAGGAGACGCCCGACTGGCTGCTCCCGGTCGTCGAGTGCCACGCTGCGGCGCTGGTCGAGTCCGACGCCACCGACGAGGAGCTGGCCGACCTGGCCGACGACCGTGAGGAGCACGCCGACCTGCTGGACGAATACGGCTGCGACGCCGGCTCGGAGGTGACGTTCCACAGCGTCGTCGACGTCGCGCAGGAAGGACGGGAACCCGCCGAGGGACAGCAGAGCGTCGCCGACGATCTGGGCCAGCGGCTGCTCGTCGGACCGGCGCAGCTCACCGGTGGCGAGGTGGCCGAGGCGACGGCCCGGCCCCACGAGCAGGGCGACCGGTGGAGGATCGACCTCGTCTTCGCCGAGGACGGCGCCGACGGATGGCAGGCGCTCGTCGACCAGGCCTGCCGGACGTTGGACAACGCCCAGATCGCCGTGGTCTGGGGCGGCCGGGCGATCAGCGCCCCCGTCGTCCAGCCGGACCTGTGCGACAACCCGGGCGACACCACGCAGATCGCCGGAGATTTCACGTCCTGGACGGCGCGTCTCGTCGCCTCGGTGCTCTAGGCTGCGAGAAGAACGTCTGACCGAAGGGGGCGTCGTGGCCGATCTAGCCGCGCTGCTGGACGACGCTGTGCGGACTCGTCCCGAGCGCACGGCCGTCGTCTTCGGCGACGCCCGGATCAGCTACGCCGAGTTCGACCGGGCCGTCAACCAGGTCGCGAACCTGCTCGTCGCGCGCGGCGTCCGGCCGGGCGACACGGTCGCGTTGAGCTGTCCGAACGTCCCGTACTTCCCGACGATCTGCCTGGGCCTCCTCAAAGCCGGGGCGAGACTGCTCCCGCTGGACGTCTCGCTCAGCGCCGAGGAGATCGCCCGTCGTCTCGCCGACACCCGCGCGGTCGCCTGCTTCGCCTTCGAGGCCATGGTCGACCAGCCCATCGGGGAGGAGGCCTGGACGGCTTTCCAGGCGGTCGACTCCTGCCGCGAGTTCTTCCTCGTCAAACTCGACTCGGCCACCCCCGAGCCGCTGGTCCCGCCGGAGTTCTACGCGCCGCTCGTCGCCCGGCAGGCCACGACTTTCACGTCGGCGCCGGGCGGAGGCGACGAGACGATCGTCCTTGCCGGCAGTCCCCACACGTCGTTGAGCCTGCTGCCGCTGTCGGACCCGTTCGCGCGGGCGGTCGTCCAGAACGGCGTCCTCGCCACGGGCGGCACGGTCGTCCTGCTGCCGCGTCTCGACGCGCGCAGGGCGCTCGGACTGATGGCCCGGGAGAAGGTCACCTGTCTCGCGGCCGACCGCCATGCGTTGGAAGATCTGCTCGACGCGGCGGACCCGGACACGCCCGTCGCCTCGTCGCTGCGTGTCGTGGTCGCCGCCGAGGCCGTGCCGACCGACCTGGGAGCACGCTTCGTGGAGCGTTTCGGCGTCTCCGTCACCATCTGGGGCGACCATGCCCCCGAGACCCGCGCGCCCCACGCGGCGCGCGAGAGCCTGTCGGCGCTGTCGACAGGGCACCACCCTCAATGAAAGAGATGAACCGATGAGCGCAGCCGGATGGCAGCCTGATCCCGAGGGGCGGCACGAGTACCGCTACTGGGACGGCACGCAGTGGACCGAACATGTGAGCAACGGGGGCCAGGCCTCGGTCGCGCCTCTGGGCGCCCCGCCGCCGCAGGCCGGAGCGACCGCCCCGCCGCCGGTCGCGCAGGCCCAGGCCGGGGGCGGCGACCCCTGGGCCGGGCTGTCCGGAGACCTGGTCGACGGGACCTACAGCGAGGTCGAGGGCGTCGGCCCGATGAAGCAGAACAGCAAGATGCTGCGGGTGCGCCTCGACCAGCCGTTCATGGCCAAGCAGGGGTCGATGGTCGCCTACCAGGGCAATGTCGACTTCGCCTACCAGGGCGGCGGCGCGGCGAAGTTCCTCAAGAAGGCGTTCACCGGCGAGGGCCTCGACCTCATGGCGGTCAGCGGCCAGGGCGACGTCTTCTTGGCCGACGAGGGCAAGGACGTCCACATCCTGCAGATCACCAACGGCGGCATCTCGGTCAGCGGCAAGGCAGTGCTGGCGTTCTCGTCGTCGCTGGAGTGGAACGTCGAGCGGGTCAAGGGCGGCAGCATGATGGCCGGCGGCCTGTTCAACACGACGCTGCGCGGCACCGGCTGGGTGGCCATCACCACCGACGGCCAGCCGGTCGTGCTCAACCCGGCCGAGGCGGCCACCTACGCCGACGCCGACGCGCTCATCGCCTGGTCGGTCAACCTCCAGACGTCGATCGCGTCGAGCTTCAAGGCGAGCGCTTTGATCGGCCGCGGCTCCGGCGAGGCCTTCCAGGTGGCCTTCCGGGGCGCCGGCTTCGTCATCGTCCAGCCCTCCGAGGGCCCGCCCCCGGTCCCCGCCTCGAACTGAGGCTCGCGGGTCGCCCAGGGACATGTGGACAACCTGGGTGACAGATCGGACGGCATGCGCTGTGATCAGCGCATGCCGTCCGCCGAACATGAAGCCGTCATCGAGTTGATCCGGCTCGCCCCCGAACTGGCGACCGACGTCTTGCGTCGCCAGTTCGGGGTCAGCCTGCCGCCTGTGATGACGGCGACGCCGGAGCGAGCCTTCGACTGCGGCCCTTCGTCATCACGCCGGACGATCTGCCGCTGGCGGTCGATCCCGACGAGGCGGAGCGCGAGCCGGTCCGAACGCTGCCGGCCGTCATGGCGCATCGGCGTGACAGCGATGTCGCCGCGGCTTTTCCCGCGTTGGTCATGGCGCTCGAGTCGGTGTCCGCGAGGCTGGGCATCGATCAGGCCACGACTTACCATGATCTTGTCAAGGCCGTCATGTCGGAGGCGGTCCGTGACGAATGGAGGAAGTTCATGACGACCACAGCCATTCCCCGTGCCTGGTTCAGCGAGGACAACCAGCAAGCTCATGAGCGAGGTTTCACCAGGAGCAAGGCTGAGGATCTGCTCATGGTTCTCGAGGTTCGCGGCGTCGCGGTCGATGAGGAAGTTCGAGAGCGCATTCTCGGCACGGAGGCCGAGGACATCGACCAACTCATCGAATGGCTGCGCCGCGCTGTCACCGCTGACAGCATCGCCGACGTCTTCGGCTGAGCCCTGTCGCCGCGCGATAGACTCCCCGCATGCCTCGCGTGATCGTCGACGTCATGCCCAAGCCCGAGATTCTCGACCCGCAGGGGAAGGCCGTCCACGGCGCGCTCCCTCGGCTCGGCTTCGACGGCGTCACCGATGTCCGTCAGGGCAAGCGCTTCGAGTTGGAGGTCGCCGACACCAGCGACGCCACCCTCGCCGAGATCGAGAAGATGGCCGAGACGCTGCTGTCGAACCCGGTGATCGAGGACTACACGGTCCGGGTCGACGCATGAGCGAGCGTCAGCGAGCTCACATGAGTGTCTTCATGCCGACATCGGCTACGTTCACGTTCTTTGAGGCGGTGTCGGCATGAGCATGCGCGTCGGCGTCGTCACCTTCCCCGGGTCGCTCGACGACGTCGACGCCCGGAGGGCGGTCCGTCTCGCCGGGGCCGAGCCGGTGGCGCTGTGGCACGGCGACCACGACCTGTCCGGGGTCGACGCGGTCGTGCTGCCCGGTGGCTTCTCCTACGGCGACTACCTGCGCTGCGGCGCCATCGCCCGTTTCGCGCCGATCATGACCGAGGTCGTCGACGCGGCCCACGGCGGCCTGCCGGTGCTCGGCATCTGCAACGGCTTCCAGATCCTGTGCGAGTCCCACCTGCTGCCCGGCGCGCTGATCCGCAACGACCATCGCACCTTCATCTGCCGTGACCAGCAGTTGGTCGTCGAGAACACCAGCACCGCCTGGACGAGTTCCTACGAGCAGGGCCAGACGATCACCGTCCCGCTGAAGAACGGCGAGGGCGGCTTCGTCGCCGACGAGGCCACGCTCGACCGGCTGGAGGGCGAGGGCCGTGTCGTCGTGCGCTACGCGGGCGTCAACCCCAACGGCTCGATGCGCGACATCGCGGGCGTCGCCAACGAGCGCGGCAACGTCGTCGGCCTCATGCCCCACCCCGAGCACGCCGTCGAGGACCTGTGCGGTCCCGGCACGGAGGGTCTCGGCTTCTTCACATCCGTCCTCGACCGCATGGTGAACGCATGACCCTCCCCCTGGGCGTGGCCCTGTTCCTCGTCGTCGCCGGAGCCTGGAACCTGGTGATCTGGCCGCGGTTCGCCCAGCGCATCATCGCCGACCCCCGCTCCAAGGACGAGCAGGGCCAGCGCACGACGTTCTTCACCGTGCACGCCGTGCTGATCTCGGTGTCGCTGGCGCTCGGCGTCGCGGTGGGTGTCGTAGGTCTCGTCGGATTGTTCTCCTGATCGAGGCGTCAGCGGGGTAGACTCGTCGCAGCGGCTCCATTTCGTGAGCCGCTTCTTCGCGCCTCTCGTCGGCTGAGTTCCGGGCATCAGGCGCCTAACGTCTGAGAGATTCGTGACTTCTACTCTTGCCGGTCCGACCGGTTTTTCCGACCTGGGCTTGCCCTCGTCCCTCGTCAAGGCCCTCGCCCGCGAGGGCATCGTGAACCCCACGCCGATCCAGCAGGCGGTGCTCCCGTCGGCGCTCGGCGGCCGCAACGTGCTGGGCAAGGCCCGCACCGGCTCGGGCAAGACGCTCGCCTTCGGCATCCCCGTCCTCGACCAGCTGGCCGGCGGCCAGCGGCGTCCGAAGGCCCCGCGCGGCCTCATCCTCGTGCCGACGCGCGAGCTCGCCAGCCAGATCGAGCGGGTGCTCGCCCCGATGGCCCAGCCGTTGCAGCTGCGCATCATGACGATCCTCGGCGGCGTGCCGATCAACCGGCAGATCCACCGGCTCCGCGACGGCGTCGACCTCGTCATCGCCACGCCCGGCCGACTGACCGACCTGGTCGACCGGCGCGCGGTGACCCTCGACCGGACCGAGATCGTCGTGCTCGACGAGGCCGACCACCTGTGCGACCTCGGCTTCTACAAGCCGGTCGACGCGCTGCTCGCCAAGACCCCGACGACCGCGCAGCGGCTGCTGCTGTCGGCCACGCTCGACGGCGACGTCGACAAGCTGGTGCGCCGCCACCTGCCGCAGCACGACCTGCACGAGATCGAGCCCGCGCCCGACGAGGCCGAGGGCGTCATGACGCACCACGTCGTCATCGCCGAGCGCACCGAGCGGCTCGACGTCGTGGAGAAGCTGCTCGCCAACACCCCGCGCACCATCGTCTTCGCCCGCACCCGGCGCGGCGCGGCGCGGGTGGCCCGCCAGTTGAGCCAGCGCGGCATCGAGGCGGTCGACCTGCACGGCGACCTCGACCAGCGCAAGCGCGACCGCAATCTCGCCAAGTTCTCCTCCGGCGAGGCGCAGGCCATCGTCGCCACCGACATCGCCGCGCGCGGCATCCACGTCGACGACGTCCCGCTCGTGCTGCACTTCGACGCGCCCGCCGAGCACAAGGCCTACACGCACCGCTCGGGCCGCACCGCACGCGGCGGCGAGTCCGGCACGGTCGTCACGATGACCACGCCCGAGGACTTGAAGGACGTCGTCGCGCTGCAGCGTAAGGCCGACGTCGTGGCGCGTCAGCACCGTCGCGGCGAGCTGGCGAACCCGCTGACCGTCGACTCGCTGGCGACCACCGGCCGTCCGGGCGAGGAGGTGCCGCGTCCGGCGCGTCAGCAGCGCCCGAACGGCGGCGGCTCGGGAAACGCCCGCCGTCGGCGCCCGCGTCGTTGAGAGGTGGGGGAGGCTCGTCACCGGCTGTGCCACCATCGAGCCATGGCGATGTCTCCCCTGCGTATCCCGCGCGACCTCGGCGCGGCCCGTGACAACCTGCTCGACAAGGCGCGGCGTCGCCGGATGGCCGACACCCGGCCGATGGAGCGCACCGCGATCGAGAAGAACGAGCACTTCACGCTGTACCGCTACCTGCCCGACGACGAGGCGCGCCCGCACGGCCGTCCGGTCTTCCTCACCCCGCCGCTCGCCGCGCCCGCGATGGCCTTCGACCTGCGGCGCGGCTGCTCGGTCGCCGAGTACTTCGTCGAGGAGGGCCGCGACGTCTACCTCGTCGACTACGGCCCGGTCGACTTCGGGGACCGCGACCAGGGCATCGAGCACTGGGTCGACGAGGTGCTGCCGCAGGCGTTGACGTTGGCTTCGGAGGACGCGCACGGTGTCAACCTGCACATGGCCGGGTGGAGCCTCGGCGGCATCTTCACGATGTTCACCGCCGCCGCGCGCCAAGACCTGCCCATCGCGACCGCCACGGCCGTGGCGAGCCCCTTCGACCTGCGACGGGTGCCGCTGCTGGCGCTCGCCCGCCCGCTCGACTGGGTCTTCGGCGGGCTCGTGGGCTCGGCCTACCGGGCGGTCGGAGGGGTGCCCGCGCCGCTGACGAAGTGGGGCTTCCAGCTCTCGGCGGCCGACAAGTACCTGACCAAGCCGCTGTCGATCCTGACGCACTCCGACGACCGGGACTTCCTCGCGCAGTTGGAGGCCGTCGACCGGTTCATGGACAACATGTACGCCTACCCGGGCCGCACGTTCGGGCAGCTGTACCACGTCGTCATGCGCACCAACGAGTTCGCGACCGGCACGATGGAGCTGGGCGGGCGTCCGGTCCACCTGGCCGATATCGACGTTCCGGTGCTGGTCGTCGCGGGTCTGAACGACACCCTCGCCCCGACCCCCGCCGTCGCCCATCTGCTCGACCTCGTGACCGGCTCGCCGAGCACACAGCTGTTGCAGGCCCCCGGCGGCCACCTCGGCGTCCTCACCGGCCGCGCCGCCAAAAAAACCACCTGGCCCGGCATGGAGGCCTTCTTCTCCCGCTTCGACTAAGCGAGCAGAGCGGCCATGCGGCCGGCGGTGACCGGGCATCCCGCGCGCCGGAGAGCGGCGAGAGTGGAGGCGTCGGTGGCTCCGGGCAGCCGCGAGACGGCCAAGCGGTGGGCGGCGCGCATCTGAGCGGGGAACCCGATGGCGAGGTGGCTCAACAGGTCGTCAGCGGTCATCGCCTGGACGCCGATCTGGTCCATGACGGCTGACGGGAAGTCTTTGATGTTGTCGGTGCAGAGGATGTCGGCTTCGGCGGCCACCGCCGCCGCCAGCACGTGACGGTCGTCCTCGTCAGGGAGTGGGAAGGCGCTCACTGATTCCCATGCTTGGGCGGTGACCTCTACCTCGGCGAACGGGTAAGCGGTGTTGAGCAGTCCGATGAGACGTGCTCCAGCTTCGTGCGTGAAGTTGGGGCGGTTGCTGGCGAGGTTCCTGACCACTTCGTCGAGGATCGCTGTAGTCCATTTGATCGTGAGGATCTGTTGGTCGCTCGCGTACACGAGGTAGTCGCGAATCACCCGCGAGTAGAGCACGTTGGCGTCGCTGAGGACGACCGGCAGCGGAAGGATGTCAGTCGGACGGCTGGTCATTCGAAGAGGCCAAGCTCGTTCTGCACTCGTGCGAACTCTGCTAGGGCCACCTCGCGCTGTGCCCGCTCCGCGTCGAGGAAGGCGTTGACAGCGGACACGCTGACGCGGTGGTGGGAGCCGACCTTGCGGAAGGGGAGTCGGCCCTCATCCATGAGTTTGCGGACCTGGGGGCGGGACATGCCGAGGAGTTTGGCCGCCTCGGCGGGTGTGACCTCGTCGTGGCCGCGCGTGGTGATGACGTCCTGCCCTTGGGCTTTGGCGTCGATGACACGCGACAGCCACTCCGCGGTGGAGCGAGACAGGCGGAGCGTGACCTCCTCGCCGTCCGCGGCCAGCGCGTGACGCAGGGCGGCGGCGTCGTCGATGAGCAGATCGGTCATAGCGGCCTCCGAAGCAACTGAACTATCTGAAATAACTGTAACTCTGCCTGAGAAGTCTGTCGAGGTGACAAGATGGCGGCATGCCTGAACTGCCGGAGGTCGACGCGCTGGTCGCGGACATGAGCGCGCGTCTGGTCGGCGTGACGGTCGCCGAGGCGGAGGTGGCGTCGTTCGCGGTGCTCAAGACCTTCGACCCGCCCGCCGACGCGCTGCGCGGGCTCGCGGTCACCGGGGTGCGGCGGCACGGCAAGTTCGTCGACGTCGAGGTCGACGGGCTCCACCTGGTGATCCACTTCGCCAAGGCCGGATGGCTGCGCTGGGTCGAGAACTTCTCCGACCATCCGGTCAAGAAGGGCGGACCGCTGGCGCTACGCGTCCGGATCGACCGCGGCGACGGGCCGCGTGGCGGTTTCGACGTGACCGAGGCGGGCACCCGTAAAGGTCTCGCCGTCTATCTCGTGCGCGATCCCCAGGACGTCCCCGGGATCGCCGCCCTCGGACCCGAGCCGCTGGCCGACGGCTTCACGATCCGACCGCTGCTCGGCCGGCGTATGCAGGTCAAACGGCTGCTGCGCGACCAGAAGATCCTCGCCGGGATCGGCAACGCCTACAGCGACGAGATCCTGCACGCCGCCCGCCTGTCGCCCTTCGCCATCGCCGCCACGTTGGACGACGACGAGATCGTCCGCCTCGACACGGCCATCCGTGAGGTGCTGACCGACGCGGTCGAGCACGCCCACGGCAAGCCCGCCGCCGAGCTCAAAGACGACAAGCGCACCCGCATGCGCGTTCACGGCAAGGCGGGCGAGCCCTGCCCCGTCTGCGCCGAGGTCGTCGCCGAGGTCGTCTTCTCCGACTCCTCGCTGCAGTACTGCCCCGCCTGCCAGACCGGCGGCCAGCTCCTCAAGAACCGCACCACCAGCAAGTTCGTGAAGTAGGTCAGTCCAGATCGTTGCGGGTGAGGCGGTCGGGGTCGATGAGGCCGACGCGGTGCGCGGCGCGGCCGACCATGTGCGAGGCGACCGGCGCGGTGACCAGCTGGAAGACGATCACGACGAGCAGCGTCGTGGTCGCCGCGACCGTCTGCAGCCGCAGCGCGACGCCGAGCAGGATGCAGATCAGACCGAGCGTCTGAGGCTTGGTCGCCGCGTGCATGCGGGAGAACACGTTGGGGAAGCGCACCAGGCCGATACTGGCGATGGTGGCCAGCGCGGCGCCGGTGATGAGCAGGAATCCGGCGATGACGTCGATCATGCCTGTGTCTTCTTCCGGGGGTGCTCGTTCGGGCGGTCGTCGCGGGTGGTGAACCGGGCGATGCTGACCGAGCCGAGGAAGCCCACCAGCGACATCGCGACGAGGATCGGCAACGTCGTGGTGTGCCGGTTGACCGCCGCCTCGATGCCGATCGCGCCGACCGTCGCGGCGACGAAGACGTCGGCGGCGACCGTCCGGTCGAGCATCGTCGGCCCGCGCACCACGCGCACCACGCAGAGGGCGCCGGTGACGCCGAGCAGCCCCAGGCACACCCATCCGACCTCGGTCATCGTCCCGCCTCCTCGTCGTTCGACTCCTGCCCGGCCGTGCAGTAGGCCGCGTACTCGTCGCGCGAGCCGAGCGCCGCGATCACCCGACGCTCCTGCTCCAGCACCTCGCGCTCGGTGTCGGCGAGGTCGCGGCTCCCGTCGAGCACATGCAGGCCCATCTTGCCGTTGTCGGCGTCGATCTCGATGAGCAGCGTGCCGGGCACGAGGGAGATCAGCTCGCCGGTGAGCGTCAGCAGCCACTCCGAGCGGGTGTGCAGCTGCACCTGGATCAAGGCCCCCGGTCCCAAGGGCTTGGGCCGGACGGCCAGCCAGGCCACCTGGAAGCTCGCCACCACGAGGTCGACGGCGAAGCGGCTGACGAGCACGGCGAACGGCCAGGGGCGCAGCGTGCCGTCCCACTCGGCGCTCGGGAACGGGAAGACCAGCAGGACGACGACTGCGACGACGATGCCGCCGACCACGAGCAGCGGTGTGACGTCGCCCCACAGCAGCAGCCACAGCACGGTCAGGGCGGCGACCGCCCTCCAGCGGATCATGGCGTCTCTCCCAGCACGGCCTCGGTGTACGCGCTCTGGTCGGCCAGCTCGGAGGCGGCCCGCTGGCTGAGGCTGACGAGCGGCCCGGCGGCCACCGACAGCGTCAGCGAGAAGACGACGAGGCCGAGGGTCGGCAGCGCCATGCCGCGCGGCAGACGCGAGACGGTGTCCGCGGTGGCGATGGTCGGATGCAGCGCCGCCGAGGTGGGCGAGCCGTACTCGATGTCGTCGTCGAGCGGCTGCCAGAAGGCCCGGTTCCACGCCTTCGCGACGGCGTACAGGGTGAGCAGACTGGTCGCCAGGCCCGCCGCGACGCCGCCGTAGACGAGCAGCTCGCCGGTGGCCGCGCCCGCCTGGATCAGCGCGAGCTTGCCCAGGAAGCCGGAGAACGGCGGGACGCCGGCGAGGTTCATCGCCGGGATGAAGAACAGCACGGCGAGGATCGGCGTGGCGCGCGCGAGCCCGCCGAGCCGGTCGAGCTGCGTGGTGCCGGTGCGGTATTCGATCAGACCGGCCACCAGGAACAGCGCCGTCTGCACGGTGATGTGGTGGACGACGTAGAAGATCGCGCCCGCGTAGCCCGCCTCGGTGGCCAGCGCGATGCCGAAGAGCATGTAGCCGATGTGGCTGACCAGCGTGAACGACAGCAGACGCTTGATGTCGGACTGCGCGACTGCGCCGAGGATGCCGATCACCATCGTCAGGATCGCCACGACCATCAGCAGGTCGCTGAGCGGCTGGTCGGGGAAGACGGTCGTCTGCACGCGGATGATGGCGTAGACGCCGACCTTCGTCAGCAGGCCCGCGAACACTGCGGTGACCGGGGCTGGCGCGGTCGGATAGGAGTCCGGCAGCCACGCCGACAGCGGGAAGACGGCGGCTTTGATCGAGAAGGTCACCAAGATCATGAGCTGGAGCACCAACTGCACCGGCTCGGGCAGCTCGGCGATCCGCTCGGGCAGCGCGGCGAGGTTCACGGTGCCGACCGCCGCGTACACCGCCGCGATCGAGATGAGGAACAGGAACGACGAGATGAGGCTGACGATCACGTAGATCGTGCCCGACCGCACCCGTGCCTCGGTGCCGCCGAGGGTGATGAGCACGAAGCTCGCCGCGAGCAGGATCTCGAAGCCGACGAACAGGTTGAACAGGTCGGCCGACAGGAAGGCCGCCGAGACGCCCGCGCTCAGCACCAGGAACGTCGGGTGGAAGACCGACAGCGGCGCGTCGCGGCCGAACTCGACGATGCCCTGGCCGAAGGAGTACAGCAGCACGCTCAGCGTGACGATCGTCGACACGACGAGCAGCAGCGCCGAGAGCCGGTCGGCGACGAGGCTGATGCCGATGTCGGCCGACCATCCGCCGACGTTCACCGACTGCGGGCCGTAGGCGTCGGCGCGCCACAGGAGCGTTCCGGCGACGGCGACGACGACGGTCAGCACGACGACGCTGATGAGGCGCTGGGCCGGCGCCGACCGCCCGAAGGCCAGGCACAGCCCCGCGCCGAGCAGCGGCAGGATGACCGGCAGCAGCACGAGCTGGTCCCAGAGGTGGTGGCTCATCGGTCGCGCTCCTCGGGGGTGTCGGAGCCTTCCTCGTCGGGCAGCGTCTCGTCCATGTCGTCGAAGCTGGTCGAGGTGTCGTCGCGCTCGGCCCGGCGGATGATGAGCGCGTCCTCGAGGTCGTCCTGCACGTCGTCGTGGCCTTCGAGCTGCCAGGCGCGGTAGGCCAGCGCGAGGCCGAAGGCGGTGGTGCCGAGGGTGATGACGATGGCGGTCAGCACCATCGCCTGGGGGAGCGGGTCGGCCATCGGCTCGTCGCTCAGCCCGACGATGGGCGCGCCGCCCGGGTCGCCGGACGCGACGAGGAAGAACAGGTTGACGCCGTTGCCGAGCAGCACGAAGCCGACGAGGATGCGGGTCAGGCTGCGCTCCAGCACGAGGGTCGTGCCGCAGGCGACGAGCACGCCGATGGCGGCGATGAGCACCAGGTCCACGGTCATACGAGGGTCACCGCCTCGTCCTCCTTCTCGACCTGCTGGTCGATGCCGCCGCCGAGGCTGCGCAGGACGTCGAGGGCCAGGCCGACGACCACCAGATACACGCCGACGTCGAAGAACACCGAGGTGACGAGGTGGAGGTCGCCGAGCGGGCCGAGATGGAGGTCGACGATGGCGCTCTGCAGCACCCCGCCGCCGAGCAGCGTCGGCAGCAGGCCGGACAGCGCGGCGGTGGCCAGGCCGAGGCCGAGCACGAGTCCGGCGTCGACCGGCGCGGCGGCGTCGAGCTCTTTGCGGCCGCCGACGAGATAGCGCACCGCGAGGGCGAGGCCGGCGATCAGCCCGCCGGCGAAACCGCCGCCGGGCTGGTTGTGGCCGACCAGCATGATGAAGACCGAGTAGACGATCACCGCGTGGAAGACCAGCCGGGTGACGACCTCGAAGACCAGCGAGCGCTTGGACGCCTTGACCGCGTCGACGCGGCGCAGCCAGCGGGCCTCGCCGGTGCTGCGCGGCACCCGGTTGATGCGCTCGGCGCGGTCGGTCAGCAGGTGGATCAGGCTGGCCACGCCCGTCGCGGCGACGACCAGCACCGACAGCTCGCCGAGGGTGTCCCAAGCGCGGATGTCGACCAGGGTCACGTTGACGATGTTGTGGCCGCCGCCGTACTCGACGGCCGGTCCGGCGAACTCGTGGCCGATCGGGTCGGCGGTGCGCGAGGCGGCCATCAGCAGGGCCAGTCCGGCGACCACGCCGCCGACGATGACGCCCGCGCCGACCCGCAGCCAGCGGTTCGCGGTGAAGGGGCGTTCGGAGAAGAACCGGGGGAGGCGTCGCAGCACCAGCACGAAGGTGACGAGCAGGAAGGTCTCGACGAGGATCTGCGTCAGGGCCAAGTCGGGCGCGCCGTGCAGGATGAACATGAGCGCCGTGCCGTAGCCGGTGACGCCGACGAGCAGCACCGCGCGCAGGCGCCGGCGCGAGCGGGTGGTGGCGACGGCCGCCCCGATGATGAGCAGCGCCACGACGAGCTGGGCCGGGCGGTTCGCGACCGTGACGTCGAGCGGCTCGCCGCGTTCCAGATAGGCCCGCACGAGCATGGCCCCCGGCGCGAGGGTGACGACCGCGAGGATCGTGGTCAGATAGAGCGGCAGCGAGCCGCGCTGCACCCGGCCGGTGACCTCGACGGCGAGGCGTTCGAGGCCGCGCAGGAAGGCGTAGTAGGTCTGCTCGGCCTCGGGCAGCCAGACCCGGTCGGTGACCGCGTGCTGCGCGGCGGCGACGGGATGGCGGGCGATGAACAGCGCGACGCCGCCGACGACGCTCAGCGTCGACAGCAGCAGCGGCAGGTTGACGCCGTGCCAGAGGGCGAGGCTCGGTTCGTGCGCGCCGGTCGGGTACGAGGAGCCGATTCGTTCGATCAGCGGGGCGACGCGCTCGCTCAGCAGGCCCGCCGCGAGGCAGGAGAGCGCCAGGACGAACGGCGGCACGGTGAACCAGGCCGGGTGGCGGGTGAGCGCGGGCGGCTCGACGCCCTTCTTCGTCGCGAACGCGCCCCAGACGAAGCGCGCCGTGTAGGCGACGGTGAGGATCGACCCGAGGACGACGCCGCCGAGCGCGATCAGTCCCCAGGTGGTTCCGGCGTCGGCGTCGAGGTCTTCCAGCGCGGCGAGCACCGCCTCTTTCGCCACGAAGCCGAACAGTGGCGGGACGCCGGCCATCGACGCCCCGGCGACGACGGCGGCGGCGCACGGCCACGGCAGCAGTCGCCACAGGCCCGACAGAACGCGCAGGTCGCGGGTGCCCGTGCTGCGGTCGATCAGGCCGACGACGAGGAACAGCGTCGACTTGAACAACGCGTGCGCGACGACGAGCGCGAGTCCGGCGACGGCCGCCGACCGGGTGCCGAGGCCTGCGACGAGGGTGAGGAAGCCGAGCTGGCTGACGGTGCCGTAGGCGAGCAGCAGCTTCACGTCGTACTGGCGCAGCGCCCGCAGCCCGCCGACGGTCATCGTCAGCAGGCCGAGCGCGACGAGCGAGGGCCGCCACCAGGACAGGTCGGCGAAGGCCGGGGCGAGCACGGTCACGAGGAAGACGCCCGCCTTCACCATGGCGGCGGCGTGCAGGTAGGCGCTGACCGGGGTGGGGGCGGCCATCGCACCGGGCAGCCAGAAGTGGAAGGGCACGAGGGCCGACTTCGAGATCGCGCCGACGAGCAGCAGGCCGACGGCGATCTGGACGGTGGCCGTGGCCTCGGGCGGATGCGTGACGATCTCGCTGAGCAGCGGCGAACCGGTCTCCTGGTGGACGATGACGAGTCCGGCCAGCATCGCCAGGCCGCCGAAGGTGGTGACGAGCAGCGCGTTGATCGCCGCGCGACGGTTAGCCCGACGCTCGGGGTTGTGGCCGACGAGCAGGAACGACAGGACGGTGGTCAGTTCCCAGAACAGGTAGAGGAGGTAGACGTTGTCGGCGAGGACGAGGCCCAGCATGGCTCCGGCGAAGGCGGTGAAGACGGCGGTGAAACGCCAGATCTCCGGGTCGCCGGGTTTGAAGTACCAGCCGCAGTAGACGAGCACGAGCGCGCCGATGCCGGTGACCAGCAGCGACAGCGGCCCGCCGACCGGCCCGAGGTGCAGCGTGATGTCGAGGTGCAGGCCGGGGACCCAGGGGAGGCGGTCGGTGGGGGTGTCGCCGCGCCAGACTTTCGGAGCCAGCCAGACGAGGCTGGCGGCCGGGACGAGCGCGAGGACGAGGAAGGCCCGCCGGTCGAGCAGCCGGACCAGGGCAGGGGCCCCCGCTGAGGCGAGGAAATGCACAGCCAGCAGGGTGATCATCCTGGCCGGAGTCTATCGGTTCGGCTCCCCGGCCGGACCACCCCCGCGCAGGTTCGCGACGAACCGCCGCAGGTCTTCGCGCAGGTCAGGCGCGGCCTGCGGGTGAGGTGTCTCCTCCTCGAGGAGCGCCGCGATCTCCTCCAGCGTGTCGTCGATCAGCCGGGCGCCTCGCCGCAGCCCCCATGAGGCGAACTCGGCGGCGAGGTCGCGCGCGGTGACAGTGGCGTGGGAGTACACGCGGTTGACCGCGAGGGCGAGGCGACCGTCGTTCGGTCGGTGGGCGTGCGGCACGACGTCGTAGGCCGGGGCGAGGCGGACCGGGCCGTCGATCTCGTGGACGAGGGCGATGTTCTTGGCGTGCATGTCGAGATTGCCGACGGCCACCGCGAGCACGACCATGCGGGCGAGCCGTGTCAGGTCCTCGTCGGGGCAGTGGCGCTGGATCGTCGTGGCGATCCGCTGGAGGCTGACGACGCCGCCGATCTCTTGGTATTTCTGATTGCGGCTCGCGCCGAGGGCCTGGTTGAAGTCCTCTTGGTGCACGCGTTCGGAGCCGTCGCGGTCGTACCGTTCGACCACGAGGGTCGGCAGTCCGTCGAACTCCTCCAGCGTGGTCGCGTGGTCGGCGAGCCCGAGGCGGCGAGCCAGTCGCGTGCCGTACTCCTCGTCGAAGATCACCGACGTCTCGTCGCCGTCGAGCCGTGGCTTGAGCAGGTGCGTGGTGGCGTGTCCGCCGAGCGCCTGCGCCCATCCGTCGGCGGTCCGGGCCAGCACGATCTTCGGCTGCACCCCGCCGAGCGAGGACTTACCCGCTGTGGGGGCGTTCGCCAAGGGTGATCCGACAGGGTCGTCGAGGAGTCGCCTGACCTCGGCGCTGTCGACGGCGCGCAGCTCGGGGGCGGCGGTCTCGTCGGGGTGTCGGAGGGTGACCGCTCCCGGCAGGTCGCCGCCGTAACGGCTGAGGAAGGCGGGCGCGTCGTCGGTCGGCAGGTCGCCGTGGCGCAGCAGGTTCCGGTACTGATCGCCCTCGGCGAGCAATTCTCGAAACCAGTTGCGCCGTCGCTCGGCGTGATGTCGACGCGGTCGCTCGGTGAGGGGAACCGCCACGGACAGGGCCGTCGAACCGTCGCCGAACCTCTCGACCGCCTCAGGATCAGGGAGGAAGTCGAAGGAACGCGCGTCGCCGTGGAGGGCGCCGAGGGGGATCCCGTGGAGTTCGACGGCGATGCGGTACATGGTGGTTCCTGAGGTTGTCGCCGCGCTACCGTGGCGAGGTGCCTTCATTGTTGTTGCTCAACGGACCGAACCTCAACCTGCTCGGTGTGCGGGAGCCGGAGGTGTACGGGGCGGAGACGCTCGACGACGTGGTCGCGTTGGTCGAGCGGACGGCGGGCGAGTCCGGCTTCGAGGTCGAGGCGCTGCAGAGCAATCACGAGGGCGTGCTGATCGACGCGATCCACGCCGCCCGCACGACCGTCGCCGGGATCGTGATCAACCCCGGCGGGCTCACCCACACGTCGGTCGCCCTGCGCGACGCGCTGACCGGGGTCGCGCTGCCGTTCGCGGAGGTGCACATCTCCGACGTCCACGCGCGCGAGTCCTTCCGCCACCACTCCTATCTGAGCGACGTCGCCGACGTGGTCGTCGTGGGGGAGGGCGTCCCCGGCTACGCCCGCGCCACCGCTGAGCTGATCGCTCAGATCGCTTGACATATCCCCATATGGGAATATGGTGGTCGCATGGCACGGGCGACCACGACCTCTGACGCGTTCAACGCGATCGCCGAGCCGCGCCGCCGGGAGATCCTCGACCGGCTGCGCGACGGCGAGCACGCGGTGAACGACCTCGCCGACCAGCTGGGCCTGACCCAGCCCCAGGCGTCCAAACACTTGCGCGTCCTCCGCGAGGTCGGGCTGGTGCGGGTGCGCGAGGACGGCCGACAGCGCCTGTACGAGCTGGACGCCGACGGCTTGCGTCCGGTCCGCGAGTGGCTGGTCGGCTTCGAACGGTTCTGGACCGAGAGCTTCGAACGACTGGACGCCTATGTGCAGGGCCTCCAGCGGACCCGGGAGGCGGGCGGGCATGAGTGAGACCGCCGACCGGGAGATCGTCGTCTCCCATCTCGTCGCCGCGCCGCGCGAGCTGGTCTTCGAGGCGTTCACCGAGGTCCGGCACCTGTCGCGCTGGTGGGGTCCTGAGGGGTTCACCACCGCCACCGACTCCTTCGACTTCCGGGTCGGCGGCGCATGGGTGTTCACGCTCACCGGCCCCGACGGCACGCGCTACCCGGAGTGGATCGGCTGGACCGAGATCGTCCCGCCCGAGCGCATCACCCTGCGGCATGGCGAGTTCGCGGGCGACCCGAACGCCTTCGACTCGTTCCTGACCTTCATGGTCGAGGGCGAGGCGACCCGAGTCGAGCTGCGCACGGTCTTCCCGACCCGCGAGCTCCGCGACGAGGCCGTCCAGAAATACCGGGCGGTCGAGGGCGGCCGCCAGACCTTGCGCAAACTCGCGGCCCACGTCGCCGAACATCTCACCGACCGTTGACGCCAGGAGGCCCCATGTCACTCGTCCGTGTCCACAACTTCTCGATCTCGCTCGACGGCTTCGGCACGGGCGAGGGGCAGAGCCTCGACGCGCCCTTCGGCCACGACGGCCACCGCCTGCTGTCCTGGGCGCTGCCGACGCGCACCTTCACGCGCATGGGCTTCCACGGCGACCAGGGCGACGGCGAGGTCGGGGTCGACGAGGCCTTCGCGAGCCGCTGGAACACCGGGATCGGCGCCGAGATCATGGGCCGTCACAAGTTCGCGCCCGCGTCGGGGCCGTGGCCCGACGACGCCTGGCGCGGATGGTGGGGCGACACCCCGCCCTTCGGCACGCCGGTCGTCGTGCTGACCAGCCAGCCGCGACCGCCGTTGGAAACCGGCGGCGGCACGACCTTCCACTTCATGGACGCCGAGCCGGTCGAGGCGCTGGAACGGGCCCGCGAGCTGGCCGGCGGACTCGACGTGCGGATCGGCGGCGGGACCACGACCGTCCGTCAGTTCCTCCAGGCCGACCTGATCGACGAGCTGCACGTGGTCGTCGTGCCGATCCTGCTCGGTCGCGGCGAGCGGCTGTGGGACGGGCTGGAAGGGCTGGAGCAACGCTTCGACATCGAACAGACGCCGTCGCCGAGCGGGGTCGTCCATCTGACCCTCACGCGTCGCCGCGACGGGTGAGAGTCAGCCCTTGCTCTTGAGCAGCGCCCGCTGGGCGAGTCGGTTCATGATGTGCATGACGACCGAGTAGCCGAACGGGAAGTAGCGCTGGGCGTACCAGCCGAAGCGGATGTCGTTCGACGTGAACGCCGTGTGACGCCCCTTCTCGACCGCGCGCAGCATCTTCTCGGCGGCGACCTCGGGGGTGACCGCGTGCTGCTCGAAGCGGCCGACCAGCTTGCTGACGTTCGGGTCGTCGCGGTCGACGCCGACGATGTCGACGGTGCCGACGAGCGGGGTGGCGACCGCGCCGGGGCAGACCAGCGTCATGCCGATCTTCTCGCGGGCCAGGTCGAAGCGCAGCACCTCGTTGACGCCGCGCAGGCCGAACTTCGCCGCGCTGTACGGGGCGTGCAGCGGCAGGCCGAAGAGTCCGGCGGCCGAGCTGACGTTGACGATGTGGCCGCCGCGGCCCGCCTCGATCATCGCCGGGGTGAAGGCGTGCATGACGTGGATCGGACCCATCAGGTCGATGTCGACCGTGCGCCGCCAGTGCTTCAGCTCGAGGTCTTGGATGCGGCCCCAGGTGGAGATGCCCGCGACGTTCATGACGACGCCGACCGGCCCGACCGTGGCGTGGACTCGGTCGGCGAAGGCCAGCACCGCGTCGGCGTCGGCGACGTCGAGCGCCTCGTGGTAGACCACAGCGTCGCCGAGCGAGCGGGCTGTCTCGTCGAGCGCCTCGGCCTGGACGTCGGTGAGCACCAGGCGCGCGCCGCGACGGGCGGCCAGTTCGGCGGCCGCCCGACCGATGCCGCTGGCCGCGCCGGTGATGACGGTGAGGGTCCCGTCGAAGCTGGTCTTGCGCACGCTGTACTCCTGAGTGAGGCGGAAGAATTTGTACGATCGTACTACTTGACGATCGAGGTGGCTACTCCATTGTCCGAGGCTCCCCCTACGGTGAACGCATGGCATGGCACGACGGACCGCTCGCGGCGCTCGACTTCGAGACCACCGGCGTCGACCCCCGGCACGACCGGGTGGTCTCGTTCGCGCTGATCGACGGTGACGCGACGCGGGAGGGGCTGGTCGACCCGGGCGTCCCGATCCCCGCGGCGGCGTCGGCGGTGCACGGGCTCGACGCCGAGGCGGTGCGGGGCGCGCCGCGTTCGGAGCGGGTGATCGATGACGCCGCCCGTTGGGTGGACGGGCTCGTCGAGCGGTCGGTTCCGCTCGTGGTGTTCAACGCCGCCTACGACCTGACCATGCTCGCCGCGGAGTGCCGACGGCATGGTCTGCGTGAGCCGGAGTGGTCGCGACTCGTCGTGGTCGACCCGTTCGTCGTCGACTGGGGCCTCAACCCCCGGCTGCGCGGTCAGCGTCGGTTGGGCGATGTGGCCCAGCGGCTGGGCGTGGTCTTGGAGAACGCCCATGACGCGCTCTCCGACGCGCGGGCCGCTGCTGACGTCGCCCGCGCTCAGGCCTCCGACCCGAGACTCGCGGGCCTGTCGGTCAAGGAGTTGATGGAGCGCCAGCGCCGCTGGCACGCCGCCAAAGCCGAGGACTGGAACCGCTGGGCTCGCCAGAACAACCGCGCCCTCGACGACCTCGCCGCCTGGCCGCTCACTCGATGATGTCCCCCAGCCGCTCCACCGCCGCCACGTCCAAGGCGTGGGCCGTCTCCGGGTCGGGGGCGGCGCCGCCGTGGGTGTGGGGGAGCCACCAGCGGTCGGCGTCGTTTTTGGGCTGATCGGGGTAGTCCTCGATGGCCTGGTCGAGCAGGGCCGTCAGAGCGACGCGGAGTCGGTCGGTCAGTTCCGGCACGCCCTCGCCCTCGTCGGGGGTCAGCGGCTCGCCGACACGGATGGTCACCGGGATACGCCGCCGCAGACTCCGGTGTCCGTCGACCGAGAAGATCCGGTGACCGCCCCAGGAGATCACCGGGATCAGCGGCACGCCACGGCTGAGCGACAGGCCCGCCGCCCCCGGCCGGAGCGGTTTGATCAGCCACGACCGACTGATCGTCCCCTCGGGGAAGACGCCGACCAGCTCGCCCCGGTCGATCCAGTCGCGGGCTCGCCGGTAGGGGAGCGCCCCGCTGCCACGGGTGACGGGGACGTGCCCCATGCGGCGCATCGCCCGCCCTGCGAGCGGCAGGTCGAAGAGCGCCTGCTTCGCCATGAACCGCACGAGTCGTCCGCGTTGCCGCGCGGCATAGCCGACGAGGATGAAGTCGATGAAACTCTGATGGTTCGCGGCCAGCACACCGGGCCCGTCGGTCGGGATGTTCTCGGTCCCCTGGATGTCGAAGCGGTAGCCCTGGAGGCGCAGAAGGGTCGCGGCGAGCCAGGCGACACAGCGGTAGAAGCGGCTCCCCCCGCTCACTGCGACGCGGCGACCTTCGGGTCGAGGCGGCTCGCGCCGACGGCGAGCAGGGCGATGGCCGACAAGTAGAGCACCATGATCGCCACATCGGTGACCGTCGTGGCTTTGACCGTGCCGAACGCGGTCAGCGCGATGATCGCGTCGGAGACCAGGAACAGCACCGCGCCAGCCCCGGCGAGCTTGTCGACCACCAGCGCCGTGGCCGCCGTGCCGCCCAACAACAGGGCGTAGAACGGGAGCGCCGCCTGGATCACCACGTCGCCGATGTCGGTCCACACGGTCGCCACGATGGCGACGGCCGCCGCCACGAGCACGCCGATCAGCGCGGGTTGCTGACGCAGCAGCGGCAGCGCCCCACGTGACACGAACCACGCGATGAAGCAGACGTGGGCCAGCGCGAACGACGCCATGCCCGCGAGGAAGAAGGGGTCTTTGTCGAACTCCAAGAAGAAGTCGCCGCCGAGGCAGAAGATCATCGCCAACATCAGGATGCGCGGCGCGCCGATCGACCACAGCCAGCCGACGAGCAGCGGCGCCGCGAGGCACTTCGTGACGCTGTCCCACGGCCCGGCGCCGACGCTGAGCAGGACGACATGGATCAGAGCGACCGCGCCGAAGAGCGGCCACCAGGGGATCGACGGGACCTCGCGCATGTCCTCACGGTAGTGCGCGACGGGGCCGAAGCGCGGCTCACTCGCCGGGGTCGATGCTGAAACCGCGCAACAGCAAGGCCGAGGCGCCGACCACCACGCCCGTGGCGGCGAGCACCGCGGCCGCGCCCGACCCGCCCGCGACGGCGCCGAGGGTCGCTGGGACGACCACCTGGCCGACCCGGTTGCCCGCGAGGCGCAGCGACAGGGCTTGCCCGCGCCGTGCGGGCGGGGCCTGCTCAGTCAGCCACGACATCGTCAGCGGTTGGCCGACGCCGAGTCCGAGGCCGAGCAGCGCCACGATCATCAGCAGTGCCCAGACGGGCAGTGGCGCGGCGCAGGCGGCCAGGGTCGCGGCCGACAACAGGATAGACACGCTCATCAGTCGGGTGCGGCCGAGCCAGGCCGACAGGCGTCCAAGGAGGAGTCGCGACGCCATCGAGAAGACCGCTCGCACGGTCAGCAGCGCGCCGACCGTCGCCGCCGACAGCCCCCGTTCGGCCCCGAGCGCGGGCAGGTAGACGAGCGTCAGGTCGACCGCCGACAGGATGATCGCGCTGGTGGTGAGCGCGCGGCCGAGGCCCGGCGTGCGCAGCAGCGCGACGAGTCCGCCGCCAGCCTCGGACCGTTCGCTCGCGCTGCGCCGACGTCGGGGCAGCGGTAGTGCCGATGCCAGAAGGACCACGCTGAGCACGAGGGCGAGCGCGAAGATCGGTCCGGTGTCGGGCTGCACCGAGCTGCCCGACACCGCCGCGATCAGACCCGGTCCGGCAGCCTGGCCGAGCGACGCCATGAACGTGTAGTAGCCGAACATCGTGTCGAGCTGGCTCGTGCCGGACACGTTCGCGACGAGTGCCTGCTGGCCGATCACGCAGGCGAGGTGGGCTGCGCCGAGCAGTGCGTTGGCAGCGACGAGTCCGGCGACCGTGTCGGACAGGGTGAGGAAGACCGTCGACGCGCCGACCATGCAGACCCCGCCGCTGAGCACGAGCGCCTTCTCGCCGACGCGGTCGACGAGCCCGCCGACGGGCAGCGCCAACAGCAGCGGGACGAGGGCGAAGGACGCGCCGATGGCGCCGAGCGCCGCCCCGGGCACGTCGAGCTCGATGGCCCGGTAGGTGCTGGCCGGGCGCAGGCAGAAGGTGATCGCCTGCACGAGGGCGGAGTGGATCAGCAGCGCCGTCCACGCGGTCCGGGTCATGGGACGGTCGAGATGGTGGCGAGCAGGTCGAGGGCGTGGTGAACGACCTCGGCACAGTCGGGGTCGCGGGTGGACTCGGTCCAGATCTGCACGATGGCGGGCGCCGTCTCAGCGCGCGAGTCAGCTGTTGTGCCGACGGGAGCGGCGCAGCAGCGCCGCTCCGACGACGACGGCCAGCAGCGCGGCGAGCAGCACTATCGGCGGGACGGGTGTGCCGGTGCCGGGGAGCAGGCCGGGCGGGCCGTCGTCGGGGTCGTCGGCCGTCCCGGTCGTGTCGGTGTCGGTGTCGGTCGCGGGTTCGATGGTGAGCTCGATCATCGCGCCGTAGGTGAGGCCGTTCTCGCCGGTGACGATGTAGACGACGGGCGGGACGGCCCCGGTGAAGCCGTCGGCGGGGGTGAAGGCGATCCGTCCGGTGGTCGTGTCCACGGTCCACGTGCCGACGCCGTCGGCCGCCAGCTCGGTCACCGGCAGGCCGGTGTCCGGGTCGATCAGCCGCACGCTCGACGGGATCAGCACCGTGCCCACGCTGTCGTTCGCGAGCGGGTCGATCACCACGGGCCCGCTATCGGAGGCCGTCGCCTGGTCGTCGGCGGCCTCGCCGACCGCGGTCACCGTGATGGTCGCCGTGTAGGTGCGGCCCTCGCCGTCGTCGACGAGGTAGGCGACCGGGGCGGGCGTGCCGACGTATCCGGCGGTCGGCGTGAACGTGACCCTCCCGGTCGCCGGGTTCACGGTCCAGGCGCCCTCGGCGGTGGTCAACGTGGTCGTCTCGTCGCCGGTGGCCGGGTCGACCAGCCGTACCGACGCCGGGTTCAGCACCGCCCCGGGGACCGAGTCGTTGGCCAGCGGGTCGACCGTTCCCGGACCGCCCGGCGCCGTGTAGGCGACGTCGTCGTCGGCCGCGCCGAGCGCCTCGACGGAGACGTCGGCGGTGTAGGTCGCGCCGTCGTCGCCGGTCACGACATAGGAGACCGCAGGGACCTCGCCGACGTAGTTCGGCACGGGCGTGAAGGTGACCGCGCCGGTGGTCGTGTCCACGCTCCACACGCCGACGCCCGACACGACCACCTCGTCGACCAGGGCGCCGGTGCCGGGGTCGACCAGCCGCACGCTCGTCGGGTCGAGCACCACGCCGTCGACCGAGTCGTTGGCGAGCACGTCGACCGTCACGCTCGTCTCGCCCGGCTGCATCGTGGCCGTGTCGTCGGCGACCTCGCCGATCACGTCCACCACCATCGTGGAGGTGAAGGTCTCCGAACCGTCCTCGCTC
>NZ_JASGEK010000003.1:0-37322 GCF_047606445.1 Aeromicrobium sp. | reverse complement strand
GCAGGGCCAGCAGGCGCCCGCCCCGCAGCAGGCCGGCCCGGGTCGGCCCGGCGCCCCCGGTCAGCCGGGTCAGCCCGGTCAGCCCGGCGGTCGTCGCTGACCGACCCGCCGGTCTCGGCCCCGCGAGGAGGGGAGGCGAAGGCCCGGAGTCCTGAGGCTCCGGGCCTTCGGCCTGTCCGGGACGGGTCAGTCGCTCCGATAGCCCACGCCGCGCACCGTGGTGACCACGTCGGACCCGAGCTTGCGGCGCAGCGCCGCCACATGGACGTCGACGGTGTTCGACCCCTCCCCGTCGGGCTCCTCGCCCCACGCCTGTCGGCGCAGCTGGTCGCGCGACAGGGCCTGGCCGCGGTGGCGCGCGAAGGCGGTGAGCAGGTCGAACTCCCGCGGCGACAGGTCCACCTCGACGTCCCCGAGGCGGCAGCGCCGCGCGCCGACGTCGACGGTGACGCGTCCGAGGTCGAGCGTGTCGCTCGTCGGGGTGGCCGAGGCGCCGAGCCGCAGGCGGATGCGGGCCACCAGTTCGGCCAACCGGAACGGTTTGGTCACGTAGTCGACGGCGCCGCCTTCGAGGGCGGCCAGCGTGTCGCGTTGACCGGTGCGGGCGGTGAGGACGACGACGGCCACGGAGGGATGCCAGGTCCGCAGGTAGGAGAGCACGTCGTGGCCGTCGACGTCGGGCAGGCCGAGGTCGAGCAGCACGAGGTCGACCGGACCGGCGGCGAGCTCGGCGACGGCGGCTCCGCCGTCGGCCGCGGTCCGCACGACGAACCCGGCCGCTCGCAGGCCGCCGACGAGGAAGGACGAGATGCGCGGCTCGTCCTCGACGACGAGAATCTGGGTCATGCTTCCTCCTGGGCGGGGATGGCGATCTCGAAGGTGGCGCCCGGAAAGGCGCCCGGCTCGGCGGGGTCGAGCAGCCGCACCCGTCCTCCGTGCGCCTCGGCGATCGCCGAGGTGATGGCGAGGCCGAGGCCGTGGCTGTCGCGGCGGCTCTGATCGGCGCGACCGCGGCCGAACCGGTCGAAGACCCGCTCACGGTCCTGGGCCGGCACGCCCGGGCCGGAGTCGCCGACGAGAAGGCGCAGCTCGTCGTCGGCCAGCGTCGCGCGAACGCCGACGAGGTCGCCGGTCCGGGTGTGGCCGACGGCGTTGTCGACCAGTGCCATGACAGCCTGGGTGATGCGGCCGGGGTCGAGGTCGACCGTCGCCCCGGTCCGTGTGTCGACGCGCCAGTCGCGGTGGGCCAGCGGTCTGACCTTCGTGACGACGCGTCGGACGAGCGCGTCGACGTCGGTCGGCACGCGCCGAAGGAAGTCCGGGTTGTGGGCGTCGGCGAGGACCAGGAGGTCGGCGACGAGATCGGTCATGCGGTCGATCTCCTCCAGGACGATCTCGTGGGTCTGGGCCACCGACTCGGGGTCGGCGAGGGCGGTGGTCTCCAGATGGCCCCGCATGATGGTCAGCGGCGTGCGCAGCTCGTGGCCGACGTCGTCGAGCAGGTCCCGTTGCGTCGTGACGGCCGACTGCAGCGCGTCGAGCATCGAGTTCACGGTCCGCTGCAAGCGGCTCAGGTCGTCGCGACCGGTGACGGGGACCCGCTGGTCGAGGTCGCCGGCGGTGATCGAGGCCGCCGTGCGCTGGAGTCGGCGCAAGGGGCTGAGCACGCGCCCGGCGATGGACCACGCCGACATCCCGGTCACGATGACCACGGCGAGGCAGATGAGCGCGAAGGTGGTCGCCAGGTCGTCGATGCTGCGCATCGTGGCGCTGAGGTCGCTGACGACGACGAGATGGCCCGTCGTGGAGCTGTCGTGGACTTCGAGCACGGCGTAGGCCAGGGTCGCGCTGTCGGAGGCGACGACGCGCGACCCGCCCCCCGACAGCTCGCGGGCCGCCCGCAGGGCGCCGTCGGTCCGCGCCGCCGATGTCTCGCCGTTGTCGAGGGCCGCCCCGTCGACCACGGCGATCACCGACTGATTCGGCGGGACGACCGCGTTGGCGGCGAAGTGGCTGAGCAGTTCAGCCGCTGTGGCGGTCGGGGAGTTCTCCTCGTGGTGGCGGAAGTGGCTGAGGACCGCGTCGGCGTCGGCGGAGGCGTCGCTCAGCGCGCGATGCTCGGCGACGCGCAGAATCGCGTAGCCGGTCACGATGAGCGCGAGGAGGGTCCACGAGGTGACGGCGAGGGCGAGCCGGGAGCGGACCGTCACGCGGTCGAAGAGGGACGACACCCGGTTCAGCGGCGGTGCTGGTTCCGGCCGTCTCGTCGCCCGTCGTCCCCGGTGCCGCCGCGGCGGTCGTCGTCGCCGCTCTCGCCGACCCGCACGGTTCCGCCGGAGGGCTGGACAGCCGTCGGCGACGGGGCCTGGTCCGTCGACGAGGACTGGCCCGTCGGCGACGTGGTGCTCGCGGCCGTCGACTGCGAGGCCGGCTGCGTCGACGGATCGGCGGGTTCCGCCTCGGCGCCGCCGAGGTCGGGGCCGGTCGGACCGGCGTTCTCCGGCGTCTCGGCGACGGTGTCGTCGGAGGCCGGATCGGACGACGTGTCCGGGGACGCCATGTCGGTCCGCAGCACTGCGGCGGTGTCCGGGCCGACGATCGGCGGCAGGGTCAGACGTGTCGCGATGACGCATCCCAAACCGACGACGCACGTGAGACTGACGAGCGTCATGCCTCTGGTCTTGTCCATGGCCTCCATGGTAGGCGCTGCGGCCCGGCGGGGGTAGTCCCGCGCCGCGATGTGGCACAGTTCTTCCGTGGCGATCTGGCGTGACGTGACCGGAGCGGGGGCCGAGCCGTCCTCCGCGCCGACTGCGGTCACGGTGGGGACGTTCGACGGCGTCCATCGCGGGCACCAGACGCTGCTCGACCGCTCCCGCGAGCTCGCCGCCTCAGGCGGCCTGCGGGTCGTCGCGGTGACCTTCGACCCCCACCCCGTCGCAGTGTTCGCGCCCGACCGCGCCCCGGCGCTGCTGACCGGGATCGAGCGGCGCGTCGAGCTGTTGCGCGAGGCCGGCGCCGACGACGTCCGGGTGCTCGCCTTCGACCGCGAGATGGCCGGCTGGACGCCGGAGGAGTTCGCCCGACGGGTGCTGGTCGACGACCTGCGCGCCGCGCACGTGGTGGTGGGGGAGAACTTCACCTACGGGCGCAAGGCGTCGGGCGATGTGGCGACGTTGAGCGCCTTCGGCGCGGAGCACGGCTTCGCCGTCGAGGGCCTGGAACTGTTCGGCGGCGACGAGGAGTTCTCCTCGACGCTGGTGCGGCGGCTGGTGGCCGCCGGCGAGGTGGCCGCGGCCGCCGACGTGCTCGGCCGCGCGCCGGAGTCGACCGGAGTGGTGGTCCGCGGCGACCGGCGCGGGCGGGAGCTCGGCTTCCCGACGGCCAACATCCCCGTGCCCGCCGGCGTGGCGACCCCCGCCGACGGGGTCTACGCCGCACGGGTGGCCGTGCTCGACGGCTCGCACGCCGGCGAGCGGTGGCCCGCGGCGGTGTCGGTCGGCGACAACCCGACCTTCGACGGCGCCGAGCGTCGCGTCGAGGCCCACGTTCTCGACCGGAGCGACCTCGACCTCTACGACACCTCGATCCGCGTCGAGTTCGTCGCCCGGCTGCGCGGCATGACCGCCTTCGACTCCATCGACGCGTTGGTCGACCAGATGCGCGCCGACGTCGAGCGCACCCGCACCCTGCTGGCCTGATAGGGTGGGGCCGCCGTGTACCGGCCGCGGATTCCAGTGCCCCGATGAACATGCTTGGGTGCGCCGCGCTACGAGCCTCTAGGAGAGACATGTCGAAGAAGACTGCCGCGCCCACTGTGACGGGCCTGTCCAAGTCGGAGATCATCGAGCAGTACGCGACCCGCGAGGGCGACACCGGCTCCCCGGAGGTTCAGATCGCGCTGCTCACCGCGCGCATCGCGCACCTGACCGAGCACCTCAAGGAGCACAAGCACGACCACCACAGCCGTCGTGGCCTGCTGCTGCTCGTCGGTCAGCGCCGTCGCCTGCTCAACTACGTGCAGAACACCGACATCGAGCGCTACCGCTCGCTCATCGAGCGACTGGGCCTGCGTCGCTGATCCTCGCCTCGGGCGGTCGTCCTCCTCGGACGGCCGCCCGTCGTCGATCATCGGCCCCTCACAACTGAACACGTCATATCCCGACGAGCGACCAGACAAGCATTCGGTCCTCGGTAGTGGCCTTCGGAGCATCGTTCCGCGGGCCTCGATCGAAGACCGGCAGCGTGACCGTCCGGTCGGCTCGTCCCACCGCGGGCGCCGCCCGCAGAAGGGACACTCATGTCCGATTCCATCCATTCGGTCGAAGCCGTCATCGACAACGGCCGCTTCGGCACCCGCACGGTCCGCTTCGAGACCGGCCTGCTGGCCCGCCAGGCCGGCGGCGCCGTCTCGGCGTTCATCGACGACGACACCATGCTGCTGTCGACCACCACGGCCAGCAAGCAGCCCAAGGACCACTTCGACTTCTTCCCGCTGACGGTCGACGTCGAGGAGCGCATGTACGCCGCGGGCCGCATCCCGGGCTCGTTCTTCCGTCGTGAGGGCCGCCCCAGCGAGGACGCGATCCTCACCTGCCGCCTGATCGACCGCCCGCTGCGCCCGACCTTCAAGAAGGGGCTGCGCAACGAGGTCCAGGTCGTCATCACGGTGCTGGCGCTCAACCCCGACGTCGCTTACGACGTGCTCGCGATCAACGCCGCGTCCGCGTCCACGCAGATCTCCGGTCTGCCGTTCTCCGGTCCGATCGGCGCGACCCGCGTCGCCCTGATTGACGGCCAGTGGGTCGCCTTCCCGACGCACAGCCAGCTCGAGCACGCCGTGTTCGACATGGTCGTCGCGGGCCGGGTCGCGCGCCAGGAGGACGGCACGAGTGACGTCGCGATCATGATGGTCGAGGCCGAGTCCACCGAGAAGACCTGGGACCTCGTGCAGAGCGGCGTGCAGGCGCCGACCGAGGAGATCGTCGCCGGTGGTTTGGAGGCCGCCAAGGCCTTCATCCGCCAGCTGTGCGAGGCGCAGAGCGCGCTCGCCGGCGCCGCGGCCAAGCCGGTCCAGGACTTCCCGGTCTTCCTCGACTACGAGGACGACGCCTACGAGGCCGTCGCGAAGATCGCCACCGACGCGTTGACCGAGGCGCTGACCATCGTCTCCAAGGCCGACCGCGAGGCCCGCGAGGCCGAGATCAAGGCCGACGTGCTCGACCAGATCGGCGAGGACTTCGTCGGCCGCGAGAAGGAGCTCGGCGCGGCACTGCGCTCGCTGACCAAGAACCTCGTGCGCGAGCGCGTCCTGCGCGACAAGGTCCGCATCGACGGCCGCGGCCTGGCCGACATCCGCGAGCTGTCGGCCGAGGTCGGCGTCGTCCCGCGCGTGCACGGCTCGTCGCTGTTCCAGCGCGGCGAGACCCAGATCATGGGCATCACGACGCTGAACATGCTCGACATGGAGCAGAAGCTCGACACGCTCAGCCCTGAGACGAGCCGTCGCTACCTGCACAACTACAACTTCCCGCCGTACTCGACCGGTGAGACCGGCCGGGTCGGCTCGCCGAAGCGCCGCGAGATCGGCCACGGCGCGCTCGCCGGCCGCGCGCTGCTGCCGGTGCTGCCGACGCGCGAGGAGTTCCCGTACGCGATCCGTCAGGTGTCCGAGGCGCTCGGCTCGAACGGCTCGACGTCGATGGGCTCGGTCTGCGCCTCGACGCTCGGCCTGCTCGACGCCGGCGTGCCGCTGCGCGCCCCGGTCGCGGGCATCGCGATGGGCCTCATCTCCGGCGAGGTCGACGGCGAGACGCAGTACGTCACGCTGACCGACATCCTCGGCGCCGAGGACGCCTTCGGCGACATGGACTTCAAGGTCGCCGGCACGCGTGAGTTCGTCACGGCCCTGCAGCTCGACACCAAGCTCGACGGCATCCCGGCCGACGTGCTGGCCGGCGCGCTGACCCAGGCCCGCGACGCCCGCTTCGCGATCCTCGACGTCATGGCCGAGGCCATCGACGCGCCGGACGAGATGAGCGAGTTCGCCCCGCGCATCATCACGGTGAAGATCCCGGTCGACAAGATCGGCGAGGTCATCGGCCCGAAGGGCAAGATGATCAACCAGATCCAGGACGACACGGGCGCGAAGATCTCCGTCGACGACGACGGCACGGTCTACGTGGGCGCCGACAACGGCGAGGCCGCCGAGGCCGCCCGTTCGGCGATCAACGCCATCGCCAACCCGACGATGCCCGAGGTCGGCGAGCGCTACCTCGGCACGGTCGTCAAGACGGTCGACTTCGGCGCGTTCGTCTCGCTGCTCCCGGGCAAGGACGGCCTGCTGCACATCAGCAAGCTGCGCGAGCTCAACGGCGGCCAGCGGGTCAACAACGTCGAGGACGTCGTGTCCGTCGGCCAGAAGATCCAGGTCGAGATCGCCGAGGTCGGCGACCGCGGCAAGCTGTCGCTCATCGTCGCCTCGACCGACGAGGAGAAGGCGGCCCAGGACGAGGCCTCCGACGCCGAGTGATCTGACGCAGCCCTGACCGAAGGGGCCGCCGGTGTGCTCACACCGGCGGCCCCTTCGTCGTCCCGGTTTGACAAAGCCGGGGGGGGGGATTGAATCTGCGGCATGACAGAAGAAGAGTTGGCGGTGGTCGGCGAGCGCCGGGTGACGACGGGGATGCGGGTGGCGTTGACGGTGGTCAGCCTGCCGATGGTGGCGTGGTGCCTGGTCAGGGCCGTCGACGCGGTGAGGTGGATTTCCGAGGCTGATTACTCGGAGTTCCCGGATTACTCGGAGGCTCTTTACCTGTGGGATTGGATCGTGCTCTTTGAGGTGATGGCCGTGATGGTGGTGGGTTTCGCCGGGTTGGCGTTGACGTGGACGAGGCATGCGCGCCGTGTTCCGTGGATGCTGATCGGTGCCGCCGTGTGGGAGGTCGTCCTCTGGCCGCTGCTCGTTTTCCCTCTGGTGGATCGGTTGGTGCATTACCCCTGGCCTGCCGGCTTCTTCGACCTCGGTTATTACTGCGAGGTGTATCTCCGGTGGCACTTGGGTCTTCGAGGGAATCTTCTCTGTGGCCTGTTCGGAGTTCTCGTCTTCCTGGTCGCCCTGGTGGGCGCGTTGATCGTTCTGCTGGTGATGCGTGCGCCCGTGCGGGAACGGCCGTCGGGTCCTGCGGTGCGGGTTCCGGAGGGGTCGTATGCGGTGTCGGCGATGGGGCACACGTCAGGCCCGTACGATGCGGCCGGGTTGCAGGGCCTGGTCGGCTCGGGACGGCTGACGCCGCAGACGCAGGTCTCGTTCGACGGCGGCGGGTGGTTTGCCGCCGAGGAGGTGCCCGGGCTGTTCGCCGGTCCGGGGGAGAAGCAGTTCACGACGGCGCTGGTGTTGTCGATCCTCATCGGCGGATGGGGTGTCGACCGTTTCTACCTCGGCTATACGGGCCTCGGGATTGTGAAACTGCTGACCTGTGGCGGCCTCGGCGTGTGGACGATCATCGACATCATCCTCATCGCCACCGGCAAACTCCCCGCCGCCGACGGCACACCGCTGCGACGGTAGCTCAGGCGACAGTGCGTAGCTCGAAGCGGAGGCCGAGAGCGCCAGCCACTTTGACCATGGTCGACCAGGTCGGATTGCCGTCTTCGGAGAGGGCCTTGTAGAGGCCGTCTCGGCTCATGCCCACACGGCGGGCGAGTTCGCTCATGTTCTGCGAGCGGGCGATCACGCCGAGAGCGCGCGGGACGGCGGAAGGAACCTCGGCGGCGTCCTCCAAGGCGACCTCCAAGTAGAGGCCCACGTCATCGAGCGTCTTCAGATGGTCGGCGGCGTCGAAAGCACCTTCACGCATGTGTCGAAGTTATCCGACAGACACGTCGAGCGGTCGGGATGGTCCGGCCGATTCCGAGCGTCCTGGGCAGGTCGCCTCCCCATAGACGGGATGCTGTTGCTGATTGAGGACGCATCTGGGCGAGGGTGCGCGAACAAGTGAGTATCATCGGCGTCATGGATACTGTGGCGTCTTTTGCGCACGCCTCGGGCGCTGGGCAGCCGATCATGTCGCCGGAGCAAGCCGACCGGCTCATGATCGAAGTGGAGAAGGGACAGCAGGTCGCGGGCCACTTCCCATCGGCAGTCGCGCTGGACCGTGCACGTCGGGTGCTTGACGGCACGATCACTCCAGAGCAGGCGCTCCGTGAGATCACGGCACGCTTCGCGTGATTCGATCTGACAAATACTGCTATCCCGGGACAGGGGTGCTCAAAAACCGTCTCGACATCAGGAACTCCGAGACCCTCGACGAGGTGATGAACGACCTCGCCTCGGTGATGTGGGTGTTGATCCGGTCGCACCCGGAGACTCCGAGCGTGGAGCGGTTGTTCGATATTCATAGGTCCATGTTCGGGCGGATCTTCGGATGGGCTGGCGAGCTGAGAACGGTGCGGTTGTCACCGGCCGGATTTGACCGTGACTACTGCCCGCCGAACGAAGTGGCGTCAAGGCTGGAGGATCTGTCCGCGCAATTGCGGGACACCGACTATCTGAGCGGCTTGGATCGGTGGGAGTTCTGTGTTCGTCTCGCTGAACATTGGGCCGAGGTGACGTTTATCCATCCGTTTAGAGACGGGAATACCCGGTCGCAGAGTCTCTGGGTTTCGGAACTGGCAGCCCATGCGGGTTATGAGCTTGACTGGTCGAGGATCGATCCGTTGGCCCTGCGGGATGTGAGGCTGCGGTCGTGGAACGGCTTTCCCATGACGCTCGCGGACTATCTCTTTGACCGTTTACTGCTCGTTGGGGCGGCTCCGGTCGCTCCGAGGTTCGACCAGCCATCGTCCGAGGTGTTCGCCGTCGTTGATCGCTACTGTGGGGTTGTCCGTTGAGGCACGCCATCACAGAGGTAGGGGAAGTAGGGCCCCGCATGGAGAACAAGCCGATCTTTGGAGCGATCCCTGATTTCGGCGGGGAGTCGTGGGAGGACGCGTTCTCTGAAGAGGCGGAGCAGGAAGTCTCAGCCTTGTTCGCCGAGGAATCGCGTCCCATCGTTTAAGACTCAGGTCACGGGATGGAGTTTGGTCGCTGGCTCGCCGCTATGCCTCTCCGGCTCAGAGTTCGTCGAGGTAGTGCGGGCGGGCCTTCATCGCGTGGATGATCAGTTCGTGGCCGCTGTCGAATACGAGCGTGATGAGTTCGAGGAGTCGACCGGCCGGATCCGTGCCGATCATGGGCCAGTGGCGTGGGTCGTCCTCATCGTCGAGTGGAGGACATGGTCGACGGCGTACAGCACGGCGTCGTCGCTGAGGCGATCACGCTTGTAGTGCTTGCGAGCCGACGGATGAAGCTCAGCTGGCATGCGTCCACTCGCGGACTGCGGCGCGGATCGCCTCGGACCGTGTCGTGATGCCTTCGGCTTTCGCGCGTTCGGTCAGCGCTGCGATGGTCGCGGCGTCGAGCCGCACCGGCACCACGGTTCCGGGGCCGTCGCCCACCGGAGGGCGACCGCGACGCGGTGGCGGGAGTTGCGACAGGTCGTAGCCGGCCTCGGCCTCGTCGGCCCACGCTTGGATCTGCTCGTCGCTGACGGGCTTCCCATGGATCAGTCGCCCATTCATGGAATGACCGTATACGAAAACGCTGTCGGATAGAAGCCTCAGACCACCAAGATCTCGGCCGTGGCGCGGGAGCGGCCGAGGTAGGAGATGGAGACGCGGCCGGGGGAGTCGGCGCGCCAGGTGACCTCGGCGCGCCAGCGCCAGCGACGGTCGCGGGACCAGCGGATCGACGTCGAGGGGTCGGCGTCGGTGGCGATGACCTCGCCGTCGCGCTCGACCTCCAGATACGTCGGGCGCAGGACCGCGTTGGGGTGGTCTGCGCGGAACTCCACGACCACTGTCTCGCCGACGCGCGCGGACGTGGGGGCGGACGCCACCGAGATCGGGCCGCGACGCGACCAGCGGGGCGAGCCGACCGGGCTCTTCAAACCCGGTCGTGGCGCCGGATGGGGGTCCGGGGTGGGCATGCCCACGGAGCCGAGCGAGCGGGCCAGCACGCGCGCCTCCTCGGTCAACGCCGCCAACTCACAAGCCCCGAAGATCGTGGAGCCGCCCTCGTACAACTGCTCCTGATACTCCTGCGGCGTCGTCACATAGTGGCCGTAGCCGTTCGCGTAGCCCTGCAGCACGACGCTCTCGACGTCCACGCCGAGCTCGGCGGCCACCGCGCGGCGGATCCTCAGACCCGACACCACCGTCACCTCGAACGGCAGACACACCAGACACAGCTCGCCGAGTTGGACGACCTGCAGCGGATAGGTCTCCTGCACCCAGCCGAGCGAGCCCACCGGCAGGAACAACTCCTTCGGCGCGTGCGCCGCGCCCACGTCGGGCCGTAGCTGGTACAGCAGACGGCTCACCCACCGCAGGAGCGTGTTGCGACGGCCCTCGTGGAACAGCGGCGAGCCCGGCCCGTCGGTCAGCTTCCCGGCGGCGAAGCTCGCCCCCAGGATCGCTCGGCCCGTCCGGCGGCCCTCGACCTCACGATGGGCCAGACGGACCGTCGTCGACACCGCGCGCACCACGGGTGTCAGCGTCTCGCCCGACTCCTCGGCCAGCGCCCGCGCCGAGTCGAGCTGCCGCTCGGCGATGATCCGGGTGTTCTCCCGCTCGTCGTCGGTCGGCCCCGTGCCCGGCTGGAGGTCGAGGTTGGGGGAGAGGTCGCCCGCGTTCGTCTGCGCGAAGGCCGTCACCGCCCGGCCGTCCAGCTCGCGCTCCCACGTCCACGCGGCCAGTCCCTTGTTGTCGGCGCTGATCAGCCGGTTCTGATTCGTCATCGAGGTGTTGTGCACGCCGAACCAGTGCACCGCGCCCGCCAGGCTCCCGTCGCGCTCGATCCGCAGCAGCCGGGCCGCCGGGTCGATCCCGTCCGGGAACATCGCCTTCTCGGCGGCCGGATTGCGTTCGAACGCCGCCCGCGCGCGGTTCGCGCTGGCGTCGCGCAACTCGCCGCGCGCCATCGACACCTCGGCGGGCGCGAGGTCGTCGTGCGCGGCCGCGACCGCCTCGACCACGCCCGCGACCAGCCGTTCGAAGGTGCGCTGATGGAAGCCCGCCGTGGTGATGTTGTAGAGGATGTCCGTGCTGTGCCCGCCGGGACCGCAGTGCGTGTGCGTCGCCGTCAGCACGACGTTGCGCGCCGTGTAGAGGTCGCCGAACCGCTCGGCCAGCCGCCGCAGGATCTCGGTCACCGAGGAGTGGAAGAACATGCCGATGTCGGCCACCACATAGGCCACCCGGTCGCCGCCCGCCTCGAGGACGAAGGCCCGCGCGTACTGCCGGGAGAGGAGGCCGACGGTGCGCTGGTCGGGCATGCCGTAGCCCATCATGCCGACGCCCCAGGGCTCTCCGGTGATGTCGGTGAGGCCACGGCCGACCGCCCAGCTCTGAGACATGCGTCCAAGTATCGGGCAGGTCGGACCCAGCCACTACGCTGGCTCCCATGACTGCTGTGGCCGTGATCGGCGCGAAGGGACGGATGGGATCGACCTCGGTGGAGGCGATCGAGAAGAGCGGCGATCTGGAGGTCGTGGCGAAGATCGACCTCGGCGACGACTTCGCCGCGATCACCGACGGCGGGGCGACCGCCGCGCTGGTCTTCTCCACTCCGGAGGTCGCCCTCGACCACATCCGCTGGTGCGTCGAGCGGGGCGTGCACGTCGTCGTCGGCACCTCCGGCTTCGACGACGAGCGGATCGACCGCGTCCGCGCGCTCTGCGAGGCGCACCCGGGCGTCGGCGTGCTCATCGTGCCGAACTTCTCCATCGGCGCGGTGCTCATGATGAAGTTCGCGGCCGTCGCCGCGCCCTTCTTCGAGTCCGTCGAGGTGATCGAGATGCACCACCCCGACAAGGTCGACGCCCCCTCCGGCACCGCCACCCGCACCGCCGAGCTGATCGCCGCCGCCCGCGCCGAGGCCGGCTCGGCGCCGCTGCCCGACGCCACGACCACCGACCCCGACGGCGCACGCGGCGCGAAGGTCGCGGGCGTGCCCGTGCATGCGGTGCGGGCGCGCGGCTTCATCGCCTCCCAGGAGGTGCTGCTCGGCGACACCGGTGAGATCTTCAGCCTGCGGCACGACTCCTCGACCCGCGAGTCGTTCATGCCGGGCGTGCTCGCGGCGCTGCGCGCCGTGGCCGACCGTCCCGGCGTGACGGTCGGCCTCGACGCCGTGCTGGGGCTCTGAGTCAGAGGCCCTTCAGCACCGAGGTCAGCAGGTCGGCGACGCCTCCGGCGGAGCCCTTCTGGCCGCCGGTCAGGCTGCCGAGGATGTCCTGGACCACGTTGCCGCTGTCGGCGGTGACCTTGCCGCCGTCTTTCTGCGCGGTGTTCTTGGCCAGCCAGGCCAGCACGATCGGCGCGATGATCGGCAGCACCTTCTGGATCAGGCCCTGCGTGCCGCCCCCGGACAGCTGCTGCGCGACGGCGTCGTTCTGGTCGCCGAAGATGTGGCCGAGGATCTTCTGACCGTCGGCGAGGTCGATCTGGTCCAGCGAGAGGCTGTCGAGGAAGCCGAGGTCCTTGGAGGCGAGCGCGCTCGCCAGAGCCTGGGCGCCGCTGGCCTGGGAGGCGTTCTGCTCCAGGCTGCCGGTCAGCAGCCGCACCGCGCCGTCGACGGCCTTCTTCGCGTCGGCGTCGGACACGCCGAACTGGGAGGCGATCTGGTCGACGGGGATGGAGGCGAGCAAGTCGTTGATGTCAGACATGAGGGTCCTTTGGAAGACGATGGGTGTGCTGAGCGTACTCAGATCAGGCGCACGAGGGCGGTGGCGGCCGCCGCGAGCACCAGCATCGGCAGGAACGGCACCCGCGCCAGCAGGCAGGCCACCGCCACCGCGACCCCGGCGAGCCGCGCGTCGTGCACCACCTCGCGGTCGCCCGCGGCGGTCTGCACCGCGACGAGCGCCGCGAGCAGGCCCACCGGGATCAGCGCCGTCACCCGCACTGTGTGCCGGTGTTCCAGGATCGACGCGGGCACGCTCAGCCCGGCCAGTTTGAGCGCGTAGCAGCCCGCGCAGACGAGCAGCACCGCCCACCAGAGTTCACTCATCGCGGTCTCCCCGCCACAAGAGCCCGAGGGCCACCGCGGTCAGCCCGCCGAGGATGATCGGCACGCCCGGCGCGGTGAATGGCACGAGCAGCAGCGCCAACACCATCGCCACGACGGCGAGAACCCGCGTGTGGGTCGAGTCGAGCCGGGGCCACAACAATCCGAGGAAGGCCGCCGCCACCGCCCCGTCGAGGCCCACCGCTTTCGGGTCGCCGATGGCGTTGCCTGCGACCGCGCCGGCCGCCGTGGTGAGGTTCCAGACGCAGAAGATCGTCAGGCCGGTCCAGTAGAAGCCGAGTCGCGCCTGACGGTCGGTGTCGCGGGTGACGGCCATCGCGGTGGACTCGTCGATGACGAGGTGCGCGGTGAGCGGTCGCCGCCAGCCGGTCGCGCCCAGCCGCTGGGCCAGGCTGATGCCGTAGAAGGTGTTGCGCGCGCCCAGCAGGACCGAGGTGAGCGCTCCGGCGACCGGCGAGCCGCCCGCGCCGATCACGCCGAGGAAGGCGAACTGGGAGGCGCCGGTGAAGGCCAGCAGCGACAGCGCGCAGGTCTGCCAGACGCTCAACCCGGCCGCCGGTCCGAGCGCTCCGAAGGTGACGCCGTACAGGCCGACGCCGATCCCGACGCCGAGCGAGTCGCGCACGACCGACCGCTCGGTCGCGTCCTGCGGCCTCATGCGATCTGGGTGTGCAGGCGCACCTGGGGGAGACGGCGCCCGTCGGGGGCTTCCAGCTCCCGGTGGGCCCCGTCGGGCGACCAGCCCGAGGAGACCAGCAGGGCGCGCGTGGCGTCGTCGGTCGAGGGCAGCCACATGCGCAGCAGCGTGAACCCGTCGGCGACCGCCGTGTCGACCGCCGCCTGGACGAGGCGGGAGCCGTGCCCGACACGCCGGGCGTCGGGGTCGACCGCGAGGTCGCCGATCTCGGCGTCGGTGGCCGGGTCGGCGTCAGGGTCGGCGCCCGGATGCACGACGACGTAGCCGCGCGGACGGGGGCCGTCGAGGGCCACCAGCACCCGGAACCGCGCCTCCTGGGGAGCGGTCAGCGTGGCCGACCAGCGGGCGGCGTGCTCGTCGAGGTCGCCGAAGGCCTCCTCGATCTGATCGGCTCGGACCCACGTGCCGGTCCAGACGTGTCGTTGGATCGACGCGAGGGCGACGGCGTCGTCAGCCCAGCCGAGACGCACCGAGCGGTCGGGCGAGAGGGTCACACGAAGGACTCGATCAGATCCGACTGCGCTCCGTCGGCGTCGAGCATCGTCGCGGTCATCGACACATTGCGCAGCGAGGGCCACACCTCGAAGGCGAGGACCGCGAGACCCGGAACGCCGGCCACGAGGATCGGCCAACCGCCGGCGCCGACGAAGAACGCCACGATCACCGCCAGCAGCATCGGAGCCTCGCAGATCGTCAGCTTGCGCACCGTCTGCGCCGCGTAGACGCCGATGGCGGTGCTGCGGTTGTCGTCGGGGTCGTCGTCGGGGTCGAGCGGCACGGCGCTCAGCCAGACCCGCTCGGCCAGCACGGCGCTCAGCGCGACGGCCACGAGCAGGCCGATCCAGACCACGGGGGACGGGAACGGGGCGTCGGTGCCGCCGAGCATCCAGAACAGGGCCGCGAGGAAGCCGGCCGTCAGCAGGATCTGCAGGATCGCGAAGGTCCGTAGCTCACGAGGAGTGGCGTCGTACTCGTTCTGGGCCATGCAGGTGATCTTATTCATAGGCGGTAGCCTGCGGACATGCAGCCGTATCTCGACCTCGTGCGCCGCATCCTCGACGACGGAACCGAGAAGGACGACCGCACGGGAACGGGCACCCGCAGCGTCTTCGGCCATCAGACCCGCTACGACCTCACCGCCGGATTTCCGCTGGTCACGACGAAAAAAGTCCACCTTCGGTCGGTGATCGGCGAGCTGTTGTGGTTCGTCTCCGGCGACACCAACGTGCGTTGGCTGCAGGAGAACGGCGTCACCATCTGGGACGAGTGGGCGGACTCAGACGGCGAGCTGGGGCCGGTTTACGGGCACCAGTGGCGCTCCTGGCCGACGCCGTCGGGGGAGACGGTCGACCAGTTGCGCGGGGTGGTCGAGGCGCTGAAGGCCGACCCGGACTCGCGGCGTCACATCGTCAGCGCGTGGAACGTCGCCGACCTCGACCGCATGGCGTTGGCTCCCTGCCACGCCTTCTTCCAGTTCTACGTCACCCCGCAGACCGACGGTCCGGGGCGGCTGAGCTGTCAGATGTACCAGCGTTCGGCCGACGTGTTCCTCGGCGTGCCGTTCAACATCGCCTCGTACGCGCTGCTGACGCATATGGTCGCGCAGGTGGCTGGCTTGGAGGTGGGCGACTTCGTGCACACCCTCGGCGACGCCCACCTGTACCTGAACCACCTCGACCAGGCGCGCGAGCAGTTGACGCGGGAGCCACGCCCGCTGCCGACGCTGCGCCTCGACCCGTCGGTCACCGACATCGACGGCTTCGCCTTCGACTCCTTCGAGGTCGTCGGCTACGACCCGCACCCGGCGATCAAGGCGCCGATCGCCGTATGAGCGCTCAGGGGGCGACGCTCGTCGTCGCGATGGGGACGAACCGGGTCATCGGCGTCGACGGGGGACTGCCCTGGCGGCTGGCTGAGGACCTGGCGCACTTCAAGCGGCTCACGATGGGCGGCGCGCTGGTGATGGGCCGGGCCACCTATGAGTCCATCGGGCGGCCATTGCCGGGACGGTCGACGGTCGTGGTCACTCGGGACCGCTCGTGGGGCGCTGAGGGCGTCGAGGCGGCCCACGAGGTGTCGGCCGCCGTCGAGCTGGCGGGGGAGTTGGCCGACGAGGTGTTCGTGGTCGGCGGCGCGCAGGTCTACGCCGCCGCGCTGGAGGCGGGCCTGATCGACCGCATGGTCGTCACCCGCGTCGCAGCCGCCCCCGACGGCGACACCTTCTTCCCCCAGATCGACTGGCAGGCCTGGGACGAGGTCGCCGTCCTGCCCGGCGAGGGCCTCGACGGCGACCAGCGGATCGCCTTCGAGATGGTCACGTACCAGCGCCTCTGAGCCGGGTCAGAAGGTCGGCCTGCGCGAGGGCGAATCCGATCACCAGCAGCCAGACGAGTATGTATGGCGTACCGGTGTTCGGCAGAGCGTCGGTCGCGGCGGGGATGATCCCGCTGCCGCTGCCGAGCGCCGGGGTCTGTCCGACCATCTGACCGCCAGGTTCGCTCCCGGTGGTCGGCGCGCCGCCGCTGAACGGGGTCGACACGGGTGCGGCGGCCAGCGGCTCGCCGCCGTAGACCACCGATCCGTCGGCGGCCTGATAGGTCATCCACGCGACGGTCTGGGTGAAGTGCGGACTGGGCTGGCTGTAGTCGCAGACGCCGTCGGGGAAGACCGCCTGCAGGCGCGACACCTGTTCCTCGCTCAACGTCTGGGGCGTGTAGTCGGCTGGATCGAGGGGCCGCAGAACGCAGTCGGAGTTGTCCGAATAGTTGCCGTCGCCGGCCACGATGCGGGGGCTGTCGAACCTGGTCTGATACAGGTCGGTTCCCGGGCCGAGCCCGCACAGCGTCTCGGAGACCGGGTCGACGACGAGGTGGGAGGCCGGGTCCAGAGCGGGGCGCAAGCCGTCGGCCAGGTCGATCGCGCCGCCGGTCAGATCGGCGACCACCGGATCGGCCAGCGGCAGGAAGACGCCGTCCTCGTCCGAGGTTCCGCTGACGTTGCTGCACCGGTCGTGGATGTTCTCGGTCTCGCGGGCCTGGACGATCTTCTGCGACAGCGGGACGTCGCGACTGTCGGCCTCGACGGTGCTGAGCCAGCGGTCCATCTCCAGGAGGGCCTGCGTGCTGTAGCCCGGATCGCCGATGAGCGGGAACGCGCCGTACCAGATGACCTGGTTGTCGGCATTGCCTTGTTCGCGGATCAGCCGGTCGCGGGTGACCCAGGAGAACCGCGCGTCGTGCGCGATGCCCGGGTCGGGGCCGCGGTGGTCGATGATCGCCACCTCGGACAGGTTGGAGGCGGTGTCGAGCATGCCGCTGCGGTAGGCGTTCGCCACCGCCGTCGGGTCCGCCTCGGTCCGTTCGGCCTGCGGCTGGATGTCGATGGTCAGTCCGCCGACGTCCTCGTTGAGGCTGACGAACTGCTCGGCGGTGATGATGCCCTCCTTGAGGGCGTTGAGGCCGTACTGGACGCCGACGTTGCCGAAGGGCAGCGCCGCGAAACCGCGTCCGGCGGCCTGCTCGGCCGGGGTCCAGACGCTCGGGTCGCGCGGGCCGAAGATGTTGATCGAGCCGTCGATGATCGAGCAGCGCACACCGGCCGGATTGGTCTCGGGGTCGTACACGGTGCTCTCGTCGATGCCGGGGCAGAGCGTCGTGGGATCGGTGGCCTCCTTGTACAGCAGCTCGTCGGCCGAGATCGCGTTGAGATGGGAGAGGTGCCCTTCGACCGCGGCCCACTGCGGCGGGGTGAAGCCCGCCGACATCCCCTCGCCGCCCTCGAAGTACAGCCGCAGCAGGTGGGTGTCGGTGAACTCCAGGCCGGGGGTCAGCGCGTCGGGGAAGGAGCAGGTGGTGATGAGGCCCTGGTAGATGCCGGGATAGGCGTTGGCGATGGTCTGCTGGGCGATCGATCCGCCCGAGCAGCCGCTGCCGATGGTGTAGCGCACCGATCCGTACGTCTCGGCGAAGTGCTCCTTGGCCATCATCAGCGATTCGGCGCCGGACGCCACGCTGCAGTTGTGGCCGGTGTTGGACAGCGCGGTCGAGACCGTGGCGAAGCCTCGCGAGAGGGCGACGGTCGGGCTGTCGCCGACGGCGTCGGCCGCGCCGTCGGGAAGGAAGAAGGTCAAGGTGCCGGAGTAGTCCTGAGTGGGCGCCAGGCCTGTGCGGTGGGCGACGCCGCAGTTGCCGCCGTGCGGGATGAAGATCTTGCCGTTCCACTGTTCCTGCGGGCTCCAGCGGTCCCATTCCCGGTCGGGCTGCCAGAGCATCGCGATGCGGTACTGGTCGCGGTCCTGATAGCCGGTCTCCACGCGGACGACGAAGGGGATGGTGACGCCTTCGTCCGTGGTCGTGGTGGCGACGTCGCCGGGCGGGTCGGCGGGGTCGTATTCCTGCAGGCCGTCCTTGGACGGGTCGGTCGACTTGTACTGCCAGGTGATCTGCGGCTCGGCGGTGCAGTCCTCGTCGACGGCGCCGTCCTGGCATCGCCACGGCTCCAGCTGGGGTCCGGCGAAGATCGGGCCGCCGCGCGGGTGGTTGGTGATGGTCAGCCAGGCTCCGCGACCGTCGGGCAGTCGGGCGGTGAGCTCGTTGGCGCCGAGGTCGAGGTCGGTGACCAGACCCTCGACCTGTCCGTTGGGGCGCACGGCGAAGGCCGAGGTGACCTCGCGGTCGACGGCGGTCAGATCCTTGTGCCGGTCGCGCGCGACCCAGACGCGCAGGTCGGCGGGGTCGGCTCCGGCCGGGAGCGTGACGCGGAGGAGCGCGTTGCCGTCGAAGACGAGGTCGGCGCGGTTCGACAGCGTCTCCAGACGCAGTTCGCCGTCGGCGGCCGCAGCGGGCGTGAGCGGGGCGACGAGGAGCGTCGCCGTCAACGCGGCGACGAGCCACGCGCCGAGTCGACCGATGTGATGGATGTCACGTCGTTGCATCGTCGCAATCTACTCTCGGGTCACCGCCGAGGTCAAGGCGAAGTTGTCCAAACGTCTCACTTATGAGTCAGCTCAACAGCGCGATCTGTCGGCTGGTGGCGACGAGGCGCCCCTCGCGGTCCCAGAGGCGCACGTCCTCGTCGTGGAAGCCGCTCGTGACCTGGTGGGTGACGACCTCCATGAGCGCCCAGTCGGTCGAACAGCGCCGCCAGAAATGGACGGTGAGCTGAATGGTCGAGGACGCGAGCTCGTTGTACTCGGCGACGACCGGGGGATAAGAGTCGACGATGGCCCCGGCGGCGAGCGAGTCGATCGGCCGTCCGTCGACCGGGCGGATCCAGAAGGTCGCCGACGGGTCGCCGCTCGGCGCGCCCGCCATCCAGCCGGGCGTCGACGCGTGGCGCGTCGTGTACCGGTCGGCGATGGGGATGGCGCCGGTCGGCCACCCCTCGGTCGGGTCGAGGCCCTCCTCCGGCGCGATGATCGCGGGCGCCTCCGGCTCGCCGTGACGCTTCTCGCCGGCCCGGTCCGCGTCGTGCAGGCTGATCGTCGCGTGGGCGATCGGCTGGCCGTCCTGGCTGAGCACGGCGGTGTACGTGGCGACCCGGCGACCCTCCCGCACCGGCGTCACCTCGACCGTCGTCGGCCCCGGTTTCGTCGCTTTGAGATAGCTCACCGACACCGACAGCGGATCGGGCCGGTCGGACTCCTCCAGCGTCGCGCGCAACAGCACCGCCAGCAGATAGCCGCCGTTCGCCGTGCCCGCCGGAGTGTTCCACTCATCGCTCAGGTCGAGGGCGCGGACGCCCGGCGAGACGCGGGTCGACGCGGTGGCGAGGTCGAGTTCGAAGGTCATGGCGTCATGATGGCGCACGGCTCGGACACGCCTCGCCGCGTGGCGGGGGCGGGGTGGCGGCGAGCCCGTCGAGGAGCAGGTCGAGGGCGTAGCCGAACTCGACCTCGGGGTCGCAGGTGTGGCCGGTGGCGGCGACTGACGCGACCATGGCGACGAGCCGGGGGTAGCGCTCGCTGTGCTGGCGCAGGGCGGCGTCACGCTCGCCGGGGTCCTCGGGCAGCTCGGGAGCGGGCAGCACCTCGCGCGTGAAGCCCCACAAGCGGGTGCCGAGGGCGTGCATCGCGTAGTGCACGCGGTCGGGGTCGAGTCCGCCGTCGCTCAGATGGCCGCAGACCGCGTCGAGATGGGCGAGCGCCGAGGCGGGAGCGGCCCGGCGTGTCTCGATGGCCGCGGGGAGCCAGGGGTGGCGGCCGACGACCGCCCGTGCGGCGAGGATCCGGGCGCGCACCGCCTCGCGCCAGTCGGCCTGTCCGACGGTCCCGATCTCGCTCAGGGATCGGTCGACCATCGCGTCGATCAACTCCTCGCGATGGCCCACGTGGTTGTAGAGCGCCATGGGGGTGACGTCGAGTTCGGTCGCGAGTCGCCGCATGGACACGACGCCGAGCCCCGACTCGTCGGCGAGATCGATGGCCGTGGACACGATCCGCGTCCGCGTCAGGCCGGGGCGGCGGGAACGGCTCGTTGACATATATACACCGTACATATAGCGTGACGAAGCAGTTGATATACGGCGTATATAGGGGATGTGATGACGACTTCTCGGTCGCGACAGCTGTCGGCGGGCCTGTGCTATCTGTCCACTCACGTGACCTCGGTCGCGGCGGTGGTGGTGCTCGCGGCGCCGCTGGAGGAGGGATGCCGGACGACCGGGGGATTGGTCGCCGGCGCCGTGCTGGAGCTCGCCCTGGCGCTGAGCTGCGTCGGCAGCGGCCTGCTGGTGGCGCTCCTGCTCCGCCGGCGCCATGGCGGGCGCGCTGGCCGTGCCGGTCTTCGTCTTCGAGATCTGCTTCGCGGTGATCCTGGTCGCCGGGCGTCTATCGGCGTCCGCGCGATAACCTCGGACCATGATGTCACCGCTCGCCTCGGACAGCGCGCCCTTCGGTCGGGTGCTCACCGCGATGGTCACGCCGTTCACCCCGGACGGCGACCTCGACCTCGACGGGGCCCAGAAGCTCGCCACCCATCTGGTCGACTCCGGCAACGACGGCCTCGTCGTCTCCGGCACCACCGGCGAGTCGCCGACCACCACGGGCCAGGAGGACGGACAGCTGCTCGGCGCCGTCCTGGAGGCCGTCGGGGACCGTGCCACGGTCGTCGCGGGCGTCGGCACCAACGACACGCGCCACTCGGTCGAGTTGACGCAGGCGGCCGTCGAGCGCGGCGCGCACGGACTGCTGCTCGTCACGCCGTACTACTCCAAGCCGCCGCAGGCGGGCGTCGTCGGGCACATCGACGCGGTCGTCGCCGTCGCGGGCGACGTGCCGGTCATGCTCTACGACATCCCCGGCCGCACCGGCACCGAGCTGTCGCGCGAGACGTACCTCGCGATGAACGACCGGCCCGGCGTCACCGCCGTCAAGGACGCCGTCGGCGACCTGCACCGCGGCGCCTGGATCATGGAGAACACCGACCTCGCCCTCTACTCCGGCGACGACGTGCTCAACCTCGGCTGGCTCGCCGTCGGCGCCGCGGGCGTCGTCAGCGTCGTCGGCCACGTCGCCGCCGACCGGTACCGCGCGATGGTCGATGCGGTCGACGCGGGCGACCTCGCCACCGCCCGCCGGATCGACCGCGAGCTGATCCCCATCGTCGCGGCGATCATGGGACAGACGCAGGGCGCCATCGCTGCCAAGGTCGCGATGCACGAGTCGGGCGTCATCGGATCGCCGAAAGTGAGGCTGCCGCTCTCGCCGGCCACCGACGAGCAGGTCGCGGTCATCCGCGAGGCCCTGGCGGGAGCGGTCGCATGAGCCACCTGCACCTGGAACTGCCCGCCCCGCCGCCGCTGCCCGAGGGCGCGCTGCGCGTCTTCGCCCTCGGCGGCCTCGGCGAGGTCGGCCGGAACATGACCGTCTTCGAGTACGGCGGCAAGCTGCTGATCGTCGACTGCGGCGTGCTCTTCCCAGACGAGCACCACCCGGGCGTCGACCTGATCCTGCCCGACTTCGAGCCCATCCGCGACCGACTCGACGACATCGTCGCCATCGTGCTGACCCACGGGCACGAGGACCACATCGGCGGCGTCCCCTACCTGCTGCGCGAGCGCGACACGATCCCTGTCGTCGGCTCGGAGCTGACCCTCGCGCTCGTCGCGCCGAAGCTGCGCGAGCACAAGCTCAAAGAGGTCCCGAAGCACACCGTCACCGAGGGCGAGGTGCTGGAACTCGGTCCGTTCTCGTGCGAGTTCGTCGCGGTCAACCACTCCATCCCCGACGCCCTCGCCGTCGCCATCACCACGCCTGCGGGCGTCGCGCTGCACACCGGCGACTTCAAGATGGACCAGCTGCCGCTCGACGGCCGGATCACCGACCTGCGCGCCTTCGCGCGGCTCGGCGAGGCGGGCGTCGACCTGTTCCTGACCGACTCCACCAACGCCGACGTGCCGGGCTTCACCACGCCCGAGCGCGACATCACCCCGGCCATCGACGCCGTCTTCGCGCGCAGCAACCAGCGCATCATCGTGGCGTCCTTCGCATCGCACGTGCATCGTGTGCAGCAGGTGCTCGACGCGGCCGCCAAGCACGGCCGCAAGGTCGCCTACGTCGGGCGTTCGATGGTCCGCAACATGCAGATCGCCCGCGACCTCGGCTACCTCAAGGTGCCCGACGGCGTCGTGGTCGACCGGATCGACGCCGCCCCGCCGCACAAGATGGTGCTCATGTCCACCGGCTCCCAGGGCGAGCCGATGGCGGCCCTGTCGCGCATGGCCAACAACAGCCACCAGCAGGTGCAGCTGGAGCCCGGCGACACGGTCCTGCTGGCCTCCTCGCTCATCCCCGGCAACGAGAACGCCGTCTACCGCGTCATCGACGGGCTCACCAAGCTCGGCGCGACGGTCGTGCACAAGGGCAACGCGCTCGTGCACGTCTCCGGTCACGCCTCGGCCGGCGAGCTGCTGTACTGCTACAACATCGTCAAGCCGAGCAACGTCATGCCGGTGCACGGCGAGATCCGCCACCTGCACGCCAACGGCGCGCTCGCCACGAAGACGGGCGTCCCGAACGTCCTGCTGGCCGAGGACGGCTACGTCGTGGACCTGGTCGACGGCCACGCCAGCATCACCGGCGCCTTCGACTGCGGCTACGTCTACGTCGACGGCTCCTCGGTGGGCGACATCTCCGACTCCGACCTCAAGGACCGCCGTGTCCTGGGGGAGGAGGGCTTCATCTCGGCGGTGGTGGTCATCGACTCCACGACCGGCAAGATCGTCTCCGGCCCGGAGATCCACGCGCGCGGCCTGGCCGAGGACGACAGCGTCTTCGACTCGATCGTGCCGAAGATCGTCCGCTCGCTGGAGGACGCGCTGTCCGAAGGCACCCGCGACACGCGTCAATTGCAGCAGATCGTGCGTCGCACGCTCGGCTCCTTCGCCGGCCGCAAACTGCGCCGCCGCCCGATGATCCTCCCCATAGTCCTGGAGGCGTGACGCGATGTCATGTCGGTGACCCGGACGGGAAATCGATAGGAAACACCGCTCGCCGACGCTGAGGGCGTGGCGAGCCGAGTCCTGATCATGGCAGCGGCGGGGACGTCGTGCCTGGAGGGTCGTGCGAATGTGTTACGGCTCGTCAACGCGGTGCGCCGGGAGGCCCACGGTCTCGACGTGGCCGACGGATACGTCGACCGGCAGTCGCCGAGGCTGTCCGAGGTCGTGCGGAGCACCGTCGGGCCGCGTGTGATCGTGCCCCTGCTGCCGACGCGCGACCGGGGGGCTTTACGCGCGATGACGGCTGCGGCGGGCGACGACCCGACGGTCACCGTAACGGCGCCGATCGGTCCCGACTGGGTGCTGGCCGAGATCGCGGTGCAGCGGCTGATGGAGGTCGGCGCGCGTCCGGGCGACGTCATCGTGTTGGGCGCGGAGGCGGCCGCGACCACGGGGGCCGCCGACGACCTGGCAGCAGCCGCGCGTATGCTGGGCGCGGTCTGGGGAGGCCGGGTGGCGGTGACGGGAACATGCGGTTCGGAACGCTCGTTGGCCGAGGTCGTGGCGGCGGCGAGGGCACGGCGCCGCAGGGTGGTGCTCAGCTCCTACGCGCTCACCAGCGGCGCGGCCCACCAGGCGCTCGGAGAGGCGGGAGCGGACGTCGTCACCGCTCCGCTGCTGCCGTCCGGCCCGCCCGACCCTCGGCTGGTCGGCCTCGTCCTCGCACGGGCGCGCCGCGCGGAACCGACCAGCTCCCTCTGAACCTCCACCTTTGCTTTAGACTTCCGGCCATGGCTTCCCGGACGAGCTCTCCGCCGCGCAAGCGGCCTGCTGCTGGGTCGCGCCCCGCGTCGAAGAAGAGGCCCGCGCCGAAGAAGAAGCCCGGCGGCCCCTCGCCGGTCGCCATGGCTCTCGCGAGCGTCAGCGGCGCGCTGCTCTGGTTGTGGCTCGGCCTCGCCGCCCTCATCGGCCTCGTGGTCCGCTCCATCGGCGAGAGCGCGCGCGAGCTCGACCCCGAGCAGCGCCGCGACGGCGTCGGCTTGGCGCTCGTCGCGTTCGCCATCGTCACGGCGGCCTCCACCTGGTGGCGTGTCCCCGGACCCGTCGGCGAGGCCGTCCGGCAGGCTTGCGAGGGCAGCGTCGGCGTCATGGCCGTCACGGTCCCACTGGTGCTCGCCGTCATCGCCTGGCGCACGCTGCGCCGTCCGCAGGACCAGGGCCCTGTCGGCCGCCAGGTGATCGCCTGGGGTTCGGTCGCCGGCGGAGTGCTCGGGCTCGTCCACCTGTCCCACGGCGTGCCGCGCCCCGGCGAGATGGACGAGGTGCGTGAGGCCGGGGGAGCGGTCGGCTATCTCTTCTCGGCGGTGCCGCTCGACCTGCTGCGCAGCGGCTTCGTGGTCGCCCCGTTGCTGGTGCTCGTCGCCGCGTTCGGCGCGCTGATCCTGTGCAACACGCCCGTCTACGCCATCCCCGGACGCCTGCGCGAGAGCCGTGACCGGCTGCTCGGCCGCGGCGAGACGGTCACCCTCACGCGACCGGACCGTCGTCCCCGCGTCGAGCGCAGCGACGACGAGCCCTACGAGGACCCGCTCGTCGACGACCCGGAGGCTGCGGCCGAGGCGCCCAAGCCCAGGAAGCCCGAGAAGAAGCCCGTGCCGGAGCCGGTCGTCGACTTCTTCGAGGACGAGGAGACGGCGGTCGAGAACCCGCCGATCGAGCCGTTGCCCGCCCGCGCCGAGCAGCTGCAGCTCAGCGGCGACGTCGTCTACTCCTTGCCAGACAGCACCGCGCTGCGCGAGGGCACGCCGCACAAAGCCCGCAGCGCCGCCTCCGACGAGATCGTCGGACGGCTCACCGAGGTGCTCGAGCAGTTCAAGATCGACGCCTCCGTCACCGGCTACACGCGCGGCCCGACGGTCACCCGCTACGAGGTCGAGCTCGGCCCGGCGGTCAAGGTCGAGAAGGTCACCGCGCTCGCCAAGAACATCTCCTACGCCGTCGCCTCCAACGAGGTGCGCATTCTCAGCCCGATCCCCGGCAAGTCCGCCATCGGCGTCGAGATCCCCAACGCCGACAAGGAGATGGTCAGCCTCGGCGACGTGCTGCGCTCGGCGAAGGCGCGCGCCGACCACCACCCGATGGTCGTCGGCCTCGGCAAGGACGTCGAGGGCGGCTACGTGGTGGCGAACCTCGCCAAGATGCCGCACCTGCTGGTCGCCGGCGCCACCGGCTCGGGCAAGTCGAGCTTCGTCAACTCGATGATCTCCTCGCTGCTCATGCGTTCCACGCCCGACGAGGTCCGCATGATCCTCGTCGATCCCAAGCGGGTCGAGCTGACCGCCTACGAGGGCATCCCGCACCTCATCACGCCGATCATCACCAACCCGAAGAAGGCCGCCGAGGCGCTGCAGTGGGTCGTGCGCGAGATGGACCTGCGCTACGACGACCTGTCGGCCTACGGCTTCCGGCACATCGACGACTTCAACAAGGCCGTGCGCGCCGGGACCGTCCAGCCGTTGCCCGGCAGCGAGCGCGAGCTGGCCCCCTACCCGTACCTGCTGGTCGTGGTCGACGAGCTCGCCGACCTGATGATGGTGGCCCCGCGCGACGTCGAGGACTCCGTCGTGCGCATCACCCAGCTCGCCCGCGCGGCCGGCATCCACCTGGTGCTCGCCACCCAGCGGCCGTCGGTCGACGTCGTCACCGGCCTCATCAAGGCCAACGTCCCCAGCCGCCTCGCCTTCGCCACCAGCTCGCTCGCCGACAGCCGCGTCATCCTCGACCAGCCGGGCGCGGAGAAGCTGGTCGGCCAGGGCGACGGCCTGTTCCTGCCGATGGGCCACAGCAAGGCGATGCGCATGCAGGGCGCGTGGATCACCGAGACCGAGATCGCGTCCGTGGTCCGGCACTGCAAGGAGCAACTGGAGCCCGCCTACCGCGAGGACGTCACCGCCCCGCAGGAGAGCAAGCGGCAGCTCGACGACGGCATCGGCGACGACCTCGACCTGGTGCTCCAGGCCGTCGAGCTGGTCGTCACCACGCAGTTCGGGTCGACCTCGATGCTGCAACGCAAATTGAGGGTAGGATTCGCCAAGGCGGGCCGCCTGATGGACATCATGGAGAGTCGTGGCATCGTCGGGCCCAGCGAGGGGTCCAAAGCGCGTGATGTCCTCGTCAAGCCCGACGACCTCGACCAGGTGCTGGCCACGATCGGAGCTGAATGATGAACGAGGAGTCCCCCTTCGAGATCCATCGACGGGTCGGCCTGTACGCGGCGCTCGCCGCGGCCAGCCTGCTGGTCGCGCTGGGCTTCGCCTACTTCGCCGTCGCGCGCTCGGCGTGGCTGTGGATCGCGGTCGCGTTGTTCGTCGTGCTCGCGCTGGTGCTGCTGCGCGGCGTGCTCGACCCGAAGACGCCGCTGTTCGTCGCCGACGAGCAGGGGGTGCGCCTGCAGACGAAGGACGGCTGGACCGGTCTGCTGTGGGGCGACCTGGGCGAGATCCGCATCGAGCCGCGTCACGGCCTGTGGCGTGAGTCCCGCATCCGGGTCATCAGCCTCGACGGCGACCGCGAGTACGCCACGCCCGTCGGTTTCACCACGACCGTCGACGTCGAACGGGCCGAGGCCGAGTTGGCGCGTCGCTATGACGCTGCCGCATACTGAGCCCTTGTCCTTGACATTCGCCTGAGAGGCTTCGCATGTCCGAGACGTCGTCTGACGCCCCGCCGAGCAACTACAATATCGCCAACGCCCTGACGGTGTTGCGGATCGCGGGCGTCCCGCTGTACGGCTGGCTGCTGCTGACCCACGGGGCCTCGGAATCCGTCGGTGGCGACACCGTCATGCGGGTCTGGGCCTTCGTCGCCTTCGCGGGGCTGATGATCACCGACCGGATCGACGGCGACCTGGCGCGCAGCCGCAACCTCGTCACCGACTTCGGCAAGCTCGCCGACCCCATCGCCGACAAGGCGCTGACCGGCATGGCCTTCGTCGGCCTGGCGATCATCTTCACGGGCTCATCATTTGGCTGGCTGTTCTGGGCGATCACCATTTTCACCCTCGTCCGCGAGTGGGGCATCACGGTCATGCGTTTCTTCGTCAAGAAGTACGGCGTGATGCCGGCCAGCCAGGGCGGCAAGATCAAGACCACCCTGCAGGCGGGCGCGCTCGGGTTGTTCACGCTGCCGTTGGAGATCTGGGACACCACCGCCAGCTGGATCGTCTTCTGGGTGGCGGCGGTGTTCATGGCGGGCGCCTTCGTCATCACGATGGTGACCGGCGTCCAGTACGTCCTCGACGCGCGCAAGCTCCGAGCCGACTTCCTGGCCGATCAGAAGGCCTGATCCGTCGTGGCGTCGGGTGAGGCGGCGGAGGTCGTCGCCGCGCTCGCCGCGCGCGGCTGGACGGTCGCCACGGCGGAGTCGCTGACCGGCGGCCTGCTGTGCGGGGCGCTCGTCGGCGTGCCCGGCGCGTCGGCGGTGGTGCGCGGCGGGGTCGTCGCCTACTGGCCGGAGGTCAAACGCGACGCGCTCGGCGTCGACGGGGCTCTGATCGCCGAGCGCGGCACGATCGACCCCGACGTCGCGCGGGCGATGGCCGAAGGCGTTCGCTCCCGGCTCGGCGCGGACGTCGGCCTGGCCACCACGGGCAACGCCGGGCCGGACGCCTCCGAGGGCAAACCCGTGGGGCGCGCTCACATCGCGGTGGTGACGCCGGACGGCGCCTGGGAGCGTCGGCTCGACCTCGCCGGGAGTCGTCAGGAGATCCGCGACCAGGTCGTCGGCGCGGCGCTCGCGGAGGCGCTCGCTACGCTGGGCCGCGACGCCACCGCGTGAGGGAATTCCTGCGGGGGAGTAGCGTTGGCCCTGAGTGGAGGTGGACCTGAGATGACGACGATGCGACAGTTCGTGGGCGAGGTGCTGCGCGCCCGCCGCGCCGACCGCGGTTTCAGCATCCGTGAGCTGTCCGCGCGTTCGCGGGTCAGCCAGGGGTACATCTCCGAGGTCGAACGCGGCCAGAAGGAGCCCAGCTCGGAGCTGCTGGCCGCGCTCGCCGACGCCCTCGACGTCCCGCTGTCGAGCGTGCTGCGCGAGGTCGCCGACCAGCTGGAGACCGCGGAGGTCCGTTCCCAGCTGGCCAGCGTCTCCTCGATCGGAGCCGACACGGTCCGCGCCTCGGCCGCCTGACTCAGCCGCGCTCGGCGTTCGCCTCGATCACCGCGCGCAGCCACGCGCCCAGGCCCGGCGCCAATTTCTCGTAGGTCGCGGCGAAGCGCGCGTCCTCGGTGTAGAGCGACGCGATCTGACACTGCATGGCGTGGTCGGCGTCGTAGAACCGCTGGATCTGCTCCAGATGCCGCTCGGCGAGCGCGTTCGCCCGCTCCGAGCCCGGCTCGACGCCGTCGTTCAGCGCCGCGACGAGGTCGGCGTTGAGCGTGTCGGTGTCGGCCTTCACCTGACGCCAGTCGTCGGCGGTGAAGCCGGCGGTGCGGGCCTTCGACTGCGCCCAGGCGTCGGTGTCGCCCCAGCGCTCCTCGGCCTCCGCCTCGTAGGCGGGGTCCCAGTCGTCGCCGAAGATCTCCAGCTTCTGCTCGGTGGTCAGGGGTGTTCCGGACATATGCGCCTCCATCTCTCGTTCGAGCGCGGCCACCATGGCGCGCACCCTTCCCAGTCGTTCGCTGAGCAGCCGGTGTTGGGCGCGCAGGTGCACGACGGGGTCGTCGTCGCCGTCCAGGAGGGCGGCGATCTCGGTCAGCCCGAAGCCGAGGTCGCGGTAGAACAGGACGCGGGTCAGCCGGCTCGCGTCGTCGGCGTCGTACAGGCGGTAGTCGGCGTGGCTGCGGGCGCTGGGCCGCAGCAGGCCGATCTCGTCGTAGTGGTGCAGCGTGCGCACCGTGACGCCGGCGAGGCGCGCCAGGTCGCCGACCGTGTGGGTCTGCTCGTCCACGTCCCGTCTCCTCGTCTCTTCTCGGGCTGGTGACGACTCTGGGGCCTCACGTCACGTGAGGGTCAAGTCTGCCGGTCGGCGGGCCGTGGTCGCGTGACATGCTGGCGGTATGCGGCATAGCGAGTTCTGGGAGCGCATGGACCTCCATCTGGGGGAGTCCTACGCACGGGTGTGGGCCGACACGCAGGTGATCGGCGACCTCGACCACCGCACGCCGCTCGAGGCGCTCGACGCCGGGGTCGCGCCGAAGCAGGTGTGGCGAGCGGTGCACGCGCGGTTGGAGCTGCCCGCGTCCGAGCGATGAAGGATTCGAGCGTGTGTTCGGCGTGTCGCTTGTGTCGAACGAATGTTCGTCGTACTGTGGAAAAAGGCTGACGGGACGAGTCACACTGTCCACAGGCTGGTCGACGAGGCCAGAAAATGTCTGTGGGGGCTCCTAACGTCGAAGACGCCTGGCCACCCACGACACGAACGGAACTCCGATGCCCCCTAAGACAGCCACCGCCCCCGTGACCCGCCTGACCGGCGAGGGCACCTCCGACGCCGAGCGCTCCAAAGCCATCGAGAACGCCATCGCCCAGATCGACCGGGCGCACGGCAAGGGCGCGGTCATGCGCCTCGGCGAGCGCGGCCGCACCAAGATCGACGTCATCCCGACCGGCGCCACCGCGCTCGACATCGCGCTCGGCATCGGCGGCCTGCCGCGCGGCCGCATCGTCGAGATCTACGGGCCGGAGTCCTCCGGTAAGACCACCGTCGCCCTGCACGCGGTCGCCAACGCCCAGCGCAACGGCGGCGTCGCGGCCTTCATCGACGCCGAGCACGCGCTCGACCCCGACTACGCCCGCAAGCTCGGCGTCGACACCGACGCCCTGCTCGTGTCCCAGCCCGACTCCGGCGAGCAGGCGCTCGAGATCGCCGACATGCTGATCCGCTCCGGCGCGCTCGACATCATCGTCATCGACTCCGTCGCCGCGCTCGTGCCCAAGGCCGAGATCGACGGCGAGATGGGCGACAGCCACGTCGGCCTGCAGGCCCGGCTGATGAGCCAGGCGCTGCGCAAGATGACCGGCGCCATCAACGGCTCGGGCACCACGGCCATCTTCATCAACCAGCTCCGAGAGAAGATCGGCGTCATGTTCGGCTCGCCCGAGACCACCACGGGCGGCAAGGCGCTCAAGTTCTACGCCTCGGTGCGCCTCGACGTGCGTCGCATCGAGACGCTCAAGGACGGCGGCGACATGGTCGGCAACCGGACCAAGGTCAAGGTCGTCAAGAACAAGCTCGCCCCGCCGTTCAAGGTCTGCGAGTTCGACATCATGTACGGCCAGGGCATCAGCCGCGAGGGCAGCCTGATCGACGTCGGCGTCGAGGCGGGCCTGATCCGCAAGGCCGGCGCCTGGTACACCTACGAGGGCGACCAGCTCGGCCAGGGCAAGGAGAACGCGCGCACCTTCCTGCGCGACAACCCCGACCTGGCCATCGAGTTGGAGAAGCGCATTCTCGACCATCTCGGGGTCGGCGTCGACGCGGCCCAGGAGCAGCCCGACGGCGGCGACGCCTCGGCGGTCGACTTCTGAGTCCGATGGCCGACTCGGAGCCCACCGGCGAGGAGGCGTACGCGCTGGCCAAGAAGGTCGTCTACGACCGGCTGGCGGCGCGTTCGCAGAGCCGGGCCGAACTCGAGCGGGCGCTCGCCACGCGGCGAGTGCCCGCCGAGACGGCGGCGGTGGTGCTCGACAAGTTCGAGGCCGCCGGACTGGTCGACGACGCGGCGTTCACCCGCTCCTGGGTGGAAGGGCGCCAGCGCGGCAAGGGTCTCGCCCAACGCGCGCTGGCGATGGAGCTGCGCCAGAAGGGTGTTGACGACGAGATCGCCCGCCAGGCGCTCGCCGCCATCGACCCCGACGAGGAGCGCCAGGCCGCCCACCGTCTTGTCCAGCGCAAGCTGCGTTCCATGGACGGCCTCGACGAGCAGGTCAAAACCCGCCGCCTCGTCGGCATGCTCGCCCGCAAGGGCTACCCGCCCGGCCTGTCCTATGCCGTCGTCGCCGAGGAGCTCGGCTCCGAGGTCGAGCCCATCGAGTCGGTCTAGGAGTCGGCCCAGGTGGCCGCCAGCACCTCCGGGTCGCGGCAGCCGTCGGCCCAGGCGGCGATGCGGGCGCGGATCTCGCGGCCGAGCAGCCACTGCCCGATGGGCTCGGCGACGAAGCGCAGCCAGGCGGGTTTGATCGTGTAGCTGTACTTCCACGTGGCACGGCAGCCGTCCACTCCGTCCTGTGTCGCGGGCGTGAAACGCCAGCCTCCGCCGAAGGAGGCGAAGAACCACGGACCCTTCACCATCGTCATGCCGACGGAGGTGGGCGGGCGGTAGGAGGCGTACTGGCTGATCATGGACGGCCCGAGGCGGGCCCGGGTGAAGGTGCGCACGCCCTTGCCGGGACGGTCGGCGTCGATGAGATGTTGGTGGCGGATGAACCGGTCCCAGCGCAGCCGGGTCTCGCCGGTGGTCTGGGAGACGGCGAAGGCGGTCTCCGGGCTGACCGGGACCCAGACGTCGGCGACGACCTGTGGCATGGCCTCACTGTAAGCCGCTGAGGGTTGCTCGCTATAGCCTTGCGGCATGTCGAAGCTCCACGACCTCTATCAGAAGACCGCCGGCCTGCCGCAGGGCAAGCGTCTGTTCTCCATCGCCTACGGCCAGGCCGCGCCGTACTTCGCGAGCATCCACATGCAGGTCCGTGAGATGAAGCCGCACTACGGCGAGCTCGTCATCCCGAAGCGCCGTGGCGTGAAGAACCACATCGGCACCGTGCACGCCATCGCGGTGTGCAACGGACTGGAGGCCGCGATGGGCCTGCTCGCCGAGGCCACCTGCCCGAAGGACTCCCGCTGGCTGCCCAAGGGCATGGACGTGGAGTACCTGGCCAAGTCCGACAGCGCCATCACCTGCGTCGCCGAGTCCACCCCCGAGGCCTGGGAGAACGGCCCCGACGTGCCGGTCAAGGTCACCGCCACCCGCGCCGACGGCACGGTCGTGGTCGAGGGCACCATCAAGCTCTGGGTCACTAAAAAGAAGGGCTGAGCCCTCGGCCTCCGTCATGACTGATCAACGCGACACGCTTCCACCGGGCGTCGACTTGACGAAACGTTGCCCCACGCCGGCGGGCGGCGGGGTCGATCTCTCCAAACCCGCTCCGCCGCCGGTTCTCCCGCCGATTCCACCGCCCCCGGCGAGGAGTCGGGACTCCTCGGGCGCTCCGTGGGCGTTGCTCACCGCGTTGATCGTCGTCGTCCTCCTCGCCTTCGCCGGGGTCGGCGTCGCGGTGATGGCGCTGACCAGCGGGGACGACGACGGGTCCGAGGCCGGATCAGACTCCGGGCCTCAGCTCGACCTCTCTCTCGACGAGGAGGTCGAGGAACGTTCGTTCGACGGTTCCATCGAGGATCATGGCTCCTTCGACCTGACGGCCGTGGAGACGTGGAAGTCGGACCTCGCCGCCGGGGACGAGGAGTCGCTGCGGAAGAACTGCTGGACCATCGCGCCGGAGGCCGTCGAGGCGATGTACCTCGACGCGGACGTGGAGGCGATCGACGACCTGCTGAACAGCGGTCCGCCGGAGGGGGGCCAGGCCGGGGTCTCTTGGAGCGGCGACGAGTTGAGCGTTCTCGTCTTCTCGGTGGAATTGAACTCGCCCTACGCCTGTCCGCTGATCGTCGGCGACGACATCCCGGACACGATGGACGCGCAAGCCGAGTACACCGTGGAGCGGCTGATCGCTCGCGCGCAGGGCACGCCGGTCAACCATCAGGACACCGAGTCGGCCTACCCGCTGAGCTGCGACCTGCTGGAACGGGGTCTGGCCGAGTACGACGAGATCCTCGCGGACGCCTCGGTCGCCGAGGTCCGTCCGTCGGACGATCTCGACTGGTGGGTCGACACCGAACTCGCCTCCGGGCAGCCCGGTCCCAGCTTTCGGATCTTCCACGGCGTCGGCCCATCGTGCGTGAGCGAGATCGATTGACCGCGTATCCTGAGGCGGCCATGACGAAGACCTACGAGGTGCGCACCTACGGGTGCCAGATGAACGTGCACGACTCCGAGCGGATCGGGGGGCTGCTGGAGACGGCGGGCTACGCCAAGGCTGAGGGCGAGCCGGACCTGCTCGTGTTCAACACCTGCGCGGTGCGCGAGAACGCCGACAACAAGCTCTACGGCAACCTCGGACACGCGGCCAGCCTCAAGGCGAAGAAACCGGGCATGCAGATCGCCGTCGGCGGCTGTCTCGCCCAGAAGGATCGCGACACCATCACCTCGCGGGCGCCGTGGGTCGACGTCGTCTTCGGCACCCACAACATCGGCTCGCTGCCGATCCTGTTGGAGCGCGCCCGGATCGCCGAGGAGTCCCAGGTCGAGATCCTGGAGGCGCTGGAGGTCTTCCCGTCCACGCTCCCGACCAAACGCGACTCCGTCTTCGCCGCGTGGGTGTCGATCAGCGTCGGCTGCAACAACACCTGCACCTTCTGCATCGTGCCGAGCCTGCGCGGCAAGGAGAAGGACCGCCGCCCCGGCGACGTGCTCGCCGAGGTCGAGGCGTTGGTCGCCGACGGCGTCGTCGAGGTGACGCTGCTCGGCCAGAACGTCAACTCCTACGGCGTCGAGTTCGGCGACCGTCAGGCGTTCGGCAAACTGCTGCGCGCCTGCGGCGAGATCGACGGCCTCGAGCGGGTGCGCTTCACCAGCCCGCACCCCAAGGACTTCACCGACGACGTCATCGCGGCGATGGCCGAGACGCCCAACGTCATGCCGCAGCTGCACATGCCGTTGCAGTCCGGCTCCGACGACGTGCTCAAGCGCATGCGCCGCTCCTACCGCCGCGAGAAGTACCTCGGCATCATCGAACGGGTCCGCGCGGCCATGCCCGACGCGGCCATCACCACCGACATCATCGTCGGCTTCCCCGGCGAGACCGACGAGGACTTCGAGCAGACCCTCGACGTCGTGCGCCGCGCCAGGTTCGGCAGCGCCTTCACCTTCCAATACTCCAAGCGTCCCGGCACCCCCGCCGCCGACCTGCCCGACCAGCTGCCCAAGGCGGTCGTGCAAGAGCGCTACGACCGCCTCGTCGCCGAGGTCAACCAGATCGCCTGGGAGGAGAACCAGAGGATCGAGGGCCGTCGCGTCGAAGTGCTCGTCTCCGACGGCTCGGTCAGCCTCGGCGGCGGCAAGAAGGACGCCGCGACCAAGCGCCTCACCGGCCGGGCCCGCGACAACCGGCTCGTCCACTTCGTGCCCGGCGACGCCGAGGTGCGCCCCGGCGACATGGTCGAGGTCGAGATCACCCACGGCGCCCCGCACCACCTCGTCAGCGACGCGCCGATCCTGTCGGTGCGCCGCACCCGTGCGGGCGACGCCTGGGAGGCCCGTCAGGGACGCACGGAGGTGCGCTCGGTCGGCCTCGGCATGCCGCAGATCGGCGTGCCGGACCCGTTGCCCGCAGCGGTGACCGCCTGCGCGGCGGGCTAGATCCCCGCGTCGGGTTCGAGCAGAAGCTCCGGCACGGGACACTGATCGGCCACGCCGTTCATGCGTTCGATGATCGATTCGCCGTCCGCTTCCGGCTCAGAGAAACGCGTCGTGGGGTCGGACTGGAGGGCGACGGCGTAGTCGGCGCGCGACTGGAGCAGCAACTCCCAGTCGCCCAGCCAGCCGTCGAAGGGCTCGTCGGTGGAGGCGTCGGCGTAGAAGGCGACCCAGTCGTCGACGACCGAGCGGACGATGTCGTTCTGCGCCTCGATCTGTTGCGCGCGTGTCGCCGGGTCGGGGGAGTCGGCCGAGGTGTCGTCGAGCGCGGCGTCCAACTCGTCGCAGCCGTGCGAGACCGCCTCGATCAGCTCCGGGTCGTCGACGACCGAGGGGAGGTCGGAGGAGCTGAAGACGACGACGGTCGCGATGAAACCGATGGAGACGAGCAGCCCGACCACACCGATGACGATCGCGACCCAGAGCCAGCGCGGCGACACCGGCGGAGGCGGGAAGCGCCAGGCGTCCTGGGCCGGCGGGTACGGAGACAGCGGAGCGGGCACGCGACCATGGTGACATGGCCCGCGCGCCCGCTCCGCGACGTGCTTCTCAGGCGTTGTCGTCGAGCTTGCCCGCAGCGTCCTTCACCTTGTCGGCGACCACGTCGATCTTGTCGGAGTGCTTGCCGCCGGTGGCCTTGTCGGCCAGCTCGGCGACCTTGTCGACGGCCTCGTCGATCTTGTCGCCGTGCTCGGCGGCCAACTCGCCGGCCTTGTCCTTGAGGTTGTCGATCATGTCGTTCATCTGTCCTCCTGGGATTGGGTGAGGCCGAGTGTAGTGCGAGACACTGAGCGAATGGGGTTCATCGCGCGCACGGTCGGTGTCGTCGGTCCGACCGGCGTCGGCAAGTCCGACCTGGCGATCGGCCTGGCCCGCCGGCTCGGCGGCGAGGTCGTCAACGCCGATGCCTATCAGTTCTACCGGGGGATGGACGTCGGCACGGCGAAAGTGCCGTCGGCGGGGCGCGGCGGCGTCCCTCATCATCTGCTCGACGTGCTCGACCTCGCCGAGCCCGCCTCGGTGGCGGACTTCCAGCACCACGCCCGTGCCGTGATCGCCGACTGCTGGTCGCGGGAGGTCGTGCCGGTGGTGGCGGGCGGGTCGTCGCTGTACATGCGAGCGGTGGTCGACGACCTCGACTTCCCGGGGACCGACCCGGCCGTGCGGGCGCGCTGGGCGACGCGCTGCGAGGAGATCGGACCGGCCGCGCTGCACGCCGAGCTCGTGGCGCGAGACCCCGAAGCGGCCGCGCACATCCTGCCGTCGAACGGACGTCGGATCGTGCGGGCCTTGGAGGTGGTCGAGCTGACCGGACGGCCCTTCCGCGCCACCATGCCGCCGTATGAGTCGGTGATCGGACCCGTCGCGCTCGTCGGCCTGCGGGCCGACCGTGAGGTGCTCGACGCCCGGCTTGCGGCGCGGGTCGAGGCGATGTGGGCGGCGGGATTCGTCGAGGAGGTGGAGAAGCTGGCCGCCGAGGGGCTGGCCGACGCGCCCACGGCGTCCCGGGCGATCGGCTACGCGCAGATCCTCGACTTCCTCGCGCGGCGGTGCGCGGAGGACGAGGCCAAAGCCGCCACGATCCGCGTCACCCAGCAGTTCGCCCGCCGACAGGAGCGGCTGTTCGCCAAGGACCCCCGCGTCGTCTGGCTCGACTACGACGCCCCCGACCTGCTCGACCGGGCGATGACGGTGGTGGAGGGGGAGTGACCGGAACCGTTGTCGAGTAGTCCTACTCGAAGTAGGATCGCCATATGGTTGTTGAGATGGGAAAGCATTCGATCACGATGCCCGCGGCCTTGTCGGACGAGGTGAGGGGGCGCGTCGGCCGGGGAGAGTTCTCGGCGTATGTGGCCAATGCGGTGCGACGGCAGTTGGAACGTGACGCGCTGGCGGACCTCCTCGCGGAGGCGGAGGCGGCTCACGGTCCGACAAGCGAAGCCGACGTCGAAGCGCTGGTGAGCAGGCTGTCTCAGTGAGGCCGCGCTATCGATCCTTTCTGTTGGACTCCTCAGCGGTGTCGGGCATCGCGCGTCGGGAGAAGGCGATGACGCCGTGGCTCAGGGTGTTCCACGACCATGACGCGGCCCTCTACGTCTCAGCGGCGACCTTGGTCGAGGTGGCGGATGGAACTCCGAACGACGCACGTCTGCGACATGTGCTGAAAGCCATGCGAGTGGTCGAGGTGGACGAGGCGATTGGTTTCGAGGCGGGACGTCGTCGTGCCGGGGCTTCCTCGCGTCGTCGGAAGATCCGCGACGCGACCATCGACGCGATGGTGGCGGCGACAGCTCTCACGTTGCCTGAGCCGGTGGCGATCGTCACCTCGGATGTGTCTGATCTCAGTCTGTTGTTGGCTGACGACGGTGTCGACGTGGTGTCGGTGGCTGGGCGTCACGCCTAGGGAACCGCTGATCAACTCGTAGGTCTGGGGCGGTGTCGGCTGGCCGGGCTGTCCGGTCAGGGTTGTGGGGTCGAGTTTGGGTCTTTGGAGGGTGATTTTCCTTGTGTTCCTGCCCTTTCCCGG
>NZ_JASGEK010000002.1:0-122493 GCF_047606445.1 Aeromicrobium sp. | reverse complement strand
TGTCGTCGACCGCGGGACCGGCCACGCTCGGCGTCACCACCGCGCTGTAGGGGTTCCCGTCCGCGTCCTCCACCACATACGTCACCGGCGAAGGGGGCGACGTGGACACGTCGTCGTCCGGCGTGAACACGACCTCACCGTCCACCACGCTCCACACACCGCCGTCCACCGTCAACGATGTCACCAGGCCGCCCGTGGACGGATCCACCAGGGCCAGCGTGTCGGCGTCGGCGCCCGTGATGCCGTCGTTCGCGAGCACGTCCACGACCACCGTCTGACCCGGCACCACCGTGACCGCGTCGTCGACCGCGGGATCGGCCACCGACAGCGTCACCACCGCCGAATACGCGTTCCCGTCCCCGTCCTCGACCACATACGTCACCGGACCCGGCGGCGACGTCGACACGTCGTCGTCCGGCGTGAACACCACCTCGCCGTCCACCACGCTCCACACGCCCCCGTCCACCGCCAACGACGACACCAGGCCGCCCGTGGACGGGTCCAACAGAGACAACGTGTCGGGGTCCACATCCGTGATCCCGTCGTTCGCCAGCACGTCCACCGACACCGGCGTGCCCGGCACCACCACCGCGCTGTCGTCGACCGCCGGCTCGGCCACCGTCGGCGTCACCACCGCGCTGAACGGATTCCCGTCCGCGTCCTCCACCACATACGCCACCGGACCGGGAGGCGTCGTGGACACGTCGCCGTCCGGCGTGAACACGATCTGCCCGTCCACCACGCTCCACACCCCGCCGTCCACCGCCAACGACGACACCAGGCCGCCCGTCGCCGGATCCACCAGACGCAACGTGTCGGGGTCCGCGCCCGCGATCCCGTCATTCGCCAGCACGTCCACCACCACCGCCTGACCCGGCACCACCGTCACCACGTCATCGACCGCCGGATCAGCCACGCTCGGCGTCAGCACCGCGCTGTAGGGGTTCCCGTCCGCGTCCTCCACCACATAGGTCACCGGACCGGGAGGCGTCGTGGACACGTCGCCGTCCTGCGTGAACACGATCTTCCCGTCCACCACGCTCCACACCCCGCCGTCGACGGTCAGCGTGGTCACCAACTCACCCGTGGACGGATCGAGCAGGGACAGCGTGTCAGGGTCGACGTCGGTGATGTCGTCGTTGGACAGCACATCCACGGTCACCGTCTGCCCCGGCACCACCGTGACCGCGTCATCGGTGGCCGGTTCGGCGACCGACAGCGTCACCACCGCCGCGTACACCGTCCCGTCGGCGCCTTCGACCACATAGGTCACCGGGTCCGGGGGCGACGTGGACACGTCGTCGTTCGGCGTGAACACGATCTTCCCGTCCACGACGCTCCACTCGCCGCCGTCGACGGTCAGCGTGGTCACCAACTCGCCCGTGTCCGGGTCCACCAGAGACAGCGTGTCGGTGTCGGCGTCGGCGATCCCGTCGTTCGCCAGCACGTCCACCGTCACCGGGGTGCCCGGCACCACCGTCGCGGAATCATCCGCCACAAGCTCGGCCACGGTGGGCGTCACCACCGCCGAGAACTCCGTCCCGTCGGCGTTCTCGACCACATAGGTCACCGGGTCCGGGGGCGAGGCGGACGACAGGTCGTCGTCCGCCTCGAACACGATCTTCCCGTCGACGACCTTCCACTCGCCGCCGTCCACGGTCAGCGTGGTCACCCGGTCGCCGGTGTCCGGGTCCACCAAACTCAAGGTGCCGGAGTCCACATCGGCGATGTCGTCGTTCGCCAGCACATCGAACGTCGAGGAGGCGCCCGGCACGACGACGACGGAGTCGTCGACCGCGTTGGCGATGAAGTTCACCGTGAAGGTCGCCTCGTCGTACTCCCCGTCGCTGTTCGCCACCCGATAGGTGACCGCATCACTGTCGCCGGTGAAATCCTCATCGGGCGTGAAGGTCACCACACCGTCGGAAATCGTGTAGGTGCCGGCGTCCGTGGTCACCGGACCGGAACCCCACGTCGTGCCGTTCAACAACTGGGCGGTGGACGAGTCGAGCGTCGCGGGGTTCTCCGTCGCCTCGACCTCGGCCGTGTCGTTGGCGAGTAGATCCTGGGTCACCGCCGTGCTGCTGCCGCGCGCGACCGTCTTGGCGTCGTCGGCGGCGTCGGGCGGGCAGACCAGGCGGTAGTCGAGCGAGAAGCCGCTGGAGGTCCAGGTCCGGGTGTAGTACGCACCGCTAATGCGCTGCCCCACCTCCAAACTCAAGATGACGACCACGCGACCGCTGGCGATCCAGGACGCCGGCACAGTCGCCGACGCCGTCAACGAGATGTCCTTATTTCCCTGCTGGGCCGCGGCGTTGTCGTTGAGTCCGGTTTCGGTGGCACCTGCGATCGTCCCGGAACTACTGGTCCCGTTGACTGTCTGGCTGTCCTTAAAAGCGAACGTCCCCGTGTAGTTGTTCGTAGTGCGACTACTGTCGTGCCTGGTGGTGGCACTCGCCGTCAGGGTCACGGTCCCGTCATCGACACAGGTCATATTCGGGACGCCCACCGTGCCGGTCAGCATGCGATAGCGCTGCACTGCGGTCTCGGCCGGGGTCACGAAGGTGCCGCCGTCCCAGAACACCTGACCGTCCGTCGTCGACTCGTCGGCGGCAAGGTGGTAGCCGTCGCCCCAGTTCAGCGGATCGTCCGTGCGGTCGACCACGGAACCGGCACCCTCGGTGTACGCCTGCACCGGGGCCGCCCCCACGGCCAACACTCCCACGATCAACGCTGAGACAGACATAAGAATGGACCGTGAAGTCAGCATCCGGCCACGCTACGGCCGATCCCCCCCCCCGTCAAATCGATAACGAGAGACGCGGCCCGCGCCCAGTCCATATCGGACTTCGCTGAGCATGCGATCGTCGATGTCCTGAAGGATCTCGATGACGAGTTCGGGCCGCTGACGAATGAGGACCGGGCTCGGGCTGACCAGGCGCCGGGCCATGCAGACAACGCGACGTCCCGCTTCCGGTCTCACCCTCGACACGGGCGCACTCCTTGCCCTTGAACGAGGCGACCGCAAAGTTCGTGCTCTGCCGGAGAAGACCGTCAAAGACACGTCGCCCCTCGACATCCCGGCGGGTGTGCTCGCCCAAGCGTGGCGCGACGGATCACGCCAAGCCCGGATCGCTCACCTGCTCAAGGACCCCTTGGTCAAGGTGCCCGAGCTCGATCACAGCGTCGCAGGACAGGTCGGACAACTCTGCGCCGCCAGTGGTCACACAGACGTCATTGACGTCCATGTCGTCTTTCACGCGAGGAAACACCGGCACAGGGTCGTCACTTCTGATCCCTCCGACTTGAGGTCTGTCGACTCATCACTTGAATTGATCACCGTCTCGCCGCAAAATTTGATCACACCAGGTCGATCAGGCGGCCCGACGTCTCGTGGTCGGGGGTGAAGGCGACGGCGACCTCGCCGGTGCCGACCACGCGGACCGACGTCTCCTCGGGCGTCACGTACACCGAGTCACCCCGGACCAGCGGCGCCCGCTCCCCGCCGGCCGACACCAGCACGACCGCGCCGCCGGTACACAGGACGATGCGATGCCCGCCGCCGTGCAGCACCGTCCCGGCGGCGTCGGCGGCGGCGACCTGGGTGACCGCCAGCGCGAACTCCTCGACCTCCGGCGCGAACACCTCGGTCTCGGTGCCCACCGCCTCCGGCGCGATCCGGGCGAGCCGCGACATGCCGCGCTCCAGACAGGTCACCAGGGCGTCCGGCTCGACGTGCTTGGCGGTCAGGCCCGCGCGCAGCACATTGTCCGAGGAGGTCATCACCTCGATGCACATGCCGCGCAGGTGGGCGTGGATGATGCCCGCGCCGAGGAAGGCGGCCTCGCCGGGCTGCAACGTCAGCCGGTTGAGCATGAGGCTGATGACGAGACCGGGGTCGGACGGGAAGTGCTCGGCGATCTCCAACAGCGTCGCGTACGCCCGTTTGACGTCGAGATGGTCGCCGACGAGCTGACGGCAGCGGTCGGTGATCGCAGCGACCTCGGCGGGTCCGGGCGGCTGCGACAGCACCTGCTCGACGATGCGCACGATGCCGTCGAAGCCCGGCTTGAGCCGCAGCTCCTCGGCCAGCCGGGTGGTCTCGGCCGTGCCGATCGGGTCGAGCACGCGCAGGATCTCGGCGGTGGGCCGGAAGCCGACGAGGGTGTCGAAGGTGGTCAGCGCGTAGACCATCTCCGGCTTGTGACGCGGGTCCTTGTAGCTGCGGTGCGGCGCGTCGAGCGGGACGCCCGCGGCGTTCTCGGCCTCGTAGCCGGCCCGCGCCAGCTGTGCGGCGGGATGGACTTGCAGCGACAGGGGGCGGTCGGCCGCGAGGATCTTCATCATGAACGGCAGCGGACCGGCGACCTCCGACAGCGGGGCGCCGGCCTCCGTCCGCGACGGCGACAGCTCGTGGGTGCCCAGCCACACCTCGGCCACCGGGCCGTCCGCGGGCGTCGCGCCGAGGAAGGTCGGGATCTGCGTCCGCGACCCCCAGTCGTAGTCGCGGACGGCATTGCGCAGCCGGTACACGTCAGCGGCGGGGCTTCTTCTTGGTGTGGCGCGGCTTGCGCTGGCCGGGGCGGTCGTCGCGCTCGCCCCGCTCACGACGGTCCGGGCGGTCGCCTCGGTCCGGGCGGTCGGAGCGCTCGTAACGACCGCCGCCGCGCTGGTCCGGTCGTCCGCCGCCGGAACGACGGCCCTGCGGACGGCGCGGCGGCGGGCCGTCGTCGGGGCGCAGGTCGATCAGCTTGCCGGAGATCCGCGTGGTCGACAGCGCCTCGAAGACCGCGTCGGGCAGGTCGGCGGTCAGCTCCACGACGGCGTGGTCCATGCCGAGGGTGATCTTGCCGAAGTCGGACCGCTTCAGGCCGCCCTCGTTGGCCAGCGCGCCGACGATGGCCGACGGTCCGATCTTGTGCCGCTTGCCGACGGCGATCCGGTAGCGCCGCCACTGGCCGCCCGCGTCGCCGCGGTCCCGGCGCTCGCCCCGCTCCCCGCGCTCACGCGGCTCGCGACGCTCCCGCTCGCGCGGCTCCGGGTCGGGGCGCACGAAGAACTCCGGGTCGTCGGCGCCCAGCACCGCCAGCGCGGCCGCCACGTCGACGGCCTCCACCCCGTGCTCGGCGACGTACTGCTCGACCAGCGCGCGGAAGGAGTGGAACTGGGGCGAGCCCAGGTTCTCGGTGATCGACGCGGCGAACCGCTCGGCGCGACGGCTGTTGACCTCGTCGGGCGTCGGCACCGACATCTGCTCCAGCGTGCCGCCGGAGACCCGCTCCAACGCCGACAGCATGCGACGTTCGCGCGGCGTCACGAAGACGATGGCGTCGCCGCTGCGGCCCGCGCGGCCGGTGCGGCCGATCCGGTGCACATAGGCCTCGGTGTCGTGCGGGATGTCGTAGTTGATGACGTGGGTGATGCGGTCGACGTCGAGGCCGCGCGCGGCGACGTCGGTGGCGACCACGATGTCGAGCGCGCCGGACTTCAAGCCGTTCACGATGCGCTCGCGCTGCGCCTGCACGAGGTCGCCGTTGAGCGAGGCGGCGTCGAAGCCGCGTCCGCGCAGCCGCTCGGCCAGCTCCTCGGTGGCCGACTTGGTGCGCACGAAGATCAGCAGGCCGTCGCCGGACTCGACCTCCAGCAGCCGGGTCAGCGCGTCGAACTTGCCGTGGTGCGGCACGCCGATCCAGCGCTGGCGCACGCTCGTCGTGGAGCGGATCTTGGCGTCGATGGACACGTCGACCGGGTCGGTGAGGTGCTTCTTGGCCATGCGCCGGATGGCGGGCGGCATGGTGGCCGAGAACAGCGCCACCTGCTTGTCGTCGGGGGTGTCGGCGAGGATGCGGTCGACGTCCTCGGCGAAGCCCATCGTCAGCATCTCGTCGGCCTCGTCGAGCACGAGGTGGGTCAGCCCCGACAGCTCCAGGCTGCCCCGGTCGAGGTGGTCGATGACGCGGCCGGGCGTGCCGACGACGACGTGCGCGCCGCGTTCCAGCCCGCGCAGCTGGGCGGCGTAGCCCTGGCCGCCGTAGACCGGCAGCACCCGGATGCCGGGCAGCTTGGCCGCGTAGCTGATGACCGCGTCGGCCACCTGCAGGGCCAGCTCGCGCGTCGGCGCGAGGATCAGCGCCTGCGTCTCGGCGCGGTCGGGGTCGAGGGCGTCGAGCAGCGGCAGCGCGAAGGCGGCGGTCTTGCCGGTGCCGGTCTGCGCCAGCCCGACGACGTCGCGGCCGGTCAGCAGCTCGGGGATCGCCCGCTCCTGGATCGGCGTCGGCGTCTCGTAGCCGAGGTCGGCCAGGACCTCCACGAGGGCGTCGGACAGCCCCAGGTCGGCGAAGACGGGGGACGGGGCGCTCATGCGGCGCCCACCGAGTTGAGCTGGCCGCTGACCACGGTGCAGAGGTCGTCGATCTCGCGCACCACCGAGCGGTACAGCTCGTCGTCGGCGCGATACGGGTCGACGATGTCCAGATCTCCGGTGGCCCGACGACGGTTCCGCGCGGCGGCCGCGACGAGCTCCTGGGGACCAGCGACCTCGCCCGCCAGGCTCCCGGCGAGCTGCGCGAACTCCTTCAGCGTGAACGTACGGCGCATCGCGGTGGGCGCGAGGGCGAGAATCTCGGCCCGGTGGTCGACCGTCGCGGTCAGGATCAGACCGGAGAGCCCGATCAGCGGCTCGTTGATCTCCCGCGACCGGAACATCGAGCCGTCGACGCCGCGCGCCGCGAGCTCGGAGTGCGACATCGGGTCCATCGGCCGATTCCGCCAGCCCTTGACGCCGGCGCTGCCCACCTCGAAGCGCTCCGAGTCCAGTCGGTCGGCCAACAACAGCTCGACCACCGGCGAACGGCAGATATTGGCGGTGCACACCGCGAGAATCGTAAAACGTGACACAGTCTCAGCTCCTCATTCTCGGCCGCACGTGCAGACCGACCTCCGGGTCGACGACGACCTCCTGCGCTGCGGCCACCCCGTCGACCACCAGGGCCTGCGTGATCGGGACAGAGCGCTTCACCAGGGCGAGCGCGATCGGCCCCAGCTCGCCATGTCGCGCCGACATGCCCACACGGCCTGCTCGACGCTCACCTGCCATCACCTCGGCGCCTGCCTGCGGCAATCGGTCGACCGAGCCGTCGAGATGCAACAGCGTCAGCCGACGTGGCGGACGCCCCAGTGTATGCACACGCGCCACCGTCTCCTGACCGCGGTAACAGCCTTTGTCGAGATGCACCGCGACGCCGAGGAGGTTCGCCTCGTTCGGGATGGTCTTGTCGTCGGTGTCGTGGCCGATGCGGGGGCGTCCGGCGGCGATCCGCGCGGCCTCCCACGCCCACAGGCCGACGGGCGCGCCCACGGTCTCCGGCAGCGCGGCCAGCTCGGCGCGCGGCCGCAGCTCCCAGGCGAGACCGGGCAGCCCGACGACCGCCCAGTCGGCGCCGACGTCGCTCACCTCGACCCTGGACATGAACCGCATGCGGTCGAGGAAGGCGATCAGCGCGGCCCCGGCGCCCGGCTCGGTGTGCGCCCAGACGGTCGTGCCGTCGTCGACCAGGTCGAATCCGTGCTCGACACGCCCCTGCGGACTCAGGATGAGCGCCGAGGTCGGCGTGCCCGGCGCGAGCTCGCGCACATGCTGGGTGGTGAGGTCGTGCAGCCAGGCGAGCCGGTCGGGGCCGCTGATCGTCAGCACGTCGCGGTGCGACAGGTCGACGAAGGCCTCGCCGGCGGCGAGGCGTCGCTGCTCGGGCACGAGCGAGCCGTAGTGCGCGGCCACACCGGCGTCCGGCGCGTCGGCCTCCACCGCGCCCGGAAGGTCGAGCAGCGGCGAGCGCCGCTCAGACGCGCTCAAGCTGACCCCACAGGTAGGACTGCATCTCGTGGCCGTCGGCGGCCTTGTCGTAGGCGTACATGAGCTTGCCCTCGACCAGCCCGTAGAGCCGCTGGCCGGCGGTGTACTCCGACGCCGTGGGCGTGCGGGCGACGAGGTCGGTGACGAGTTTCAGCCGGGGGCCGTCGATCTCGCCGTACCAGACCTCGGCGTGGCCGCTCGCGTGGACGAGCACCAGCTCCAGGCCCTCCTCGGCCGGCCGCAGGAACCCGGTCTCCAAGGCGCCCGGACCCTGCCGGTTCCCCTGGTCGTCGGTGACCCAGGAGCGGCTGAAGTAGTGCAGGAAGTCGCGGGTGTCGTGCGCGAAGATCGCCTCCTGCTCGAAGGACAGCGGCTCGGTCCCGGGATACTCGCCCTTGCCGTTGCCATGCCAGGTGCCCAGCAGCCACGCCACCGGCACGAGGGACGGGTGCAGGTCGCTCGGGATCTCGAAAGCCATGTCGGCGATCTTAGACCGTGAGACTCGTCGAGCGGACGCGCTCGTCGAGCGGGCCCAGCGCTGCGCGACCACGAAATCACCGGGTGAGTGGCTCGTCACGCTGATTCTCGATCCTTCAATCACCACTCGACCCGTATCATGGGTCCGGGTTCACGACCGATTCCGACACCACGAACGGCGCCCGCGACAGATGCGCCGCAAGCGCTGAACGGAAGAGAGCAACATGGTCGGTCCTGCATCGTCGAAGCGCCGGGTCGCCGGCAAACGACGTCGTGGCGGACCGCCCTTCCACCGTCGGCACCGCAAGGCCCTGCTGACCCTGCTGACCGTCGTCGCCCTCGCACTCGGCTCCGTGGGTGCCTACGCCTACCACCTGAACAAGCAGCTCAACAACTTCGACCGGGTCGACATCAGCAGCGTGCAGGAGGGCGAGCCCGACCCGCTCGACGGCCGCGCCGTCAACATCTTGCTGCTCGGCTCCGACATGGCCGAGACGAGCGAAGGCGGCTCGAACATCGAAGAGGACGCGCTGCTGGAGGAGTGGCCCGCCAGCAAGTACCGCAGCGACACGCTCATGATCGTCCACATCCCCGCCGACCGCAGCTCCGTGCAACTCGTGTCGATCCCGCGCGACACCTACACGATGATCTACGACGAGGACGGCGAGGCGACGAGCAAGGAGAAGATCAACGCGGCGTTCGGCTACTTCGGCCCGCGCGGCGCGGTCGCCACCGTCCAAGAGCTCACCGGGCTGACGATCGACCACCTCGCGATCATCGACTGGGAGGGCTTCAAAGACCTCACCACCGCCGTCGGCGGCGTCGAGGTGCACATCCCGGAGAGCTTCTACGACTCCAGCCAGGAGATCCAGTGGGACGCCGGCGACTACACGCTGGAGGGCGATCGCGCCCTCGCCTACGTGCGGACCCGCTACGGGCTCGACCGGGGCGACTTCGACCGCATCGCACGGCAGCAGAACTTCCTGCGCAGCGTGATGAACAAGATGCTCTCCAAGGGCGTGCTCACCAATCCGGTCAAACTCTCCAGCACGCTGGAGGCGCTGTCGGACAATATGACGCTCGACTCCAACTGGACCCCGTCGACGCTGCGCGGACTCTCCCTCTCGCTGCGCAATATCAGTTCCGACAAGGTGACGTTCCTGACGGCGCCGGCGGCCGACGACAGCCGGGAGGTGGCCGGGAGCGGCCTGGTGGTCGACCTCGACGAGGCGAAGTCGCAGGAGCTGTGGACCGCCATCGCGAACGACACGATCGCCGACTACCTGCTCAAGTACCCCGAGGAGGAGCTGGCCTCCGAGACCGAGGTCAACTAGGGCTCAGCGGGAACGCCGCCAGGCCGCCGCGAGCACGGCGAGGCCGGCTGCCATGACGAGCAGGCCGACGACCACCATCCACGGCTCCACGGCGGAGCCGGTCTCGGGGAGCTGTTCGGCGACGAGGGCGGTGCTGAAGGCGGTCATGAGGCCCAGGATGCCATGGCCGGACATGAGAGAAGGGCCGGGGCGCGTGACGCGCCCCGGCCCTTCCTCGCTCGTCGGGCTCAGACCGTGACGGCCACCTCGGCGACGCTGCCGAGGGCGGCGACGACGGGACGGTCGACCGAGGCCGAGCGCGGCGCGAGGGTGCGCAGCGTCCACTCGCCCGGCGCGGCGAAGAACCGGAACTGGCCGGTGGCCGAGGTCGGGACCTCGGCGGTGAACTCGCCGGTGCGGTCGAGCAGGCGCACGTAGGCGTTGCCGACCGGCTGGCCGTCACGCGTGACGACGCCCTGGATCACGGCCTGGTTGGCCACGTCGACGCCCTCGAGGCTGGGGCCGCCGGAGATCGCTCCGCACATGTCAGGCCTCCCCGCGCTCGTCGCCGAGGGCGACCGGCACGCCGCGCAGCGAGCCGTACTCGCTCCACGAGCCGTCGTAGTTCTTGACGTTCGGGTAGCCGAGGATCTCGCTCAGCACGAACCAGGTGTGCGAGCTGCGCTCGCCGATGCGGCAGTAGGCGATGGTGTCCTTGCCCTCGTCGAAGCCGACCTCGGCGTAGAGCTCCTTGAGCTCGTCGTCGCTCTTGAAGGTGCCGTCGTCGTTGGCGGCCTTGCTCCACGGCACGTTGCCGGCGGTCGGGATGTGGCCGGCGATCTGCGCGGCCTCCTGCGGCAGGTGCGCGGGGGCGAGCAGGCGTCCGGCGTACTCGTCGGGGCTGCGGACGTCGATGAAGTTCTTGACGCCGATGGCCTCGACGACCTCGTCGCGGTAGGCGCGGATGTCGTCGTTCGGCTCGGCGGCGGTGTAGGTGGTCGCGGCGCGCTCGGGCACGTCCTTGACCAGCTCGCGGGCGTCGAGCTCCCACTTCTTGCGGCCGCCGTCGAGCAGACGGGCGTCGGCGTGGCCGTAGTACTTCAGGTACCACAGGGCGTAGGCGGCGAACCAGTTGTTGTTGCCGCCGTAGAAGACGAGGGTGTCGTCGTTGGAGACGCCCTTCTCGCCGAGCAGCGCCTCCAGACGCTCCTTGCTGATGAAGTCGTGGCGCACGCCGTCCTGGAGGTCCTTCTTCCAGTCGAGCTTGATGGCGCCACGGATGTGGCCGGCGTCGTAGGCCGAGGCGTCCTCGTCGACCTCGATGAGGACGACCTTGTCGTTGTCGAGGTTCTCCTCGACCCAGTCGGCGGTGACCAGCGCGGTCTCGCGGCTCATTTCTTCTCCTTCAGTGGGGTGAATCGTGGGGATGGATTTCTCAGGCTCGCTGCGGCGCGACGCGACGCGCGAGCAGGTACATCTCGCAGCCGAGGCAGAAGCCGGTGGCGGCGTTGAGCAGGGCGGCGACGAAGGCGGCGGCCAGCGCCACGAGGGCGACGACCTCGCCTCCGGCCGCCGCCGCGATCAGCGCGACGACCGTGAAGGCCAGGCCGACCGTTTGCGCGAAGCGCGGCGGGCGGGCGTCCTCCAGCTCGGCCGGGGCCCCGAGGCGGGGCCGGACGAAGCGGGCGAACAACCGCGCGTACGGCGAGTACCGCACGCCGAGGAAGGCGCCGAGGGCGAACACGACCGCCTGGACCGCCGTCAGCGTGACGGCGACCTCGGGCAGCGCGGTCAGCGTCGCCACGGCGACGGCGAGCACGGCCGCCGTGATCGCGGCGGCGAAGCGCAGGCCGCGTGGATCGACCTGCCCGGCAGGGGACGTGGACATTCAGGACTCCTCGCGCCACAGGGGCGCATGACGAGAGACGGCTCGCGGCGGCGGGGCGGGCCGGGGACGGGATCAGCCGCGACGGGAGCGACACAACGCCGAGCGCGTACGGCAGTTGTCGACCGCCAGGCGCCGCGTGAGGTGCGTGTGTCCGAACATGTCCACCAATGTAGGCACTCCGCCCCAGGGGCACACCTCACCGTCTCACAATTCGGGACTACTGTCCACATTTCGATACGTCTTGCGTGATACGCCTGCGATTCCAACGATAGGAAAATCGCCGTCATCGGCCGTGTTCACTCGTCCACCACGGCCAGCGCTGCCTCGACCTGCTCGCGGCGCGGCGCTCCGGAGGCGCGTCCGCGCACGGCGCCGCGACCGTCGAGCACCACGACCGTGGGCGTCCGCAGCACCCCGAGACGGCGCACGAGGCCGAGGTTGGCCTCGGCGTCCACCTCGACGTGCGCCACGTCGTCACGGCCCGCCGCGACCTCGGCCAGCACGAGGCGCGTCGCCCGGCAGGGGGCGCAGAACGCGCTGGAGAACTGCAGCAGCGTGGCGCGCTCCCCCAGCGGGGCGCCGATCTCCTCGGCCGTCACGACGTCCACGTCCGTCCCCTCCCCGGCGGCCCGGAACCGGCCGTCCCACCACCGCTTCGCCAGCGCCACCGCCCCGGCGGCGACGACCGCCGCCAGCAGCACCCAGACGCCGGACATGAGTCAGGCCGACGCGCCGAGCTGGCCGATGAGGTGTACCAGCGGGGCGGCGAGCGCCACCGACATGGCACCGGGGAACCCCCAGCCCGAGGACGCGTGACGGCGCCCCTCGCCCCACGCCCGGCCGACCGCCTGGCCGAGGAGGGCGCCCAGGCTCACCTGCGTGCCCATCAAGAGGCCGAAGACCCACGTGTAGTAGCCGTCCTGCGCGTACGCGACCACCGCGCTGGCCAACGCGCCGCCGGCCATCGCGATGGAGGCGATGAGATAGCGGTCGCCCGGCAGGCACCACAGCAGCACCGACACCGCCGTGCCGACCGCGCCCAACGTCACGATCTCGACGCCCATCGCCTCGCGCGCGGAGGTGATCCAGCCGACCGTCAGGGTCGCCAGCAGCGCGGCGGTCGCGGCATGGGCGGTGGTGAGGACCAGCTCGCGTCGGCCGTCCTTGCGGAACATCTGCGAGATCAGCGCCACCACGACGCCGACCGCAGTCGCGGGGACCACCGCCATGATCGACCCGGGGACCACCGAGGCGATCTCGCCCGCGGTCGTGCCGTCGGCGCCGACCATGAGACGCGGCCACAGGGTCAACGTCGTCGCCGCCACAGAGGCCGCCACGACGGCCGCGAGCTTCGGAGCCCGGATCGTGCGGCCCCGCGCGTCGGCTGGATGCGGACCCACCGCGATCTGCGCCTGGACCAGCAGGACCGTCGCGGCGACCAGGATCGGGTCGGCGCGCACGGCCAGGGTCATCACGGCGACGAGGACCACCGTCCAGGCGGCGGGAGCGAGACGGGACACCCCCGCATGATGCCACCTGACACCGAACCGTCATCACCTCGACGCGCTTGTGACAGTCGTCACCGCCGCGCCGTCGACTGGATATAGGACCGACACCGTCGGTAACATGAACGTCGCAACGAGGCCCCGTGACCCCCGTCACCGCAGCCTTTTCCTGTTCTCGGAGCCCTTGCGCCGCGGAGGTGCCCATGTCCCACCTGCTCCTGCTGACCCGAAGTCCGCAGTCATCGGTGGAGGTGCTTCCCGCCCTCGCGCTGCTGCCGCATCAAGTGCGCATCCTGCCCGCGGAGGCCAGCGCCCTGCTCGACGCTCCCGCCTGCGACGCGGTGCTCATCGACGGCCGCCAGGACCTCGCGCAGGTGCGCAGCCTGACCCGGGTCGTCCGCGCCACCGGCGTCGAGGAACCGCTCCTGGTGATCCTGACCGAGGGCGGACTCACCGCCGCCGCCGCCGACTGGGGCATGGACGACGTCATCTTGACCAGCGCCGGACCGGCCGAGCTGGAGGCCCGGCTGCGGCTGTGCATCGGCCGGGTCCAGGCCGGCGCCGGGGACGACGGCGAGAGCCACATCATCTCCAACAGCGGCCTCGTCGTCGACGACGCCAGCTACACCGCCAAGCTGCACGGCCGTCCGCTCGACCTCACCTTCAAGGAGTTCGAGCTCATCAAGTTCCTGGCGCAACACCCGGGCCGGGTCTTCACCCGCCAGCAACTGCTGCAGGAGGTGTGGGGCTACGACTACTTCGGCGGCACCCGCACCGTCGACGTCCACGTGCGCCGCCTGCGCGCCAAGCTCGGACCCGAGAACGAGACGCTCATCGGCACCGTCCGCAACGTCGGCTACCGCTTCGTCGTCGCCACCCCCGACCAGGAGACCAGCGAGGCGTGAGGCCCGTCCGCGTCTGAGAGACTGCCCGCGTGGCCCACCTCACCGCGCATGACCTGATCGACCTCGTGCTCGACGCCGGCTCGGCAGAGTCGTGGGACGGGCCGGTCGACCTCTCCGACTACCCCGACGCCTACCGGCGCGAGGTGGAGGCGGCCCGTGAGCGGTCCGGCGTCGACGAGTCGATCCTCACCGGACGCGCGACCGTGCGCGGACGTCCGGTCGCCTTCGTCGTCAACGAGTTCCGGTTCCTCGCCGGGTCCATCGGGAAGGCCGCCGCCCTCCGCATCGTCGCGGCGGTGCGCCGGGCGACCGCCGAGGGCCTGCCGATCCTCGCCGCGACCGCGTCGGGCGGCACCCGCATGCAGGAGGGCACCCCGGCGTTCGTGCGCATGGTCGACATCAGCCGGGCGATCATGGACCACCGCGCGGCGGGCCTGCCCTACCTCGTCTACCTGCGCCATCCGACCACCGGCGGCGTCTTCGCCTCGTGGGGCTCGCTCGGCCATGTGCGCGTCGCCGAGCCGGGCGCGCTGCTGGGCTTCCTCGGCCCGAAGGTCTACGAGCTGCTCAACGGCCGCCCCTTCCCGCCGGGGATCCAGCTGAGCGAGAACCTGGCGCGGCACGGCATCGTCGACGCGGTCGTGCCGCCCGAGGAGCTGCCGCTGGCGGTCGACCGGGCGCTCGCGCTGCTGCTCGACGGGCCGCAGGAACGCTCGACGCGGCCGCGTCGCGGGACGGTCGGGCGGACCGTCGACACCTGGGAGGCCATCGGTCTCACCCGCGCCGCCGACCGCGCCGGAGTGCGCGAGGTGCTGCGCTACGGCAGCGACCAGACCGTCCGTCTGCAAGGCACAGGCGAGGGCGAGCGGGACGCGACGATGCTGATCGCGCTGGCCCGGATCGACGGCCAGCCCTGCGTCGTCATCGGCCAGGACCGCAGCACGCAGACGCCGGACTCCCCCATGGGTCCGGGGGCGCTGCGCGAGGCCCGGCGCGGCATGGAGCTGGCGAACGAGCTGGGACTGCCGCTGGTCTCCTTCATCGACACCCCCGGGGCGGCGCTGTCCCCGGAGGCCGAGCAGGGGGCCGTGGCCGGGGAGATCGCCCGATGCGTCAGCCAGATGTCGACCATGCGGGTGCCGACGGTCTCGGTGCTGCTCGGCCAGGGGTGCGGCGGCGGCGCGCTGGCCTTGCTGCCCGCCGACGTCGTGATCGCGACCGAGCACGCCTGGCTGTCTCCGCTGCCGCCGGAGGGCGCGAGCGCCATCGTGCACGGCGACGTCGAGCACGCCGCCGAGATGGCGCGGGCGCAGCGGGTCGGGGCGGTGGAGCTGGCCGAGGACGGGATCGTCCATCAGCTGGTCGCCGAGCACCCCGACGACGACGCGGAGTCGCTGGCGCGGGCGGTGGCCGCCGAGGTCGCCGCGCAGTTGGAAGCGCTGCGGTCGTGACGGACCTGCGGGAGCTGGCCGAGCGGGTCGCGGCGGCCGACGGGGTCGCACCGCTCAACGAGGCGAGCCTGCTGGCGCTCGACGCGGTCGAGGCGGCGCGGGTGGACGAGCGGGTCGAGGCGGACGGACTGCTCGTGGCCGCCGCCTACGCCCCCGGCGACGCGCCGGTCGAGGTGTTCGTGGATCCGGCGCGGCGGCGGGAGGGCTTCGGCACACGACTCGCCGCCGCCCTGGCGGAGCGTGGCGAGCGCCGGTTCTGGGCGCACGGCGACCTGCCGGGCGCCCAGGCGCTGGCCGCCCGGCTCGGGCTGCGGGCGGTCCGCACCCTGCTCGTCCTGCGCCGGGAGGACGCCTCGCCCGCTGAGGAGCGGACGCTCGCAGGCGTCACGATCCGGACTTTCCGGCCCGACGACGTCGACGCGATCCTCGCGGTGAACGCCCGCGCCTTCGCCGACCATCCCGAGCAGGGCGCCATGGACCGGGCCGACTTCGAGCGTCGCGCCGCGTCGGACTGGTTCGACCCCGAGGGGTTGTTCGTGGCCGAGCGGGACGGCGAGGTCGTCGGCTTCCACTGGACGAAGGTCGAGGGAGACGTCGGCGAGGTCTACGTGGTCGGCGTCGACCCCGCCGAGCACGGACGCGGCCTCGGGACGGCCCTGACCGCCCACGGCCTGCGCCACCTCGACGAGCGCGTGCCCGTCGTCGACCTCTACGTCGAGGCCGACAACGCTCCCGCGCTGGCCGTCTACCAACGCCTCGGCTTCACCGAACACGCCCGGGACACCCTGTACGAGGCGGCCCGCTGAGCTGAGGATCACACAGCCGTGCCCGCCACCTCGTTCATCGCGAGCTCGACCACCTTCTCGCTGAGCGCCACCCCGGCGTCGAAGGAGACGCCGCCCTCGGTCAGCGCCGCGACCAGATAGGTGCGCCCGTTCCGCTCGATCTCGCCGATGCTCGTGATATCCCACAGCCCCGTCGCCGAGCGTTGCAGGTAGCCGACTTTGAGCGCGGCGTCGCTCGGATCGTCGGCCGCCGCCGTCACGCCGAACCGCTGCTCGTCGACCACCTCGCTCATCAGCTCGCGCAGCGTGCTCTGCCCCGTCTCGGCCAGCACCGAGTCCTCGCCGAGCACGGCGTCCAGAAGCCGGACCTGATCCTCCGCGGTGGTCTGGGTGAGCCCCCAATAGCCGTCCGTCCCCGCCGTGGTGTCGGTGAGGCCGATCGACGCGTTGAAGGCGTCGAGCCCTTCGGCCCCGCCGATCGCCTCGAAGAGCGCGGTCGCCGCATCGTTGTCACTGCGTGTGATCATCGCCTCGGCGAGCTCCAGCTGTCCGGCGGTCAACTCCCCGTCCTGCTGAGCCAGCAACGCCGCGAGGATGTCGACCTTGACGATGCTCGCCGTGTCGAAGGTCTCGTCCACCTCGCCGAAGGACGTCATCTCACCCGTCCCGACGTCGAGCACGGCGACCGACCAGACGCCGTCGACACCGACCGCCTCCGAGTCGGCGACCGTCGTCACAGACGAGGCCTCGGTGGTGGTCGTGGTGGAGACCGCTGTGGACGACGCCGTCCGGGTCGTGTCCACGTCACGGGCGACCATGAGCAGCGACCCGGCGACGAGCGACCCGGTCATCACAGTGGCGAGCATCTGGCGAGTGAGAGTTCCCATGACGCAGATGCTGGGGGCCGAACCTCTGACCGCCCTTCGGCCCGCCTGTCAGCCACACGTGAACCGCACGCCGCCGACGGGGGACGGCGACGACGTCGATCAGCGGCTCCTCAGGACACCCCGCGCTGCAGGGCGGCGGCGATGCGGTCGACGGCGGCGGGGGCGGAGCGGCCGAAGGAGACCATGTTGGCGAAGCCGTGGATGAGGCCCTCCTCGCAGTGGTACTCCACCGACACGCCCGCCGCCCACATGGCGCTGGCGTAGGCCGCGCCCTCGTCGAGCAGCGGGTCGAAGCCGGCCGTCACGAGATAGGCGGGCGGCAGCCCGGCCAGGTCGCCGTGCAGCGGGGACAGGCGCGGGTCGTCCAACTCCTCCGCGCCGGTCAGGTAGGTCTCCTCGATCTTCGTCATGAAGCCCTCGGTCAGGTAGAAGCCCTCGCCGAAGCGCTCCCGGCTCGGCCGGCGCATCGAGAAGTCGGTCGCCGGGTAGATCAACAGCTGGAACACCGGCTGCCGGCCGCCCTCGCGCACCGCCCGCTGCGCCACTCCGGCCGCGAGGTTGCCGCCCGCGCTGTCGCCGCCGACCGCGATCTTCGTCGGGTCGATGCCCAGGCCCTCGGCCTCGGAGCGCACCCAGTCGAAGGCCGCCCAGCAGTCCTGCGGCGCCGCCGGGAACTGGGCCTCCGGCGCGAGCCGGTAGTCGACCGAGACCACCCGGACCTGCGCGCTCTCGGCGAGGTGGCGGCACAGCGCGTCGTGGCTGTCGAGGTCGCCGAAGACGAAGCCGCCGCCGTGGAAGAACACCAGCGCCGGGGACTCGCCCGCCAGATCGCGGGGCGTGTAGAAGCGCAGCGTGACCGGGCCGCCCGGACCATCGATCTCCCGGTCGGTGACCGCGCCGATCGGCGGCGTCCCGCCCACCAGCCGCGCGTTCGAGCGCAGCGCCCGACGACCCCGCCGGATGCTGACGTCCTCCACCGCCGGACCGTCGAGCCGCTGCAGCCTCAACAGCAGCGCCATCTCGTGGTCGAGGCGTCGTCCCTCGACTTCCACCCGGCTTCCGGCCGCCGCCTTCAACACCGGCGAGGGAAGCCGCATCAGGCTTCGAGCGGCCACACCGCGGACTGTCCCGACAAGCGTCATGACGGCCAAAGTACCGCACTTCGCCATGTTCACCTTCTCGCTACCTTGGCGTGCCACCATGACGCCCATGGAGAGCACCGGCCTGGAGGTCATCGACACCACATCCCCCGACGAGTTCGACGTCGACCCGCCCTTCGACACGACCCGGGGAGCGTTGCCCGACGACCGTTTCCTCGACCGCGAGCTGTCCTGGATCTCCTTCAACGAACGCGTCCTGGAACTCGCCGAGGACCCCTCGCTCCCTCTCCTGGAGCGAGTGCGCTTCCTCGCGATCTTCGCCAGCAACCTCGACGAGTTCTTCATGGTGCGCGTCGCCGGCCTCAAGCGGCGCATCGCGGCGGGGGTCGCGGTGCCGTCGGCCAGCGGCCTGCCGCCGAAGGAGGTGCTGGCCCGCAGCGTCTCGACGAGCCAGGAGCTGCAGCGCCGCCACGCCGCCACGCTCCACGACCATCTCGTCGGCGACCTCGCCGAGGCCGGCATCCACCTGCTCGGCTGGCACGACCTCACCGCCGAGGAGCGCAAGCTGGTCGGCACCACCTACCGCGAGCGCGTCTTCCCGGTGCTCACGCCGCTGGCCGTCGACCCCGCCCACCCCTTCCCCTACATCTCCGGGCTGTCGCTCAACCTCGCCGTCGTGCTGCGCAACCCGGAGACCGGCAAGGAGCACTTCGCCCGCGTCAAGGTCCCGCCGATCATCGACCGGTGGATGTCGGTCGGGCCGCAGCGGTACGTGCCGCTGGAGCAGGTCATGGCCGCCCACCTGCCGATGCTGTTCCCCGGCATGGAGATCCTCGCCCACCACGCCTTCCGCGTCACCCGCAACGAGGACCTGGAGGTCGAGGAGGACGACGCCGAGAACCTGCTGAAAGCGCTCGAGAAGGAACTGCTGCGCCGCAAGTTCGGCCCGGCCGTGCGGCTGGAGGTCGAGCCGGACATCGCAGGCGAGGTGTTGGATCTGCTGGTCTCGGAGCTGAGCGTCAGCCCCGAGGAGGTCGTGCGCCTCGACGGCCCGCTCGACCTGCGCTCGCTCCACGAGATCGCCGACCTCGACCGCCCCGAACTGCACTTCGAGGCCTTCGTCCCCGGCACCCACGAGCACCTGGCCGAAGTCGAGACGGCGAGCCCCGCCGACCTGTTCAGCGCGCTGCGCAAGCGCGACGTGCTCGTGCACCATCCCTACGACTCCTTCGCGACGAGCGTGCAGCGGTTCATCGAGCAGGCCGCCGCCGACCCGAAGGTCCTGGCGATCAAGCAGACCCTCTACCGCACCTCCGGCGACTCCCCCATCATCGACGCGCTCATCGACGCCGCCCGCGCCGGAAAGCAGGTGCTGGTGCTGGTCGAGATCAAGGCGCGCTTCGACGAGCAGGCCAACATCCGCTGGGCGCGCAAGCTGGAGCGCGCCGGGTGCCACGTCGTGTACGGCATCGTCGGCCTGAAGACGCACTGCAAGCTGGCCCTCGTGCTGCGCGACGAGCCGGACGGGCTGCGCCGCTACGCGCACATCGGCACCGGCAACTACAACCCCAAGACCGCGCGCATGTACGAGGACCTGGGCCTGCTGACCGCGAACCGCGAGATCACCCACGACCTCACCAACCTGTTCAACCACCTGTCGGGCTTCTCCCAGCAGACCGAGTTCGACACGCTGCTCACCGCCCCCACCGGACTGCGCGCCGGGCTCCTCGAACGGATCGGCCGCGAGGTCGAGCACCACCGCGCGGGCCGGGCGGCGCGCATCCGGATCAAGCTGAACTCGCTGGTCGACGAGGACGTCAGCGACGCGCTCTACGAGGCGTCCCGGGCGGGTGTGCCGGTCGACATCGTGGTGCGCGGCATCTGCGCGATCCGTCCCGGCGTGCCGGGTCTGAGCGAGAACATCCGCGTGGTCAGCGTGTTGGGCCGCTTCCTGGAGCACAGCCGTGTCTACTGGTTCGCGAACGGGGGCGAGCCGGAGGCGTGGATCGGCTCGGCCGACCTCATGCACCGCAACCTCGACCGCCGCGTCGAGGTGCTGGTGCGGGTGCCGGGCGAGGCGCACACGGCGCAGCTCGGCGAGTTGCTGGCGACCGCCGCCGACGGGCAGACCGACCACTGGACGCTCACCGCCGACGGCGTCTGGCACCGCGACACCGGCCCCCGCGACCTGCAGGCCTGGCTGATCGACAAGGCCCGCCACCGTCGGTCACGGACGAGCTAGGCCGGACAGGAGGCGAACACCATCGGACCGGTGAACGACATCAGCGCGACGGCCCTCTCCTGCCGTTCGAAGTCCAGCACGGCCACGTCCCCGGAGGCGCGATGATCCCGCAGCACGATCGAGTCCTCGACGTCGCCCGTCTGGCCGATGAACACGCCCGCGCTCAATCGGGCACGGGTCGTGGCCTGCTCGGCGGCCTGCGTGCCGGAGTCGAAGGCCATCGCGACCTCGAACCGCGCGGCCCGCGCGTCCATCCCGCGCAGCAGCCAGCGGTAGGCGCGCAGCTCCCCGACGGCGCCGACGGCGACGCGCGCCTGCGCGGCGACCTCCTCGCCCGCCTGCGCGGGGTCGGTCGAGGCGCATCCGGCGGCCTGGCCTTGCAGCGAATACGCTGCCAGACCGGCTCGGCGCGACCAGATCGAGGCGAGCGTCGGGTCGTCGGCGAGCGAGGGGCTGCGGCCTGCGGCGACGTCGGCCAGCTCCTCGACCACCGACGGCTCCTCCGAGGCCACCGCGACGCCGTGGTCGGGCAACAGTCGGACGTTCGTGAACACCGTCGGCGCGGACCGGCCGTCCCCGCGCAGGGCGGCGCCGTCGGCGTGCCACAGACCCGTGCCGTCCCGCTCGTAGCCGACGCGTCGCAGCCGTTCGGCGGTGGCGTCGGCCGACCCCGGCAGGGCGATCAGCGCCGCCGTACCCGTCGTGGTCTGGACGAAGGCCTCCCAGCGCACGGTCTCCGGCGTCCAGCCGAGTCCGTCGGCGATCACCTCGCCCGCGCCGGACAGGACCGAGCGGGCAGTGAGGTCGGAGTCGTCCGTCGCGTCGCCCCTCGACCAGTCCGTGACATCGATCGCGGCGACGTCGGAGGGGACCAGACGGGCGACGTCGTCGCTCCCGGCGTGGCTGGGACGCGCGCCGATCCACAGGCCCGCGGCCACCACGATCAGGGCGAGCGGCGCGGCCAGCCGTCGGTGTGCGTCCATCAGGAAGGACAATACGGCCATGGCGCGTGAACGGATGATCGTGGCGGCGGGCGGCGTCGTGTGGCGCCCGCGGCCGGGCAGCAGGGACGGCGTCGAGGTGCTGGTCGCCCACCGTCCGCGTTATGACGACTGGACCTTCCCCAAGGGCAAGCTCGACCCCGGCGAGTCCGTGCGGCAGACGGCCGTCCGTGAGATCGCCGAGGAGACCGGCTACCGCGTCCGGCTCGGCCTGCCGCTGCCGACGGTGCGCTATCGCGTCGGGGCCGGGCCGAAGGTCGTGCACTACTGGACCGCCCAGCTCGACCCCGACGAGCCCGGAGGGTTCGCGCCGAACAAGGAGGTCGACGAGATCGTCTGGGTGCGGCCGCGCGCGGCGAAGGCACTGCTGACCTATGCGCACGACCTCGACCTGCTCGCCGCGTTCCGTCGGCTGCGCGACCGGGGCGCGCACAAGTCGCGCGTGCTCGTCGTGACCCGGCACGGCAAGGCGGCGCCGAGGTCGAAGTGGCGCGGCGCCGACGACGACCGCCCGCTGTCCGACCTCGGCTTGCGGCAGGCCGTCGCGCTGGCCGCGTCGATCACGCCCTACGGGCCGGGGCGTGTGCTGACGAGTCCGGCGCTGCGCTGCCGTCAGACGGTCGAGCCGCTGGCCGCCAAGGTCCGGGTCGATCCCCGTCTGGCCGAGCCGGCCCCGCGCGGCGCGGTGACGGCCGCGGTCCGCGAGGCCGTCGCGCGCCGCCGGCTCACCGTGCTCTGCACCCACCTGCCGACGATGACGCCGGTCTTCGACGCCCTCTCGCTCCCCGAGCCCGATCTGGCCCCCGGCGAGGCCGTCGTCGTCCACCACCGCCACGGCCGCGTCCTCGCCACCGAACGCCTCCCCTGACCGCCCGGGGAGGTACCTCAGCAACCCTACGGACGGGTGGGAGGTACGTCAGCAACCTCACCTCTCGGCCAGCGGTAGACCTGGTACCTATCCCGCCTTCGGATAGGTACCAGCGCTACCTTCCGCGCCTTCGTAAGGTTGCTGACGTACCTCCCGAGCGCCTTGGAGGGGAGGAGCCGGGAGCCGTTGGAAGAGCGTCCGCCATCGCTCGCCGAACTCAGGCGCGGGACCGTCGTAACCTTCCTTGACCAACGCCTCATGCACCCTGCGGACGACCGTCACCAGATTGCTCGCGTGTTCCTTCGTGACCTGGACATAGCGCAGCCCGAGGTCGCGCAGCGGGCCGTAGCGCTCGATGTCGCGAAGGTACTGGCGGCGGTCCGTCTGGTGGTGCCGCCCCTCGTACTCGACGACGGTGTTCCACCGCAGGTACGCCAGGTCGACGATCGCCAGCACGCTCCCCCGGTCCGCGATCTCGACGTTCGACTCGGGACATGGCAAGCCTGCGAACACCAGCGCGGAACGGATACGCGACTCCGCGGGCGACCACGAGCGGCCGTCGAGATACGCCGCGACCCACACGGCCTGCGGCGACCCGTCACGCCAATGGTCGTGCCGAGCGAGCGCGACCAACCCCTCCACGCTCATCTGCCCTTCGCGGACCAACCAGTCGCCCACGAGGATCGCGTCGACCGCCGTGGCGACGGCGCAGTAGGCGATGAACGCGGCCGTCGGCGACACGTCCTCGCCGTCGCTCACCGGCATCCGGTCCGTTCGGTGCAACATGATCTCGTCGGGAGCGCGGTGGTAGTCACGGGCGACGACGAAGTGCATCGGGAAGCGCGGGCCGTGGTCGAGGCCGAGCCGCTGGATCCGGGTGATGCCGGTGAGCCGGGCGTCCCTCGGCAAGGTCAGCCGGGCCGCCGTCACCCAGTCGTCTGGCGTCAGGTCGTGGCCCCGGACCACCCACACGCGTGGGAAGACCCGGCGATACGCCGCTCCTTGCAACATGCGCGGCGAGACGCCCGCGGCCCGCGCTTGGGCGACGGAGAAGGGACGGCCACGAAGTTCGTCGGGGATGCGTGGTGATCGGGGCATGCCCCAAGAGCAGCGCAGGTTCTCGATTCACGCCACTGTTTATCCACAACCGACGAAACGACGCGCTCTGGCGGACAGCTGGGAGGTACCTCAGCAACCTCACCACGAGGCGAGAGGTAGGCCAGGGACCCTACGAGGTGATCGTAGGGTCCCTGGCCTACCTCTCGCCCGCCCGTAGGGTTGCGGAGGTACCTCCCCGGGCGGAGCCGAGCGGACTCAGCCGAAGCGGCCCTGGATGTAGGCCTCGGTCGCCTCGTTGTCGGGGTTGGAGAAGATCTTCTCGGTGCGGCCCGACTCGATGAGGCGGCCCGGCTGGCCGACGCCCGACAGGTTGAAGAAGGCCGTGTCGTCGCTGACGCGGGCGGCCTGCTGCATGTTGTGGGTGACGATGACGATCGTGTAGTCCGTCTTGAGCTCGTGGATCAGATCCTCGATGACGCTCGTCGAGATCGGGTCGAGGGCCGAGCAGGGCTCGTCCATCAGCAGGATCTCCGGCTGCACGGCCACCGCGCGGGCGATGCACAGCCGCTGCTGCTGGCCGCCCGACAGGCCCGAGCCGGGACGGTCGAGACGGTCCTTGACCTCGGCCCACAGGCCCGCCTGGCGCAGCGCCCGCTCGACCGTCGCGTCGGCCTCGGACTTCTTCAGCTTCTTGTTGTTGAGCCGGTTCCCGGCGAGCACGTTGTCGTAGATGCTCATCGTCGGGAACGGGTTCGGCCGCTGGAAGACCATGCCGATCAGACGGCGCACGTTCACCGGGTCCATGTCGGAGGCGTACAGGTCCGCGCCGTCGACGAGCACCTTGCCCTCGACGTGCGCGCCCTTGATGACCTCGTGCATGCGGTTGAGCGAGCGCAGGAAGGTCGACTTGCCGCAGCCGGACGGGCCGATGAAGGCCGTGACCGACTTGGCCGGGATGGAGATGTTGACGCCCTCCACCGCGAGGAAATCGCCGTAGTAGATGTTCAGGTCCGAGACGTCGATGCTCTTGGCCATGATGATTCCTTAAGTCTGTCGAGCGCTCTCAGCGCTCGCCCTTGGGGGAGAAGTAGTAGCTGACGAGACGGGCGACGAGGTTGAGCACCATGACGATGATGAGCAGCACCAGGGCCGCGCCCCAGCCCCGGTCGATGCTGGCCTCCGGCGGCACGCCCGGGAACTTGACCGCGTTGTAGGCGAACACCGGCAGCGTCGCCATGCGCTCGCCGAACAGGTTGTAGTTCACCGAGTCGGTCAGGCCGGCGATGATGAGCAGCGGGGCGGTCTCGCCGATGACGCGGGCGACGGCCAGCGTCACGCCGGTCACGATGCCGGAGATCGCCGTCGGCAGCACGACCTTGGCGATGGTGCGCCACTTCGGCACGCCGAGGGCGAGCGAGGCCTCGCGCAGCTCGTTCGGGACGAGCTTGAGCATCTCCTCGCAGGACCGCACCACGATCGGCACCATGAGCACGCTCAGCGCGACCGAGCCGCCGATGCCCATCCGGACGCCCTCGCCGAAGAACAGGACGAACAGGGCGTAGGCGAACAGGCCGGCGACGATGGACGGGATGCCGGTCATCACGTCGACGAGGAAGGTGATCCAGCGCGACAGCCGGTTGCCGTCGGCGTACTCGACGAGGTAGATCGCCGTGAACAGTCCGATGGGCACCGAGATGACCGTGGCGGCCGCGGTGATCAGCAGCGTGCCGACCAGCGCGTGGTGTATGCCGCCGCCCTCGCCGACGACGTTGCGCATCGACTGGGTGAAGAAGTCGGCGCTCAGCTGGGGGGCGCCCTTGCCGATCACGAGCCAGAGGATCGAGCCGAGCGGGATGAGCGCGAGCCCGAAGGCCGAGCCGACGAGCAGCGTCACCGCCCGGTCGGTGGCCTTGCGGCCGCCCTCGACCACCCGCGAGGCGATCGGGAGGATCCAGGTGAGCGTCCAGCCGAGCAGCACCGCTTGCGTGATCGACGCGCTGGTGGCGACCGCCGCCACGAGGGCGACGAGCGCGGCGCCGCCGAGGACCGCGTACGGCAGCCAGGCGGGCAGCTGGTCCTCCCGGAGTCGCTGCTCCAGGTCGCCCCGAGGCGGGGTCGGAGTCTGTGCCGTGGTGGTCATCAGTTGGCTCCCGAGAAGTCCTTGCGGCGCTCCACGATGGCGCGCGCGGCGAAGTTGGCGGCGAAGGTGATCACGAACAGCACGAGGCCGCTGGCGATCAGCACGTTGGTGTAGAGGCCGAACGCCTCCGGGAACTGCAGCGCGATGTTGGCCGCGATGGTGCTCGGGTTCGTGCTGCCGATCATGTTGAAGGTCACGACGCCGGAGGCCGACAGGACCATCGCGACGGCCATCGTCTCGCCGAGCGCGCGGCCGAGGCCGAGCATGGCCGAGGAGACGATGCCCGAGCGGGCGTAGGGGAAGACCGCGAGCCGGATGAGCTCCCAGCGTGTCGCGCCCAGGGCGAGCGCGGCCTCCTCGTGCAGCCGGGGCGTCTGCAGGAAGATCTCGCGGCAGATGGCGGTCATGATCGGCAGGACCATCACCGCGAGCACGAGGCTGGCGGTCAGGATGCTGTTGGCCGAGACGCCGCCGTTGGGATTGCCGGCGAAGAACGGGATGAAGCCCAGGTGGCGGTTGAGCCACTCGTAGAACGGGGCCAGCTCGCGCGACAGGAACAGCAGGCCCCACAGGCCGTAGACGACCGACGGCACCGCGGCCAGCAGGTCGACGACGTAGCCGAGCGTGGCGGCCAGGCGGCGCGGCGCGTAGTGCGAGATGTAGAGGGCGACGCCGATGGAGACCGGGACCGCGATGGCGAGGGCGATGACGGCCGCCCAGACGGTGCCGAAGACGAGCGGCCAGACGTAGGCGAGGAAGCCCTTGCCGCCGGTCTTGCCGCCGAGTTCGTCGGGCGAGGCGGTGATGCCGGGCAGGCCTTCGAGGGTCAGGAAGATCGCGACGCCGAGCAGCGTCAGCAAGATCAGCAGGCCGGCCGAGGTCGACAGGCCGTGGAAGATGGTGTCGCCGAGGCGCCGGACCGGCTTGTCGGCCTTCGGCTCCTGCGGGAGGGTGCTGCTCACGGCAGAGACCTTTCGAGTCAGAGGAGGGGGAAGACGGGGCCGGGGCCGCCCGGCGGGTCTCGCCGAGCGGCCCCGACCCGCGAGATCACTTCGCGGCGATGGTGTCGACCGCGGCCGCCGACTCCTCGGCGATCGTGCCGGTGATCGGCGCGGCGCCCGCGTCGGCGGCGGCGGCCTCCTGGCCCTCCGCGCTGACGAGGTAGGCCAGCCAGTCCTTCACGAGCCCGGCCTTGGCGGCGTCCTCGTAGGTCTGGCAGGCGATCGCGTAGGAGACGAGCACGACGGGGTAGACGCCGGCCTCGGTCGTGGTGCGGTCGATCTCGATGGCGAGGTCGGTCTCCGCGCGGCCCTCGACGCGGCTGGACTTCTCCAGGATCGCGGTGGCGGCCTCGGGGCTGTACTCGACGAACTCCTCGCCGACCTTGACGGCCGCGGTCGACAGGTCGCCGGCCTGGCTGGCGTCGGCGTAGCCGATCGAGTTGTCGGTGGCCTTGACGCGGTCGATCATGCCCGAGGTGCCCTGGGCGCTCTCGCCCTCGGCGGTCGGCCAGGTCTCGACCTCGCCCGCGGTCCACGCGCCGCCGGAGGTCTCCTCCAGGTAGGCGGTGAAGTTCTTCGTGGTGCCCGAGTCGTCGGAGCGGTGGACCGTGACGATCGGCGCGTCCGGCAGCGAGGCGTCGGGGTTGTCGGCGGCGATCTTCGGGTCGTTCCACGTGGTGATGGCGCCCTCGAAGATGGCGCCGATGGTGGCCGAGGACAGGTTGAGGTCGTCGACGCCCTCGACGTTGAACACGACGGCGATGGGGCTCACGTAGACGGGCACCTCGACGACCTCGCCGCCGCAGCGCTCCTTGGCGGCCGCCAACTCCTCGTCGTCGAGGTAGGCGTCCGAGCCGGCGAAGTCGATGCCGCCGGCGACGAACTGCTCACGGCCGCCGCCGGAGCCGACCGGGTCGTAGTTGACCGTGGCGTCGGAGTGCTCGGTCTGGAAGGCCTGCTTCCACGCGGCCACGGCGGCCTGCTGGGAGCTGGCGCCGGCGCCGTTGAGCGTGCCGCCGGAACCGGACGAGCCGCAGGCGCCGAGGGCGAGCGAGGCGGTCACGGCGGCGGCCGCGAGGGGGAAGATGTTGCGCTTCACGAATGGAATCCCTTCAGGGGATGGGAACTGACATACGTGAAGCTAGAGAAGGCAGGTGTATCGGCGGCCCGCCGGCGGTGAACGACGGGTGAACGGCGCCGGAACGCTCAGAACGGCCTGGTCAGGGCAGGAAGAGATGCGCGACGCCGTACGTGCCGGCGGCGACGAGCGCGGCGGCGGGGATGGTGATGACCCACGCCGTGACGATGCCCTTGGCCACGCCCCAGCGCACCGCGCTGAACCTCTTGGTGGCCCCCGAGCCCATGATCGCCGAGGTGACCGTGTGGGTGGTGGAGACCGGCGCGTGCAGACCGATGGCCATCACGTAGAGCGTCGTGGCGGCGGTCGCCTCGGCGGCGAAGGCCTTCGGCGGGTCGAGGTCGATAATGCGTCGGCCGAGGGTGCGCATGATGCGCCAGCCGCCCGAGTAGGTGCCTGCGGCGATGGCCGAAGCGGCGGCGAAGATGACCCAGAGGGGGACGTCGTCACCGCTGCCGTAGCCTCCCGCGACGAGCGCGAGCACGATGACGCCCATCGTCTTCTGCGCGTCCTGCAGGCCGTGGCCGAGCGCCATACCCGCCGCCGAGACCGTCTGCGCGTGGCGGAAGCCGCGGCTGATCCGCGACGGGTTCGCCTTGCGGAAGATCCACATGATCGCGGTCATGATGCAGAAGGCGCCGAGGAAGCCGATGGCCGGGGACAGCACCATGGGGATGGCGACCTTCTTGACGAGGATCGACCATTCGACCGTGGTCGACGAGGCCAGGCCCGCGCCGACGATGCCGCCGATGAGCGCGTGCGAGGACGACGAGGGGATGCCGAAGTACCAGGTGATGAGGTTCCAGGTGATCGCGCCGATGAGCGCCGCGAGCACGATGGTCAGCGCGTGCGGGGCGTCGGCGGGCGAGGCGGCGCGCTCCTCGATGTCGATGATGTCTTGAATCGTCTTGGCGACGCCGACGCCGAGCAGCGCGCCGACGAAGTTGAGCACCGCCGCCATCGCGAGCGCGACTCGGGGGGTGAGGGCGCGGGTCGACACCGAGGTGGCGATCGCGTTCGCGGCGTCGTGGAAGCCGTTGGTGTAGTCGAACACCAAGGCGATGACCACGACGGCGACGACCATCGCCAGGGTCAGGGACACGCTCAGGACTCCTTGACGGCGATCTGCTCGACGATGTTGGCCACCGTCTCCAGCGCGTCGATGGCGTGCTCGACGGACTCGACGACGTCCTTCATCTTGAGCACCTCCATCGCCTTGTACGAGCCTCCGAAGAGGTTCGCCAGGATGCGGCGGTGGTTGCGGTCGCCGTCGTTCTCCAGACGGTTGATCTCGATCCAGAACTCGTCGAGGTCCTTCATCGTGCGCAGGCGCGGCATGGACTCGGCGGTCAGCCGGGCGGCGCGCTGCAGCACCTCGACCTGCTCGGCGAAGTGCGGCGGGAACTCCTCGACGTCGTACAGCACGATCGAGTCGACGGCCTCGTCCATGAAGTCCATGACGTCGTCGAGCGCGCCGGCGAGCGCGTAGATGTCCTCGCGGTCGAAGGGCGTGATGAAGGTGCTGTTGACCCGGCGCACGATGGCGTGGGTGGTCTCGTCGGCCTGGTGCTCGGCCTCGCGCATCTGCTTCGAGACCGCGGAACGGTCGACGCCGTCCTCGAGGATCTTCGCGAGCAGATCGGCGCCGGCCACGAGATGGCTGGCGGATTCGGAGAAGAGGTCGTAGAACGACGTCTCCACCGGTCGGATGCGGAAGCGCACGCCTCACTCCTGTCCACGGTCGGTTGGCCGTGCCCATGCTAGGGGTTCGCCTACGCGTCACCACGTCCGGGCGGGCGCCGACCGGTCAGGAGCCCGAGACGCCCAGGATCTCGTCGACCTCGGCCTGGGTGAGGACGGCGGCTTTCGAGGTCGCGGCGATCATCAGCCGACTGGTCATCTCGATCTCGTCGAGCGCGTTATCGTCGCGCAATCGCGCGTCCAGCGGCTCCGTCATGGCTCTCCCTCGCAGTTCCTCCCCCCTTCCCCGCAGGCCAGCCTAGACCCCTTCGACCGCCCGCGCGGGGAATCGGCGAAAACTGTGGACAGGCGGGATGGCAGACTGTCCCGGTCAGGGCCTTTAGCTCAATTGGCAGAGCAACGGACTTTTAATCCGTGGGTTGTGGGTTCGAGTCCCACAGGGCCTACCGCAACGCCTCCCCCGTGGCGCAGTCGCTCACAGATGTCGCACAGGAACACCTAGGGAAGCTCACAATCCGACCGACCATAGTCGGGGACATGAGCAACCTTCCCGAACCAGAGACCACCCCGCTGGGGCCCGCCTACGAGGGGCGCCTGCTGCCCCGACCCGACGACGACCTCGCCGACCAGGGCGCGGCCTTCGACGTCACGACCCTCGTCACCCGGCGCCGCCTGCTGGGGCTGCTCGGCCTCGGCGCCGGATCGCTCGCCCTCGCGGCCTGCGGCGGCGGGTCGTCCTCGTCGTCGGGCACCGCCTCGGCCACGACGACGAACAGCTCCTCGGCCACCTCGGCCGGGACCGCCGACGGCGAGATCCCCCAGGAGACCAACGGCCCCTACCCCGCCGACGGCACCAACGGCGTGAACGTGCTGGAGGAGTCCGGCATCGTCCGCCGCGACATCACCGCGAGCCTCGACGGCGGGACGGTCGCCGAGGGGACGCCCCTGTCGTTCACCTTCACCATCACCGACATGGCGAACGGGGACGTCCCCTTCGCCGGCGCGGCCGTCTACCTCTGGCAGTGCGACGCGCAGGGCCAGTACTCGATGTACACCGAGGCGATCGCCGAGGAGACGTACCTGCGCGGCGTGCAGGTCGCCGACGCCGACGGGAACGTCACCTTCGACACGATCGTGCCGGGCTGCTACTCCGGCCGCTGGACGCACATGCACTTCGAGGTCTATCCCGACGTCGACTCCGCCACCGACGTCGCGAACGCCATCGCGACCTCGCAGGTCGCCTTCCCGCAGGACATGCTCGACGCCGTCTACGCCGAGTCGACCTACGACGGATCGTCCCGCAACCTCAGCCAGATCGGCAGCATGGACAACGACAACGTCTTCGGCGACGGCCACGACCTGGAGCTCGGGACCTTCTCCGGCGACGTCGCCTCGGGCTATGTCGGCTCGCTGGCGGTCGGCGTCGACACCACCACCGAGGCCTCCGCGGGCAGTCCGGGCGGCGGCTCCGGCGGCGGCCCTGGCGGCGGGGGCGGCGGCGGTCAAGCGCCGGGCGCCCCGAACTGACACCCCTCCCCTTACCCACCCCACCCCTAAGGAACCACCATGTTGCAGAACCTCACCGGATGGCACTCGCTCGTCATCCTCGCCATCGTCCTGCTCGTCTTCGGCTCGGCCAAGCTGCCCGCGCTCGCCAAGAGCGTCGGACAGTCGGTCCGCATCCTCAAAGAGGAGACCCAGTCCGACCCCGCCGCCCCGGAGCGTGAGGACGCATGAGCGCAGCCACCGCCGCGCGGGGGACGATGCCGCTCGCGGCCCACGCCCGTGAGGCCCGACGGCGCGCGACCCGTGCGGCGGTGGCCTTCGCGCTGTGCGTGGTCGTCGGCTTCTGGCTGGCCGACCCCGTGCTCGACGTGCTGCGCCGCCCGGTCGAGGAGTTGGCGCTCTCGCGCGACGCGAGCCTCAACTACGACACCGTCACCGGCGCCTTCGACCTGACCCTCACGCTCGCGCTGTCGACGGCCGCCGTGCTGTCGAGCCCCGTCTGGCTGACCGAGCTGTTCCTGTTCGTCACGCCGGGCCTGACCCGTCGCGAACGGCGGGTGGCGCTCGGCTTCGCGGCGGCCGCCCTGCCGCTGTTCCTCGCCGGGTGCGCCTTCGGCCTGATGATCTTCCCGCACATGGTCGCGATGCTGACCGGGTTCTCCTCCGACGCCGACAGCACGATCCTCAACGCCTCCTACTACGTCGGATTCGTCGTGAAGCTCATGCTCGCGACCGGCGTGGCCTTCGTGCTGCCGGTGTTCATGGTGCTGCTGAACGTGCTCGGCCTCGTCTCGGCGGCCACCCTGCGCCGAAGCTGGCGGGTGATCGTCGTGGTCATCACGCTGTTCAGCGCCCTCGTCACGCCCGCGGCCGACGTCCTGTCGATGTTCCTGGTGGCCGTGCCGATGTCGGCGCTGTTCGGCCTGGCGCTGCTGATCACCTGGGCGCACGACCGCCGCGCAGCCCGGAAGGAGACCTCATGTTCGGCCTGACCTTCGAGAAGCTGCTGCTGATCGGACTGCTCGCCGCGGTCCTCGTCGGCCCGAGCCAACTGCCCGTCCACGCCCGACGGCTCGGCCGGATCCTGCGCGAGGCGCGCGACCTCCTGGAGACCGCGCGCCAGCGGGCCGAGGCGGAGACCGGCGTCTCGCTCGACCCCCACCAATACGACGTGCGCCAGATCCTGCGCGAGGCCCTCGACGAGCCGCAGCCGGTCGGACAGCCCGCGCCTCCGAGCCCCGCCGAACGCCTCGCCGCCCTCGGCCTCGACCGGCACCGCCGCGAACGCCCTGTCGAGGAGGACGCTGAGCCCGACGAGGTGCGAACGGGCGCGTGACGCAGGATGATGGGTCAGGGTCGCCATAGCGGCCCAGAACCATCATCCTGCGTCTCCCGGCAGGCGGGCGACCTACAGGATCGCGCCGGGGGTGTAGGCGGCGGCCTCGGGGTCGGCGGCGACGACCTGCTCGATCCGGGCTACGACAGCGACGATTTGGTCGACGGCCGCGCCGGTGAACTCGATGGGGGCCGCGACCAGGGCGTCGAGGTCGGCCTCGGTCAGGCCCAGGCGCTCGTCGGCGGCGAGACGGGCGAACAGGTCGTTCTCGGCCGCGCCGTTCTCGCGCATGCCCAGCGCCACCGACACCGCGTGCTCCTTGATCGCCTCGTGCGCGGCCTCCCGGCCCACGCCCGCGCGCACGGCGGCCATCAAGACCTTGGTCGTGGCGAGGAAGGGCAGGTAACGGTCGAGCTCGCGCTGCACGACCGCCGGGAACGCGCCGAACTCGTCGAGCACGGTCAGGAAGGTCTCGAACAGGCCGTCGGCGGCGTAGAAGGCGTCCGGCAGCGCGACCCGGCGCACCACCGAGCAGGACACGTCGCCCTCGTTCCACTGGTCGCCGGCCAGCTCGCCGATCATCGACACGTAACCGCGGATGACGACCGCGAGCCCGTTGACCCGCTCGGCCGAGCGGGTGTTCATCTTGTGCGGCATCGCGCTGGAGCCGACCTGGCCCGGCTTGAAGCCCTCGGTGACGAGTTCGTTGCCGGCCATCAGGCGGATGGTCGTGGCGAGGTTGCTCGGCGCGGCGACGGTCTGCGCGAGGGCGGTGACCACGTCGTAGTCGAGCGAGCGCGGGTACACCTGGCCGACGCTGGTCAGCGTGCGCGAGAAGCCGAGGTGTTCGGCGACCCGCGACTCCAGCTCGGCCAAGCTCACAGGATCGCCGACGAGGTCGAGCATGTCCTGGGAGGTGCCGACCGGGCCCTTGATGCCGCGCAGCGGGTAGGCGGCCAGCAGCGCGTCGATCCGGTCGAGCGCGACCAGCAGCTCGTCGGCGACGGTCGCGAAACGCTTGCCGAGGGTCGTGGCCTGCGCGGCGACGTTGTGGCTGCGGCCGGCCATCACCAGATCGGCGTGCTCGGAGGCGAGGCGGCCGAGGCGCGCCAGCGTCGCGACGACCCGGGTGCGGACGATGCGCAGCGAGCTGACGATCTGCAGTTGCTCGACGTTCTCGGTGAGGTCGCGGGAGGTCATGCCCTTGTGGATGTGCTCGGTCCCGGCGAGCGCGCAGAACTCCTCGATGCGCGCCTTGACGTCGTGCCGGGTGACCCGCTCGCGCTCGGCGATGGAGGCCAAGTCGACCTGGTCGATCACCGCCTCGTAGGCCTCGATCACGCCGTCGGGCGTCTCGACGCCGAGGTCGCGCTGGGCGCGCAGCACCGCGAGCCACAGCTGGCGTTCGGCGACGATCTTGTGCTCGGGCGACCACACATGGGCCATGCGCGACGAGGCGTACCGGGAGGCAAGGACGTTAGGAGCGCTCACCGGGTCATTCTCGCAGGGGAACTAGCAAGTGGAGGCGAGGGGACTGCCCGCGACCGATGCGAGCTCCAACCACCAGTACTCGACCATTTCCATATTTCGTAATACGATTACGGCATGAAGAAGCGGATCATGGAGGGCCGCGAGGTCTCCGACGAACAAGTACAAGCGTGGGCCGATGAGGCTGAAGCTGGTTACGACCCTGATGAGTTGCTGAAACAGTGGAGTCGAGGCCGACCACCTCGAGCGGAAAAGGCCTCCCGCGTGGTCACGCTGCGGTTCTCCGAGGAGGAGTTAGCCGAACTGATGGCCCGTGCGGACCGAGAGGGGATCGACCGGTCTACGGCGATCCGTGCCGCCGTGCACGACTGGGCGACCGCCTCGTGATCGTCGCGGATTCCGCGCTCAAACACGGGATCACCGCGGAGGCTGCGACAGCCGCCGCTCAGTCGTCGCTCGCAGGCGGTCCGCTGGACCACGAGAACCCACAACGGGAGTTGCGGGTCGGTCTAGACGATGCGGGCCGACTGCTGGAGATCGTCGTGCTGCTCTGGGATGACGGCGAGGTCGAGATCATCCACGCGATGAAGGCCCGCGCCGCCTACCGAAAACTCGTCACTGGACAGAGAGGCCGACCATAACGATCGCTTCCTCGAACCGTGCCGCGATTTCCAGCTCAGACCTTGGCGTAGTAGTCGACGTTCTTGAGGAGGATGCGGCGGCTGAGCTGGCCGTCCCATTCGACGGTGACGCCGTGGCGCTCCAGGAGAGGGATGACCTCGTTCGTCATGAGGTCGACCACCGTGGACTCGTAGTGGCGGGCCTTCGACTGGAAGAGAGGCTTCTTGGTGGTGGGGAACGCCCCGTAGCCGATGTAGGTCTCGCCCGTCTCTATCAGCGAGTCGGTGTCCTGCATGTGGTAGAAGACGTAGCCGCGCCAGGTGCGCGAGTCGTCGACTTCGTCCCAGATCTCCGTGGAACCGCAGGTGCCGCAGCAGGTGAAGTTCTCCCGGGCGACCACGCCGATCTCGGCCAGCGCCTCGAAGGCCCGCGTCAGCGTCGTGGCGGTCTCGGCGTCGCTCCACTGGGCCTGCTGGGCGCGGCGGGCCGTGAGCGCGGCGTCGAAGATCTCCTCGCCCTGGCCGACGATCGCCTCGGCCTCGTCGGCGTCGAGGTCGAGCCGCTCGGGCAGCTCGTCGGCGATCAGCTCGATGAAGCCGTCGACGTCGAGGTCGCCCCGCACGATCTGCTCCCACGCCCGCCGACGCAGCAGCTCCTCGACCTCGGGGCTGAGGTCGAAGGGCAGCCGGAACCCCTCCGGCTGCTCGTTGTGCAGCGTCATCACTCCCCCTGGCTGGCCGCCAACGCGATGTCCGTGCGGTGTTGGGCGCCGTCGAAGCCGATCTCCGCGACCCCGGCGTACGCCCGCTCACGGGCCTGGGCGAGGTCGTCGCCGACGGCGGTGACGGCGAGGACGCGACCCCCGGCGGTGACCAGACGGCCCTCGTCGTCGAGGCCGGTGCCCGCGTGGATCACGTCGACGCCCTCGATGGCGTCGGCCGCGTCCACCCCGGTGATGACGTCGCCGGAGCGGGACGACGCCGGATAGCCCGCCGACGACAGGACGACGGTGACCGCCGCGCCGTCGGCCCACTGCGGCAGCCCGACCTCGGCGAGCGTGCCGGTGGCCGCGCCACGCAGCAGCGCCGACAGCGGGGTGCGCAGCAGCGCCATGAGCGCCTGCGTCTCGGGGTCGCCGAAGCGGGCGTTGAACTCGACCACGCGCACGCCCCGGCTGGTCAGCGCGAGCCCGGCGTACAGCAGGCCCGCGAAGGGCGTGCCGCGCCGCGCCATCTCGTCGACCGTCGGCTGCAACACCCGGCGGGCGACCTCCTCGACCAGGTCGTCGGGCGCCCACGGCAGCGGCGTGTACGCGCCCATGCCGCCGGTGTTCGGACCCTCGTCGCCGTCGAGGGCCCGCTTGAAGTCCTGTGCGGGCTGCAGCGGCAGCACCGTCTCGCCGTCGGTGATGGCGAACAGCGACACCTCGGGACCGTCGAGGAACTCCTCGATGACGACCCGGCCGCAGGCCAGCGCGTGCTCGACGGCCTCGTCGCGGTCGTCGGTGACGACGACGCCCTTGCCCGCGGCGAGCGCGTCGTCCTTGACCACGTAGGGCGCGCCGAAGGCGTCGAGGGCGGCCTCGACCTCCTCGCGGGTCTCGCACACGTGCGCCATAGCGGTGGGCACCTCGGCGGCGGCCATGATCTGCTTGGCGAAGGCCTTCGAGCCCTCCAGCTGGGCGGCCTCGCGGCTCGGACCGAAGCAGGCGATCCCGGCCGCACGCACGGCGTCGGCGACCCCGGCCACCAGCGGCGCCTCCGGCCCGACGACGACCAGCTCGGCGCCGAGCGACACCGCGAGCGCCGCGACCGCCTCCCCGTCGAGCGGGTCGACCTCATGCCGCTCGGCGAACGGCGCGACGCCCGGGTTGCCGGGCGCCACATGCACCTCGCCCACCCCCGGGTCGCGCGAGAGAGCCAACGCGAGCGCGTGCTCACGACCACCAGTTCCGATGACGAGCGCCTTCACGCCCGCCACACTAGCGGTCCGCGTCGGCTGAGCCCAACAGATCCAGCTCCGGGGCGCGCCCGAAGACCGGGCTCCGCGTCCCCGTCGGACATGACGGCACCAATGCCGACGGGCGGCGTCCCGGCTGGTGGAGCCGGGACGCCGCCCGTCGGGAGCGGCTGGGCGTCAGGCCGCCCGACGGCGGTGGCGCAGCGCGAGCACGCCGGTGGCGAAGGCGAGGGCGGCGGCCATCGCGGCCGCGGTCCAGGCTCCCGCGCCGGCCGTCGGCAGCGCCGCGCCCGCCGGAGGCGTCCCGGCCGTCTCGACGGTGTCCTCGACGGTCTCCAGCGTGCCGCTCGAGACCTCGCCGTTCGCGCTGGCGGTGTTCTGCACCGAGCCGTCGGCCAGGTCGGCCGTCGTGACCACATACGGGTCTGCGGTGAACGTCACCGAGCCTTGCGGGGCGTCGTCGGGGACGTCCTCCATCTCGGCCGGGTACAGCTCGGCGACCGTCTCCGGGGTGATGCCGGTGACCTTGTCGTCGGTGACGACGAGGTCGCGGATGACCATGTTGCCCGTGTTCGTCACGACGAAGGAGTAATTGATCGTCTCGCCGACGTCGGCCAGGCCGTTGCCGTTGGAGTCCTGCAGCTCGGCGGACTTCTCGAGGGTCATGCTCGGATCGGGGTCGACGCCGAGGGTGACCGGGTAGTCCTCGACCTCGCCGCTGGTGGCCAGGCCGGTCGGATCCGCGGCGGCCTCGCTCGTCGCCGCGATCCGCACCCGCAGGAAGGAGGACGCCGTCTCGTCCTCGAAGAGCGGCACCGCGTCCTCGGGGACGTCCCAGGTCAGATCGACCGACGACCCCGTGCACTCGCGGACGTCGGAGGACTCCGTCGCCGCGTCGAAGTCCCCGTCGGCGTTCCAGTCGAGCCAGCCGCTCACGAAGCCGGTGCCGTCCTCCGCCGTGCTGCACGCGACGTCCTCGAGGGTGTAGGAGCCGCCCGCCCGCGTCGGAATCGGGTCGGTCGGGAGCGTCACCCCGTCGTCGCCGGTCAGGTCGCCCTCGGCGGTCGCGTGGTTCCAGTAGACGCTGTCGGCGTCGATGTCGGCGCCGAGGCGCAGATCGGTGACGGGCGTGCCGTACTCGAATTCGTTGGGGTTGGTGTCATTGACTCCCTCGGGCACCTCGCCGCCGCTGAAGCTCGGGGAGAACAGCGCGGCCGCCTCGCCGTAGGAGACCGGGGCGTCGCCGAAGTCGACCGGCAGGACCACGCCGAGCGCGATGGCCGAGATGCCGCCGCCGTTGATCTCGAAGTCGGCCTCGGTGGCGCCGTCGAGGAAGGCGACGAAGTTCGGCCCGTTGGTGCAGCCCTGCACCTCGAAGCCCAGGGTCAGCTCCCCCGTGGCCGTGTCGTGGGTGACCGTCTGCAGGCCGTCGCACGACGTGCCGTCGGCGTTGGCGCTGATCCCGTCGATCAGACGCCAGGTGGCGTCATCGGCGTCCGCCCCGCTGGGCGTCGCGCTGACGTACTCCGAGCCGCTGTCGTTCGATTCGAGCTCGGAGAACACCAGGCCGCTGAGCGGCACCTCCTCGCCGTCGAGGGCCGCCGTGCAGGAGAAGTTCGACTCCGCCAGCGCGCTCGCGGCCATGAGGCCGGTGACCAGCGTGTTCGTCGACGTCGAGTCCGCGCCGCCGATGTTGTACAGGTTGTCGAAGCCCGTGCCGTACGCACTGGGGTTGTAGGCCGAGATGGGGACGTCGTTCGCGGGCTGCTCGACCTCGCAGGTGGTCGTGAGCGTCTGGCCGGCGACGGTGCGCGAGCTGGTCGCGGGGGCCACCATGCGCCCGGTGCCGTCGTCGGCGTAGGTCAGGGCCTCCAAATGGTCGCCCCACTCGAGCCAGTCGATCTCCCCGACGTAGCGGCCCTCGGAGGTGGCGGGGTCGGCGTAGCGCGCCTCGGCGGAGGTCGCGCCGACGAGGGCCAGACCCCCCGCCACTGCGGTCGCGGCCAGAACGGCCCAGGACTTCTTCACAAGTTCACCCTTCTCAGTCGGACGCACGGCTGAGGAATCTCAGAGAGGCCTCAGCCTTGCCGAGCGCCACCCTAACCCGAGAACACGGAGAAAGGGAAGCCGAGCGAACGCCGACGGGCGGCGTCCCGGCGCGTGGAGCCGGAACGCCGCCCGTCAGGAGCGGCTGGGCGTCAGGCCGCGGTGCGGCGCTGACGACGCAGCACGAGCGTGCCGACGGCGGCGGCCACGAGGGCGAGCAGCAGGCCCGCCGCGCCGACCTTGGCGCCGGTGGTCGGCAGGATGCCGGCCTCCGTGGCCTCCTCCGCCGGCGGGCCGTCGGTCTCGACGGTGTCGCTGACGCTGACCTCCTCGCCGCCGATCGTGCCCGTGGCGGTCGCGGTGTTCTGCACCGTGCCGTCGGTCAGGTCGTCGGCGGTGACCACGTACGGGTCGGCGGTGAAGGTGACCTCGCCGATCTCGGCGTCGGCGTAGGACGGATCGTCCGTGTCGACGCCCTCCGGCGCGAGCTGCGTCACCGAGGCCGGGGTGATGCCGGTGACCTTCGGGTCCTCGACCGTCACGTCGTAGGCCGACAGGTTGCCGGTGTTCGACACGACGAAGGAGTAGTCGATCGTCTCGCCGGCGTCGGCGTAGCCGTTGCCGTTGGCGTCCTGCAGCTCGGCGATCTTCTCCAGCTCCAGGCCGGGCGTCGGGTCGACGCCCAGGTCGACGGCGTAGTCCTCGACCTCGCCGCTGGTCGACAGGCCGGTGGCCGAGGCGACCGCCGCCTCGTCGGCGCCGACGCGCAGACGCATGAAGGACTCGACCACGTCGCCGTCGTACAGCTCCACGGCGTCCTCCGGGACGTCCCAGGTCAGGGCGACGGACTCCGCGTCGCACGGGAACGCGCCCGAGCCCTCGCCGTCGTCGAAGGCGCCGTCGGCGTTCCAGTCGATCCAGCCCTGGACGAAGCCGCCGGTGCAGGCGACCTCGAGCGCGTAGGAGCCGCCGCGCGCCGTGGGGATCGCGTTGTCGCCGACGACCGCAGCCGCGTCGATGCCGTCGTCGCCCGTGTCGGCGTCCGCCTCGGCGTCGTCCCAGTAGGCGCTGTCGCCGTTGATGCCGTCGCCGAGGCGCAGGTCGGTCGTCGCCGTCGCGTACGACGCGGCGTTCGGCTGATCGGCGTTCGGGTTCACGTCGGTCCAGGTGTAGGGCTGCGTCGGATGGGTCCAGGTCGACGTGTCGCTGGTCGGGTCGAGCTCGGTGCTCTCCGGCGTGACGCCGCCGTCGAAGGTCGGGGAGTACAAGGCGCCCGCCTCGCCGTAGGAGACCGGGGCGTCGCCGAAGTCGACCGGCAGGACCACGCCGAGCGCGAGGACCGAGCCGCCGCTGGCCGTGCCGAAATCCATCGAGACAGACGTCTGACCCGCGCCGACGTCGAGGAAGGACACCAGCGCCGGACCGGCGCCGTCCGGGCAGGCCGTGGGGTAGCCCTGGCCCGTCATGATCATCGTGCTGTCAGGGCCCGCCGTACGGGTGTAACGCACGTCCGTCTCACACGACGTGCCGTCGTTGTTCTTGCCGTACCCGTCGATGAGACGCCAGGTGCCCTCGCCGTGCGCCGTGGCCTGCAGCCACTCTCCCTCACGGTTCTCCTCGGCGTCGCCGACGACCAGGCCGCTCAGCGGCACGCTCTCACCGTCGTAGGTGACCGAACAGGAGACCGAGCCGTCGCCGCCCTCGGTCACACCGGGCACCAGACCGGAGATCAGTTCGTTGCTGTTGCCCACGCCACCGATGTTGTACATCTCGTCCAGCGTGTCACGACCCCAGGCGCCGGGGCGGTAGGCCTTCCACGCCTCGGCGTCGTCGAAGCCGCTGATCGTGCACGTGGTGACGAGGTCCTTCCCGTCGATTTCGCGAGTGTTGACCTTCTCGCCGTTGGTCACCGACGCCCCCGCCTCGTCGGACCACTCGAACCAGTCGATCTCCCCGACGTAGCGGCCCTCGGAGGTGGCGGGGTCGGCGTAGCGCGCCTCGGCGCTGACACCGGTGGCGAGCACGAGCCCGCCTCCCAGCAGCGCCGAGGCCGCCAAGGCGGCCAAAGTCTTCTTCATCGTCCTTGCTCCTCATTCCATACGGAATCTCGGCTGTCCGCCGTAGCCCGGACGGGCACAGCGATTCCTGATCTTCCATAAAGACGCGCGCTTGACGTGATGATGACGCCGGAAAACGGGTTAACCCCGGGTGAAAAGGCGACGTCAGTCGACGAGGAGGCTGGCGAGGAGGTCAGCCGAGCAGATCGTGCAGGACGACCGTCTGCTCGCGGTCCGGGCCGACGCCGACCGCCGAGACGCGCGCGCCGCTCATCTGCTCGATCGCCCGCACGTACCGCTGCGCGGCGTCGGGCAGGTCGCTGAACTCGCGGGCGCCGGAGATGTCCTCGCTCCAGCCGTCGAGGAATTCGTAGACCGGCTTCGCGTGGTGGAATCCGGTCTGCGTCGAGGGCATCTCGTCGACCCGCTCGCCGTCGACCTCGTAGGCCACGCACACCGGGATCTTGTCCCAGCCGGTGAGCACGTCGAGCTTGGTGAGCACGAAGTCGGTGACGCCGTTGATCCGCGCGGCGTAGCGGGCGACCGGGGCGTCGTACCAGCCGCAGCGGCGCGGGCGGCCCGTGGTCGTGCCGAACTCGCCGCCGTTGGCGCGCAGCCGCTCGCCGTCGGCGTCGAACAGCTCGGTCGGGAACGGACCCTCGCCGACGCGGGTGGCGTAGGCCTTGACGATGCCGATGACGCGGGTGATCTGGGTGGGGGCGATGCCCGAGCCGGTGCACGCGCCGCCGGTGGTCGCCGACGACGACGTGACGAACGGGTAGGTGCCGTGGTCGACGTCGAGCAGCGTGGCCTGGCCGGCCTCCAACAGCACCGTCTGGTCGTCGGCGAGCGCCTCGTGCAGCAGCAGCGCGGTGTCGGCGACCATCGGGCGCAGCCGCTCGACGTAGCCGAGCAGTTCCTCGACGATCTCGTCGACGCCGACCGCGCGGCGGTTGTAGACCTTGGTGAGGATCTGGTTCTTGACCTCGAGCGCGCCCTCGACCTTGGCGCGCAGGATCTTCTCGTCGAAGAGGTCCTGGACGCGCACGCCGAGACGGTTCATCTTGTCGGCGTAGGTCGGACCGATGCCGCGCCCGGTGGTGCCGATCTTGCGGCTGCCGAGGAAGCGCTCGGTGACCTTGTCGAGGGTGCGGTTGTAGTCGGCGATGACGTGGGCGTTCGCGCTGATCTTGAGCGCGGAGGTGTCGATGCCGCGCGCCTCCAGACCGTCGATCTCCTGGAACAGCACGTTCAAGTCGACCACGACGCCGTTGCCGATGACCGGCACGCAGCCGGGGCTGAGAATGCCCGACGGCAGCAGGTGCAGCGCGTACTTCTCGTCGCCGATCACCACCGTGTGGCCGGCGTTGTTGCCGCCGTTGAACTTCACGACGTAGTCGACGCGGCTGCCGAGCAGATCGGTCGCCTTGCCTTTGCCCTCGTCGCCCCACTGGGCTCCGACGATCACGACTGCGGGCATCGCAGCCCACCCCTCACACACATGAGACAGCCCCGCGAACCGGGGCCTTGCGACCGTAGTCTACCCATGATCGGCGCGGAAAGCTCGGACGTCACACCGCCGGTCCGGGAGACGACGAGCAGCCGCGTCAGCTAGCGAGTCCACGGGCCAGCGCCTCACGCGCGTACTGACTCGTGCTGATGCCCCGCCGCTTCGCGTTCTCAATCACCAGTTCCCACAACGCCGGAGGCACTCGCACCGAGTGGGTCTCCATCGACTCGCTGGTGATCCAGGTGGGCGTCGCTCGGGTGAACTCGTCGTCGGGGAAACCGGCGTCGGCCTCGGCTCCCCAGCGTTCAATGTCGGCGTCAGTGAAGGTGACGCCGTTGATGTCGGTGTAGGTGTTGCTCATCGTGCGTTCCTCATTTCCTTCCTGAAGCCTTCGGTGAGGTAGTTCGCGTGGATCACGAGCACCCCGTCTGTGGTGTGGATGATGACCAGTTGGATCTCTCGGGCCGTGTTGTCGAACCCGATCACGCCCCATCGTTGAGGGTCGGTGTTCTGGTCGCGGTTTCTGATCTGCGCGGCGTCGATGCCCGTCTCGACGGCTCTGACGATCTGCTCGGGGGTCAGACCATGCTTGAGCGCATGAGGGTGGATACCGATCCGCACACCTCCAGCGTACGGGAGGTATCGCGTCGCGTAAACGCCTCGCCGAGACTCACGAGAAGTGCCCACGAAATATGATCGCCAGTGGGTGGGGGAAGTGGGTTGACAGTGACGGGTTGGTTCAGAGGCGCCCGCGTCATAGACTCACGACATGTTGGACTCGACCATCTTGGAACGCGTCGATCAACTCAGCGCCACCGAGTTGATCGAGCTTCGTGACGCGATCGAGGTCAAACTCGGCCACGATGTCCCCGCCGGACAGTGGGCCTTGCTGGAACGGCGTGTCGCCGACGCCGACGCTCGCCCCGACGACCACATCACGCTCGACGAGTGGAAAGCTCGCCGCCGCGCGCGTCGCGCATGAGCTACGACGTCCATATCCTCGCGAACGCTCAACGAGACCTGACGGAGATCGAAGCCTTCTACGACGAGAACGCCCCTGAGGTGACTGAACGCCTCCTCGACGCGCTCCAAGCTTCGATGGACTGGATCGCGCTGCAGGCGCACACACCGGCTGTCAGCCGCTACGGCCTCCGCCACGTCAGCACCCAGGGGTACCCGTATCGCATCTGGTACCGGCTGTTCGAGGACGCCGCGCTGGTTCAAGGTCATCGCGGTGTTACACCATCGCCGGGGCGATGACGCCCTCAGCGACCGCCTGCGCTGAACGCCGGGAACCCACCATGCCAAGCGAGCGGACGCTCGTCGACCTTTTGCGGTCAGCCGACGAGGACGCGGTAGGCCTCCAGGCTGGACTCGCGCAGGAACTCGCGGCAGCGGTGGGCCTCGGCGACGTCGCCGAGACGCTGCGAGGCCTCGGCCAGCACGGCGAGGGAGCGCAGGAAGCCCTGGTTCGGCTCGTGCGACCACGGCACCGGGCCGTGGCCCTTCCACCCGTTGCGGCGCAGGCCGTCGAGCGAGCGGTGGTACGAGGTGCGCGCGAAGGCGTAGCCCTCCAGATCGCGCCCGTCGGCCAGCGCCTCGGCCGACAGCAGCGCCCACGCGAGCGTCGAGTCCGGATGCGCGGCGGCGACCTCGGCGATCGGCTCGCCGGCCTCCACCATCGCCGCCCCCGGGTCGGCGGGCAGCAGCGTCTCGGACGGTTCCCCCAGCAAATTGCTCATTGATCCACCCTAAGGCAGACCACGCGGGTCACCAACTGGCGTGCAGCGGGCGGCCCTCGTCGTAGCCGGCCGAGCTCTGCAGGCCGACGACGGCGCGGTCGGCGAACTCCTCCAGCGACCGGGCTCCGGCGTAGGTGAAGCTCGACCGGACGCCCGCGGTGATCTGGTCGATCAGATCCTCCACGCCGGGACGCTCGGGGTCGAGGAACATGCGCGAGGTGGAGATGCCCTCCTCGAACAGCGCCATGCGAGCCTTCTCGAAGCCCGCCGCGTCACGGGTGCGGTTGGCGACGGCGCGCGAGGACGCCATGCCGAAGGACTCCTTGTAAGGGCGTCCGTCCGGGCCGGTCTTGAGGTCGCCGGGACTCTCGTGGGTGCCGGCGAACCACGAGCCGATCATGACGCTCGCCGAGCCGGCCGCGAGCGCGAGCGCCACGTCGCGGGGATAGCGCACGCCGCCGTCGGCCCACACGTGCGCGCCGAGCTTGCGGGCGGCCTTGGCGCACTCCAGCACCGCCGAGAACTGGGGGCGGCCGACGCCGGTCATCATGCGGGTGGTGCACATGGCGCCCGGGCCGACGCCGACCTTGAGGATGTCGGCGCCCGCCTTGACGAGGTCGCGCACGCCGTTGGCCGACACGACATTGCCCGCCGCGACAGGGATCCGGCGACCGGTCGCGGCCTCGTGGGCGTCGCGGGCGGCCTTGACCACCGGCAGCGCGGCGATCATCTTGGCCTGGTGGCCGTGCGCGGTGTCGACCACCAGCACGTCGACGCCGGTCGCGAGCAGCGCCTCGGCCTTGCCCTGGACGTCGCCGTTGATGCCGACGGCCGCGCCGACGATCAGCCGGCCGTCGGGGTCGACGGCGGGCGCGTAGATCGTCGAGCGCAGCGCGCCCTTGCGGGTGACGAGGCCGACGAGCGCGTCGCCGTCGAGGACCGGCGCGAAGGGGACGTGCCGGGCGGCGAGCGCGTCGAAGTAGTCGCGCGGCTCCCGGCCCGCCTCGACGGTGGACACGTCGGTGCTCATCACCTCGTGGACCTGGGCGAAGCGGTCGACCTCGGCGCCGTCGCGCTCGGTGACGATGCCGAGCAGCCGGTCGCCGTCCGTCACGAGGGCCGCGCCGTGCGCCCGCTTGGGGATGAGGCTGAGCGTCTCGCCGACGGTGGTGTGCGCGCTGACCGTCACGGGGGTCTCGTAGACGGTGTGCGCGCCCTTGACCCGGGCGACCGTCTCGGCGACGACGTCGAGCGGGATGTCCTGCGGGATGATCGCGACGCCGCCGCGCCGGGCGATGGTCTCGGCCATGCGGCGGCCGGAGATGGCGGTCATATTCGCCACGACCAGCGGCAGTGTCGCGCCCGTGCCGTCCGGTGTCGACAAATCGACGTCGAAGCGGCTGGCGACCTCGGATCGTCGCGGCACCATGAAGACGTCGTTGTACGTCAGGTCATGGGCGGGACGCAGGTTGTTGAGAAACTCCACCCCGCGAGTCTAGGCGTCGGGTCCGTCACCGCGCCGGTCCGCTCGTCGTCCGTCGTCTTGCCAAGGTCTGAGCCACCGGCCATACTGAAGCCATACCGCCCGCCTCCTTCGTGGGGCGGGTTTAACTTTTCTCGGAACATCGCCCACACGATTCACCAAGGCGCCGGTTTCTCAAGTCGGCCGATCATGACGGGCAGTTGGGCGCCGAACAGATCCGCCGGGGTGAGTTGGTACCACCAGTGCCCTCCCACTCCATCGGCAGGAGCGCCGTTGAGCGCGCCCGCCGTGTACCCCTTCGTCGGGTTGATCGTGCCGACCGGAACGCGATCACGAGCTTGCCGGATCGGGAACTCCAGATCGCTGTCATTGCTGATGACGACCGCCGCGTCGACGCTGTGCTGCAGAACGTCGAGGAGGAGATGGGACGCGACATTGACGTCGCTCCCCTTCTCCTCCCGTCGAGCGACCGAGACCATGAAGGTGGCGTCCGGGATATCGGTCGTGCAACTCCCGTCCTTCACCATGACCGGCCAGTCAGGCCGGGCCAGCACCGGACGCCGCCGTCGGCTGGCGGTCGCCAAGGGCGCGGTGGCGACACGGCTGACATACGTGCCGTAGGCGATCTCGTCGACGGACCCCGACGCGGCCAACGCGCGCAAGTAGACCTCTTGCTCTCGCGGACCGGCGGCGCCCGGGTTGTTCGCGTCCGCCTTGATACGCGCCGTGCAATAGACGACGCGCAGCGACGTCACGGGAGGCCACCCCGCGTGAGCGGCGATCACCCGAGCGGCCAGGGAGCGCAAGTCGAGCCACCGCCACCCGGCGACGCCACCGCCGCCGACCATGAACTTCCCTCCGTAGTAGAGGTTGAAGCCGTCGACATAGACACCTACACGCATCGCGTTCCCCCGTCTCCCGTTCCCACAACGCTAGGCCGGCCGGCCCGGGGATGTCGACCATTCGCGCCGGCCGGAGACATCTGCCATCAGTGGAACTCGAACAGGACGGTGCCGTCGGGGGGGTCGTCGATCGGGAGGGCGGACTTGTCGACGAGGGCGCGGATCGCGCGGACCTCGCGGCGCAGGCGGAGGGTGGCCGCGCCGATGGCGTACTCGGCGAACAGCCGCCGCACCTGGGAGTCGAGCGTCAGCGTGAGGCCCCGCGCGGACTGCTCGCGGGCGAAGCGCAGCAGGCCGTCGAGGTCGAGCTCGTCCCACACGGCGAAGCGCTCGGTCTCCGGCGTCTCGAACAGACCGGACGCGACCAGCGCGGGCGAGGTGTCGCGGACCGCTCCGGTCGGTCCGAGCAGGGCGCGCAACTTGCGCATCCACGGCACCGTCTCGTCGTGGGCGCGGTAGACCGACGACAGCAGGCCGCCGGTCCGCAGCACCCGCGCGTACTCGCCGAGCGCCGTGTTCGAGTCGTCGAGGGTCGGCGCGAGCACGACGTCGAACGACGAGCTGACGAAGGGCAGCCGCTCGCCCGCCGCGCGCACGTACAGCAGGTCATCACGCCGCGCGACCTGCGCGTCCTCGCCGACGACCACCACCTCGTGACCCCGGTCGGCCAGCGTGTAGGCCAACGGGCCGTCGCCCAGATGCAGCACGCGGGCGTCCGTGCGGCCGACCAGCCAGTCGGCGACGCGCTCGTCCGTGGGGTCCGTCATCTGCTCAGCGTAAACGTCCGCGCGCTCCACGCGGCTACGATGCGGGCGTGTCCGCGCCGCCTGATCCGTTCATCGCCGCCGCCTCGCTCGAAGGCGTCCCGTCGGCCTTCGCCTCGACCCGCGACGGCGTCGACTCGCTGCTGCGCGACCGCGGCCTGCGCCGCACGACGCCGGAGGACACCGCCCGGGCGCTGCTGCTCGGCGCGGCGGCCAGCGCGAGCCTCGACGGCGGCGAGGTGACGCCCGACGAACTGGCCGACGGCGGCGGCGACGCCGCCGCGCGCGGGGCACTGCGCTTGTCCGGCCGACTGCTCGGCCTGCTGCCGGAGTGGCGGCGCTCCCCCGTGCAGGCCATCGCCCGCATGCACGCGCTCGCCGCGTCCGGGTCGGTCGCCGACGCCGAGCTGGGCCGCCCGGTCAAGCCCGAGGGCGTGGCCCGGCTGCGCGAGCTCGCCCGGCTCCTCGCCCTGCCGACCGAGGCCCCCGGCATGGTCGTCGCGGCGCTCGTCCACGCCGAGATCGCCGCCGCAGGGGCCTTCGCCTCGCACAACGGCGTGGTCGCCCGCGCGGCCGAGCGCCTGGTCTTCCTCGACAAGGGCGTCGATCCCGCCTCGGTGACCGTGCCGGAGGTCGGCCACGCCGCGATCCCCCAGGCGTACCGCGGCGCCCTCGACGGCTACGCGCGCGGCGACGCCGTCGGCGTCCACCAGTGGCTGCTCCACGCCGCGGAGGCGTACGCGCGCGGCGCCGAGGCCTCCCCCGTCGCGCGCGGCTGAGCGGGACACGCAAAGGGGCGGCGCCACCCGTAGGGGTGACGCCGCCGGGGTCCAGCTCGCTCGGCTACCAAGCGTGCACTTCGTCGTCATCGTCGTCCGGGTCCGCGATCTCCGAGATCGTGCGGATCGCCCGAAGCGACTGCCCTGTGGGACGGGTGATCGCCGCGTGGGTACCGAGCTGCTGGGCCGTCTGTGAAGTTGTGAACTGACTCCAGAGTGCCCTACGTGAGGCGCATCACACAAGGGGTTCGCCGAAGAATTTTCCCGGCAGCGGATCAGGCGCGGGCGAGCGCGCGACGCCGCAGCGTGTACAGCGTCGCCACGCCGGCGCCGGCGAGCGCGCCGGTGAGGGCCGCGCCGAGCAGCGCCTGGCCGGTGCGGGTGCGCAGGCTCAGCCGCGAGGTCAGCTCGACCGGACGGCGGAACTCCAGGACCGGCCAGCCCCGCTCGTCGGCGATCTTACGCAGGCCCTTGTCGGGGTTGACCACGAACGGATGGCCGACCGCCTCCAGCATCGGCACGTCGGTGACCGAGTCGGAGTAGGCGTAGCTCTGACCGAGGTCGTAGCCGCGCTCGGCGGCCAGCTCGACCATCGCCTCGGCCTTGTGCGGGCCGTAGGCGTACCGCTCGATCTCGCCGGTGTAACGGCCGTCCTCGATCTCCAGCGTCGTCGCGATCACGACGTCGGCGCCAAGCAGCACGCCGATCGGCTCGACGACCTCCGAGCCGGAGGCCGACACGATCACGACGTCCTGCCCGCTGGCCCGGTGCCGCTCGATCAGCTCGACCGCCTCGTCGTAGACCAGCGGGTCGATGATCGAGTGCAACGTCTCGGCGACCGCCTGGCGCACCGTGGCGACGTCCCACCCGGTGACCATGCGGGTCAGATAGGCGCGCATGCGCTCCAACTGGTCGTGGTCCGCGCCGCTGACGGCGAACATGAACTGGGCGTAGGCGCTGCGCAGCACCGCCCGACGGCTCAACAGCCCCTCGTCGAAGAACGGTCGGCTGAAGGCGAGGGTGCTCGACCTGGCGATGATGGTCTTGTCGAGGTCGAAGAACGCGGCTCCGCGCCCGCCTGACGGCTGATCCATGGACTCAGCATAGGCGCCGACCGGGGTGCGCCCGGTTATCCACAGGCGGTCGGCGACCTGTCGTCACACTGTCCACAGGCGCGGAAATAGGCCTGGACTCCTCCGACCCACGGCGCGAGGGTCGGGGCATGAACACCTCCACCATCGTCATCGCCGCCACCGACTCCCTCGTCCGCGAGGCCGCCGAACGCTGGATCGCCGCGCTCGGCGCGCACACCGAGACCGCCGGCTCGCCCGCCGCCGCCCGGCGGCACTGGGGCGAGGCCTCCGCCGTCGTCCTCGACCGGGCCATGGCCCGACAGCTGGTCGAGACCGGCGCGCCCCGCCGCCCGCACGTCCTGCTCGTCGACGACCGCGCCGACGAGGACGTCTGGCGGACCGCCGTCGAAGTGGGGGCGGCCACCGTGTGCCGTCCCGACGAGTCCGGGCGCGAGGAGGCGCTCGAACGGCTCGCCGTCGCGCTCGACGGGCGGGGCGAGGCCTGTGTGGTCGCCGTGGTCGGCGCGGTCGGTGGCGTAGGCGCCTCCACGCTCGCCGCGGGGCTGGCCGCCACCGGGGCGCGGCGGGGCTGGCGCGCGCTGCTGGCCGACCTCGACCCCTTCGGCGGGGCCGATCTGCTGCTGGGCGCCGAACAGGCGGCCGGGTCGCGGTGGGACACCCTCGACGTCGGCGGCGGACGGCTCCCCGCCGGGGCGCTGCTCGACGTGCTCCCGCGCCACGAGGGGGTCCACTTCCTCACCCGCTCGCGGGAGTCGTCGGCGCCGCCGCCCGACCCCGGCGACGTGCTCGCCGCAGCCCGTCGGGCGGTCGACCTGGTCGTGCTCGACGTGCCCCGCCATCCGGCCGCCCTGTCGGTCGTGAGCCGGGCCGAGCTGACCGTCGCCGTCGTGCCGGAGGACGTCCGGGGCGTCGCGGCGGCCCGGCACCTGCTCGACGCGGTCCAGGCGGTCGCCGGGACGGTGGTGGTCGTGACCCGGGCCGTGCCCGGAGGCCTGGGACGCGCGGCCGTCGCCTCGGCGGTGCCCGCGCCGGTCGTCGGACGGCTGCGGCGACGGCGCCCGCTCGCCCGCGACGTCGCGGCGGGCCGGGGTCCGGGCCGCGACCGGGGCCTCACGAAGACCGCCGACGCGGTGCTCGGCCTCGTCGGATTGGAGGCCGCGTCATGAGCGCCGCGCCGCCGGATCTGGTCGAACGGGTGCGCCGCCGGCTCGCGGCGGAGGCCTGCGACCCCACCGCCGACCACGTCGCCCGGGCGCTGCGCGCCGAACCCGGCGTGTTCGGCCCCGACACCGTGCTGGCCGTCGTCGACCAGGTGCGGCGCGACACGGCGGGCGCGGGACCGCTCGACCCGCTGCTGGCCCTCGACGGCGTCACCGACGTGCTGGTCAACGGGCCGCGCGCCGTCCACATCGACCGGGGGCGGGGTTTGGAGGAGGTGCCCTCGGTGCGTTTCGCCGACGACGCCGAGGTGCGCCGTCTGGCCCAACGTCTCGCCGCCCTCGCCGGACGTCGGCTCGACGACGCGAGCCCCTGGGTCGACGCGCGACTGCCCGACGGCACGCGCCTGCACGCGGTGCTCGCCCCCATCGCCCACCCCGGCACCACCATCAGCCTGCGGGTGCCCGCCCGGCGCACCTTCAGCCTCGACGACCTCGTCGCGGCCGGGGCGTTGACGCCGGACGCCGCCGCCGTGCTCCGGCAGGTCGTCGAAGCCCGCCTCGCCTTCATGGTCTCCGGCGGCACGGGCACCGGCAAGACCACGCTGCTGTCGGCGCTGCTGGCCGAGGTCGACCGGGCCGAGCGGTTGGTGGTCGTCGAGGACGCCGCCGAGCTGCGTCCCGAGCACCCGCACCTCGTGGCGTTGGAGGCGCGGCCGGCCAACGTCGAGGGGCACGGCCGGGTGGCGCTGTCCGATCTCGTCCGGCAGGCCTTGCGCATGCGGCCGGATCGCGTGGTCGTCGGCGAGGTGCGCGGCACGGAGGTGGTCGACCTGCTCGCCGCGCTCAACACCGGCCACGAGGGCGGCTGCGGCACGATCCACGCCAACTCCGCCGCCGACGTCCCGGCCCGCTTCGAGGCGCTGGCACTGTCGGCGGGGCTGCCGCGCGCCGCCACGCACGCGCAGCTCGCGGCGGGCCTCGACGCCGTGGTCCATCTGCGCCGCGACCGCGACGGACGGCGGCGCGTCGACCATGTCGGCGTGTTCGAGCCGACGCCTGAGGGCATCGTCGCCTGCCGTCCGGCGCTGACCTTCGGAGCCGAGACGCGGCCCGGCCCCGGCCACGACCGATGGCGCGCGGTGATGGAGCGGGGTGGGGCCTCGTGATCGCGCTGCCTTTCGCCGCCGAGCTCGCGGCGCTGTCGGCCGGCGGCCTGGTCGCACTGCGGTGGAGCGACCCGGCGTGGACGCTGGGCCACCGCCTCGACACCCCGCCGCCGGTCCGCTGGCCCCGCGCGCTCGCAGTCGTCGTGGCGGTGCTGCTCGCCGGGAGGCTCGCCGCTCTCCTCGACGGGCTGGCGATGGTCGTCGTCGCGCTGACGCTGGCCGGGGTGGTCGCCTTCGCGCTGGCCCAGGCCCGACGGTCCCGGGCGCGGCGGCGGGCGGCGGGCGCGCACGAGCAGGTGGCCGAGGCCGTCGACGTGATCGCCGCCGAGCTGCGCGCCGGCATCGTGCCGCACCGCGCACTGGTGTCGGCAGCGGCCGACCTCCCCGTCGTGGCGCTGCCCGCGCAGGTCGCGGCGATGGGCGGCGACGTGGCCGCGGCCTTGCGGCACGCCGCCGACGAGCCGGGCTGCGGCGGGCTGCGCACCGTCGCGGCGGCGTGGCAGGTCAGCGAGACCTGCGGCGCGCCGCTGTCGGCGGTGCTCGACCGGGTCGCCCGGTCGCACCGTTTCGAGACCGACCTGCGCGACGAGGTGCGGTCGGCGGTCGAGCCCGCGCGCGCCACCGGACGACTGCTCGCCGTGCTGCCGTTGATCGGTTTGTTGCTCGGCTCGGCCATGGGCGCCGATCCGATCCATGTCGTCACCCAGACGCTCCCCGGCGCGTTGTGCCTCGCGCTCGGCGCGGCGCTGGCGTGTCTCGGCGTGCGGTGGATCGAGTCGACCGCGACCCGGGCGGAGGCGCTATGACCACGCTCGCCGCGCTCTTCGCCGCGCTCGCCGCAGCCTGTGCTCTGCCGCCGGGGGCCGACCGCCGGGCACGACGCCTGTTCGGTCCGCCCCGGGTCCGTCGGGAGCTCGACCACGGCGTCGTCGCCGCAGGCGGACTGCTCGTCGTCGCGACGATGGTCACTGGCTGGCCGTGGGGCACGCTCGTCGCCGGACTGGCCGCGCCGGTGGTCCGCGAGCGGGTCAACCGGCGACGGCAGGCCCCGGTCTCGGGCCCCGGATCGGAGGTGTCGACCGCGCTCGACCTCGTCGCGGCAGCCCTGGAGGCAGGCCGCCCTCCCTCAGCGGCGGTCGCCGCCGCAGCGGCAGCGCTGGGCGGCAGCGTAGGGGCCGAGCTCGACCGCATGGCCGCCCGGCTGCTGACCGCCGCCGACCCGCAGACCGTCTGGCAGGACATGGCCGAGCACCCCGAACTGGCGCCGCTCGGCCGGGCCATCGTGCGCGCAGGACGCTCCGGCGCGGCCCCGGCGGGCGTGGTCGCCCAGGTCGCCGACGACCTGCGCCGCCAACGTCAGGCCGAACTGACCCGCCGCAGCCGTTCCAGCGGCGTGTCCACCGCCGCCCCGCTCGGCCTGTGCTTCCTGCCCGCCTTCTTCCTCGTCGGCGTGCTCCCCACCCTCTTCGGCCTGATCGGGGACGCCTTGGGCTTGTGAGGCGCGAGCGGGGACGCAGAATGATGGATTGCGGTAGCCATGGCTGCCGCAATCCATCTTCCTATGTCCTCCGGCAGGCGAAGAGCCGAGTTATCCACAGAAATCGTCGCAGCGCTCGTTTTCCTCGTCACACTGTCCACAGGCGGGAAATCAACCGTCAAACCAACGGCTCGAGAACACATCTTCTGAGTGTCCAACACCGAGAAGAAAGGTCTCATCATGAGCCGCATCACCACCCACCGCAAGGACGAGCGGGGCATGTCCACCTCCGAGTACGCCGTCGGCACCGTCGGCGCGTGCTCCATCGGCGGGGTGCTCGTCCAGATCGCGCAGAGCGACTGGTTCAACGACCTGCTCCAGGGCTTCTTCGAGCAGATCCCCGACCTGCTCCCGTTCTGAGCCGACCGTCGTGCACGGGTGGGCGGGGCGCTCTCCGCAGCGCCCCGCCCACCGGACAAGGAGAACATCATGAGAAGACTCATCACCGCGGCCTCGGACCGAGACGAGCAGGGCATGTCCACCTCCGAGTACGCCTTCGGCACGATCGGCGCCTGCTCCATCGGCGGACTGATCTACTGGCTGACCCAGGACGGCTTCTTCCTGGACATGCTCCGCAACCTGTTCCTCCAGTTCCATGGCGTCTGGCCGCGTCAAGGACTGAGGATCCTATGAAGCGCCCGCACCGCGACGAGGACGGCATGGCCACCGCCGAACTCGCCGTGGTCGCACCCTTCGGCGTGACCCTGCTGGTGCTGGCCCTGTGGCTGGTCTCGCTCGGCTACCACCAGATCCGGCTCACCGACGCCGCCCGCGAGGCCGCCCGGGTCGTCGCTCGAGGCGACGACCCGGGCGCCGCCGAGCAGTTGGCGCGCGAACTCTCACCCGACGGCGCGGAGGTCGAGATCGACCAGGAGGGCGGTCTGGTCACGGTCACGGTGTCGGCGCGCTCCAGCCTGCCCGGCGACTGGTTCGACGGAGCCCTGGGCCGCGACCTGGAGTCGTCGGCGGTGGCGGCCGTGGAGTCGCCATGAGGACGCGGAAAGAGCGCGGCTCGGCCTCGGTGCTCGCGCTCGCCGCGGCGGGCGTCGTGCTGGTCCTCGTCGTCGCGATCCTGGAGGCGGCGGCCGCCTACCGTGCCCGGCACACCGCCGCGAGCGCGGCCGATCTCGCCGCGCTCGCGGCGTCGCGGGCCGTCGAGTCGGGGCAGGACGGCTGCGCCGCCGCCGAGGACGTCGCCCGCCGCAACGGCGCCGACGTCGTCGACTGCCGACTCGACGCCGCCGTCGCCACCGTCCGCACGGAAGTCCACAGCGACCGGTGGTGGGGCGGCGGGTGGAGCGTCGAGCAGAAAGCCCGGGCCGCGCCCACGAGCTATCTCGAGGAGGGGTCGTGAGCCTCGCGCAGCACCGCGTCGAGCAGCCGCACCGCGCCGGCCTTGCGCAGTGGCTCGTTGCCGTTGCCGCATTTGGGCGACTGCACGCAGCCGGGGCAACCGCCGACGCACGGGCACGCGGCGATGGTGTCGCGGGTGAACCGCAGCCAGGAGGCGGCCTGCTCGTAGCCGCGCTCGGCGAAGCCCGCTCCCCCGGCGTGGGCGTCGTGGACGAACACCGTCAGCAGGCCGGTGTCGGCGTGCCGCACGGTCGACAGGCCGCCGAGGTCCCAGCGGTCGCAGGTCGCCAGCAGCGGCAGCAGCCCGATGGCGGCGTGTTCGGCGGCGTGCGCCGCGCCGGGCGACTCCAACGGGTCGAGGATCTCCTCGGCCGTCTGGTCGGCGAGCGTCCACCAGACGGCGGTGGTGCGCAAGGTGCGCGGCGAAAGGTCGAGCGGCTCGTCGCCCAACAGCTGGCCACCGACGGTCGACCGTTTGAGGAAGGAGGTCACCTGGCTCGTCACGTCGACCGTGCCGAAGCACAGGGTCGACACCCCCCAGTCCTGTTCGCGCGCCACCTCGACGACGTCGAGCTGCGTGGTCGACCGCGCCTGCGTGCTCCATCCGGGGTCGTCGCGCCGCACCACCGCGAGGTGGTCGTCGGGGGCGTACTCCTCCACCACGTACCGGGCGCCCTGATGCACGTAGACCGCGCCCTCGTGCACGATGCCGTCGGCGGCCTCGGCGTTCGCCGTGCCGACGAGGCGGCCGGTCTCCCCGTCGACGATCTGCACCGGCAGGCCGCCGCCCCCGCGCAGATCGGCCAGGTCGCTCGCCCGCTCCCGGCGGGTCCAATACCAGCCGCCGGGCCGCGCGCGCAGCCATCCGGCGGCGGTCAACGCCTCCACTCCGTCGCGGGCACGGGGTCCGAACCGTGTCAGGTCGGCCTCGGTCAGCGGGGCCTCCTGGGCCGCCGCCGCCAGGTGCGGGCCGAGCACGTGCGGGTTGTCGGCGTCGAAGACCGTGGCCTCCAGCGAGGCGTCGAAGACCGCCTCCGGGTGGTGCACGAGATAGGTGTCGATCGGGTCGGTCCGGGCGATGAGCACCCCCAGCGACTCCTGGCCGTCGCGCCCGGCTCGCCCCCACTGCTGGAACAGCGAGGCGCGGGTGCCCGGGTAGCCGACCGTCACGATGGCGTCGAGGCCCGACACGTCGATGCCCATCTCCAGCGCCGACGTCGAGGTGAGGCCGAGCAGGTCGCCCGAGCGCAGCCGCCGCTCCAACGCCCGCCGCTCCTCGGGCAGGTAGCCGCCCCGGTAGGTCGCGACCCGCCCCGTCAGCTCCGGGTCGACGAGGTCGAGCTTGCGCTGGACGCGGGCGGTCACCTGCTCGGCGGCGTGGCGCGAGCGGACGAAGCAGAGCGTCCGCACCCCGCCCCCGGCGAGGTCGGCGAGCAGATCGGCCGCCTCCTCGTTGGCCGGACGGCGCGCCGACGACTCCGACTCCTCGCCCTCGACCAACGGCGGCTCCCACAGGGCGACCGCGCGCTCGCCGCGCGGCGAGGCGTCCTCGGTCACCGCGACCGTCGGCAGGCCGGTCAGCCGCTCGCCGAAGGCCGCCGGGTCGGCAATGGTCGCCGACGAGCACACGACGACCGGCGCGGCCCCGGCCTGCTCGCAGAGCCGCAGCAGCCGCCGCAGCACCAGGGCGACATGCGCACCGAAGACGCCCCGGTAGTGGTGGCACTCGTCGACCACGATGAGCCGCAGCCCGCGCAGCAGCCGAGTCCAGCGCTGGTGCCCCGGCAGAATCACGTGGTGCAAGGTGTCGGGGTTGGTGAGCACCCAGGCGGCGTGCTCGCGCGCCCACTGCCGTTCCTCGGGACTGTTGTCGCCGTCGACCGTCGCCGCGCGGACTCCGGGGTCCAGCTCGCGGACCCGGCGCAACTGGTCGGCGGCCAGCGCCTTGGTCGGCGCGAGGTAGAGCACCGAGGGCATGCGGTGGCCGCGCAGCGCGTCGCCGTCACGCCCCGCGTCGAGGGCGGTGAGCGCGGGCGCCTGGAAGGTCAACGACTTGCCCGACGCGGTGCCCGTCGCGACGACCACGTGCCGTCCGGCCCGGATGTGGTCGAGCGCCTCGCGCTGATGCGCCCACAGGTGCGTGGCTCCCGTCGCCGCGAACGCCGCGCGCACTGCGTCCGGCGTCCAGTCCGGCCAGGACTCGACGACCGCGTCCCGAGCGGGCAGTCGTTCCAGGTGGGTCACCCGGTCCTCATGGCGCAGAGCGAGATCGACGAGACGCACCCGAGGAGTTTCCCATGCTCTCGACCACGTGACATGCCAGAATGGCGCGGAACAGAGGGAGCGTCATGGAACTCACGGTCGAGACCCGGTCGAAGCCGCCTTTTCACATCATCGAGGTCGGCGGCGAGATCGACGTGTACACCGCGCCGCGGCTGCGCGAGGCCGTCGTCGAGGCCATCGACGCCGGCCAACGGCGTCTGCTGATCGACATCGAACGGGTCGAGTTCCTCGACTCCACCGGCCTCGGCGTGCTGGTCGGCGCCCTCAAACGGGTACGGGCCGACGACGGCACCCTCGACATCGTATGCACACATGAGCGCATCTTGAAGATCTTCCAGATCACCGGGCTCGACAAGGTCTTCGGCCTCCACACGAGCGTCGAGGCGGCCGTCGGCGCCGATGGTTGAGCCCCGCGCGGCCCTCCCCGTCGAGACCCCGCCGGACACGGTCGTCGCCACGCTCGCCGACACCCTGCGCGCCGCCCAGTTCACCGCCGACGCCGTGGTCGGGCTCCTCGGCCTGCCCGCGCACGCCGCCCTCGGACGCAATGAGACGACCCCCGCCGTCCGGGCCACGGCCGACGGCTCGCCGCTGGCGACGCTGATCCGCCTCTTCACCCTGCAGCGCTCCGTCTCCCGCGAGGCCGCCGACCGGGCGCTCCCCGGCCTCGTCGACCCGCTCGCCCGTGCGGGCCTGCTCGCGACGTCGGCCGACGAGGTCCGCGCGCTCGTCGACGTGCGCCCCTACGGCGACGAGGACCACGACTGGTTCGTCGTGTGCGACCCGACGCCGGGACTCGACGCCCGTCCCGTCGAGGTCGGCCCCGAGCACGTGCTCGGGATCAGCGAGGCGTCGTCGTCGCTGGCCCGGCTGGTGGCCCGTCGCCCCGTCGGCCGCGCGCTCGACCTCGGCGCCGGCTGCGGCGTGCAGGCCTTGCACCTGGCCCAGCACAGCGGCGAGGTCGTCGCGACCGACGTGAACGAGCGCGCGCTCGCCATGGCCCGGCTCACCGCCCGGCTGAACGGCCTCGACGTCGACGTGCGCGCGGGCAGCCTCTACGAGCCGGTCGTGGGCGAGCGCTTCGACCTGATCGCCTCGAATCCCCCGTTCGTGGTGTCCCCGCCCGACGGCGAGCGGCTAGTCTACCGCGAGACGGGCTTCGACGGCGACGACGTGGTACGACGGCTGGTCGCCGGCGCCGCCGACCACCTGACCGAGGACGGCCTGTGCCAACTGCTGGCGTCCTGGGTCCATCCGACGGACGTCGACTGGCGGGAGCGGCTGGCCTCCTGGATCGCGCCGACCGGCCTCGACGCCTGGGTGGTCGAGCGCGAAGAGCTGGACCTGCCCGCCTACGCCGAGATGTGGTTGGCCGACTCGGGCCGTCGCGGCCGCCCCGGCTACACCGAGGCCTACGACCGCTGGCTGTCGTGGTTCGACGAGCAGAAGATCGCAGCGATGGGCTTCGGCTGGATCACGCTGCGCCGGGCCGAGCGCGACACCCCGTCGGTGCGGATCGAGTCATACCCCGGACCCGTGTCCGGACCGGTCGGCGACGACGTGCTGGCCTGGACCCGCGCCGCCGACGCGCTCGCCGCCACCCCCGACCCGCTCGCCCACGCCTGGCACGCCCGTCCCGACCTCGTGCAGGTCACCGCCGGGCCGGTGGGCGCCGGCGACCCCGCCTCCATCCGGGCGCGCGTCCCCCACGGCGTCCAGCGCGAGCGAACCCTCGACACCGTCGAGGCCGGCCTGCTGTCGGCCAGCGACGGCGACCTGACCGCCGGCCAGATCCTCGACGCCCTCGCCCACCTGCTCGACCTCGACGCGACCGACGTCCGCGCCCACTACACCCCGGCCGTCACCCGCCTCGTCACCGACGGCTTCCTGCTCTCCTGACGGGGGATGCAGTAGCCCGCCAACGCGTGTCGATAGGGTCTTCCTCGGGGACGCACAGGAAGTTGAACACATGTCTTTGGACACGGTCGGCACATGGGCAACGATCGTCGGCACGTTAGTCGCTCTGGGCAGCGTTGCCGCTGCCGTCATCGGCAAGACCTACAGCCGTGGCGTCGGCATCGGCTTATTCTCCCTCCTGCCCGCAGCCTCGCTAGCGCTCGGCTTGGTCCTGTCCTTCTGGCCGTGGTGGTACCGCGAGCACGTCGGCAACGTCCCGTGGACGATTACGGAATTCAGTAGCGGGCAGAACATGCTGGTCTACGGGTCGGCCATCGTCGGCATGGTGGCCGCACTGTTCTATGCGCTGCGGCGGGGACTCACCAACGAACTCTGGCGCTATATTCTCGCCGGATTAGTGATCGTGGCGTTGACCACCGGCCTCGCGGCCGCCGTCAGCCTGACCCAGAGGCCCGGCGACGTCCACGCCGAGCCGCTCGACTGCCACGACTCGCCCGTCGAGTCCGAGGTCGTCTGCGTCAACGGCACCCTCGACGGAGGTTGGACCTACGACACAGGCAGCAGCGGGACCTTCAAATGGGGGCCAGACGAATATAACCCCTCGGGCGGGTACTACAGCATCAGCTTCGATAACGCCGAACACGAATGCATGGACGCACATGCCCGCGTGTCACAGTCCGGCTTCACGCCAACGAGGAAAACCACCTGGAGCGTAGAAGACAGCACGCTCACCGACAATCCAGAGACCGACGAGGACGAGTCGCTGGTGGAGCGCGCATTCGCCACTGAGAGCGAAGACGGTCACCCGTTGATCTTCGCGGCCGGCCGCTACAACTGGACCGCTGAGAGCGTACGTGTGGACCATGACGACGAGAAATCCTATGACCGCGTGCGCATCTTCCACGTCGTTCTCGACGAGGATGTCACCGCGACCACGACACTGTTGGTTGTGGTCAACGAAGCCGACTGCTCGAAAGACCGTGAGGCAGAGCGTCTGGCTCTGCCTACTGAACTGCTGGAGAACATCCAGGTGACTGAGTCCGACACGGTCATGTCGGAACTGATCCGGGTGAACGGGGACCGCAAGGACGGCGAGGAGACCGTCGAACCGACCTTCAAGGCTACCGATCTGTCCGTCCCGATGGGCGAGAAAGTCGTCCCTCTTTGGAACGGCGGAGATTTCTCCGAATACGACATGGAACTGTATGCCTTGGTCACAGTGGGAGCGAAACGGTGGGACTGGCCCTATCGCGCCCACATCAACGTCTTTGACTGGTCCGAGTACGGCGACGACGCCACCCTCCTCGGAAAGCACATCGGGAACGGTTGGCATTTCGTAGAGGCCACCAAAGAAGACCCTGCCTACTATGCAGCCCTCTTCAAAGGCCCCGACAACGAGTTGGCCCGCGTAAGTTTCAGCCTCAGCGACTACGAGGGCGTCCCCCTCGGGGACATCCCGAACGCGGAAGAGGAGCAAAAGAGCATCGACCAACTGCTCGACGGCATCCGCATGTTCGGGGAAAAGCCTGTGTCTCCATCCTCCTAGCGGTTCTGCCGCTGGTGGATGCCTCCCCCTCCGTCTGGCTGCGCAGGCGATTTTCGCCTCCGTTGACCGGACGCGCTACCGTGTGGCCGCTGGGCGTCGCGCCCGGCGAACGAAAGGAACGCCCGTGACCAGCCTCGTCATCGTGGAGTCGCCGAACAAGGTCCGCAGCATCGCCGGCTATCTCGGTGACGGTTATGTCGTCGACTCCTCCGTCGGCCACATCCGCGACCTTCCGCAGGGCGCCGACCAGGTGCCCGCGAAGTACAAGGGCCTGCCCTGGGCGCGTCTCGGCGTCGACATCGAGAACGGCTTCGACCCGGTCTACGTGGTCGCGCCGGACAAGAAGTCGCAGATCACGAAGCTGAAGAGGCTGCTCAAGGAGGCCGACGAACTCGTCCTCGCGACCGATGAGGACCGCGAGGGGGAGGCCATCGCCTGGCACCTGCTCGACGAGCTCAAGCCGAAGGTGCCGGTCAAGCGCATCGTCTTCAACGAGATCACCAAGGAGGCGATCCAGCGGGCCATCTCGAACCCCCGCGACGTCGACATGGACCTCGTCGACGCGCAGGAGACCCGCCGCATCCTCGACCGCCTCTACGGCTACGAGGTCAGCCCCGTGCTGTGGAAGAAGGTCATGAGCGGGCTGTCGGCGGGCCGCGTGCAGTCGGTCGCGACCCGTCTGGTGGTCGAGCGCGAGCGCGAGCGCATGGCCTTCCGCTCGGCGTCCTACTGGGACCTCGACGCGACCTTCGACGCGAGCGAGAAGCACGACCCCCGCCTGTTCCCGGCCCGCCTGGTCACGGTCGACGGCCGCAAGATCGCCACCGGCTCGGCCTTCGGCCCCGACGGCCAACTCAAGAGCGCCGACGTGGCCTGCCTCGACGAGGCCCAGGCCACCGCGCTCGCCGCCGCGCTGCGCGGCCAGCCGCTGACGGTCGGCTCGGTGGAGGCCAAGCCGTACACCCGCAAGCCGTACGCGCCGTTCCGCACCACGACGATGCAGCAGGAGGCGTCCCGCAAGTTCGGCTGGGGCGCGGCCCGCACCATGCAGGTCGCCCAGCGGCTCTACGAGGGCGGTTTCATCACCTATATGCGCACCGACTCGGTGACGCTGAGCCAGACCGCGCTCGCCGCCGCGCGCGCCCAGGTCGCCGAGCTGTACGGCGGCGACTACCTGCCCGACCAGGCCCGCGTCTACACCGGCAAGGTCAAGAACGCCCAGGAGGCGCACGAGGCGATCCGCCCGGCGGGCGAGCGCTTCCGCACTCCCTCCGACTCCGGCCTGTCCGGCGACGAGCGCAAGCTCTACGAGCTGGTCTGGAAGCGCACCATCGCCTCGCAGATGAAGGACGCGCGCGGCGAGCAGCTGTCGATCAAGCTGTCCGGCGACGCGGGCGGCCAGGCGGTCGAGTTCACCGCGTCCGGCCGCACGATCACCTTCCACGGCTTCCTCAAGGCCTACGTCGAGTCGAGCGAGGACCCGCAGGCGCAGGGCGACGACCAGCAGACGAAGCTGCCGAGCCTGGTCGAGGGCGACACGGTGCTCGGCCACGAGCTGACGCCGAGCGGCCACCAGACCAAGCCGCCGGCCCGCTACACCGAGGCCAGCCTCATCAAGGAGTTGGAGGACCGCGAGATCGGCCGCCCCTCCACCTACGCCTCGATCATCAACACGATCCAGAACCGCGGCTACGTCTATAAGAAGGGCACCGCGCTGGTCCCGGCGTGGATCGCGTTCAGCGTGGTGCGGCTGATGGAGCAGCACTTCAGCCGGCTCGTCGACTACTCCTTCACCGCCCGCCTGGAGGACGTGCTCGACCAGGTCGCGCACGGGAACGAGCAGCGCGTCGCCGTGCTCCAGGGCTTCTGGGACGGCACGGGCGAGGACCAGACCGGCTTGAAGAAGCTGGTCGAGAACCTGCCCGACATCGACGCGCGCGGCCTGTCGACCTTCGAGCTCGGCGAGGACGTCGCGGTGCGGGTCGGCCGCTACGGCCCGTACGTCGAGGGCCCGCCGCTGGTCGACGGCAAGGACGGCGAGAAGGTCCCCACGCGGGCCAACATCCCCGAGGATCTGCCGCCGGACGAGCTGACGCTGGAGAAGGCCCAGGAGCTGCTGAAGAACCCGGCGGGCCAGGAGCAGCTGCTCGGCCAGCACCCGGAGACCGGCCTCGACGTCATCGCGCGCAACGGCCGTTTCGGCCCGTACGTGCAGGAGAAGCTGCCCGACGACGCCCCGAAGTCGGCCAAGCCGCGCACGTCGAGCCTGTTCAAGACGATGAGCCTCGACACGATCACCCTCGACGACGCGGTGCGCCTGCTGACGCTGCCGCGCGTGGTCGGCACGGGTGAGGACGGCGAGGAGATCACCGCGCAGAACGGCCGCTACGGCCCGTATCTGAAGAAGGGCTCGGACTCGCGCTCGATCGAGTCCGAGGAGCAGTTGCTGACGATGACCGAGGCCGAGGCGCGGGCGGTCTACGCCCAGCCGAAGACCTATGGCCGTCGGGCCGCGGCGGCCCCGCTCAAGGAGCTCGGCGACGACCCGGTCAGCGGCCAGCCGATCGTGCTCAAGGACGGCCGCTTCGGCCCGTACGTCACCGACGGCGAGCACAACGCCAGCCTGCGCAAGGCCGACGACCCGCAGACGATCACGCCGGAGCGGGCCCACGAGCTGCTGGCCGAGCGTCGCGCGAAGGCCCCGGCGAAGAAGGGCGCCAAGAAGTCGGCCAAGAAGACCGCGAAGAAGACGGCGAAGAAAGCTGCGAAGAAGTCTCCCGCCAAGAAGACGGCGGCGAAGAAGACCGCCGCGAAGAAGTCTCCGGTGAAGAAGACAGCCGCCAAGAAGGCCGCCGCCTCCGACTGACGGACCGGTCTCACCGGCCTATATTCAGGCCTATGAGAAGGATGTCGGGGGTCGTCGCGTCAGCGCTGCTCGCGACGGTCGGATGCGGTCCGGTCGACGCGGGCTCGGCCTTCGCCGAACAGTTCGAGCCCTACCTGGCCTCGAACGAGGCGGTCGAGACGTTCACGGTCTACGGCGACAACACCCTGCCGTGGACCGGCGGCGCCGACGTCGACGTGACGATGGTCGCAGGGCTGTCCGACGAGGAGCTGGTCGAGGAGGTCTGGGCGATCACCCACCACGAGGTCGAGCATCAGATCGGCTACAGCCTGGTCATCCGCTTCCCGTCCGTCGCCGGCGACGGCGCCCCGGCGACCACCTCGCTGTCGCTGTCGGTCGACGAGCCGGCCCCCGACGACGGCCGCGCGCGAGAGCAGATCGCCGAGCGGGTGCGGCTCGGCCGCGACGTCGCGGCGCTCGGCCGGGGTCCGACGACCTTCGAGGTCGGCTCCTGGGACGCCACGCTCACCACCGACGCCGATCCGGTCGCCACGGCCACCGCGCTCGACCGCCTGATCGACGAGACCGGCGACGAGTGGTCGCAGCACCTGACGGTCGCCTCGGGTCCGGCGATCCTCCCGGACGGGTCGGTCGAGTTCGCGGCGGGCGAGACCGGCGGCGCACTGGCCGAACTCCGCACGGTGCTCGACGCGGCGGCCGCGCTCGGCCCGGTCGAGTCGTGGACCGCCGACGTCACCCACGGCCAGCCCACGACCCTGAACGTCGTCTACGCCACCCGGCCGGCCGATCTGGTCCCGCTGACCACCCTCGCCGCCGAGAACGACGTCGCCCTCACCGTCGTCTGACGGCGCACGGCCTCGTAGCCTCTCCCCATGGGCGGCAGAGGACGCATGATCGCTGCGGCGGCGCTGATCTCCAGCGTGGTCGCGTGCGGACCGTTGCTCGACTATGACGAGCGATATGTGCTGTTCACCGATGATTTCCGGCAGTTCCTCCTCGACCGCGAGAACGTCGTGGCCAGCGAGGTCAGCAGCATGGTCCCGAGATACGCGGCGCGTGCCGAGGCCAGGGCGACGCTCGCGGCCGGTCTCGACGACGAGCAGATCGTTCGTGAGATCTGGGAGATCACCCACCACGACTTCCGAGAACAGATGCAGTACAACCTCACGGTGGAGTTCCCGGCCACGACCGACGACGACCATGCCACCATGACGGCGATCGAGTTGGGCGTGCCGAGCCGGGCGCCGGACAGCGACGAGGCACGCGAACAGATCGCCCACAAGGTCGACGTCGCGCGGGCCATCGTGGCGGAGGGCCGGGGCGAGACCACCTACCAGTTCGTCGAGTACGACCTGGTCGACCGAGAGTTGAGGTCCGAGCGCGATCCCGTCGAACTCGCGCAAGCGCTGTGCGCGGCCGACCTGCTCGAGGACGAGGGCCTGCCCCGCCTGGCCCCCTCACCCGACCTAGGCGTCTTCTCCGCCGAGGGCGTCCGACCCTCCGGCGCCGTGCTGTTCCACGACGAGGCGAGCTGCGACGTCATGGCCGATCCTGTCGCTCTGCTGGACGCGGCGCGATCCGAGGGCGAACTCGTGGACTACTCGATCGATCTCCGCTCCGAGGAGGACCAGCTTCCCTCGGTGCGGCTGCGCTTCGCCGCCCCGCCACCGCACGCCGAGGCCCTGCGGGACATGGCCCTCACCTCCCTCGACGTCAGCCTCTTGATCGACTGACCTCACCGCTCGCGCAGGTACTCCAACTGGGCCTCGACCGAGCGCTCGGCGGCGGGCCAGAGGGACGGGTCGACCGCGGCGTAGACCTGCTCGACCACGTCGCGCGCGGTGACCGCTCCGGCGGCGACCGCCGCGCGGACCTGTTCCAACCGCTCGAGGCGGTGCGTCCGGTAGAAGTCGACGACGCCCGCCGCGTCGGGCAGCACCGGACCGTGCGCGGGACACAGCCTCGCGACCCGGCCGGAGTCGATCAGCGCGCCGATCCGGTCGAGCGAGTCGAGATAGGGACCGAGCGCGCCGTCGGGGTGGGCGATGATCGTCGTGCCGCGACCGAGGATCGTGTCGCCGGTCAGCAGCGCGGCATCGTCCTCGGCCAGCAGGCAGATCGAGTCGGCTGTGTGGCCGGGCGTGTACACGACCTCGACCCGCAGACCGTCGACCTCCACGACCTCGCCGTCGGCCAGCGGCACGGCGTCGCGGCACCATTCGGCGCTCTGCGCCCGCGCCGGCGCGCCCGTGCGGCGGACCATCTCGTCGATGGCCTCGGTGTGGTCCGGATGCCAATGCGTGTACAGCACCACCGCGACATCGCCCGCGACCTCCAGCACCGCGTCGAGGTGCGCGGCGTCGTCCGGGCCGGGGTCGACCACGACGCTGCGGCCGCCCGGCGCACGCAGAACGTAGGTGTTCGTGCCGTCGAGCGTCATGATGCCCGGATTGTCGGCCGTGACGACGCTCACCCGGTCGCTGATCGACTCGCTCACAGGTCCTCCAACGGATTCTCGATGAACCAGGCCCCGTCGACCTGGACCGCCTGCGGCTCGATCGGCTCGACGACCCGGTCGGCGGCGACCCCCACGACGTCGCGCGCCGCCACCCCGGCCAGGTCGCGGCAGACCGCGATGGTCGGCGGCAGCATCACCATCTCGCCGGCCCGCACGGCGTCGAGCGCGGCGGCCGGGCGCGTCCACTGCGACCGGTCGGCCTCGCTCGGCAGCGGCCCCACGGCCTGTCCCTCGGGGACGGCCGCGACGAAGAACCGCGTGTCGTAACGCTTCGGCTCGAAGGCTGGCGTGATCCAGTGCGCCCACGCGCCGAGGAGGTCCGCACGCAGCGCCCAACCCTGTTCGTCGAGCACGTTGGCGAGACTGCGGCGCCCCTGGTCGAGGTCGACCCGCACGCGTCCCCACTCCTCGGTGCCGAGGCCGGCGGCCGTGGTGCGCTCGTCGGGTCCGGCGAGCAGGATGCCGGACTCCTCGAAGGTCTCCCGGACCGCCGCGACCACGAGCGCCCGCGCGACCCCCGGCGCGCAACGAAGCCGCTCAGCCCACTCCTCGGGCGACGGGCCAAACCAGCCGATCGACTCCTCGTCGCCGGCCTGGACGGCCCCGCCGGGGAACACCGACATGCCCGCCGCGAAGACCATCGTCGGCTGACGGCGCAGCAGATAGGTCTCGGCCCCGGCGTCGGTGTCGCGCAGCAACACGACAGTCGCCGCGTCGCGCGTCGGCGCGACCTGGCCCGGCGCGGGCGGCCCCCAGCCCTGCGGCATCGGGAATCTCATGACCGCTCCTCAGGCCCGGGTGGCGACCTGCACCTCGACCTCGACCGGCGAGCCGAGCGGCAGCTCCGCGACGCCGACGGCCGACCGCGCGTGCACCCCGGCCTCGCCGAAGGCGTCGGCGAGCAGCTGGCTCGCGCCGTTGGCGACGGCCGGCTGTCCGGTGAAGCCCGGCGCGCTCGCGACGAACACGCCCACCTTCACCACCCGCACGACCGTGTCGAGGTCGACGACGCTCCCGACGGCGGCCACCGCGTTGAGCGCGGCGGTGCGGGCGAGCTCGGCGGCCTCCTCCGGGCTCACCTCGGCGCCGACCTTGCCGGTGGCGACGAGCGCGCCGTCGACGAACGGCAGTTGGCCGGAGGTGAACACGAAGCCGCCATGCGCGACCGCGGGCACGTAGGACGCGACCGGCGCGGCGACCGGCGGCACCGTCAAACCGACGGCGGCGAGGCGTTCGGCGACCCCGCCCATGTCAGGCCGCCGGACGCTTGAAGTAGGCCACCAGGTTCTCCGGGTTGAGGCCCGGCACGATCTGCACGAGCTCCCAGCCGTCGCGGCCGAAGTTGTCGAGGATCGCCTTGGTGTTGTGCACGAGGACAGGCGCGGTCAGGTACTCCCACTGAGTCATAGGCCGACTGTAGCCAACCGGGCGTCCACGATCGGCCCCGCCGAGCGCGCCGACTCGCTAGGGTGACCTCGTGACCCAGACCGCGCTGCATGTTGTGACCGGCAAGGGCGGCACCGGCAAGACCACCGTCGCCGTGGCGCTCGCGCTCGCGCTCGCCGACCAAGGCCAGCAGGTGCTCGTCTGCGAGGTCGAGGACCGCCAGGGCATCGCCCAGCTCCTCGACGTCGCCCCGCTCCCCTACGAGGAGCGGAAAGTCGCGACGGGGCTCGGCGGCGGACAGGTGTTCGCGCTGGCCATCGACCCGGAGTCGGCGCTGCTGGAGTACCTGGAGATCTTCTACCGGCTCGGCCGGGCGGGCAAGGCGCTCGACAAGTTCGGCGTGATCGACTTCGCCACGACCATCGCGCCCGGCGTGCGCGACGTCTTGCTGACCGGCAAGATCTACGAGATCGCGCGCCGCGCCGCCAAGCCCAGCCCGGCGGGCCCGGCCTATGACGCCATCGTCGTCGACGCGCCGCCGACCGGCCGGATCACCCGCTTCCTCAACGTCAGCACGCAGGTCGCGGGGCTCGCGAAAATGGGGCCGATCCGCAAGCAGGCCGACGCGATCACCGCGATGATGCGCTCGGCGGCGACCCAGGTCCACCTGGTGACGGTGTTGGAGGAGATGCCGGTGCAGGAGACGCTCGACGGGGTCGCGGAGCTGCGCGCCGCCGAACTGCCCGTGGGGCACATCGTCGTCAACCTCGTCCAGGAGAGCCTGATCTCGGCCGGGACCGCCGCCGCGCTGGCCTCCGGCGAGCTCGACACCGGCGCCGTCGCCGCGGTGCTCGCCGAGGCGGGGCTGCCCGAGCCGGCCGCGCCACTGCTTCTCGCGCAGGGCGAGGGCCACCTCGAACGCCACCAGTTGCAAGAGTCGCAACGGTCCCTGCTGGCCGAGAACGACGTCGACACGGTCGAACTGCCCCGGCTCGACGGCATGGACCTCGGCGGGCTCATGGACCTCGCCGGACGACTGCGCGAGGGGGGCCTGGCATGAGCCGAGGACCCCGCACCGCGCCGAAGCGCCGTCCGCAACCGCCCCGCCCCCGGGTCGTCACCCCGCACGCGGCGGAGGGCCGGCTCGACGTCGACGCGCTGATCGCCGACCGCTCGGTGCAGATCGTCGTGTGCTGCGGCTCCGGCGGCGTCGGCAAGACCACGACTTCGGCCGCCCTCGCGATGCGCGCCGCCGAGGCGGGCCGCACCGTCTGCGTGCTGACCATCGACCCGGCCCGACGCCTCGCGCAGTCGATGGGCCTGACCGAGCTCGACAACACGCCGCGGACGGTCGTCGGCGCGGGCGCGAACGGCGGCTCGCTCGACGCGATGATGCTCGACATGAAGCGCACCTTCGACGAGGTCGTCGAGGCGCACGCCAGTCCGGAGAAGGCCGCGCAGATCCTCGCCAACCCCTTCTACCAAGCCCTGTCCAGCTCCTTCGCGGGCACGCAGGAGTACATGGCGATGGAGAAGCTGGGGCAGTTGCACGCGCAGGGCGACTGGGATCTCATCATCGTCGACACTCCGCCGTCGCGGTCGGCGCTCGACTTCCTCGACGCTCCCGAGCGGCTGTCGTCGATGCTCGACGGGCGCTTCATCAAGCTGCTGCTGGCCCCCGCGAGGGGTCCGGCGCGGCTGCTCAGCGCGGGTTTCGGGCTGGTGACGTCGGCGATCAACAAGATCCTGGGCGCGCAGACGCTGACCGACGTGCAGACTTTCGTGGCCGCCTTCGACACCCTCTTCGGCGGTTTCCGGCAGCGCGCCGAGGCCACCTACGCGCTGCTCAAGGCGCCGGGCACCGCCTTCCTGGTGGTGGCCGCGCCGGAGCCGGCCGCGATGCGCGAGGCGTCGTACTTCGTGGAGCGGCTGGCCGGCGACCAGATGCCGCTGGCCGGGCTGGTGGTCAACCGGGTCCATGACGACGTGGCCGACCTGATCGACCTCGACGACGCGCGCGCCGCCGCCCGCCGGCTCGCCGGCGGCGAGGGGGTCGCGCCCCAGGTGGCCGAACTGCTGGCCGTGCACGCCGAGCGCGTCGCCATCGCCGGCCGCGAGCGACGCGAGCGCGAGGGCTTCTCCCGGTCGCACCCCGGCGTCCCGCAGATCCCCGTCACCGCGCTGTCCGCCGACGTCCACGACCTCGACGGCCTGCGTCAGATCGGCGGCCTGCTCGCCCGGTGAGTCCGCTGGCCGACGGACTCAGCGCGACGGCTGCAAGTCCCGCGAACCCAGCACAGAGCGCCACGCGGTGACCTCGGGACGGCTGCGCAGCAGAGCGCGCCGCTCGCGTTCGGTCATGCCGCCCCACACGCCCCACTCGATGCGGTGGTCGAGGGCCTCGGCCAGACAGTCGGCGACCACGGGGCACCCGCCGCACACGGTCTTGGCCTGGTTCTGCTCGGCGCCTCGCACGAACAGCTCCTCGGTGCGGCCACGACAGACAGCCCGGGTCGCCCAGTTGTCCTCCCACGGCATCGCGAACCTCCCGAATCCTCTCCGGCGTGACTGCGCACGTTCTTTAGACGACCGTACGAAAACGACGCCCCGTCGCGGCAGGGCCAACTGGGGCGTTTCCCGTAGTCCTTTCGGACTATTCGGGACTGGCCCCCTCCTCTCGGCGACCCCGCCTCGCCCACAGGTCGGCACCCCCGGCTGTCACGGCCGTCACGTATCGTGGTCGGCATGGATCTCGACCAGGCGACCACGCGGCTGCGGCGACGAGTCCGCTCCGAGCGCCGCCCTCCGTCGAGCCTCGCGAGCATCGCCACCATCGCCCGGCTCGCCGTCATCGGCGGGCTCATCACCGCCGCCGTCGTCACGCCCACCGCTGCGCTGACCTCCTACACGGCCTCCAAGGTCGCCCAGGACATCATGGACGCGCCCATCGTGCTGCCGGAGACCGCCAACCCGCAGACCACCGAACTTCTCGCCGCCGACGGGCAACGGATCACCTACTTCTACGAGGAGAACCGTCAGGACGTCCCCCTCGACCAGATCGCCCCGGTCATGCGCGACGCCATCTTGGCGATCGAGGACAACCGCTTCTACGAGCACGGCGCGCTCGACCTCGAGGGCACGCTGCGCGCCTTGGCCAACAACGCGGCCGTCGGCTCGGTCCAGGGCGGCTCGACCATCACCCAGCAGCTCGTCAAGCTCACACTGCTCCAGCAGGCGGTCACCGACGAGCAGAAGAAGGCCGCCACCGAGCAGACCTTCGCCCGCAAGACCCGCGAGCTGCGCCTGGCGATCGACTTCGAGGAGAAGTTCACCAAGGACGAGATCCTCACGCGCTACCTCAACATCGCCTACTACGGCGACGGCGCCTACGGCATCAACTCGGCGGCCCTGCACTACTTCTCGGTGACCCCTGCCGAACTCACCCCCGCCCAGGCAGCGATGATCGCCGGCCTGGTCCAGAACCCCGTCGAGTACGACCCGAACGTCTACCCCGAACGTGCCCTGCAACGTCGCAACACGGTGCTCGCGGTCATGGCGCAGCAGGGCAAGCTCTCCCAGGACGAGGCCGACGACCTCCAGGCCACCGACCTCGGTCTCAACGTCACCGAGTTCCCGAACGGCTGCGTCACCACGACGGCCGCCTTCTCCTGCGACTACGTGCGTCGCTATCTGATGGAGGAGCCGGCGCTGGGCACCACGTACGAGGAGCGGCGCGAGCGGCTCGAGCGCGGCGGCCTGACGATCAAGTCCAATATCGACCTCAACATCCAAGGCGCCGCGAACGACGCCGTCGCCGCGCACGTCTCGCCCACCGAGCAGGCCATCGGCGCGCTGGCGATGGTCGAGCCCGGCACCGGCAAAGTCCGCGCCGTGGCTCAGTCCCGCCCGATGGGCCGCGACAAGGCCGCCGGCGAGTCCTTCATCAACTTCGCGGTGCCGACCCAGTACGGCGACTCCGCCGGCTTCCAGGCCGGGTCGACCTTCAAGCTGTTCACGCTCGCGGCCGCGCTGAAATCCGGCCTGCCGCCCAGCACCAGCTTCAACTCTCCGGCGTCGATGACCGTCCCGACCGGCACCTACTTCGACTGTCAGGGCCGCGGTACCGGCCCGTGGAAGGTCGGCAACTCCACCTCGTCGGGCATGATGAACATGTACACCGGCATGCGCTTGTCGGTGAACACCTACTTCGCCCAGCTGGAGGCGAAGGTCGGCCTGTGCCCCACGGTCCAGATGGCCGAGTCGATGGGCATCACGGTCCCCGACGGCACGGACGGCACCGCCAACAACGTGGTCCCCTCCTTCACGCTCGGCGTCACCGACACCAGCGTGCTCTCCGTCGCCGCCGCCTACGCTACACCCGCCTCGGGCGGCCTGTACTGCGAACCGCAGCCGGTCTCGGAGATTCTCGACGCCGACGGCGAGGTGCTGAAAGCCTATGACCCAGACTGCACGCAGGTCTTCGACAGCAAGGTCGCCGCGCAGATCAACGACATCCTGCGGGGCCTGCAGGAGCCGGGCGGTTTCGGGTATCAGCGCGGGACCGGTCTGAACATCCCCTCGGCGGCCAAGACCGGCACGACGGAGAGCGCCAAGGCGGTCTGGTACGCCGGGTACACCCCGGAGTTGGCCACCGTCGCGATGATCGCCGGCGCCGACGCCGACGGCATTCCGATCCCGCTGCGCGGCGGCAACGCGTCGGGCAGCGCGGTGGCCGGACCCATGTGGGCGGCCGCCATGAAGGTCATCCAGAACTGGCTGACGCCTGTCGATTTCGCCCCGCCGCCGACCCGGCAGCCGACGGCGACCCCCACGCCCACGCCGACCACCCCGGCGACTCCTGCGACGCCGGCCGACTAAAGGCCCAGCTGGCGCCGCACCTCGGCGGCCACAGCGCCGCCGTCGGCGCGACCCTTGACCTGCGGCTGCACCCGCCCCATGACCATGCCCATGGCCTTGCCGCCCTGCTCGGCGGCGCCGGTCTGCTCGACCACCCCGGCGACGATGGCCGCGATCTCCTCGGGAGTCAGCTGCTGCGGCAGGTAGACCGCGAGGATCCGGGCCTCGTCACGTTCCTTCTGGGCGAGCTCGGGACGGCCGCCCTCGTCGAAGGCGGTGGCGGCCTCGCGGCGCTTCTTGGCCTCTTTCGCGACGATGTCGAGGACTTCGTCGTCGCTGAGCTCGCGGGCCTCGGTCCCGGAGACCTCGGCGTTGGTGATCGCGGTCAGCACGAGGCGCAGCGTCGAGGCCGTCAACGCCTCGCGTGCTTTGAGCGCGGTGGTCAGGTCGGCACGCAGTCGGTCCTTGAGGTCAGCCATGGGCTCATCATCTCCCATGTGCCAAGGTGGGGCCATGCGCACTCGCGACCTCGTCACCTGGCCGTTGCTCGCCGCGGGCGGCGCGCTGGCCTGGGGTGTCTGCGAGGCGCGCGCGTTCACCCTGCGCCGGTTCACCGTGCCGGTGCTGCCGCCGGGCTCGCGGCCGCTGCGCGTGCTGCACCTGTCCGACGCGCACATGCTGCCGTCGCAGGGGCGCAAACAGGCGTGGCTGCGCGGACTGGCCGATCTGAAGCCCGACCTCGTGGTCAACACCGGCGACAACCTGGCGCACCTGGACGCCCTTCCGGCGATCCTCGACGCCTACGAGCCGCTGCTCGACGTGCCGGGCGTGTTCGTCTTCGGGTCGAACGACTACTTCTCGCCCCGCCCGAAGAATCCGGCGCGGTACTTCCTCGGCGGTTCCGGCGTCGGAGCCGCGGGGGCGTGGGAGCGTCAGCCCGACCTGCCGTTCGAGGCGATGCGCGAGGCGTTCACCCGGCGCGGCTGGACCGACCTGTCGAACCGGCACGACGAGTTGACGGTCGGGGGGCTGCGTCTCGCCTTCGCCGGCGTCGACGATCCGCACCTGGAGTACGACCGGCTGGACGACGTGCCCGCCGACGCCGCCGCGGACCTCGCCATCGGCGTCGCGCACGCCCCCTACCTGCGCGTGCTCGACCGGTGGAACGCGCTCGGCTACCCGTTGATCCTCGCTGGGCACACCCACGGCGGGCAGCTGTGCGTGCCGTTCTACGGGGCGCTGGTCACCAACTGCGACCTCGACCGGGCGCGCGCGCGAGGCCTGCACACCCATGCGACACCGGGCATCGAGCCCTCCTGGCTGCACGTCTCCGGCGGCCTCGGGACGTCGCCGTACGCGCCGATCCGCTTCGCGTGCCGCCCCGAGGCGACCCTGCTGACCCTCACCGAGTAGACTTTCTCCGGTCGCCTTGATCGGGTGACTGACACCGGGGTGTGGCGCAGCTTGGTAGCGCGCATCGTTCGGGACGATGAGGTCGCAGGTTCAAATCCTGTCACCCCGACTCGGTAGAAGGCCCGGCGTTCTGAGAAGAACGCCGGGCCTTCGTCGTGTCGTGTCTGGTCAGTCGCCGACGGTGAGGTCGGGCACGCAGACGTCGGCCGCAGCCTCGGCAGTGATCTCGGTCGGCGCCCCGGGCTTGACGTCGGTGTAGTTCGGGCCGACCACGACCGTCACGCCGTCACCGATCGGAATGTCCGGCGCGACGATCTGCGGGACGACCTGGAATTGCGCGGCGACCAACTCGACCAGCGGGCTCTCCGGCTCCTCGGTCAAGATCGCCACGTGATCGACGGGGATCTCGCTCTCGCTGTTGCCGATCGTGCCGGCGAGGAAGCCCTGACGCTGCAGATTGATGCTGGCACGGTTGGCCAGGCCCTCACGTCCCGAGGCGTTGAAGACGTCGACCTGGACGAGGTTCGCCGTCAGCGGCTCGCCCGCCGCCACATGCTTCATCGTGCAACTGGGTCGTTTCTCGCCACCATCGACGGGTTCGGTCAACATATTCCAGCCCGCGAACGCACCTCCGCCGAACACTCCGAGCGCCACGACGGTGGTCAGCGCTCCTACGGCCTTGCTCATCGGCGGGCTCCCATCGTGTGGACACGCGCGTGCGGGACGATGCGCAGCGGGCCGTCCTCACGGTACCGACGTCCCTCAGCCACCTCCCGGAAGATCACCCGGCCAGTCTACGGGCACGCCGCTGCGCGATGATCCACCATCTCGTGGCCTCGGACCGTAGAGTGGGGGCCATGGCCCGTCAGTCCCTGTACATGACCCTCCTGCGCCGCCATATGGACGAGGGCAAAGACTGGCACGAGTCCTCCGAGCGGGCGTTGGTCGGCGTGCAGCAGGCCTACGACCTCATCAAGCAGGCCGTGCTCGGTCCCCCACAGCTCCAACAGCAGTCCGCCAAGGAGCCGCCCTCGTCGCCCGGCGAAGGCAGCCACCGCTCAGTGTCCTGACGTCCCCGCCGGTCAGACGACGGCCGGTTCGACGAGGAAGGCTCGTCCGGCGCCGTCGACGCGGGTCATGAGGAGGGTCGCCTCGTGGGGGCCGTCGAGTTTGAGGCGGCGGACGAGCTCCTCGGGGACGGTCTGGACGCCGCGCTTCTTGACCGTCAGCGTGCCGACGCGTCGTTCCCGGAGCGCGGCGCGCAGCTGCTTCTCGCGGAAGGGGAGCTCGGCGAGCACGGTGAAGCGGCGGGCGAGGGGCGTGACGTCGCCCCGGTCGGAGCTGAGATAGGCGATCTTCGGGTCGATCAGCCAGCCCTGGAGGTCGTCGGCCAGCTCGGCGACCGCCCCGGCGCGGATCACCGCGTCGTCGGGCTCGTAGAGGTAGCGGCCGACGTCGCCGACGACCGGCGGTTCCTCCCGGTGGGCGAGCGTCGCGCCCGACGGCAGCAGGGTCGCGCGGCGCCGGACGCGGGCGAAGGGGGCGCCCCAGAGGCAGCACTCCACGAGGTCGCCGCCGTCGCTGACCCACTCGGCCTCCGCGCCGGGCGGAATGTCGGCGTGGGCGAGGCCCGGCATGACCTTCGCGACGGCGCGCCCGGCGAGCAGCTCACGGACCCACGGCCACGGCGGCTGGAGGTCGCTGACGCCGAACACCCGGCCGCGTCCGGTGCGGCGGGCCGGGTCGACGAAGGCGGTCTCGTCGGGGCCGACGACGGTGTGGGTGGCGTCGGCGTGCTCCACCTCGCCGTCGAGGCCGAGAGCGCGGAGGTTGGCGCGGGCGACGGCCGCGCGCACGGGGTCGAGCTCCACGCCGCGGACCCTCAGGCCGGCTCGGGCCGCGGCGATGAGGTCGGCTCCGATCCCGCAGCCGAGGTCGACGACCGCCTCGGCCCCGGAGTCCGCGAGACGGCGGGCGCGGTGCTCGGCGACCCGGCGCCGGGTGGCCTGCTCCAGCGCGTCGGGAGTGAAGTAGAGCCGGGCGGCGTCCTCGCCGAACTTCGCCGCCGCTCTCGCCCGCAGCCGTCGTTGCGTCATAGCCGCCGCGACGAGGTCGCCGTCGTGGTCGCGGCGCAGCCGGGCGCCGAGCGCGAGGTCGTCGTCGTCGGTGGCGTCGGCGAGCGCCGCCAGCAGCTCCTGGCCTTCGAGGTCCAGCAGCCGCTCGAAGGTCGCCAGGTCCATAGAGAAGACCCTAGTCCAATTCTCGGCCCACTTTTAGCACTCGGCTTGGGTGAGTGCCAGCGACGTGCTACATTCCGAATTGGCACTCTCGCCCTGAGATTGCCAACGTGCGCGGCACCGCGACGACGCGCACACCTTCCGAATGTTCACCCGACTCCATTCATCACGAAGGGGAGGTCGACCAGTGTCGACGATCAAGCCGCTCGAGGACCGTCTCATCATCAAGACGAGCGAGGCCGAGCAGACCACCGCGTCCGGACTCGTCATCCCGGACACCGCCAAGGAGAAGCCGCAGGAGGGCGAGGTCGTGGCCGTGGGCCCCGGTCGTGTCGACGACAACGGCAACCGCGTCCCGCTCGACGTCGCCGTCGGCGACAAGGTCATCTTCAGCAAGTACGGCGGCACCGAGGTCAAGCACGCCGGCGAGGACTACCTGATCCTCTCCGCGCGCGACGTCCTCGCCGTCATCTCCTGACGCCCGTGGCCCCGGTGCTCCCTGTGAGCGCCGGGGCTCTCGCGTCCCCTCACATCTTCGATTTCCCAGACTCCATCCAATTTTCACTCCGCGAAAGGTGGCTTCCATGCCCAAGATCCTGGAGTTCGACGAGAACGCCCGCCGCGCCCTGGAGCGCGGCGTCGACAAGCTCGCCGACACCGTCAAGGTCACCCTCGGCCCCAAGGGCCGCTACGTCGTGCTCGACAAGTCGTGGGGCTCGCCCACGATCACCAACGACGGCGTCACCGTCGCCCGTGACATCGAGCTCGACGACCCGTTCGAGAACCTCGGCGCCCAGCTGACCAAGGAGGTCGCCACCAAGACCAACGACGTCGCCGGCGACGGCACCACGACGGCGACGGTCCTGGCCCAGGCGATGGTCCACGAGGGCCTGCGCGCCGTGGCCGCCGGCGCCAACCCGGTCGGCCTCAAGGCCGGCATCGAGAAGGCCGTCGCCGCGGTCACCGAGAAGCTGCACGAGACCGCCCGCGCCGTCGACGACGTCAAGGACATGAGCTCGGTCGCCACCGTGTCGAGCCGCGACAGCCACATCGGCGAGCTCATCGCCGAGGCCTTCGAGAAGGTCGGCAAGGACGGCGTCATCACCGTCGAGGAGCACAACGCCTTCGGCACGCAGCTCGAGTTCACCGAGGGCATGCAGTTCGACAAGAGCTACCTGAGCCCCTACATGGTGACCGACGCCGAGCGCATGGAGGCCGTGCTCGACGACCCGTACATCCTGCTGCACAGCGGCAAGATCTCGGCCGTCGCCGACCTGCTGCCGCTGCTGGAGAAGGTCATCGCCGCCGGCAAGACCCTCTTCATCGTCGCCGAGGACGTCGAGGGCGAGGCGCTGTCCACGCTCGTCGTCAACAAGATCCGCGGCACCTTCACCTCGGTCGCGGTCAAGGCCCCGGCCTTCGGCGACCGCCGCAAGGCGATCCTGCAGGACATCGCCGTGCTCACCGGCGGCACCGTCGTCACCCCCGACGTCGGCCTCAAGCTCGACTCGGTCGACCTCGACGTGCTGGGCACCGCCCGCCGCGTCGTCGTGTCGAAGGAGGGCACCACGATCGTCGACGGCGGCGGCGACAGCGCCGAGGTCGCCGGCCGGGTCGCGCAGATCAAGGCCGAGATCGAGAACACCGACTCCGACTGGGACCGCGAGAAGCTGCAGGAGCGCCTCGCCAAGCTGGCCGGCGGCGTCTGCGTCATCCAGGTCGGCGCGGCCACCGAGGTCGAGCTCAAGGAGAAGAAGCACCGCATCGAGGACGCCGTCTCGGCGACCCGCGCGGCCATCGAGGAGGGCATCGTCCCCGGCGGCGGCTCCGCGCTGGTCCACGCCGTTTCGGTGCTCGACGACGACCTCGGCCTGACCGGCGACGAGGCGGTCGGCGTGCGGATCGTCCGCAAGGGCGCCGACGCCCCGCTGGAGTGGATCGCCCGCAACGGCGGCGTCTCCGGCGAGGTCGTGGTGTCCAAGGTCCGCGAGTCCGGCGAGGGCTACAACGCGGCCACCGGCGAGTACGGCGACCTGCTCGCGCAGGGCATCCTCGACCCGGTCAAGGTGACCCGCTCGGCGCTCGTCAACGCCGCGTCGATCACCGCGATGCTGCTGACGACGGAGACCTTGGTGGCTGAGAAGCCCGCCGAGGACGAGGGCGACGCCCACGCGGGCCACGCCCACTGAGCGACGTCCTGACCGCGGGGCCCGTCCGGAACGATCCGGACGGGCCCCGTGTCGTCAGGCGTAGATCCGTGACGCGATCGCGTGCAGCGCGCGCTCGTGCTCGTCACGCCGGGCGGGAAGCGAGCCCGCCGAGCCGGCCTCGACCGGGTCGTCGCCGAGCCTCACGAGCGGCCACTGCGACCCCGCGGCGAGCACCGCCTGGTGTTTGACGTCGTAATAACCGTCAGCGACCGAGACCGCCACGCCCTGCGCACCGCTCGCGGCGGCCAACAGGTGAGGGTGGTAGCGCGTCGACAGCCACCGTTGACCGGGTTGCGCGGGCAGACCGTGTCGGTGCGCCTCCCTGAACGAGTAGAAGATATGGGGGCCGAGACGCCGCTCCAACTCCGCGCGGATAAAACCGTCGACGGGCGGGTTCGCCTCGACCACGCCGTAGTCGCCGCCCCGCACTCCCCAGTGGCGAAGCTGAGCCTCGACCATGTCGGTGAGTTCGTCCAGTCGCTCGTGCCCGTCGCCCTGCGCCAGCACCATCACCTCGGGGTGGCGCTGGCCGGTGGCGACATGCTGGGCGGCGCCGCCCAGCCAGATGTCGTCCGGTGCCAGCTCGGCCCCCGGCAGGACGCGCGCCGACTCCGGATCGCGCACGGTCGCCACGTCGAGGTGGTCGGCGGCCTCCCGCCACAAGGCGTCGAGCCGTTCGTCGCTCGGCGTCAGGCCAGCTCCGGTGATCGCGGTCCGGCTCTCGGTGTGCTCGGCCATCCAGGCCAGCGTTGCGCCGACCGAGGCAGCAGGCGCGTGCCGCGCGTTCAGATAGCCGCCGCCGAGGACGTGCACCACGTCGGCGCCTAACAGCGCCTCGAGGCCGGCGAGCCAGCGAGGCGCCCGAAACGGCTCGCGCAGCACCGCTCGGGCGTGCTCGACGACCGCTTCGACCGCAGAGACGTCAGGCGCCTCCCAGCCGAGACGGTGCATCGTGTCCACGATCACCAACCGCGGATGCTCCCGGTGGTGCAGCGCCGCGGTTCCCGACGCATTGGGGACGTCGAGCCAGACCTCGTGGCGCGGGCGGTGACGGGCCAGCCAACGGAGCCAGCCGACGGTGATCGCCTCGTCGCCGAAGTTGGGGTGGCCCGCGACGCCGATGAGATAGACGCGAGGGCTGCGGGCGGCGCGGCGGCGGAGCATGGCGAGAGGCTAACAAAAGTCCGTCAGCCACCAGCGCCGCCGCGCGCCTGGCCAGGACGCTGGTGTCAGCCTGTCGCGTCTAGGCTTTCGGCGTGTCTATCTTCCCACCCGCCGCCGACTCCGGTCCCCGAGTGATCCAACGGATTCACTTCTCGCCCTTGGATGCCGTGCCGACAGGACTGTACGCCGCCACGACGGGCGCTGTCGTCTGCGATCGGTCCACGGCGCGGTTGGAACCGTGGTCCACGCTCAGCACACGCACCTACTTCGGACGCGTCCCGCTGTCCTACCTCCAGCGGTGGACGCTGGTCGACGAGCTCGACGTCGTGCTGACCGCCCGTGGACGCGGCCGGGTGCGGGTTCTGGTCGACGACCACCTGCCCGGCGAGCGTCTGGCCCACGAGGAGCGCGTGGACGCCGAGGAGCCGGTCGAGCTGCGGCTGCGCGTGCTGGTCGACCACTACCTGGAGTCGGGGCACCTCTGGATCGAGGCGAACGCGCAGGCCGACCCGCTGGAGATCGGCGACGTGCGGATCGAGGCGGTCCGCGACGGCCGTCGGCGCTCGTACGCGATCGTTATCTGCACCTTCAACCGCGCGGCCGACTGCGCGGCGAACCTCGCCCGTCTGGCCGCCGCGCCGCAGGTGCTCGGCGCCGTCGACCACATCGTGGTGGTCGACCAGGGTTCCGACCGTGTCGTCGACGTCGACGGATTCGACCAGATCAGCGCGGCGCTGGACGGTCGGCTGCGGATGTTCCATCAGGGCAACCTCGGCGGCGTCGGCGGATTCACCCGCGGCATGCTCGAGGTGACCGCGTTGACCGGCCGCGTTGACACCTCGGTGATCCTGATGGACGACGACGTCCAGCTCGAACCCGAGTCGCTGCTACGGCTGATCGCCTTCGACGCGCACCGACGCGATCTGACGATCGTCGGCGGACAGATGCTCAACCTGCACCATCCGTCGGTGCTGCTGACCCACGGCGAGCAGACTGATTTCTCCGACCTGCACGCGGGCGTCCCCGTCGATCCGGACGCGCACGGCCTCGACTTGCTGACCGCGTTACCGAGCCGTCGGGTCGACGTCGAGTACAACGCCTGGTGGTTGTGTTTGATCCCGCTGGAAGTGATCGACCGGATCGGCCTGCCGCTGCCGATCTTCTTCCAAGGCGACGACATCGAGATGGGCGTGCGCGCGCGGGCGGCAGGCGTGTCCACGGTCACCTTGCCCGGCGCGGCCGTCTGGCACGCCGACTTCGACCTCAAGGACTGGGACAACCCGGTCGCTTTCTTCTCGATCCGCAACGCGCTGATCAACGCCTCGATCCACACCGGCCTCGTGCCGGACGGAGTGGTGGAGAAGCTGTCGCTGCGGCTACGCCACCTGCTGATCGAGTTCCGGTACGGACACGTCGCGACCATCTTGTTCGCGGCGGAGCAGTTCTTGGAAGGGCCGCGCATCCTCGAAGAGGGCTGCGCCGACGACCTGCCGAAGGTCGCACGGCTGCGTCAGGAGTACCCGGACACCCACCGACTGACTGCGGCGGAGCTCCAAGAGCAGGGGCTCGGGCAGGTACGGGTGTCCCATGGGAACGCCGTGCCCAAGGATGCCGCGAAGGCGTCGTGGCGGCGTTTCGTCGGTCAGTGGCGGGGCAATCTGGGGGACGCGGTCGCGGTGCCGTCGACGGCAGCGTGGTGGCAGTGCAGCTCCTATCGCACCGTGGTGACGATCGACCGGGCCCAAGACGCCTTCCGGGTGCGCCGCTACTCGCGCGAGGAGACACTGCGGCTGGCCAAGGAGAGCCGACGGATGCTCAAGCGGCTGCGCAAGGAGGGTCCGAATGCCGCCGAGCGGTGGCGTGCCGCCCATCCGGAGCTGACCTCCGAGGAACATTGGCGGCACGTGCTGGGCCTCGACTGAGGGACGTGTGCGTGGCCGACGGTCGTGGCGGCGCGCCAGTATGCTCGGACTGTGTCCCGACGGTCGGCCGCTCCACGGCGCTATCGGGTGCGTCTGTCGCCTCTGACGAGCCAAAGCCTGAAGCACTGGCGCGCTGAGACGCAATGGGTCTCCGATCATCCCTGCGTCGACATCGTCACACGCCACCGCTCATGGCGGCGCGGGCGTTTCCGTGTCACGTTCGCCCAACGCTTCGGCCTCAGGGCGTGGACGACCGCTGTGGCTGTGGCACGTCTGCGTCCTGACGGGGAGCTGAACGTGACACTGCGGGTCCACCGCCTGATGTGGCTGCTCACCGCGCTCTTCCTCGGGGTGGGCGCCTTGGTCGTGGTGACCATGCTGACGCGTGACGGGCTGACGGAGATCGGAGCGTGGCTCGCCCTGGCCGTTTGCGCTGTCGGCGCCTGGTATTACGGCAGCCCGCGACTCAGGTCGGCGGAACTCGACGCCGCCGAGCCCTTCCTCCGCGACGCCTGGCCGGGAGACTGGGAGAGCGCGGACGGCTGAGAGTCGTTCACCCGCCCGTCACACGCCCCGCCTAGGCTCGTGGGGTGGACGTATCGACGCTGGACTGGACCGACTACGACGCGGCGCTGTTCGACCTCGACGGGGTGATCACGCCGACCGCTGAGGTGCATATGCGGGCGTGGGAGCGCATGTTCAACACGTTCTTGAATGAGCGCAGTGCGGAAGAGTGGGGGATCGCCGAGCCGTACACCGACGCCGACTACCACCGCTACGTCGACGGCAAACCCCGCTACGACGGCGTGCGGTCCTTCCTCGCCTCGCGCGGCGTCGAGCTGCCCGAGGGCGACCCGTCGGACGGGCCGGAGGCCGAGACGGTCTGCGGGCTCGGCAATCGCAAGAACGAGGTGTTCGCCGCGCTGCTCGCCGAGGAGGGTGTCGCGCCCTATCCCGGCTCGGTCGCGCTCGTCGCGGCGCTGGCCGAGCGGGGGGTGCGCCGGGCCATCGTGTCGAGTTCGCGCAACGCTCCGGCGGTGCTGCGGGCGGCGGGCATGATCGACGAGTTCGAGCTGATCGTCGACGGCGTGGTCGCGGCCGAGGCGGGCCTGCCCGGCAAGCCGGCCCCCGACACCTACCAGCACGCCGCCGACCTGATGGGCGTCCCGCACGCGCGCGCGGTCGTCTTCGAGGACGCGATCTCCGGCGTCCAGGCGGGCGCGGCCGGCGACTTCGGCCTCGTCGTCGGCGTGGACCGGGGCGCGGGCGCCGACGCGCTGCGCGATCATGGAGCCGATCTCGTCGTCGCCGACCTGGAGGAACTGCTGTGAGCCCGTCCCACGAGGCGCCCCCGGTGGCCGACCCGCTGGATCGCACCCGTTTCCCCGTCGACGAGTGGCGGCTCGTCGAGTCGCGCTTCGAGGCCGCCGACCAGGGCGTCACCGAGACGCTGTTCGCCGTCGGCAACGGCTATCTGGGCCTGCGCGGCAACGTCGAGGAGGGCCGTGACTCACACGCCCACGGCACTTTCGTCAACGGCTTCCATGAGACCTGGCCGATCCATCACGCCGAGGAGGCGTTCGGTTTCGCGCGGGTCGGGCAGACCATCGTCAACGCCCCCGACGCCAAGGTGATCCGGCTGTACGTGGACGACGAGCCGCTGCTGCTGCCGATCGCCGACTTGCTGGAGTACGAGCGGGCGATCGACTTCCGCGAGGGGGTGCTGCGCCGCGAGCTCGTCTGGCGCACGCCGGCGGGGAAGCGCGTGCGCGTACGGTCGAGCCGCATGGTGTCCTTCGCGCAGCGCCACCTCGCAGTGCTCACCTTCGAGGTGACGCTGCTCGACGATGCCGCGCCGGTCGCCATCAGCTCGCAGATCCTCAACCGGCAGGACGGCGAGGACGAGTACCACGTGCGGTCCAAGGCGATGGGCGAGGGCGTCGACCCGCGCAAGAGCGAGACGCTCGACCGCCGGGTGCTGGAGCCGCGCCACCACGCGGGCGACGTCGAGGCCGGGCGGGTCGAGCTCGGCTACCGCACCCACGACAGCGGCATGACCCTCGCCGTCGTCGCCGACCACCACCTCGACACCGCCAACGACGTCACCGCGCGGGTGGCCGCCGAGGACGACCTCGCCAAGATGACCTACCGGGTCCACGCCCAGCCGGGCGAGCCGATCCGGCTCACCAAGGTCGTCGCCTATCACACCTCGCGCGGGGTGCCGGTGCGCGAGCTGCTCGACCGCTGCCGCCGCACGCTCGACCGGGTCCAGGAGGAGGGCGTCGAGCGGCAGTACGCCGACCAGCGGGACTGGCTGGCGGGCTTCTGGGAGCGCTCCGACGTCGAGATCCCGGGCCAGTCGGCCGTCCAGCAGGCGGTCCGCTGGAACCTGTTCCAGATCCTCCAAGCCTCCGCACGGGCAGAGGGATGGGGTTTTCCTGCCAAAGGTGTCACGGGATCGGGATATAGCGGCCATTATTTCTGGGACACCGAGATCTACGTCCTGCCCTTCCTCACCTACACGAGCCCGCAGTCGGCCCGCTCGGCGCTGCGCTTCCGTCACCAGCTGCTCGACCACGCCCGCCGCCGCGCGCGTGAGTTGGCGCAGGACGGCGCGCTCTACGCCTGGCGCACGATCAACGGCGAGGAGGCCTCGGCGTACTACGCGGCGGGCACGGCGCAGTACCACATCAACGCCGACATCTCCTATGCGTTGAGCCAGTATGCGCGGGCCACCGGGGACGTTGACTTTCTCATCCGTGAGGGTATTGACATCCTGGTCGAGACCGCGCGCATGTGGGTGGACATCGGCTTCTGGCGTTCCGAGGGCGACAGCACCTTCCACATCCACGGGGTCACCGGTCCCGACGAGTACACGACGGTCGTCAACGACAACCTCTTCACCAACGTCATGGCGCGTTTCAACCTCGCCCGGGCGGCGTCGGTCGTGCGGGAGCTGGCCGAGAGCGACGGGCCCGAGTACGCGCAGGTCGTGCGACGGCTGGGCCTGACCGACGACGAGGTGGCGCAGTGGGAGCGGGCCGCCCGCGACATCGCCATCCCCTTCGACGAGCACCTCGGCGTGCACCCGCAGGACGCGCACTTCCTGGAGCGCGAGGTGTGGGACCTCGACCGCACGCCGCTCGACAAGCGCCCGCTGCTGCTCAACTACCACCCGCTCGTCATCTACCGCTTCCAGGTGCTCAAGCAGGCCGACGTCGTGCTGGCGCTGTTCCTGCAGGGCGACCAGTTCACGGCGGAGCAGAAACGCGCCGACTTCGAGTACTACGACCCGATCACCACCGGCGACTCGACGCTGTCGGCGGTCGTGCAGTCGATCATGGCCGCCGAGGTCGGATACGCCGACCTCGCCTACCGGTACTTCTGCTCGGCGCTGTACGTCGACCTCGCCGACCGGCACCAGAACACCGCCGACGGCGTGCACGTCGCCTCGGTGGGCGGCGTGTGGAGCGCGCTGGCCTGCGGCTTCGGCGGTTTCCGCGACCACGGCGGTGCGTTCTCGATCGACCCCCGACTGCCGGCCGAGTGGGACGAGCTGGCCTACCGGGTGACGTTGGAGGGCACACGAGTGCGTGTCGTGGTGCGGGTTGACGAGGTGGAGTTGACGGTCGAGGACGGCGACGAGGCACGGCTGTCGGTGCGCGGCGAGGCCGTGGTCGTGCGGGCGGGCGCGCCGGTCGCGGTCGCGCTCGACGGACAGGGTCCGCGGCTGGCGGGCGGTCCCGCGCCGGTCCCGGGCCGACGGCGGGCCGACGGCTCGGTCATCACCGCCACAGTTCCGGGCATTAACCCCTAGAACCACCCGCGACGCGTCGCCGATGCCCTTGATTCCTCGGCGAAGTGGGGGACAATCGAGGCATGTTCACGGTGTCCTGGGAGTTGGCCGACGGAGCGTCGGGGCAGATCGACGTGCCTGAGGAGGCGCGTTTCCTGTTCGGCCGTGAGCAGGCCACCGTCACCGCCGACCTTCCGGGGCTGAGCCGTCAAGCGCTGTCGATCCGTGACGCGGGCTTCGGGCCGGTGCTGTTCCGAGGCCAGCGCGACAACGGCGCCCGGGTCGCGGTCGTCTCCAACGACGGCTGGCGCGAGTGGATCGAGCCGCAGTCGGCGATGAACTTGCTGCCACAGGCGAGCCGGGTCGAGTTCTACCTCGCCGACCAGCTCGTCTTCTCCGCCGACGTCCGCCACGACGAGCGTCCCCGCCCCTCCGACCATGCCCTCCCCGAGACCACCTACTGAGGGTGGGAGCGGAGAAAAGCTCCCATCATGCGGCCGGGGACGCAGGATGATGTGTCGCGGTCGCGATGGCAGCCGTGAAGCATCATCCTGGTAAGAACGACGAAAGCCCCTCTCCTCGTATTCGGAGAGGGGCTTTCGCGATCTGCGACCCCGACGGGACTCGATCCCCGAGCTCTCCGCTCGTTCCTCGCTGCGAGCAGGGGGCACCCCCACCGCTTCACGGGTTCTCGTCCCGGCAGTGCTTAAGAATTGAAGAAGCTCCCACCTTCGTATTCAGGTGGGAGCTTCTTCGACCTGCGACCCCGACGGGACTCGAACCCGCGACCTCCGCCGTGACAGGGCGGCGCGCTAACCAACTGCGCCACGGGGCCTTGTGTTGCAGTGCGCCGAAGCGCGAACGCAACTCTAGCCCATGCCTCCGCGGGCCGCTGTCAGGGGGTCACCCCTCGCGCAGGCCGATGCGGTCGTGCAGGCGGCGCAGGGGTTTCGGGGCCCACCAGTTGGCGCGTCCGAGCATCGCCATCAGCGACGGGACCAGCAGCGCGCGGACGATCGTCGCGTCGATCAGGACCGCCGCCGCGACGCCGATGCCGAGCTCCTTGATGAACACGATCTCGCTCGTCGCGAAGGCCCCCAGCGCGATGGCGAACAGCAGCGCCGCCGCCGTCACGATGCGGCCGGTGCGGTGCAGGCCGAGCGCCACCGCCTCCCGCTCGCCGGCGCCGTGGTCGCGCGCCTCCTTGATCCGGGTCAGCAGGAGCACCGCGTAGTCGGTCGACAGGCCGAAGACCACCGCGAAGATGAACACCGGCTGCGTCGACTCCAACGCCCCCGAGCTGGTGAAGCCCAGCAGGCCCTCCAGGTGGCCCCACTGGAAGATCGTCACGAGGATGCCGAAGGTCGCGCTGATCGTCAGCAGGTTCATCAGCAGCGCCTTGACCGGAAGCACCACCGACCCGGTCATCAGGAACAGGGTGACGAAGGTCAGCGCGCACAAGATGAGCAGCGCGGCCGGGATCTTGTCGGCGATGGCCGCCATCTGGTCGACCTGGTCGGCCGCGGTCCCGCTGACCAGCACCGTGCCGGGGCCGTCGAGCGCGCGGATGTCGTGGACGAGGTCGACGGTCGACTCGTCCAGCGGCTCGCCGACGGGCAGCACGTCGAGCTGCCACAGGTCGTCGCCGAGGTAGCGCGGCGGCACGACGGTCTCGACCCCGTCGAGGTCGGCGATCTCCCGCGCGAACTCCTCGACCTCGGCCGCGTCGCGCTCGGGCGCCTCGACCGCCACCGGCATCGCCCCGGCGTCGACGCCGGTGAACTCCGCGTCGAGGGTGTCGATGACGATGCGTGCCGAGGCGTCCTCGGGCAGCACGCCGGCGTCGACGCCGGTGAACTTCACACCGAGGAAGGGCGCGCCGAGCGCCAGCAGCACCGCCGCCCCGGCCGCCGCCGTGGCGAACCGGTACCGCATGACCGACTGCGCCAGCCGATACCAGAACCCGCGGTGCTCCTGGCTCGCCTCAGCCTGCTGCGCCCGCTTCCAGCGCGCCGGAGCCCCCGAGTTGACCCGATGCTGCAGCACCGCGAACAGGGCTGGCAGCACCAGCAGGCTGACCGCCGCCGACGCCAGCGCCACGACCGTCACACCGACGCCCATCGAGTACAGGAAGCGCAGCGGGAAGACCAGCAGCGACAGCCCCGCGCCGGCGATGGTGACCGCCGAGTAGAGCACCGTGCGGCCCGCCGTGGCGACCGTGCGGCGCACCGCCTCCGCGCCCGGTCCGACCCGCTCCAACTCCTCACGGAAACGCGAGACCATGAATAGCGAGTAGTCGATCGCCAGGCCCAGGCCGAGTCCGGTGATCAAGTTGAGCGCGAACACCGAGATCTCCAAGGTCTCGTTGATGCCGCGCACGACCAGCATCGACGTCACGATCGTCATGCCGCCGACGAGCAGCGGCAACAGCGCCGAGACGGCCGAGCGGAACACCAGCAGCGCCACGATGAACAGCACCGGGAAGGCGATCATCTCGGCGGTGACGAGGTCGTGCTCGACCTGGTCGTTGACCTGCTGGAAGGCGACCGCCATGCCGCCGGTGGTCACGCCGTCGATCTGCGCCAACTCCTCGCGCAGCACCTCGGTCTCAGCGTCGATATCGGCCTCGTCGGTGAAGAAGACCGCGTAGTAGGTGAGGTCGCCGTCGTCGGAGACGAAGGGCGGCCCGGCCTCGGGTCCGCCCGCGACGAGTCCGATGGACTCCCGGTCGGCGAACAGATCGGTGACGGCCTCCTGCGCCTCGGTGCCGCCGGTGTCCACCAACGCCATGATCGACGGCGACGCCTCCAGCCCGCTGGCCTCGGCGACGCGTTCGAGCGCAGTCCAGCTGTCGGACTTCGTGTCGGAGAAGGAGTCGGTGTCGGCGTTGAGCAGGCCGGTCACCGGGCCGCCGAGCACGGCGGCGACGAGCATGAACACGCCGGTGACGGCGAGCACGCGCCAGGGTCGGGAGGTGGCGAGGCGGGCGAGGGCGTCGAACATCAGAACTCCTTGAGGACGTCGGCGGGGTCGCCGAACAGTTCGGGCAGGTCGAGCGCGCCGACGACGGTCAGCAGCATCCCGTGGGCCATGAAGGCACGGACGGTGGCGGGGTCGGCTCCGCTGAGCGTGGCCACGTCGTCCCAGATCTCGCGATAGGTGCGCTGGGCGATCTCTTTGATCTCCGGGTCGCTCGCGGCGGCCCAAGTGTGGAGTTGGCAGCGCAGCTCGTTGGGGTCCTCGACCATGAACTCCAGATAGGCCGCGCCCATCGCCTGCAACGGGGAGACGCCCTCCGGACGGTGCTCGGCGGCCTCGCGGAACTTCGCGCGCAGGATCGAGGTGTGGTGCTCGATGGCGGCCGCGATCAGCTCGACCTTGGTGCCGAAGAGCCGGAAGAGATAGGGCTGGGAGATGCCGGCGGCGGCGGCGATGGCCTCGGTGGAGGTCGCGTGCATGCCGGACTTCCCGTACTCGGCGATGGCGGCCTGGAGCACGGCGACGCGGCGTTCGGCGGCGGACATGCGGGGTGACATGCCAATAAGTTAGTGATGACTCACAAACTATGTCAACCCTTTCGTGGGAGCGACGCCGTGCGGCGACTCCCCGATGTGGGAAAGTTCCCCCATGCCTCTTCTCGAAGTCAACGGCACGCAGGTCCACGTCACCGACACCGGCGGCGACGGTCCAGCGGTCGTTTTCGGCCACGGGCTGCTGTTCAGCGGATGGATGTTCCACCATCAGGTCGACGCCTTGAAAGACCGTTACCGCTGCGTGACGATCGACTGGCGAGGCCAGGGTCAGACGCCGCCCGCGCTCGGCGGCTACGACATGGACACCCTCTGCGACGACCTCGTCGGCGTGCTCGACGCGCTCGGCCTCGACCGCGTCCACTATGTCGGTTTGTCGATGGGCGGATTCGTCGGCATGCGTTTCGCGTCGCGTCACCCGCGACGGATCGAGACGCTGGCGCTGCTCGACACGAGCGCCGGCCCGGAGGACCCGGAGAAGGCTCCCCGGTACCGCACGCTCGCCAAGGTCTACCGCTGGCTCGGCATCGGCCTGGTCGCCAAGAAGGTCGAGCCGATCATGTTCTCGGAGGCTTTCATCGCGTCGCCGGAGGGGCGCGCGACGATCGATGAGTGGATCGCGATGCTCAAGAAGGTGCCGCGGGGCGGCATGCGTCAGGCGATCCTCGGCGTCACCGACCGTGAGCCGATCCTGCCGGAGATCGGCGTCATCACCGCGCCGACGCTCGTCGCGACCGGCGAGCGCGACGTCGCGACTCCGGTGGCGAAGGCCGAGGTCATCGCCGACGAGATCCCGCGCTCCTGGCTGGAGATCATTCCCGGAGCCGGGCATCTGAGCCCCTTGGAGCAGCCGGAGGTCGTGACGAGGCTGCTGGAGGAGCACCTCACACGGGAGGTGTGACCACCCACGGCGCGCGAGGGAGTCGGGCGGGGTCGAACTCGGCGAGCCAGTCGGCCGGTCCGTCTCCGGCGAGTCCGAGGGAGTCGCCGATGAGACGCAGGACGTCGACATCGCGCTCGGCCAGTTCGGCGAGCGTCACCGCGCCGTCACGTTTGGCGAGGCGCTTCCCGTCCGTGTTGAGCACGAGCGGAACGTGCGCGTACTCCGGGGCCGGCAGGCCGAGCAGCGAGGCGAGATAGGCCTGGCGTGGCGCGGAGGCGAGCAGGTCGTCGCCGCGCACCACCTGGTCGACTCCCTGGTGGGCGTCGTCGAGCACGACTGTGAGGTTGTAGGCGGGAATCCCGTCGCCGCGCCGCAGCACGAGGTCGTCGACGGAGGCGGACACCTCGCCGTGCAGGACGTCGGCGACCGTCCATTCGGCGACGTCGGCGCGCAGCCGGATCGCGGCGGGGCGGGTCTGGCGGCGTTCGTCGCGCTGGGCGTCGGTAAGGTCGCGGCAGGTCCCCGGGTAGGCACCGGGCGGCTGGTGGGGCGCGGTCGGCGCCTCCAAGATCTCACGGCGGGTGCAGAAGCACTCGAAGGTGCGTCCTTCGGCGACGAGTCGGTCGACGGCGCTCGCATAGGCGTCCAGACGTTCGCTCTGGAACAGGACGGGGTCGTCCCAGTCGAGCCCGAGGGCCGCGAGGTCGGCGAGTTGTCGCTCGGCCGCGCCGGGGCGCACGCGGTCGAGGTCGTCGACGCGCATCACGAAGCGGCGGCCGGTGGCCCGTGCGAACAGCCACGCGAGGACGGCGGTGCGCAGGTTGCCGACGTGCAGGTCGCCCGAGGGGGAGGGTGCGTAGCGGCCGACGGGCATGGGCTCATTGTGCCCGAGGAACGGCGAACGCCCCGCCCACCGGAGTGGACGGGGCGTTCTGCGTGAGTTCAGAACTCAGATCGCGCGGATCTGAGCGGCCTGCAGGCCCTTCTGGCCCTGCTCGACCTCGAACTCGACCTTCTGGTTCTCGTCGAGGGTGCGGTAGCCCGAACCCTGGATCTGGTTGTAGTGGGCGAACAGGTCCTCGCCGCCGGCGTCGGGCGCGATGAAGCCGTAGCCCTTCTCAGCGTTGAACCACTTCACAGTTCCGGTAGCCATAATTTCTCCTTCGTTCATGCGCACGCCACGGTGACGTGCGACGGGGTCGCGACGCGCATCAACCGAATGAAGAACGAGAAAGACCGCGGAACGCGGTCGGTCACACAGCAACACTGGTACAACAAACGCCAAACAACGAGCACCACTGTACATGGTCGTCGGTGAGGGTGCGACCGCCACGCCCGCTCGTCCTCGCGGAGGCATTTCGTTCTACGTCAACCTCCATCAAGGAGGGCGGCTCCCTTGACTTTGACGCGCTTTATGACGGCGTCGTCTGTGATAGGGAAGTCTTGGTACCCCCTACGGGATTCGAACCCGCGCTACCGCCTTGAAAGGGCGGCGTCCTAGGCCGCTAGACGAAGGGGGCGCGGGCACAGCATAGCGGTCGGCTCCGCGCCGGGTGGCGGCACGGGCGGGCGGTACGTGGACAACCGAATGGTCGCGTCGGAGGTAGCCGAGCAACCCTTCCGCGCTCGTATCCGGTACCTCAGCTACCTCCCTGGGCGGTGAGAGGTTGCTGAATACCTCCCGGGCGGCTGGCAGGATGGGGGCGTGATCGAGGTGGACGAGGACCGGTTCGTGGAACTGGCGGAGGCGGCGCTCGCGTCGGTGCCGCCGGAACTCACCCGGCTTCTCGACAACGTCGTGCTGTTCGTCGAGGACGACGCGCCGCCCGAGGACCCCGACCTGCTCGGTCTCTACGACGGCATCGCCCTCACCGAGCGCGACACGAACTACAGCGGCGTCCTGCCCGACCGCATTATGATCTACCGCCGCCCCACCCTCGCCATCTGCGAGACCGAGCAGGACGTCATCGAGGAAGTCCGCATCACCGTCGTCCACGAGATCGCCCACCACTTCGGCATCGACGACGACCGACTCCACGAGCTCGGCTATGCGTGAGCTGCGACCCGCCGCGCGGCGGTTCCTCACTCGCGCCGACGGGATCGAGACCCGCCACTCCTTCAGCTACGGCGCGCATTACGATCCGAGCAACGTCGGCTGGGGCGCCCTCGCGGCGATCAACACCGAACACCTCGACCCCGGCGCCGGCTACGACACCCACCGGCACGAGGACGTCGAGATCGTCACCTGGGTGACCGACGGGGCGCTCGCCCACCAGGACTCCACCGGCCACGGCGGCGTCGTCGAGCCCGGCGTCACCCAGCGGCTCTCGGCGGGATCCGGGGCCGAGCACAGCGAGCGCAACGCCTCCGACATCCGCCCGCTGACCTTCGTCCAGATGATGCTGCGCTCGGAGCACTGGGGCGCCCCCGAGTACGCCTCGCTCGACATCCCCGACGGTCCGGGACGTCACCGCGCCGTCGAGGTCCGGGCCGCCGGGTGGCTGGAGGTCGTGCGACCGGTCGAGCAGGTGGAGATCGAGGTCGAGGCGCGGCTGCTGGTCCACGTCACGCGCGGAGTGATCGACGTCGACGGCCAGTCGCTCGGCCCCGGCGACGAACTGCGCCTGCTCGCCCCCGAACCCACGGTCCGGCTTCACGGCGACGGCGAGGCGCTGGTCTGGCATCTCGCCTGACGTCGGGGCTGCCCGAGCGCCAGATGTGCGCTGAGTTCAACCGTTCGAGGGGGTGAAAACGGTTGAACTTGGCGCAAATCTGGGACGGGAGGGGAGCTGGCGTGGCAGGGTGAGCCGGTGGACTCTGTGGAATCGCCGAAACTGCCCGCTCTGACTCTCCTGTCCATCGTCGTGGTGGAGTTCGTGGCGTTGGGATCGCTCACCGCCCCGCTCCTGCTCGGCCTGGCGCTCATCGTCCACCGATTCGACTCGACATGGACTCCCGAGGAGAGGCTGTCGCTGGTCATGGCGTTGGGCGCGGCGTCGGCGATGGTCTTCAACGCCCTCTTCGGCGCGCTGAGCGACCGCACCCGGCACCGGGCCGGAGGCGTCCGTGCCACCTGGGTGGTCGGAGGTGTGATCGGCGGGGCGCCGACCGTGCTGTTGTTGGCGCAGGCCTCGACCATGTGGCAGCTCGCCCTCCTCTGGTGCCTGGCTCAAGGCGCCTTCAACTCGACCTTCGCCGGCCTGTACGGGGTCATCGCCGACCAGACGCCCGAGACCGACCGCGCGCGGGTGTCGGGCTGGTTCGGCGGCGCGGCGGTCCTGTCGGTGGTCGCGGCCCTCGGCGTGGCGACCTTCCTCCCCAAGGATCCCGGAACCGTGATGGCCCCGATGGCAGTGGCCGCGATCCCAGTGACGCTCCTCGCCTACCTCCACCTGCGACGGCTGCCCCGGCCGAGCGAGCCGCGGGCGCGCGTCTCGACCCGCGCCATGCTGCGCGAGGTCGTCGGACAGCGGCAGTTCTGGTGGGTGTGGTCGCAACGTCTGCTCGTCCAACTGGCCTATGGCCTCGTCATCGCCTACGGGCTGTTCTTCCTGATCCGCCGGGTCGGCCTCGACGAGGAGCGCGCCTCCACCTGGGTGGCGGCCACCGCCGCGCTCGCCGCCGTCGCCAGCGCGGTGGCCGCGGTCGTCACCGGACGTCTCGTCGGGCGCCACGGGAACTACGGCTGGCCGATCGTCATCGCGATCGGCGTCATCGTGGCGGGCACCGCCTTCAAACTGGTCGGCACCTCCCTGACCGCCTTCGTGATCGCGACGGTCGCGGTGGGTGTCGGCGTCGGCTGCTACTACGCCGTCGACCTCGCCCTGGTGTTGCGGACGGTGCCGGGGGAGCGAGCGGGCCAGTTCCTCGGCCTGTTCAACATCGCCCGGACCCTCCCGCAGTCGCTCGCCCCGGCGCTCGGCCCGCTCTTCCTCGCCATCGGCTCCGGCGACGTGATCGGCGACGGCAGCCAGAACTACTTCGCCCTGTTCGCCTTCGGCATGGCCGTCGCGGTCGCCTCCCTCCTCCCGCTGCGCCGCATCACCGTGCTGCGGCGGGACGCGGTGGAGACCTCAGCCTGAGCGATTCACAAACCTGTGGATAGACGCAGGACAGATCGGAGAATCTGCGCTTGAGTCGGGCGCATGCCGTCTGTCGACCATGAAGTCGTGATCGAGTTGATCCGTCGTTCGCCCGAGTTGATCCCTGAGTTGTTGTCGTCTCGTTTCGGGGTGGACGTGTCCCCTGGGCTGTCGGCGGCCCCTTTCTCCGAGGCGTCCCGTGTGGTCGAGCCACGGACCTTTCACGCTGACGCGGCGTTCGTGTTCTCCGACGCGGGCGGCGAGGCGAGGCTCGCGGTGGTCTTCGAGATGCAGCGCGCCTGGGACCCGGAGAAGCGCTGGACCTGGCCGCTCTATGTGACGCATCTGGAGAACGAGGCGCGCGTCGACGCCGCGCTGGTCGTGTACTGCCCTGACGCGAGGGCGGGCGCCCGGTGCCGAGAGGAGTTGGGCGCGTCGGGCATCAGCGTGCGGGTCCATCGGTTCGTCGTCACGCCGGACGATCTGCCGCTGATCCTCGACCGCGACGAAGCGGCGGAGTCACCCGAGCTGGCGGTGTTCGGCATGCTGGCGCACGCGCGGGAGAGCCAGGCGCGGCACGGATTTCCGGCCTACGTGGCGGCGATGGGGGTCTTGCGCGAAAGACTGGGCGCGAGTCAGGCGACTTCGTACCATGATCTTGTCAAGGCCGTGATGTCCATGACGGTTCGTGAGGAATGGAGCAGGTACATGACGACGACACAGATCCCTCGGCAGTATTTCAGCGAGGACAGCCAGCAGATGTTCGAGAAAGGGTGGCGGAAGGGCGAGGCGGAAGGGAGAGCCGGTGACGTGCTGACCGTGCTCGCCGCCCGCGGCTTCAACGTGCCGCCGGAGGTGCGCGACCGTGTCACAGGCACGACCGACCTCGCCCGACTCGACGCTTGGCTGGTCGCCGCCGTGACGGCCGAAAGCCTCGACGAGGTCTTCGGGGACGAGGTTTAGTCCAGGTCGACCACGACCGGGGCGTGGTCGCTGGCGCCTTTGCCCTTGCGCTCGTCACGGTCGATCCAGCCCTTCGTCACGCGCTCGCCGAGGGCAGGGGAGCACAGGTGGTAGTCGATGCGCATGCCCTCTTTCTTCGGGAAGCGCAACTGCTGGTAGTCCCAGAAGGTGTAGACGCCGGGGCCGGGGGTGTGCGGCCGGACGACGTCGGTGAAGCCGGTGTCGACGAAGGACCGGAAGGCCGCCCGCTCCGCCTCCGACACGTGCGTCTTGCCCGCGAAGACCGCCGCGTCCCAGACGTCGTCGTCGGTCGGCGCGATGTTCCAGTCGCCGGTCAACGCGATCTGCGCCTGCGGGTCGGCGGCCAGCCAGCCTTCGGCGGCGGTGCGCAGCGACTCCAGCCAGGCGAGCTTGTAGGCGTAGTGGTCGTGGTCGAGCTCGCGGCCGTTCGGCACGTACAGGCTCCACACGTCGACCCCGCCGCAGGTCGCGCCGATGGCGCGCGGCTCCAGCACGTCGGCGAAGGTCGGCTGGTCGTCGGCGAAACGCGTGCGCACGTCCTCCAGGCCGACGCGCGAGATGAGCGCGACGCCGTTCCACTGGTTCAACCCGAGGTGCGCGTACTCGTAACCGGCCGCCTCCAACGCCAGTCCGGGGAACTGGTCCTCCCGGCACTTCGTCTCCTGAATGGCCAGCACGTCGACGTCGTGACGCTCGAGAAAAGCGACGACGCGGTCGATCCGGCTGCGGATGGAGTTGACGTTCCAGGTCGCGATACGCACGGGTCGAACCTAGCCGAGGGCGACGAGCGAGACCGCGACGGCCGCCGCCGCGAGTCCGACGGCCTGGGCCGGGCCGATCCGCTCTTTGAGGACGAGCCAGGCGAGCAGCACGGTCGAGGCCGGGTAGAGCGCGGCGATCACCGAGACGAGCGAGAGCATGCCGTGCTGGGTCGCGATCATGAAGGTCGCCGTAGCGGTCAACCCCAACGGGCCGAGAGCGGCGGCCGAGAGGGCGGCCCGTCCGCGCGGCCGCCAGTCGCGTTCACGGGCCAGCAGCGCCGCGCCGACGACACCCGCGATGGAGACCGTCTGGCACAGCGCCAGCGGTGTGAACCCGGCGTCGTCGGGCACCTGGCCGATGGCCCCGAAGAAGACGCCGAAGCCGAGTCCGGCGAGCAGCGCGTCGCCCAATCCGCTGGGACCGTCGGCGTGATCGTGCTCGGCGGGCCGGGCGATGAGCCAGATGGCCGGAAGGGCGCAGACGACGCCGAGCGAAGCGAGCCGCGACGGCTCGTCGCCCTGCGCCAGCCCCACGACGAGCGGCACCAGCGCCGAGCCGAGCGCCGACACCGGCGCGACGACGCCCATGCGACCTCGCGCGAAGCCCCGGTAGAGGAAGGCGGTGCCCATGCCGTTCGCGACGCCGGCGAGCGCGCCGACGAGCAGCTGCTCGCGGGTCGGCTGGCCGACCGTGACCAGCACCGCGAGCCAGGTGAAGGCCGCCGACGAGGTCTGCACCATGATCGCGACCTGCCAGGCGCTCGCCCGTCGCGACAGCAGACCGCCGAGGAAATCGCAGACGCCGTAGGCGAGCGCCGAGCACAGCGCGAGAGTCACAGCCACGGCGCGACGCTAGCGCACCCCGGCGGGACGGACCGTAGGCTGGCGGCATGGCACGTGAGCGGAAGAAGGGGTGGGGGACGCGCGCGAACGAGGCGACGACCCGGCTCACCTCGCAGGTCGACGACCAGACGGGCGAGGCGTCGCGCAAGGCCGCGTCGCTCATCGTCCTCGCGGTGCGGATTCTGCGCATCCCGACGGCGATCCTGCTGGTCCTCCCGATCCCCTTCCTGATCGCGATGGGTTTCGCCTCCTCTGCGATCGGCGGGACTGCGGGCGTGCTCTGCGGACTCCTCACCCTCGTGCTGACGGCGATCCTGACCGCTTTCGGCTGGCAGCGCCGTCAGATCATCCGGGCGGCCGACGATCCCGAGGCACTGGGCACGGAGCTCGGGATCATGGTCAATCTCAGCGACCGCGCCGACGACACGCGCGGTGTCTTGGAGCAGTTGGCCGGCGGCGGAGGCGTCCGCCTGTTCTCCCGGCTGACGGGCGCGTGGCGGGGCGTCACGATGCCGGCCCGGTGGATCGACGAGGTCGGCGACCTGACCCGGGCGCGCCAGTTCGCGCCGCCGCGCGTCGGCTTCACCGTGACCGTGACCATCGCGACCCTGTGGGTCGTGCCGCTGTCGGTGGTCGGCGCGATCCTCCTGCTGATCGGCGCGCTCGCGCGGTCGGTGTGAGGCGCGCGACCCGAAACGCTGACATGAGCGGTGTCACGTCCTAGGCTGACCCCTATGGACTTCCGCTCCTTGGCGACCTTGCCTGTCCGCGTCACCGTCGCGGCCACCCGGACCACCCTCGCGCTCGGCTACTTCGTCTCTCCGCAGGGGCCGTTGCTCCGCGAGGGCGGCTACGCCACGCAAGTGTCGAAGCTGCTCTCCGAGGGCGGCCTGCTCGACCGGCTCGCGCAGATCCTCGACGACGACCACGGCCCGATCGGCCTGGCCTACACGCTGGCCGAGCTGACCGCCGAGGACCGCCCCATCGGCAAGGCGCTCGCCCGCGACGGCCTGCTCGACCGCATGGCCTCCGAGGACGGCCCCTTCGTGCGGCTGTTGGAGGCCGGCGGCCCGCTCGACCGCGCGCTCGCCGAGGGCGGCCCGGTGCACCGACTGCTGGAGGAGGGCGGCGTCGTCGACCGCCTGCTCGCCGGCGACGGCCCGCTGTTCCGGTTCCTGGAGCCCGGCGGGCCGCTCGACCGGCTGCTGGAGGAGGAGGGGTCCATCGACCGCATCCTGGAGCCGGGCGGCCTGCTCGACCAGCTGCTGGAGGAGGACGGCGTGCTGGAGACGCTGTTGCTGCCGGGCGGCACCCTCGACCGGCTCGTGGCGCTGGGCGACACCTTCGACGCGCTCGTGCCGAAGATCGACATGCTGGGCTCGGCGATCCCCACGCTCAACTCCGCGGTCGGCGTCCTCAGCGGGGCGGTCGAGCCGCTCAGCTCGCTCGCGGGCCGCATCCCCGGCGCGCGCCGCCGTCCGCACGCGACTCCGGCGATCGAAGCCTCCGAGGCGCCGTGAGCGAGATCGTTCCCACCCCGTATTGCAGTTACGCGGAGTTCGGCGAGCTGTTCTTCCGGGCCGCCGTCACCGAGGAGCGCATCCTCGGGGCGGTCGGCCAGATGGCGGGCCAGCCCATCGTCTTCGGGCCGAAGGGCGTCGGGCCGGGGCGGGTCGTCCAGGTCGTCGCCAACGGCCAGATGGGCGACCCGGTGATCCGCCCGGTCGCCGACGACGAGGTGGTCTACAAGGTGATGCTGCCGGTCCAGCTCGACTTCGAGCTGCGCTTCCCGGTCGACAAGCACCGGTTCAGCGGCGACCTGATGGTGCCGTTGACCGTGCACGCCCGCGCCACCGACGACCTGCGCATCATCATCGACATCACCCCGCCGTCGGCCCGCGACATCCGCATCTCGCTGCGCGCCGAGGGGCTGCGGGCGAGCGTGCTGCAGAAGGCGGCCGCCGTCGACGCCGAGGTCAAGCGGTTCGTCGCCACGTACGTCGCCCGCGAGGTCGACAAGCCCGAGGTGGCCGCGTTGCGCGAGGTCGACGTGAGGACGGCCATCGACGCCGCCTGGCGCTCGATGAGCTGACCGGGGGACGTGCGGGCGCCGCGCGTCGGCTGTGTGACGCTCATCGCAGAGCGATAACCGGGGATGGCCGTGCCGGCTGTCGCCGTACACGCCGGTCGGCGACCGGTTCCCGACCTTCTCGGTGGACGATGAGGCCGAGGAGGCGCTGGAGGTATCGCAGCCGGGCGCGTCGCCCACGTTCGGCCCGTTCGCGTATGTGGTGACGCAGGCTGACGTGGAGGTCGGCGGGGTGGTGAACACCGGCAATGTGACGATGACGGATGCGCCGGTGGAGGACACGGAGGTCACGGGGCTCGACCCTCAGAACTTGTACTTGTTGCCGGGCGAGGAGATCACGGGCAAGATCGCGGAGAGCTTGTGGCGATGGAACTACTGCGCCTGGTCGGCCGGGCACGAGATGACGTCCGGGTCCATCACTCTCGCGACGGTCGTGACGAAGTCGACGTGGTGGCGGAGGACCGCGCTGGCGAGTTGGCGGGATTCGAGGTGAAGTCGTCGGCTTCCGTCGACCCGCGCTCCGCGCGCGGCCTCGGCGAGTTGCGCGACGCCGTGGGGGATCGTTTCACGGCAGGGGTGGTCTTCTTCACCGGTCGGCAGACGCTGCTGTTGAGTGATCACGTCTGGGCCGTCCCGTCGGCGGGTCTCTGGGAGGGCGCCTGACGCCGACTCGACCCGATAGGCTGTCGCTTGTGACTGAGGCCTCCGCTACGCCGGTACTGGACACTGTTTCGCACGCTGAGAGCACCCCGGAGCGGGAGTTGCCGTGGGAGGAGTTGGGCCTCAAGCCCGACGAGTACGCGAAGATCCGCGAGATCCTCGGCCGCCGCCCCACCGGCGCCGAGCTCGCGATGTACTCGGTCATGTGGAGCGAGCACTGCTCCTACAAGTCGTCCAAGGTACACCTGAAGAAGTTCGGCGAGCTGCCGCAGGAGACGCCGCTCGGCAAGACCCTCGCGGGCATCGGCGAGAACGCCGGCGTCATCGACATCGGCCAGGGCTACGCGGTCACCTTCAAGGTCGAGTCGCACAACCACCCGTCCTACGTCGAGCCCTATCAGGGCGCGGCCACGGGCGTCGGCGGCATCGTCCGCGACATCCTCGCGATGGGCGCCCGCCCGGTGGCGGTCATGGACCCGCTGCGCTTCGGCCCGCTCGACGCGCCCGACACCGCCCGCGTGCTGCCCGGCATCGTCGCGGGCGTCGGCGGCTACGGCAACTGTCTCGGCCTGCCGAACATCGGCGGCGAGGTCGTCTTCGACGAGACCTACCTCGGCAACCCGCTCGTCAACGCGCTCTGCGTCGGCGTGCTGCGGCACGAGGACCTGCACCTCGCGCACGCGTCGGGCGTCGGCAACCAGGTCGTGCTCTACGGCGCGCGCACCGGCGGCGACGGCATCGGAGGCGTGTCGGTGCTGGCGTCGGAGACTTTTGACGCCGAAGGCCCGGCGAAGCGTCCCAGCGTGCAGGTCGGTGACCCGTTCATGGAGAAGTTGCTGATCGAATGCACCCTGGAACTGTTCGGCGCCGGCGTGGTCGCGGGCATCCAGGACCTCGGCGGCGCGGGCCTGTCCTGCGCCACGAGCGAGCTCGCCTCGGCTGGCGACGGCGGCATGCGCGTCGAGCTCGACACCGTCCCGCTGCGCGACTCCACCCTCAGCCCCGAGGAGATCCTGATGAGCGAGAGCCAGGAGCGCATGATGGCGGTGGTCGAGCCGCAGCATCTCGACGCGTTCATGGCCATCGCGGAGAAGTGGGACGTCGAGGCCGTCGTCGTCGGCGAGGTCACCGACACCGGCCGCCTCGTCATCGACTGGCACGGCGAGACCGTGGTCGACGTGCCGCCGCGCTCGGTCGCCCACGACGGCCCCACCTACCACCGTCCCTTCGCGCGCCCCGACTGGCAGGACGCCCTGCAGGCCGACGCCGCCGAACAGCTGCCTCGTCCGACCTCGGGCGAGGAGTTGGCCGAGCAGGTGCGCCAGGTGCTCGCCAGCCCGAACATCGCCGACAAGACCTGGGTCACCGGCCAGTACGACCGTTACGTGCAGGGCAACACCGTCACCAGCCAGCCCGACGACGCCGGCGTCATCCGCGTCGACGAGGAGACGAACCTCGGCGTCGCGGTGTCGACCGATTGCAACGGCCGCTTCGCCAAGCTCGACCCGTACGTCGGCGCGCAGCTGGCGCTGGCGGAGTCCTTCCGCAATATCGCCGTCGCGGGCGCGCTGCCGCTGGCGGTCACCGACTGCCTCAACTTCGGCTCGCCGGAGGACCCGTCGGTCATGTGGCAGTTCGAGCAAGCCACCCACGGTTTGAAGGACGCCTGCGCCGAGCTGGGCATCCCGGTCACCGGCGGCAATGTGTCGTTCTACAACCAGACCGGCGAGACGGCGATCCTGCCGACCCCGGTGGTCGGCGTGTTGGGCGTCGTCGACGACGTGCGCCGCCGGGTCCGTCACGGCTTCGCCGCCGAGGGCGAGCATGTGCTGCTGCTCGGCTCGACGTCCGAGGAGCTGTCCGGCTCGACCTGGGCCGACGTGGTCCACGGCCATCTCGGCGGACGTCCGCCCGCGGTCGACCTGGCCGCCGAACAGGCGTTGGGCGCGCTGATGCGCGAGGCGATCAACGAGGGTCTGGTCACCTCCGCGCACGACCTGTCCGACGGAGGCCTCGCGGTCGCGCTGGCCGAGTCGGCCTTCCGGCACGGCGTCGGCGTGACGGTGGATCTGGACGACCCCTTCGTCGACTTGTTCAGCGAGTCCTCCGCCCGCGCCCTGGCGACGGTCGCCGAGGCCGACCACGACGTCTTCGTCGCGCTGGCCGAGAAGCACGGCGTCGAACTGGCCTCCATCGGCCGCACCGGCGGCGACGCCGTGACGGTCGAGGGCCAGTTCAGCCTCCCCGTCGCCGACCTCAAGGCCGCCTGGCAGGCCACGCTCCCCTCCGTCCTCGGCCCCCTCCTCGACTGACGGGTCACCTTCCAGGGCCTTGAGGCTGTAGGAGTTTCACTGACGCGGCGAGCGAGCGTAGGCTGAACATATGAGCGTCGAGGTCACAGACATGGTGAGCGTGCCGCACGCTGACTGGGAGGCCCTGCGAGCCGAGGTCAAACGGTTGCGGCGCGACGCGGGCGCTCAGGCCGCGCTGTCACGGATGCAGGCCGATCCCGGAGCAGACTCCGACGAGTCAGCTGTCACGTTCACTGAATCGGAACTCGCGGCGGCGTGGGGCCTGAGTGAATGAACGGCAGGTGCGTTTCGCGGATTCCGCATGGTCGGAGATCGAGGCGTTGCCGCAACCCTGGCGAGGAGTCGTCCAGCGCACGATCTTTTCGCTCCTCCACGACCCGACGCCGGCCTTGGCGAACCTTTTCCTCAGCACGACCCACTGCCTGGAGAATATGAAATCCATCTCCCGTCTGACGATGTGACGATCTGGTACGTCATCGTGGAGCGCGAGAGCGTTGAGGTCATCGTGATCCAGCATGTCCGGGCAGACACGTAGCCTGAGCGACGTGAACGCACAGACATCGCCGCTGCGCGCCCTGTGGCGTCGGCAGCGGAGCTTCCGGGGACGACTCGTCGCCGCCGTGACCATGTCGACGGTCAACAAGATCGCCGACGTCATGCCCGAACTGCTCATCGGCGCGGCCGTCGACGTGGTGGTGCGCGGCGACGCGTCCTTCGTCGGACAACTGCTCGGCGTCGAGTCGCGCTATCAGCAACTCGCGTGGATCGCGGCGCTCAACGTCGTCGTCTGGGTGGTCGAGTCGGTGTCGCAGTACATCGCCGAAGTCCTGTGGCGCGGCCTCGCCCAGGGCATCGAGCACGAGCTGCGGGTGGAGGCCTACGACCACGCCCAGCACCTCGACGTCGGCTGGCACGAGTCCCGACCCCAGGGCACGACGCTCGCCACGCTCAACGACGACGTCAACCAGCTGGAGCGCTTCCTCGACGTCGGCGCGCCCGCCATCATCGCGACCTTGCTCAACATCGTCCTCGTCGGCGCGATGTTCGCGGTCGCGTCGTGGGAGCTGATGCTGCTGGCGTTCGCGCCGGTCCCGGTCATCGTCGCCGGGTCGCTGCTGTTCCAGCGCCGCCTCACCCCGCTGTACGAGCGGGTTCGCGAGACCGTCGCGCACCTGTCCGGGGTGCTGTCGGCGAACCTCTCCGGCATCGCCACGATCAAGGCCTTCACCGCCGAGGACCGCGAGCGCGACCGCGTCGCCGCCGCCTCGGCCGCCTACCGCGCGGCGAATCTGACCGCGATCCGCTCGGCCGCCGCCTTCGTGCCGCTGGTGCGCATGGCGATCCTCGCCGGCTTCACCTGCACGCTGCTGCTCGGCGGCTGGGCGACGCTGAACGGCGACCTGGAGGTCGGCCTGTACTCGGTGCTCGTGTTCATGACCCAGCGGCTCCTCTGGCCGCTGACCGAGGTCGCCGAGGTGCTCGACCTCTACCAGCGCGGCCGCGCCTCGACCCGCCGCATCCTCGCCCTGCTGGACGAGCCGGTCACGGTCCCGGCGGGCGACCGGACGCTGCCCGTGCCGGTGCGCGGCCGGGTCGAGCTGCGCGGGGTGCGCGGCGGATACGCCGACGGCCCCGACGTGCTGCACGGCGTCGACCTCACGGTCCCAGCGGGCGAGACGCACGCCATCGTCGGCTCGACCGGCGCGGGGAAATCCTCACTGCTGCGGCTGATCCTGCGCTTCGACGACCCCCGCTCTGGTCAGGTCTTGCTCGACGGCGAGGACGTGCGCGACCTCGGCTGGGACTCTCTGCGCGGCTCGACCGGCTACGTCGCGCAGGACGTCTACCTGTTCGCCGGGACCATCGGCGAGAACATCGCCTACGGCCGCCCCGACGCGAGTCGTGACGAGATCCGCGCGGCGGCCGAGGCGGCGGCCGCGCTCGACTTCATCGAGGCGCTGCCCGACGGCTTCGACGCCTGGGTGGGCGAGCGCGGCGTGACCCTCTCGGGCGGTCAGCGTCAGCGGCTCGCCCTGGCCCGCGCGCTGCTGCGCGACCCGGCGGTGCTGGTGCTCGACGAGGCCACCAGCGCGGTCGACAACGAGACCGAGGCGGCCATCCAGCGCTCGCTGCGCGAGGCCACCCGTGACCGCACCGCCATCGTCGTGGCCCACCGGCTGTCCACCGTCCGGCACGCCCACCGCATCTGGGTGCTCGACGCCGGACGGGTGGTCGAGTCGGGGACCCATGAGGAACTAGTCGCCGCCGACGGCCCCTACGCCGCCCTCTGGCGGGTGCAGACCGGCGAGGCGTGAGGGGTGAAAGAGAGGGGAAAACCCGTAGGAACGGCGAAGACGTCCGAACCTGGCGTTGAACGTTTGCGGGTTGCTGTGCGGGCTCTGGGCGCGCGTGAGGTGTGCGACACCCCTCGCAGTCATGCCGAGGAGATCCTGCGTAGTTCCAGCGAGGCCTGAACACCCTCACGAGTCGCGGTCGCGCTGCCGCGTCCGCCAGGTGTCGGCGAAGGTCGGCGGCGGGGCGGTCGCCTTGCGCGCCTTCGCCGCGAACGACCCCGGCACGACCGCCCACCGCTCCGTGAACTCGCGGTCGACCTGGGCCACCGGCCGGGCCCACTGGCGACGCGACGCCGCGCGGACGGCCTCCATCGACGTCCGCTCCGCCGGCGGCGCGTGCGTCTCCACCAGCACCGGCGAGGTCGGGATGCCGCCCGGGGACAACGCCGCGACCACATGACGGTTCGGCAACCGGCTCAACTCGGACGCCTCGACCGTCTCGCCGAGCCATTCGGAGAACGCCTTCGCGTCGTGCGGACCGAGCCGCATCGACAGCTTGGTGCCGACGTTGCCCAGGATCGCGTTCTTCGTCGCGTCGGTGAGCTGGTCGAAGAACTGATTCGCCAGCGTGAGGCCGACGCCGTACTTACGCCCCTCCGCGAGCATCACGTCGAGGGAGTCGGTGGTGACGTTCTGGAACTCGTCGATGTAGAAGAAGAACGGGTGCCGCTGATCGGCCGGGACGGATGTCCGTTCCAAGACCGCGGCCCACAGCTTCATGACGACGATGTGGCCGAGCAGTTTGGAGTCGTACTCGCCGAGGCTGCCCTTCGACAGGTTGACCAGGAGGATGCGCCGGTTCTCCAAGACGTCGGTGAACGACACCGTCGAACGCGCCTGGCCGATCACCGAGCGCAACGCCCGGCTGGTCCGGAAGACCTCGAACTTCGACCGGAACCAGGAGACCACCTCGCCGGACTCGTTCGACCGCAGCGACGCCGGATACTCGCCGAGCCAGTACTCGGCCAGGTGCGGGTCGGTGATCTTCGCGCTCAGGAACTTCCGCACCTCGGGATCGGCGAAGATCGTCGACACGTCGAGGAAGGAGCCGGGGACGTCGCGGACGTGTTCGAGCAGCAGCATCGCGTTGCGCATCATCGACTCGAAGCGCGGCCCGATGATGCCGGTGCGTTTCGGGTCGAAGAGCGCGTACATCATGTTGGCCGACTCGCTGACCAGGTAGCGGCGCTGGTGGTCGGACTCGGCCTCGATCAGGTTGACGCCGGGCACCGCCACCTCGTCGGCGGGGTCGATGAGCACGACGTCGTCGATCCGCTCAGGCGGAATGCGGCACATGAGGTCCTCGAGGAGGTCGCCGTGCGGGTCGATGACGCACACGCCGTGGCCCGCGGCGATGTCCGCGACGGCCATGTTGAGCAGCAGCGTGCTCTTGCCGGTGCCCGTCTGGCCGGCCACGTAGGTGTGGCGCAGGCGGTCGTTCTCGCCGATCGCGATGGGGCGGTCCCGGTCGAGCAGCGTGCCGATCACCGCGCCCTCGGAGGGCAGCGCGTCGAGCACGGCGCGCAGTTGCGGCCGTTCGTCGAGACGCATGCCCGGCGCGCCCTCCTCCCCCGCCACGGGCAGCCGGAAGAGGTTCGACGCCTCCCAGACGCCCAGGAGGTGACGCAGGCGCTCCAGCCCCGGCGACGCGAGCCCTTGGACCACCGGACCGAGGCCCAACGTGCCGTAGACCTCGGCCAGATGCGGATGGGCGGGCGGACGCATGACCGCGTACCCGCCGGACAGGATCCCGTTCGGCGCGTCGTGCGGCGTCGGCTCGCTCAGCGTGTGGCCGATGGTCGAGAGCAGCGCCGAGCTCAGCGGCTCAGGACTCGCGACCACGCAGCGCGCCTCGAACAACGGGCGCAAGTAGAGCATCGCCTCCAAGGTCCGCAGCGAGGCTTGCGTAGACAGCTGGCGTTCCGGCAGACCCGCGTGGAAGGCGACCAGCTCCTCCAACAGGTCGCGTTCCTCGCCGGTCAGCTGCGTCGGGGTGATGGCCATGCGCACGCAGACCGGCGCCTCCTGCACGAGGAGTCCGGCAGACAAACGGTGCGAGTCGATCGACGGCGGGCCGAAGGTCCACATGCTCCACAGTTGGGGGCCGCTCTCCGGACGGCTCACCGGAGCCGCGCCGAAGCCGACGCCGGAGGTCCGCGCGTCGGGTCGCAGCGGCGCCTCACGGCGGACGACTCCGGCGAGGTGGACCGGTTCCAGCGGGTCGACGAGACGGGCCAGCGCCGCGTCGTCGTCCTCGAGTTCGAAGCGCCACACCTCGGGCGGCCCGTTCAGCAGGTCGAGCACGTCGTCGGCGATCTCCTCGACTCGCGCCGCGTCGGGCGTCCCGCCGACGGCGGTGAGCACGGCGACCTCGATCACCCCGCCCCGAGGATCGTCCGGACGCGGGTCGCACAGCCACTGGACGGCGAAGGAGCAGTCCGCGTGGCCTTCGAGCGCGGTCGTCACCGCGACGAGGTCGCGTTGGATCTCGGCCATCTCGTCGTCGTCGACCATGCGTGTGGAGCGCAGGACGTGCGCGATGACCACACGACCAGCGACGGTCGTCTGCGCGAACTTCATAGGGGTCGCCTCTCGTTCCGATCCCCCCGACTCGCGCCAGCTTCTCACAGCATGTCCGCGATTACTCGGAAGCCAACAGCCCGTCGATCTGGGCGATCATGTCCAGGTCGGCGTCGTTGGCGAATCCACGGTCCGCCAACGACTGGAGGATCTCCCTCGCCGTGGTCAACAACATGTCGTCACGGTCGAGGTTCCACAGTCGCGCGGCGGCGACGGCGAGGTCGCGCTGCCAACCGATGTTGGTGGTGTCCCGGGACACCAGCCCGCCGCAGATCCCCATCGACTCCGCGTACGCCTGGCGCGCGGCGGCGAAGTCCTCGCGCGCCATCGCCAGGTCCGCGACACGGTCGAGGCTCGCCGACAAGCCGTAGAGCCAGTCGACGTTGTCGGGATCGTGTTCGACCAGGCGTCGCCGAATCGCCAACGCCTCCTCGCCAGCCTCGTGAGCGGCGTCGAGATCGCCTCGCGCGCGAGCCACGCCCCACACCTGGTCGAGGCTCTTGGCGAGGTCCTCCTGCCAGTGAGCGTTCCTCGGGTCACGTTCCACCAAGGCCCTGCTGATCGACAGCGCCTCGTTGTACGACTCATGGGCCATCTTCAGATCGCCACACTCATCAGCCAGTTCGGCCATGCGGTCCAAGCTGACCAACAGGGCGCGTCGCCTTGCCGGATCGTTCGGCTCCTGGGCGAGCACCGCGCGTCGAATGCCCAGAGCCTCCGCATACGGCTGAGCAGCCGCGACCCAGTCGCCTCTGGCGCGGGCGAGGTCGCCGAGACGGTCGAGCCCCGTGGCCAAATCCTGGTACCTGCCGATACGACCGGGTTCGCTGTCGAGAAGTTCTCGGCTGATCGCGACCGACTCCTCATATGCGGTCCGCGCCTCGTCCAGATCTCCTTGTTTGACGGCGAGGTCGCCCAGCCGGTCGAGGCAGACGGTCACATCGCGCCGGAATTCCGTGTCGCCTGGATGCTCGGCCACCAGGCCCCGACGGATGTCCAACGACTCGGCGTAGGCCTCGCGGGCGGCCCGCAGGTCCCCGGACTTGCGTGAGACGTCTCCCACGCAGTTCAACGCGGTCGACAAGTCGTCCCTCCAGGCCGACCGCTCGGGCTGGCGTTCGACGAGGGTGCGGAAACTGTCTCGGAGGGCGACGGCGAAGTGGAGTTGAGCCGTCAGATCGAGGCGTCCCTCGAGCTCGCGCGCGTAGTACAGCGCCCGGCGGGCGACGCTGGGCGAGACCACCACGTGATAAGCGACGAACTCGGCGAACGCCGCCAGCCGACGGGAGTCCGTCAGGTCGTCGGCCTCCATGCGTTCGAGTGCCCACGCGTCCAGGCGGTCGACGTACCCGGCGGTCTCCTCCTCGTCCATCCGGTCGAGCAAAGCGCCGGCGACATGAGGGCTGAGACGGACGATCCCGTCTGCGTCGCCCGGCCGCAACACGTCGTGGCCGGTGATCTCTGCCCACGTCGTCGTCCAGGCGTCCCCATCCGGGTGGCGCTCGTCCAGGCCGGAGGTGAGCTGTTCGAGCCAGTCCACCACCAGCGAGTCGAGCGGCATGAGCGCCGCGAAGTTCAGCGCGTCCATCATGCGTGGGCTGAATCCACTCACGGCCGACTCCTCTCGACAATCCCACCGAGCACCCCGAGCCAACGGTCGCGCACGACCTCATAGGGCTCCAGCCAGTCGGTGGGAACTGGGTCGAGCGGATGTCCGAGATGCTCAAGGAGGATCTCGACGTTGATCCACGCTGCGGTGCGATACATCACTGAACTCGCCAACGCGTGGGCTTCCGCCGCCATCTCGTCGCTGCCAATCGCCCAAGCTCGCATCGCCATGGTTAGTACTCGATGAGAACCCGGCTGGTACCGCCTCTCATCGAGAAGACGCAACTCGTCAAGACGTTCGGCCACATAGTCGCCGTCGAACAACCGCATCAGGGCGAGCACATGTAAGGCGTCGGCCTCAGCTCCGATATGCCCAACCGCCCGAGCCGTGTCCAGAACGCTCCCAGCCTCGCTCATGGTCACACTGCCTTCACGCTGTCCAGCGACCAACCTGGAGCCCAGCAATTCCACCTGGAACCGTCGGCTCTCAGCAAGGTTGATCCGCTGCGCCAAGGATTGATAAGCACCGTCATAGTCGCCGTGAAGACGAGCGAGCGCAGCCTTCTGGAGCGCCTGACGCCTCTCATCCACCGTTGGAAGCTGCCGCACGACCTCTTGGAATCTCCGAGCCAGCCTCAGCGTGACAAGCTTCTGGAAACGGTAGAGATTCGTCCGAAGACCGAACTCAGCCTCTGCCTCGTCGAACTGAGCCAGGGTCTCGTCAACAAATCCTCGCTTACGCAGGTCGTAGGCACGCCACACCGCCGCTGACTCCGAGAACGCGGACCGTCGCGCAATAAGGTCACAACTACGTGCGTCAGTGTTGTGTTTGCGCGCGGACGCACGGATCTGCAAGAACTCCAAGGCGTCGATGAGATCTCTCGGCGAGCCTTCCATCGCTACCTCAGGCAGCAGTGGAGCTAGATTCGCGACGGTAGGGCTGATCCGAATCGCCTCGACGAACCACTCATCGAACACCTTGTTCTCGAAAGCGACGTTCAAGCCGAGCGCCAGCGACGCGATGGCCGCCGTGTCGTCTTGGATCGCCATCGCTTCCTCGAAGCGGCGTCGTGCCTCGGCGATGGCTAGATGGGCGTGGCGCTGCCAGTCGGCCTCGGCCCAGCCGCCTTGGGCCTCGGCGCCAGCCTCACGGACGATCTCTCGCAACTTGTCGTGGATACGGTACGGATAGTTACCGCTGGGGTTGTCGCGCACGATGTCGCGTCGGAGCAGGCGCTCGACCGAGCCGCCCTCCACTTCGCCCGCAGCCCGCACGAAATCTGGATCGAAGTACGGCAACAGCGAAGCGGCGCGGAATGCCTTCGCGACGTCGGACGGGAGGTCGCTGAGCAAGCGGTCGACCAGTTCGGGGAACCGGCCGCTCAGATCGGCCGCGGTGAGTTCCCTGTTCTCCGACCGCCGCTCAACGGCCACCGAGACCAACGTCGCCAGATGCTCACTCCAGCCGTCGGTCTCCTGCGCCAACTGCTCGATCAGTCCGTCAGCGACACGGATTCCCTCCCGTTCGAATGCCGCTGTCAGAAACAACTCGGCGTCAGCATATGAGAGGTTCCCGATCCGGTGCTGGTGCGGCTCCTCAGTCGGCGTCGGCTCGGTCGACAGCAGCGGCCACGCCGACGGTCCGCTGAACGGCAAGAAACGCAGGCCCGGTTGATGCCAGCGCAAACTGGTGCGTCCGGTGACGACGAACAGAACATAGGGCAGCCGGGCCATCAGACGGTTCATGGTCGCCTGCCCCGAGGCGTCGTGACCGTCGGCGCTCAACCGCTCGAAATGGTCGACGAACACCACTACCATGGGACGTTCGACGGGCTTCATCCGACCGATCTCACGGCTGAACTGATAGGCGGCTTTGCTGGCGAACTCGGCGTTTTCACTCGCCGACGCAGGCAGGGCGGCCATGTCGCTCACCAATTGTTCCAACCCGGAGAACTCACGGTAGGCCTTCTCGGCTCGCGACTTAGCCTGATATTTGAGCCACCAGCCGCGCGCCAGCCCGAAGGTTCCGCCAGCGATACCGCCGCCGCCCATGACATCAGCGACCGACGCCGCGTCTCCCAACAACCCGGCAGTGATCTCCTCCAGAGTGGTGGCCGCACCTCCCGGAGACTTGAGACGCAACGGCACGCCGAACTTGAAGGCTTGGTAGTAGCTCATGAACGCGAGGTCGAAGGCGGGCCAGACCCCACGCAACGAACCCAGGCCTTGCCGCAGCGTCACCAGCAACTCGAGCGGGTCGACCGCGCCGTGGGAGTCGTGCACATCCCAACGAATGACCGCGTCGACCTTGGTGATTGGTGGCTCGCCCCAGTGCTCGGGAGCATGACCACTTCTCGATACCCACGAGGCCAACTGCGCCGACAGCAGACTCTTCCCGACCCCACCCTCCCCGTAGAAGGTCAAGACGTTGCGGAATCGATGGGAGTCAATGGTGTCGTCGTCCATATTGCGGCGATGCGCCGTCAGCGACGCAGCGAGCGCCTCGGACTCGCCGACGCGGTCGACGAACAGATCTGGCGGACGTGACGGGTCGTCGTCGAGGGGCATAACTCGTTGTAGCAGAGCCTCGCCGACTGGCCGGGTCAGACACGCGCGCCTCCGTTGGAGACGGGGTATTCGCCCCTCGGATCGGCCGGTGTGGGATCAGGTCCGGTTATGTGATGGCGAGCTACTCGGTGTGCGGCTCGTCGCCCAACTCGCGGTTCATCCAGTCGAGTACCTTCTTGTCAGCCTCAGGCGCCGCTCCATGTTCGACCAGTTGTCGCAGGATGTCGCGTGCTTCTCGGAGGAGTTCGGTCTCCTGGGTGACCTGCCAGAGCCCGTAACACCCGACCGCCAGGTCGCGTAGCCAGGTCGTGTTGTCGGGATCGGCGGCGGTGAGCGCCCGTGCGATGTTCAGCGACTCGGTGTACAGGTTCTGTGCGGTCTGCAGGTCATCCCGCGCCTTCGCGGCATCCCCGACCCTGTCGAGGCTCGACGCTAGGTCGTGCCGCCAGGTCGTGTTGTCGGGGTCGGCGGCGGTGAGGGCGCGCATGATGTTCAGGAACTCGGTGTACAGGTTCTGTGCGGTCTGCAGGTCACCTCGCGCCTTCGCGACGTCCCCGACCTTGCACAGGCTGGCCGCCAGGTCGCGTCGCCAGTCGGTGTTGTCGGGGTCGGCGGCGGTGAGGGCGCGCATGATGTTCAGCGACTCGGTGTACAGGTTCTGTGCGGTCTGCAGGTCATCCCGCGCCTTCGCGACGTCCCCGACCTTGCACAGGCTGGCCGTCAGGTCGCGTTGCCAGGTCGTGTTGCTCGCATCGACGGTGATGAGTGCTCGGCGGATGCCCAGCGATTCGGTGTACAGGTTCTGTGCGGTCCGCAGGTCACCCCTTGCTGCCGCGACATCCCCGACCTTGTCCAGGCTGACCGTCAGGACGCGTTGCCAGGTCGTGTTACTCGGATCGCGGGCGACGGCGTGACGGAATACCTCCTCTAATGCGGAGCCGAGGGCGTGTTGTTGGTCGAGGAGCAGCCGACCAACGAACGTTTCGCAGTAGAACACCGCCTCATGCGCCACGTCCATTGAGTGCGGAGAACGGTAGAGCAAAAGCTCAGCGAACGCCCGCAACTCATCGGGGTTAGTGATGTCGTCGGCGGTCATACGCTCAATCGCCCAGGCGTCCAGCCGGTTCGCGTAGTCAGCCGACTCGCCCCCGAGGTCGTCAACCACGTGAGCGGCGATCAACCGGTGCATACGAGCCATCGGCTCGGTGTCGCCCGGGGTGAGGAGTTGACGGCCGCGCAAGGTCCGTCGCACGACCGGCCAGCGCTCGCCGCCCTCATGCGTCTCATCCAGGTCGCGGGTCAGGTACTCCAGCCACCCCCACACCACATGATCGGGCGGCAAGTGCGCGGCGAAACGCAAGGCCGCCAGCGAACGGGCTCCCAACTGCGCGACCGTCTGGTCGAGGATCAAACCGACCGACCGGCGTTGGATATCCGGGATCTCGGTCAGATCGTCCAGGTGGGTCGCGCCGTCGCGACGCAGCACCTCCAACAACGCCGCTGGCCGCAGGTCCGGATTGCCACCGAGATACACGGCCGCCTGCTTCACCGCGAGCGTGAAGCACTGCACCTCCTCGGCCAACTCCCGCGCCTCGACCTCGGCCTGCGCGTCGACGAAGTCAGGATGGCGACGGTCCACGTCGCGGGCCTTCTGATGGTCGCGCAACAACTCCACCGCGTCATCGGGCGTCATCGGCCCGACCGGCACCACGTTCACATGCCGTTGCGCGCCGACCGCCTCGATGTCCTCCAGACCGAGCCGCGTCGTGGCGACCACATGCAGCCAGTTGGCCTCCGGCAGCACCCGCAGATTCTCCGGCGAGAACAGCCGCGCGTCCGACACGTTGTCCAACATCAACAGCGTCGCCGGAATCACCGGGTCGCCGCCCTCGCGCGTCTGCGCCGCCTGCTCCGCCGCGCCGTCACGGGCCGCTGCTCCAACTCCTCCAACACCAAAAAAGCGCGGTCCTCGTCCGGGGTCCCGTCGGGGACGCTGATCCTCAGAACACCACACAACGATGCGATCTTGCTGGTCAGGTCGGTCGCGCCCTCACAACCGATCTGCCACGTGCCGCCGGATACGCATGGCGGTAGGCGTGCGCGTACGTCGTGGTCAGTTCGGTCTTGCCGATGCCGCCCAACCCGGAGACGACGCTCAGCAAGCCGATCTTCTTGTCGGCCAACCCCGACCGTAAGGCCCTCAGCTCCTTCACGCGGCCCACGAAGTACTCGTCGAACCGCTTCAGATTGCCCTTCGTCTTCTCCGAACGTCGCGCCCGCTCCATCCGTTCAGCCAGGCTGTCGCCCAACAGCGCCAACCGCTCGCGCACCGCGTGCTCGGCCAGCGCCTCCCGACCCTGCGGAAACCACGGCCGCACGTCGGTCTGCTGCACCATCCTCTCGATCTCGGCCTTCCACTCCGCCACCTCGCCCGGATCGGGATCGCCCACCTCCACGCAGTACAGCGCCGCGACCGTGTCAGTGCCGCCGACGTCGCGCGCGTGACGACGCAGGTACTCCGTCCACTCCCGACGACACCACTCGCTGCGCAGATACGCCGGCGACAGACACACCAACAGCACCCGCGACTCCCGCAAGCCGACCAGAATCCGGTGCTGCCAGTCGTCCATGTCCCGGATGGCCCGCTCGTCGAAGAACACCTGCAGCGGGCGGCCGAACTATTGGAAGTCGTCGACGATCACATCGCGCAACGCGGTGATCCAGCCGTCCGTGTTGTCGGCGTGCGCGTAACTGATGAACAGGTCGAACTCTCTATCCAGCATGATCGACTCCTCAATCCTTCCGGCTGAACCGGCGGCGGAAGAACGCGACAACGACGTAGGCCACTGCCGCCCCCAGCAAGAACAGCGACTGGCCCGGCCCGAGCCCGCCGCAGTTATCGGCGGTCAAGAAGACTCCGGTGTAGAAGGTGACGCCGAAGAGCAGCAGACCGCCGAGACCGAAGGTGATCTCCGGCGCCACCGCCGACAGGAACCCAAGACCCACCGTCGCCCCGAACACCACCAACGCCAGATGGTCGTCGACGACTGACATCGCGGTGGTGGCGTAGAGGATCAATTCCACGACCACGAAGGCGCTCAGCCCGACCCTGGCGTTCAACTCGAAATACCTGACGCCCATGATGCCGCCGAAAACAAAAGCGAGCGTGGCAAGAATCAGCATGGCGGGAAGCCGGTCGGACGACGCTCCACCGCATATCGGATCGCTCAACGCGCTGACCACGCTGACGACCGCGGCCAGGGCGCCGACCACACTCAAGAGAACGTCGCGGACTGTGCGCGCCGTCCCGTCGACCGCCACGGCGCACCCGACGCCGTACACGATCCCCAAGGTGCCGCCGACTCGCGCGTCACTGCCCATCAACGCAGTGACCGCGAACGCGCCGATCAACGGAGCAAGTCCCGCGAACGCCGCGTCCATCCCGCCGTAACGACTCATGTCCAGGAGCTTCGTACCTGGGCTCAAACCGTAATCCGGTCGCATCGGCGGTAACAGATAGCGGTAGAAAATCCACACCAAGAGCATGAGGACTACGAGAAGCTCCAGCAGATTACCCATAGCTCTGACTCCTTCGGTCACTCTCTGCCACGGCGATACAGGCGACGAGATGGGCGAGGACGCCCTCGTAGGTGCCGTCGCCGAGTCGGCGGACGGCCGTCGGATCGTCTGATTCCTCAAGCAGTCGGCAGGTCTGGTCGACGTCGGCCGGCGACGGCAGCTCCAGATTGCCGCCATCGGCCAGCCGCCGTCCGCGCGACGACCGGTCGAGCAGCCGTCCGACCACCACCGGCGCGACCTCGGACGCGGGCAGCTGTGCCAACAGGAACACCGCGCTGAGGAAGGTCGCGGCGTCTCGTCGTGTCGCGCCGTCCACACCCTGGTCCACCAGCGCCGAGGCCGCTTCCGGCCCCCCTGCGTGGCCGCTCATGACTTCCTCCCGAACCGGGCTCCGATGGCGCGAGTCAACTCACCGAACTTCGCTTGGACGACAGGATCGTTCTTCAGGTCGATCAGCTTCTCAGCGACGCTCTTGACAGCGTCGCCGATCGCGTCGTTGTTCACCATCTGGCCGACAGCTTGTTCTGCCAGCGTCGGCCCCAGCACTTCCAGGCGCGCGACAGCAGCGGCCTTCTCCATAGCGACGCGCGTGTCGCGTTTGATCTGCGCGACGTACCGCTGCTCCACCTGTCGGCCCAGATCGTCGGCCGACGCCCCCTCGGCCCGCGCGAGATGCTCCAACGCGGTGGCGAGATGACGCGACGCCTCTCCGCGTGTCTCGACGGCGCGCTGCTCGTGATGGCGCGCCGCCGAGATCGACGTCGTCGACTCCGCCACCTGCGCGTCGGCGTCCTCGCACAGCGACACGATGACGGCGCTGTTCTCCTCGACGGCCATGACCTCCATCGAGAGGGCGTCGACCGCGTCCGCATGTTCGTCGGCCGCGTCCGCCAACGCCGTCGACACGGCGGTCATCGAGTCGATATGACGCGCCCGGACCTGCGGGAGCGCCGCGTCGCTCCACAGCCTCGACTCGGAGCCCAACTGCCGCACCGTCGCCATGCCTCGCCGGACCCGTCCCGCCGCCTCGCTACTCATCGACCGCCCAACCCCTCGGCCAGGTCGTAACGCCTCAACTGTTCGGCCTTGTCACGGAGCGTCCGGTCCGCGCCGGTCGCGTGCTCACCCGCTGACTCCGCGCTCGCCGCAGCCGTCATCGCCACCGTCGCCGCCTCGTCGGCGATGCGGGCCGCTGCTGTGACCGCCTCAGCGGAGCGTTGTCGCGGCTCATAGGCCTGTCGCATGGCGACCGCCGCCCGGCCGTCGGCGTCCTCGGCGTACCAGGCTTCGTCCATCGCCTGACCCGTGATCGCCGTCGCCTGCTCGGCCACCCGCGCCGCCTGCTGGATCGCCGACGTGGCGCTCTGGCAGGCGACCACCGCCCGCTCAGCTCGAGCCACCCGCGCTTCGGCCGCCTCGACGGCACGCTGCGCATCAGCCAACGCCAGTTCCGCCATCGTCAGGCGTTCGGCCAGCGCGTACACCCGCGCTTCGGCCGCCTCCACTTGGCGGCGTTCCGACGCGCAACTGCCGGACTTCTGGTCGCGGCAGTAGTCGAGCGCCTGCTGTGCGGCGTCGTACTCGCTGCGAGCCTTCTTCAGCGCCCGCGTCACCTCGTCGACCTCCGCCTGACACACGTCGCGGTGCGCTTCAGCCGCCTCGAGTTGAGCCAACGCCTGCCGGTACTCCTCGCGCCAACGGTCCGAGGCCGCACGGATCATGCCGGTCGCCTGACCGATGTGGCCTTGGACTCGTGTGATCGATCGATCGAGTTCGTCAAGGTTCGCAAGGAGTTCGACCACCTGCTGATGATTCTGGTCCACCGCGATCTGCGCGTCTTGGAGCGTGTTCGCCGCGATGCCGACGCGGAAGCGGGTCTGGCTCACCACGTCGTCCATGCACTGCTGGGCGTCGGCGACCGACGCCGCCGCCTCCCCACAGACTGACCTCAGACGAACCGACGCGGCCGCGACCTCCGTCAGCCGCTCGGCGACCCGCCGCGGATCAACAGCCACCGGTCAGCGTCCCTGGTCGAAGGCTTCGAGTTGGGCGACCTTCTCCTCCAAGAGCCGCAGCAGCGGGGGCGCGCCTTCGGCATAGGCCTCGAAGGCCGCCCGCGACCGCTGCCACCCGGTTTTGAATTCCCTCGCGCCTACTCCGTCGTACACCTCCGACAGCGCGGCGTATCTCTGGTCGAGCACGCGATGGGCCTCCCGCACACGCTCGGTGTGGCTGGTGAGCGCCTGGGCGTACTCATTCATCAACTGTCGTAGAACTGTCGCGTCATGCATGACCGAGATACCTGCCCAACTGTCGCTCCCGGGAGGCGATGAACTGCGCGTACAGGTCCGCCTCACGGTTGGTGTACTGCTTGACGGGATCGGCGATCTCTCGATAGAGCGCGGTGAACTTCTTCGCGAAATCGTCGTCCCAGACGTGCTCCATCCGCGACTCGATCTCCGACAGGCTCTGCTCGCTGGCGCGCAGTGTGTCGTTGAACTGCTCCAGCGCTTGGTGGAAGTTCCGCAGCTCGCGGTGGGTGTCGTTCAGTCCCATCAGACCCCTCCCGAGGCTCGGTCGAAGAGATCGGCGAGGTCGGCCAGCAAAACCGGAGCGCCGCCTTCGCCTTCCTCGTCCGACTCGCTGGTCGTGAACGGGAGGAAGATCGACGCACGCCCTTGACGCATGTCGGTGTAGCCGGCGCGCACCGGTATTGGGGCGTCATCCGGTTGCACCTTGTGGCCTACTGACTTACCGAGCAACGTGAAGGAGTCGTCTTCGGAGACCTGCAGGTAGACCCGGTGCCGGAAGCGGTCGAGCTCACGCTCGGGCAACACCGACTTGAAGGATCCAGCCGAGCGGAAGCCAAGAACGGTGTGGACGCCCACCGCCGGCCCCGACCGCAGCACACTCGCCAGCCGTCGGCCCGGCCCCGACGGGTCCAACCCGTAGTCGCCCGCCACTTGCAGGTAGGCGCCCTTACGGTCGAGGTCGAGCGCCACCACGACCACCGGCGGCAGGTCGGCCCGGTCCTCGTCGCCGAACTCCGAACGTCGGGCGATCTCCTCCTCCACCCAGGCGAGCGGGTCGTCGCCGCCGACCAGCGCGTGGCCGCGCCTCGCCAACAGCCCGGGCAGCCGCTCGTCGAGCACGCCGCTCCAGGAACCACCACGGGGCGGCGTCGACAGGACCGCCAGGCTCAACACCCCCGGAGCACTGGCGAGGGAGGCCCCCGCGACCGCCGAGGCGACCATGCCGACGGTGGCCTCGCCGTTCGCGCCGATCACGACGACGTTCTCGTCAGGACCGCGCGTCGGACTCACGGTCACGGTGCCGGTGACCGTGAGTTCGCGGCCGAACAGCAGCGGCAACGGCCGGTCGGCGGCCAGCCAGTCCGTCTGGCCCAGACCTCCGTCGCGGACGCTCCTCCGGGCGAGGTCCTGCAGAGCCTCGGGGCGGCGGTCGGTCAGCGCGGCGAGGTTGGAGAACGAGGGACTCTCCCGCACACGCGGTGACTTCTTACCCCGGAAGACCACCGGCCGACGCTCACCGAAGCCCTCCTCCCTGGCCTTCCTCTCCACGTCGTCCAACACGTCGGCGGCCAGCTCCGCAGTGACCAGCGCCACCTTGCCCGGCGTGTTGGCGGGGTCTTGGTCTGTGTCTTGGTCTGTGTCCTGGTCCGCACCCGCCCGGCTGTTGACCACCACACGCCCGATCCTCGTGCCGTGCGAGCGCACGAGCGCGCGTCCGTCCGGGCCGAGCTCTTGCATCGACCGCGCCACCTCGTCGGTGACGGGCAGCACGATGCGTGTGTGGATGTTCTCAAACAGCGAGGTGGCGTGCCGCAACCCTGGGGCTTGGAAGCCCTGCGAGGCCAAGTACAAATGAATACCCGCCGCGCGCCCCTTGGTCGCCAGTCGCAGCAACTTCTCGACCGCCTTCGACTCCGGCCCCGTCTCGAAGAGGACGCCGTACTCGTCGACCACGAAGATGATCCGCGGCAACATGCCGACCCGCTCGCGGTAGCCGTCGATCCCGACGATCTTCGGGTCCCGGTCCTTTCCGTCCTCGTCTTGCTGGAACAGCGCGTAACGACGCTCCAGCTCCTCGACCAGCTCGCCCAGCACGCTCACCGCCAGCTCGGGAGCGGTGTTGAGCGAGACGACTCGCGCGTGGGGCAGATCGGTGTACATCTGGAACTCGGCCCCCACCTTGCCGTCGACCAGATACAGGTGGAGTTCGTCGGGCGAGTACCGCGTGACCAGACTCAAGATGAACGAGTGGAAGGTCACTGACTTGCCATTGCCGGTGGCTCCCGCCTGAGCGGCGTGGGCGAACGCCTGGGAGCCGTCGGAGCCGAAGCGCACCGCCAGCGGGCCGCCGGTCGTCGACACGCCGATGTTCGCCTCCACGAGCCGGGCCGACGACTCCGTCCACCACGACGCCGGGTCGCGCTCGTTCACCGTGTCCCACGGGATGACCGGCTCGGTCGGAGCAGCCTCCACCACACGCTCCAACGCCGGGCGGACGATGTGGTCCGGCGGTGCCCCGTCCAGCACCAACGTGCCAGGGAATCCCTGCCACGTGGTCCGCGCGGACCGTCCCGTGACCTCCAGGACCACGGGGTCGTCCAGCTGGAGGTCGTCGTGCTCGCCGGGGCGGTCGGCGTCGAGGTCGTGATGAACGACGAGGAGGACGCCGGCCCGTGCGTTGCGGGCCGCACGGTGGATCGCCGCGACTGCCCGCGAGTTGTACTGCCGTGGGAACTCCGCCGCCACGACCACATTGAACCGCTCATAGGCGCGCAGTTCTTCGGGCAACTCCTCGAAGGACTTGTCCGGGTGTTCCCTGGTCAGCCGGGCAGTGTCGGCGAACAGCTGCTCCAGGTCCTCATGCACATCGCTCGTCCGAGGCGCCACATTCGGGATGTTTGCCGCCAGCGGGAAGGAGCGTCCCTCGTGGTGGGGGTCGATGAGGTGGTAGTTCGCCGACGCGCCCAGCATCAGGGCGAGCCGCGCGACGATGGACCGCGTCAACTCCTTGGCCGCCTCCGACGCCTCGGCACCCCGGCTGCGCAACACGATCGGACGATGCGACCCGACCAAAGGCAGCAGCGCGGGCGCGATCTCACCCTGCACGTCATGGACGCCGCCGACCCGCAGAAAGCGCGGCGTGAACGACTCCGGGAGCCACCCGTCCCACCGTGGGGACTCCCAGCCGTCCGCCTCGACGACCGGACGCTCCGCGAGCACCGCCGTACGCCGTTCCTGCCACGCGGCGAGAGTCCGGTCGACGTGTGCTTGGGCGGGACCGCTCGCCGACCTCGCGCTGGCGACCGCCTGACGTTGCGCGCCGTCGGCCTGACGCCGCTGCTCTTCCAGTGCGACCCGGCGGGAGCGCGCCTCTTCCAGGCGTCCCATGTCAGCCTCCCGCCACGATCAGCACGAGGATCAGCAACACGACCGCCGCGATGGCTGACGCGATGACGATGGTGCGCGTCCGGGCGGACTGCAGCACACTGATCTCTCGGTCGAGTTGCGTGATCTGGGCCGCGACCTGCTCACCGCGCGCCCGGTGTTCACGCGCCTCTCCGACGATGCGTTCGAGGTCGTCCGGCGTGGTCGCGGTCATCGATGTCGGCGACGGGTCCAGCCCTCCCAGAGCGGCCGCCATCGTGTCGGCCTCCGCTCTCAGACGCGCCACTCGCTCGCTGTCGCGGTCGATGTCGGCGCGCGCCGCCAGAATCGCCGCCGCGAAATCCTCACTGCCCGCCATGCGTCATTCCTCTCATCGGGCGACGGAGCTCACGCCGCCCTCACACCCTAGGGCTCACGGACGCCTCGCGGGAGCCCTCATTTTCGAGGACACCCTCGCCGGCTGTCACAGCGTGCCTGAAAGTCAGCTCGGGCACACGGGGAAATCCACCTGCGACGACCGGGAGGACGGCGACGCCGCTCCTTCCGTAAGGTGTGCGACACCGACTACCGAGCCTCTGCGAGCGACCCTCCATGACATCTCCGAGCATCGAGCCGACCGATCCAGCCCCCACCCGTGTCCTGTTGATCGACGACAAGGAGGGCGAGGGTGCCCTGCTCCACAGCGAATGGGACAACCGCGGCGTGGACATGATCCACGTGCACGACGTCCCGTCGCTGCTGCGTCTGGCTGAACAACGCGCCCTCCACGAGGTGAGCGCGGCGATCGTCGACCTCGACCTCGGCGGCGCGTCCGACGGCGCGGCGGGCGGACTACAAGCGGTCGCGGCGCTCAGCGCGTGGAAACGGAAGACCGGCGCCCCCATGCCGATCGTGCTGCGCACCCAGGACGTCGACGACGACCGCAGCCTCGCCGCCGCGCTCGCCGCAGAGCTGCACGGCGGCCCGCTGCCCCTGTGGGGCAAGTCCCGCGACGACGCGCTCCGCCTCCTGCGCTATCTCCATGACGAGTCGACGACCGACCCGCGCCCGCATGGCGGCCAGTGGGTCCACCCCGTCCGACTGATCCGGGACGGACGGAACGAACGACTGCTCGGCGACTACCTCTTCGGCGGGCGGCGCGGGCGCGTCTGGTCGCTCATCCATCAAGAGTTCGACCCCGACGTGGCCGTGCTCTACGCCGGCTACCACAAACGGCACAAGTTCTGGGAGCAAGTCAACGAGTTGTTCTCCGCCATCGTGCATCTGCGCGGCATGGACCGTCACCTGCACGACCTCGGCGGCGACCCGATCCGTGTCGAGGACATCCAGCGGGAGATCGCCGAGGACGAGTTGACCGAGGTGAACATCGCCCTCGACGCCATCGCCGCCGGGCCTGGCCAGGTGCCGCCGGAGACCCAGCACTTGATCGTCGGCCTGCTCACCACCCGGCGCGACGAACTACAGGCGTGGCTGTCCGGCGAACGCGACCGCAAGCCCAGCTTCAACCGCAACTACGACCAAGGCGAGTTCCTGGGCGTGTTCGGCCGCGTCCTCGGCCACCCGGACGTCGTCGACCTGTTCACCGACGACGACTGACACCTGGGTGTCCTCACTTTCGAGGACAGGAGACGCGAGACAAGGGTGACCGGTGTCACTAGGGTGGGACCACCGTCGCAGACACAGGAGCAGACATGAGCAATCGGCAGAACGTCGTCAACAAGGTCCAGCAGTACCTCACCGAGATCTTCTCGAACGTCCAGCTCGGCAGCGACGGCGTGTTGTCGCTGCGCGACGGCTCCGCGCGACTGTTCGTCCGGGTCAACCAGCCCCGCGAGGACGGCCCCACCTTCATCCACCTCACCGCGCCGCTGCTGTACGGCGTCAACGACAGCCCGGCCCTGCACGAGTACATCGCCTTCCACGCCGACGACTACGTGTTCGGCCACGCCTCGCTGTACCGCGAGGACGACGGCTCGGTGAACGTCGTCATGACCCACCGACTGCTCGGCGACTACCTCGACCGCGACGAGCTCGGCTACGCCGTCAGCTGGATGCTCAGCACCGCTGACGACCTCGACGACGAGCTGCAGACGCAGTTCGGCGGCAAGCGTTTCCACGAGGAGTGAGCGTGGCGGTGGACGCGCGCGATATCGAGGCGATCCTCGACGCGGCCCGGTCCGAGGTCAAACGATGGGGCGGCGAGGAGGCGTCGCTGACGCACGCGGCGTTCGTCCTGTCCCGACGCTGGCCGGAAGAGTTCACGCAGGTCTTCGGCGAGGACGGCCGCCGGCAGGTCGAGCAGTTGCTGCGCTCCAGCCAGTTCACCGGGTCGGAGCAGACGGTGCGCGAGACGCTCGCCGGTCACGACCGGGTCGCCGCGCTCGCCGCCCTCCGGTCCTCGCTGCCGACGGACGGCGAGAAGCCCGCGTCGGAGTCCGCCCCGAGCGCTGAGACGACGACGGCTCGCCCGGCGGCGGCGCAGGCCTCGCCGCACCGCGAGCGCGCGCCGCGGGTCGATCCGGTTCCGAGCCAGACCCGTCAGCGCGAGGTCGACGAGCTGGCCGCCCAGCTCATCACCGAACGGGGCGGCGCTGTCGCGCTCGCGGGCGCGCGCGGCGTCGGACGCTCCTCGATCCTCGCCGGGCTCGCGGCCCGGCTCGACGCCATCGAGCCGCGACGTCCGGTGTTGCGGCTGTCGCCCGACAGCGTGGTCGCGAACCCGGAGGCGACGCTCGACCAGGTGCTCGGCTCGCTCACCGAGCCGACGGTGCTGGCGATCGACGACCTCGAACGGCTCGCCCGGCTCGACACCGAGTCGCCCGACCTGGGGCTGCTCGCGGCGATCACCAACCACACGCGGCACGAGTTCGCGCGACTGCTGCTGATCGTCGACCATCGGTATGTCAGCCGTCTGCGCACGTTGGCGCGCGGGCTGACCGAGTCGTGGGCGCTCGTCTCGCTGCCGGAGTTGACGCCGGAGGTCGTGGAGTCGCTGGTGCGCGAGAAGTCGGCGGCGATGGCCGAGGCGTCGGGACTGCGGCTCGATCCGGCGGTCGTGTCCGCCGCGCTGACGCCGGGCCTTCCGTCCGAGGGCATGTCCCATCCGGGCCTGGCGCTGCGCCGGCTCGACCTGGCTATCGCGCGGGCGCGCGTCGCCGGTGACAGCGAGGTCGTCGGCCACCATCTGGCCACCGACGGGAAACGTCCGACCGTGGAGGCCGCGTCGCACGACCTGGCCCTGGTGCTGCAGAACAAGATCAAGGGGCAGTCCGGCGCGGTCGAGAAGGTGGCGCAGCGGCTCACGCTGACGCGCGCGAAGCTCGACTTGCGTCCAGAGCGGCCGAACGGCGTGTTCTTGTTCGTCGGTCCGACGGGCGTGGGCAAGACCGAGCTGGCCAAGGAGATCGCCGTGCACGAGTACGGCGGCGGCGACCGGCTGATCCGGCTCGACATGAGCGAGTACGCCCACGACTGGGCGGTGAGCCGGCTGACCGGTCCGGCGCCGGGCTATGTCGGGTCGACCGATCCGGAGAGCTGGCTGACCACGAAGGTCGCCGCGATGCCGCGCTGTGTGGTGCTGCTGGACGAGATCGAGAAGGCGCACCCGTCGATCTGGAACACCTTCCTACAGGTCTTCGACGCCGGACGGCTGACCGACGGTCGCGGACAGACGTGCAGTTTCGCCGACACGACCATCGTGATGACGTCGAATCTGGGCGTGCGCGAGGCGAGCAGCGGGGCGGTCGGCTTCGGCAGCGACAGCTCGGCGGTGACCGGGCGCATCCTGTCGGCGGTCAAGGAACAGATGGCCCCGGAGATCCTGAACCGGGTCGACGAGATCGCGCTGTTCCAGCATCTGTCGATCGAGGCGATCACCGAGATCGCGCGGGGTGAGTTGCAGGGGGCGCTGTTCCGTCTGTCCAGCGCGGGCTGGAACGTCACCTGCTCCGACGACGTCGCCGACTGGCTGGCCCGCACCGGCTACGACGAGGCCTACGGCGCCCGGCATTTGCAGCGCAATATCGAACGCGAGCTCCTCGCCCGCCTCGCCCTCGCCGACAGCCGCACCGTCCACGTGACGGTCGAGGCCGACGGGCTGGTGCTGTCGACGGAGTGACTGAGGGATCCACGGACGAATGACCCGTGTCGATCCCTGACTCAAAAGGCCCGGAGATCGTTGGAATACAAGGGGTCGGAAGGTGTCGCTCCCTGACTCGAAAATGGTCGTGACCCCTGGTGGTTAGCCGGTGTGTTCGAGGGTGACGGTGTAGCCGAGTGCTTCGAGTTGGCGGAGTGCTTGTCGTTTGGCGCG
>NZ_JASGEK010000001.1:0-31881 GCF_047606445.1 Aeromicrobium sp. | reverse complement strand
ACGGGGCGTCCGGACCGGCGTGTTCGGCACGGTAGGCCTTGACCCAGTACGCCAACGACGACTCGTTGATCTCCAACTCGCGGGCGACCTGCGCGACCGGACGGCCCGCGCCGGCCACCACCAGCTGCACGGCATCGGCCTTGAACTCGGCACTGAACTGCCGGCGCTTCTTCTTGTTCGATGTAGACATGACGCTCTGTTGCGTCCTTCCTGCTAACGACTGTCCACGAGAACCGTCTCACCCCAGCCTTTTTGGAGACGGCCACCGATCCGAACCTGGTCCACGACATCGCCGCCAAACTGGACGCCAGCGACGTCTATGAGGGTGCGGACATCGACACCGTCGCGGACGCATGGGTGAAAGGAAAGGGCAACCAAGCGCTCGACACGGCCTTCGCGCCGTCGGTCAGCCGCTTCCAGACGCGGCGAGCCAACGCCACGGTCGCTGACGACAAAGCAGAACTCGACGCGCTCGACACCTTCGTCAAGGACCTCGGCACGTTCGTCCGGGTCTACGACTTCCTGAGCCAGATCGTCGACTATGGCAGCGCCGATCTGGAGAAGCGGTCGATTTTCTATCGTCTGCTCGCCAAGCGGCTCCACGACCGTACGGACGCGGACGACATCGACCTGTCGAGTCTGTCGTTGGTCGCTGTCCGGCAGATTGATCAGGGCCAGCATGACCTTGGGCTGGGTGAACGTGTCGGGCTGAGAGGCATGACCGAGGCGGGGTCGGCACAGAAGCGTGACCCGAAGATGGTGGCGCTGCAAGAGGTCATCGACCGGATCAACGATCTGTTCGGCGCCGAGGAGTTCACCGAGAGCCAGCCGGAGTCGTTCGTCCGTGGCCTGATCGACCGGATGTTGGAAGACGACGCGCTGGTCCAGCAGGCCCGCGTCAACTCGGCGAGGCAGTTCGCCGAGAGTCCCGACTTCGACGAGGCGGTGGTGGACGCGGTCACCGACAACCACGACGCCCACGCCAAGATCGCCGACTTCTTCTGGTCCGACGCTCCGGGCCGAGCTGGTTTGATCCTGGCGTTGGCGAACGCGTTTCATGAACTGGCCGCCGACGCCGCGTGAGAAAGAGGAGGCGATGGAGAACGTCACGCCGACTATGTGTGTCCTCCATGTAGGGCACAATGTAGGGCATGGTCAAGACAAGCGTTTATCTCGACGAGGAACAGAAGGCGCGCCTCGATGAGGCGTCTGCCGTGTCAGGCTTGTCGCAGGCCAGCTTGATCCGTCAGGGCATCGATCAGGTCATCCAAGATCAGCTGCGTGTCCGTCCGAGGATGAAGGCGCGCGCTCATGCCCCCGAGATGGTGGGACGGGTCGAAGACCTGTTGGACGATCTGGGGAGCGAAGCCAGCGCATGAGGCTGGTGGCTGACACGGGCGGCATCGTGGCGGCGATCAACGCCGCCGAGCCTGACCACGCTGATTTCCTGGAGACTCTGGAGTCTGCTGCGACAGTTCTAGTGACACCACTCGTGGTCACCGAGGTCCACCACATTCTCACCTCGGCTGGACTCGCGACAACGGCGGACGACTTCCTCAGTGATGTCGCAGAGGGCTTCTACACCCTGGTGAATCCGACACTCGCCGACCTTGCCCAGGCTGGTCGTCTCGTCCAGCGGTATCGCGGATCCATGCAGAGGAAGCGACGCAAGCCCGGTTCGCTCGATCTCGCCGACGCGATGAATGTGGTCGTCGCGGCCGCTCATGGGACGAACATGATCGTGGCGACCGACCAGGACTACCGCCGGGTGACTCCTTTGTCAGGACACCCGGCTTTCGTGCTCTTGCCTGATGACCGCGTCTCAGCCTGACGGTCACCCGCAGGTCTATCGTGTGCTCGGCGAGGAGTTGGCTCGCCTGTCTCTGTCCGATAGGAGTCCTGATGTTCGATCGCCGTCCTGTCCGTTTCGACCATTCCACGCTCGTCGTCACCGGCGCGGGCAAAGGGCTCGGAGAGGCGGTGGCGCGCCGGGTCCACGCGCTCGGCGGGAACGTCGCGCTGCTCGACGTCGACCTCGCCGCCGTCCAGAAGATCGCCGAGGAGTTGGGGGAGCGGGCGCTCGCCGTCGAGTGCGACGTCACCGACATCGATCAGCTCCGCGCCGCCGCCGAACAGACGGAGAAGCACTTCGGCCGGATCGACCTCGTGCTCGCCAACGCTGGGATCGCGCCGCCGACCCGGGCGGTGGCCGACATCGACCCCGACGCTTTCGAACGGACCGTCGAGATCGACCTGCTCGGCCAGTGGCGCACCGCGCGCGCCTTCCTGCCCGCCATCGAGCGCAGCGGCGGGCACATCCTGTTCGTCGCGTCCATCTACGCCTTCTTCAACGGCGTCCTCAACGCCTCCTATGCGATGAGCAAGGCAGGCGTCGAACAGCTCGGGCGGGCGCTGCGGGCCGAGCTCGCGCCGCGCGGGGCCAGCGCGGGCGTCGCCTACCTCGGCTTCGTCGACACCGACCTCGTCACCACGGTCTACGCCCAAGACCACGTCACCACGCTCCGCAAGGCGCTGCCCGCCTTCCTCACCGACCCCATTCCGGTGGGCCAGGCCGCCGACGCGCTCGTCGCCGGGCTCGCCCGGCGTAAAGCTCGCGTCACCGCCCCCGGCTGGGTGCGTCCCGCGCTCGTCACCCGTGGTCTGTCCGACCCGCTCGCCGACCGGGTCATGATGTGGCGGGCACGCGGCGCGGTCGAGCAGGCGCGTGAGTAGATCCGGCTACGCCCAGCCCCAGTGGCGGCGTTGGGCGGAGACGGCCCAGGACTCGACCGCCTCGACGTCGGCGCGCCCGGACAGGGGAGAGCGGCCCTCGTCGAGGATCGTGCGGACCTCGGCCTCCAGCGCGCTGATCCACGTCGACACCTGGTCGCGCCCGACCTCGCCGCGTTTGACCGACAACACCTGCTCGCGCTCAGGCTCGGGCAAGGGCAGCGACAGCGTGCCGTCGCGAGCGATCTCGCGCCCCTGGTAGGCCAGCCGCAGGGCGTGGCTGCCGTACTTCACGTCCCAGCCGAATCTCTCGATCAACTCCGGCCGGTTCGGCACATTCCGCCTCGACTGGCCGAGCATGCGCTGATGCTGGGAGTTCATGTAGCCGAGGAAGCGCTCGACGGCCACCTGGGACAGGAACGCCGACCGCATCGCCCGCAACTCTTCGCCCAGCGGCGTCACCACCACGAGGTCGGCGGTCGGCGCGAACAGCGGCAACATCACCGTCGGATTGCCCTTGACCGCCAGGCGCAGGTACTTCTTCAGCGAGTAGAGCACCAGGTCGGTGTCGCCGTGACCGCTGCGCACGCCCTCGGGCTGGGTCCGCCAGATGTAGTCCTGTCGGTGCGACCGCACGCCGAGCACGTGCTCGGGCGGCTCGATGTAGACGCCCATCTCGTCGTGGTCGTCGGTCCCCGGGATCGCGATGCCGTGTACGCCGCTGCCGACCACCGACCGCAGGATCTCGTTCGGCAGCGCCACCGCCGGGTCGCCGTACTCCACATTGCTCGCATCGCCCATGGGGACAGTGTGTCCGAGCCGGGGCGTCACGCCTCGTCGGCGGCCTCGGCATAAGCGGCGGTGAAGAGCTCCAGCGCCGCGACGAACTCCTCGACCTGGTCGGCCGGCAGGGCGGCGAGCGCCCGCTGGTAGAGGCCGACATGGTGGGACAGGTCGGCCTCGAACCGCTGGGCTCCGTCGCCGGTGGGCGACAGGACGCCCGCCTGCTGGCCGGGCGGGTTCTGGCGTTCGATCAGACCCGCCGACAGCGCCGCGCCGACCTGGCGGCTCACGGTCGACTGGTCGATCCCGGACTCCTCGGCGACCTCGCGCATCGTGCGCGGCACGCCGTCGGACAGCAGCCACATCAGACGCCGGTCGGCCACCTTGAGCCGCGAGCGCGACTCGGCGACGTGCTGGGCGCGCGCGAGGCGCGCCATCGCGGCGAGCACGGTCCAGACGGGGGTGTCCTTGAGTTGGTCGGTGACGCGCGTCATAGCGGATCCTTTTGGTGCTGAATGCAACTACCTGTACGCTTCTTCTCGCTATATGCATCATACATATACGCGCTGACCTGGGAAGACGTGAAGATCATGACCACTCCTACGAACGACCGCCCGAGCGAGACCGTGGCCGACCGGTCCTTCTCGCCGACGCTCGTCATCCTCGTGCTCTGCGTCGGCAGCCTGTGCGGCGCGCTCATGCAGTCGCTCGTGATCCCGATCCAGAGCGAGCTGCCGCGCCTGCTGGGGACCGATCCGAGCAGCGCCTCCTGGGCGATCACCGCCACGCTGCTCGCCGCCGCCGTGACGATGCCCGTCACCGGACGCCTCGCCGACATGTACGGCAAGAAGCGAGTGCTCGTGGCGTCCGCGGCGGTCCTCGTGCTCGGCTCGGTCGTCGCGGCGCTGTCGAGCGCGCTCGCCCCCTTCCTCGTCGGCCGGGTGCTGCAGGGCGTCGCCATGGGCTACATCCCGGTCGCGATCAGCCTCGTGCGCGAGCTCGCCCCCGCCGACAAGGCCGCGGGCGCGGTGGCGGCGGTCAGCGCGACCCTCGGCGTCGGCGGCGCGCTCGGCCTGCCGCTGTCGGCCTGGATCGCCGACGACTTCTCCTGGCACGCGCTCTTCTGGCTGTCGGCGGTGCTCGCGCTGTTGATCCTCGTGCTCACCGCCGTCGTCATCCCGCCCGTCCACGACGAGCACCCGGCACGGGTCGACCTCGTCGGCGTGGTCGGGCTCGCGGTCGGGCTGAGCGCGGCGTTGATCGGCGTCAGCAAGGGATCGGAGTGGGGCTGGTCGGACGCGTCGACCGTCGGCTCCATCGTGGGCGGCCTGCTCGTGCTGGTCGCCTGGGCGTTCTACGAGTTGCGCCACGACGACCCCATCGTCGACCTGCGCACCTCGGCGCGTCGCCCGGTGCTGTTCACCAACCTCGCCGCGGTGCTCATCGGCTTCGGCATGATGGCGCAGTCGATCGTGCTCCCGCAGCTGTTGGAGGCGCCGGAGGCCACCGGGTACGGGCTCGGCCAGACGATCCTGCAGGCCGGGCTGTGGATGGCCCCGGCGGGCCTGATGATGATGCTGTTCGCGCCGGTCTCCAGCGCGCTCATCAACCGGGTCGGTGCGCGTGTCACCCTGTCCATCGGCGCGGCCGTGGTCGGCGCCGGCTACCTCGTCTCGCTGCAGTTGATGGACGAGCCCTGGCGGCTCATGATCGGCTCGCTCGTCGGCGCGGCGGGCGTCGGCGTCGGCTACGCGGCCATGCCGACGTTGATCCTCGACAACGTCCCGGAGCACGAGGCGGGGGCGAGCGTCGGAGTCAACGCGCTCATGCGGTCGGTCGGCACCACGGTCGCCGGTGCCGTCATGGCGGCCATCCTCACCAGCCGAACAGTGGACTTCGGCGGGCACGCGATCCCGAGCCAGTCGGCCTTCGAGGCCTGCTTCCTCGTCGGTGCGGGCGCGGCGGTCGTCGGGGCGCTCGTGGCGCTGCTGGTGCCCAGGCGCTGACCCGGGCCGCCCGCGATCACGACCTGCGCGCAGCGGCCCGTCGTCGAACGTGAGAACCTGCGTCGCCCTACCTGGAGACGCACTGCCAGTGAGCTGCGCGCCGCTCGCGGGAGCGAGGTCGGGCGCCTGATCCGCCGATCAGGCGCCCGGTTGTTTGTCGAACTGCTCGCCAGGTCTCAGCGGCGACGCGTGCGAAGGCGGGCACGGTCGGTGTGAGCGGCGTGAGGAACCCGTCGAACGACGTGGACGGACGAGCGAAGGTCTGAGTCGCGCGAACAAGCGTGTCGATCACCTCCGCAGGTGACTCGGTGATCAGGGCGTTCGGACCGCTCGTCGAGTGGTGACGACGTGATCAGGGCCCGCCTCGTCCGTGTCGTCGGCGAGTGCGCGCAAGGCTTCCGACCGCTCCAGTCGGCGCTGCTCGCGGTAGCGCGCCACGGCGGCCGCAGTGACTTTGCGATGCGTGCCGACGCCTGTCGACGGCAGTTCGCCGCGGTCGATGACACGTGTCACGGTCATGCGGCTCACCCCGAGAATGTCAGCGACCTGTTGGGTGCTGAGCAGTGCCTCCCGGGGGGAAGACGATCACTTCGGCGCTAGTTTCCAGAGCTTCGAGAAGGCTGAGAAAAGCAGATCGGGCTGGTTCGGGAAGGTCGACCGTCTGGCCGTCGGCTGTGCGGAGCGACCCGTTGAGGGCGGCGCGTAGTGTTTCGGCGTCCTCGTGTGCGATAGCTCCAACCGTGTCTCGATCCTAGGCAAAACGCTCAAAACGCACACCGCTGTCCGGTGTTCAGCCGCTCACCGTGTCGTGGCTGGCCATGAGGTCGGTGAGGTGGGTCCAGGTGGTCTCGGGGGCTTTCGTGCCGGTGAGCACGCCGAGGTGGCCGCCGGGGGCCAGCGGGAGGCGGACGTCGGGGGAGTTCGTCAGCAGCTCGCCGACGTGGTGGGCGGCCTTCGCCGGCACCAGCACGTCGCCCTCGCCGGCCACGTTCGTCACCGGGACGCGGACGTCGGCCAGGTCGATCATGCGGGTGGGTCCTTGCACGCGGCCGGTGGCGACCTCGTTGCGCAGCGCCATGCGCTGGTAGACCTGCAAGGTGGCGCGTCCCGGGTAGGCGAGCATGTTGTTCATGATGTGGTCGACCGCTTGGATCTGCGCCAGGAACTCGCGGTCGTTGCGGCGCGACCACAGGGTGCGCGGCTTCTTCAAATAGGTGGGCAGCGCGGTCGCTTTGAAGCCGATCGACACCAGTGGAGCGGGGATCGACCCGGCCGCCTTCAACGTGGTCCCGACGACCCGGCCGCCGGTGAGCTTGGCGACGCCGCGCACGGGCTTGAGCAGCGGGTGGTCCGACAGGTCGAAGGGGCTGGCGACCATGCCGACGGTGCGCACCGGGAGGTCGGGGTAGGCCGCGACCGTGCCGATGGACAGCAGGCCGCCCATGCACCAGCCGACCAGATGGACGTCACGGCCCATGTTGTCCGCCGAGACCTTGCGGATCGCGGCGGGCAGCACGTCCATGATGAAGTGCTCGATGCCGATCTTGCGGTCGTCGCCCTTGAGCGGCCCGTAGTCGACGAGATAGGTCGGGCGGCCCTGGTTCACCAAGTGCTCGGCGAGCGACAGGCCGCGGCGCAGGTCGAAGCAGGCCGCCTGGGAGCCGAGCGGCGGCACCAATAACACCGGCAGGCCCTTCGCGCGCACGCCCTCGACCCGGTGGTAGCGGTGCAGCTGGCGGGTGCGGCCGGTGTCGATGACGTCGGACGGCGTGCGCGAGCGGTCGGCGATATTGCGTCCGACGAGGAAGTCCCACAGGTTCACGACGGCATCGCGCTGCTCCTTCCAGTCGAGCAGGGAGGGGGAGGCGGTGGTGTCGTCCTCATCGGTCATCGCGGCTCCTTCGCCAGGTCGTGACGCGGAGTTACATCATGCCCTGAAATGCTCGCCGATGTGGGTCGAAAGCCCCTCGATCTCGTCCGCATTCTCCGGGTCGAGGTCGGCGAGCAGTCGGGCGCCTTCGCAGATACCCTACGGGGGTATAGTTTAGAGGGAAGACGAGGGGAGGCCATGGTGGGCGATCACGGACACGGCTATCTGCACCGCAAAGACGACTACCTCAAACGGCTCAAGCGCATCGAGGGCCAGGCCCGCGGCTTGCAGCGCATGGTCGAGGAGGACCAGTACTGCATCGACGTCCTCACCCAGGTGTCGGCGATGACGAAGGCGCTGCAGTCGGTCTCGCTCGGCCTCCTGGAAGAGCACCTGAACCACTGCGTCCGCCGCGCCGCCGAGGCCGGCGGGGCGGAGGCCGACCAGAAGATCGCCGAGGCCTACCAGGCTGTCGCACGACTGGTCCGGTCCTGACAACTACTCCGAAAAGGGGAACATCATGAGCACTGCCACCTACACCGTCACCGGCATGACCTGCCAGCACTGCGTCGCCTCGGTCACCGAGGAGGTGGGCGAGGTCGCGGGCGTCACCGGCGTCGACGTCGACCTCGCCACCGGACGCCTCACCGTCACCAGCGAGGAGCCGGTCGCCGACGAGCTGGTGCTCGCGGCGGTCGTCGAGGCCGGTTACGAGGCGACGGCATGAGCACGGGCGTCAAGCTGAGCGGCTTCGTCGCGGTGCTGGTCACCGTGGCCGTGCTGGCCTTCCTCGTCGGGAAGGGCGTCGGGCCGCTGGGCGACGCCGCCGACGGCGGTCACGACGGCCACGAGGCGACCGAGAGCAGCGAGCATGGCGCGGTCGGCGGGCTGTCGTCGTCCGAGCACGACCTCGTCCTGGAGCTCGACGAGCCGATCCTGGCCGCCGAGACCACCGAGGTCTCCTTCCGCATCGTCGGCAAGGACGGCGAGCCGGTGACCGAGTACGACGAGGTCCACGAGAAGGAGCTGCACTTCATCGCGGTCCGTCGCGACACCACCGGTTTCCAGCACGTCCATCCTGAGCGCGCCGCCGACGGAACCTGGACGACCGACCTCGACCTGACCCCGGGCGACTGGCGCCTCTTCGCCGACTTCCAGCCCGCCGGGCACGGCCACGGGATGACGCTCGGCGTCGACGCGGCGGTCGCCGGGTCCTACACGCCGCAGCCGATCCCGGCCGACACGCGGACCGCCGAGGTCGACGGGTACACCGTCACCCTCGACGGCGACCTGGTCGCGGGGCAGTCCGGCGAGCTGACGTTGACGGTCGAGAAGGACGGCGAGGAGGTCACCGACCTGGAGCAGTACCTCGGCGCCTACGGCCATCTCGTCGCGCTGCGCGTCGGCGACCTCGGCTATCTGCACGTGCACCCCGAGGACGGCGACGCCGGTCCCCAGATCGCCTTCGCGGCCACCGCGCCGTCGGTCGGCGTCTACCGGCTGTTCCTCGACTTCCAGCACGACGGTGTCGTCCGCACCGCCGAGTTCACGCTGACCGCGACCGAAGAGCCGGTCGCCGAGCCCGAGGCTGAGCCTGAGGACGGGGGCGGCGAGCATGACCACCACCACTGAGACCCGCGAGGTCGAGCTGTTGATCGAGGGCATGACCTGCGCGTCCTGCGCGAACCGCATCGAGCGCAAGCTGAACAAACTCGACGGCGTCGAGGCGACGGTCAACTACGCCACCGAGAAGGCCAAGGTCCACTTCGCCGCCGACGTCGCGCCGGAGACGCTGGTGCAGACCGTCGAGCAGGCCGGCTACGGGGCGCGCCTGCCGCAGCCGCCCGTCGAGGACGGCGTCGAGGCGCATGAGCACGACCCCGTCGAGGCGCATGAGCACGACCCCGTCGAGGCGCTGCGCCAGCGGGTGATCGTGTCGGCGGTGCTGAGCGTCCCGGTGATCGTCATGGCGATGGTCCCGGCGCTGCAGTTCACGTATTGGCAATGGCTCTCGCTGACCCTCGCCGCGCCGGTCGTCGGCTGGGCGGGCCTGCCCTTCCACCGAGCCACGTGGACCAATCTCAAACACGGCACGGCCACGATGGACACGCTCGTCTCGATGGGCACGGGCGCGGCCTTCGCCTGGTCGCTCTACGCGCTGTTCTTCGGCACGGCGGGCGAGCCGGGCATGACCCACGCCTTCGAGCTGACCATCGCGCGCGGCGACGGCGCGGGCGACGTCTACCTGGAGGTGGCGGCGGGCGTCATCACCTTCATCCTGCTCGGCCGGTACTTCGAGGCACGGTCGAAGCGCACCGCCGGGGCCGCGCTGCGGGCGCTGTTGGAGCTCGGCGCGAAAGAGGTGTCGGTGCTGCGCGACGGCCGCGAGGAGCGGATCGCTATCGATCAGCTCGTGGTCGAAGACCAGTTCGTCGTGCGGCCCGGCGAGAAGATCGCCACCGACGGACGCGTGGTCGAGGGAGCGTCGGCGGTCGACGCGTCCATGGTCACCGGCGAGTCCGTGCCGGTCGAGGTCGGCGTGGGCGACACAGTCGTCGGCGCCACCGTCAACGCGGGCGGACGGCTCGTGGTCGAGGCGACCCGCGTCGGCGCGGACACCCAATTGGCCCAGATGGCCCGACTGGTCGAGGACGCGCGGAACGGAAAGGCCCAAGCGCAGCGGCTCGCCGACACCATCTCCGGGATCTTCGTGCCCGTCGTCATCGTGATCGCGGCGGCGACCTTCGGCTTCTGGGCGGGCGCGGGCGACTCGCTCGCCGCCGCCTTCACCGCGGCCGTCGCGGTGCTCATCATCGCCTGCCCCTGCGCCCTCGGGCTCGCCACGCCGACCGCGCTCATGGTCGGCACCGGACGCGGCGCGCAGCTCGGCATCCTCATCAAGGGGCCCGAGGTTCTGGAGAGCACCCGGCAGGTCGACACGATCGTGCTCGACAAGACCGGCACGGTCACCACCGGCCAGATGACGTTGGTCGGGGTCCATGTGGCCGACGGCGTCGACGAGCGCGACCTGTTGCGTTTCGCCGGGGCTTTGGAGAACGCCTCCGAGCATCCCATCGCGCAGGCGGTCGCCGCAGGAGCGGTCGAGCGGGCCGGCGAGCTGCCGACGGTCGAGGACTTCGCGAACGTCGAGGGGTTCGGCGTGCAGGGCGTCGTGATCGACGGCGAGCAGACCCACGCCGTGCTGGTCGGGCGGCCGCGACTGCTCGTCGAGTGGTCGCAACACCTGACCGACGACCTCCAGACCGCCTTCGACGCGGCGTCCGCGAAGGGCCAGACGGCGGTCGCGGTCGGCTGGGACGGCGCGGCGCGCGGCGTGCTGGTCGTGGCCGACGCGATCAAACAGACCTCGGCCGACGCCGTCGCGCAGTTCCGCGACCTCGGCCTGACCCCGGTGCTGCTCACCGGCGACAACGCCACAGTCGCCGCGGCGGTGGCCGCCGAGGTCGGCATCGACCCCGGGCACGTGATCGCCGAGGTCATGCCGGCCGACAAGGTCGACCAGGTCAAGCGCCTGCAGGCCGACGGCAAGTCGGTGGCGATGGTCGGCGACGGCGTCAACGACGCCGCCGCGCTCGCCCAGGCCGACCTCGGCCTCGCGATGGGCACCGGCACGGACGTCGCCATCGAGGCCTCCGACCTGACGCTCGTGCGCGGCGACCTCCGCTCGGCCGCCGACGCGATCCGGCTGTCGCGCCGCACCCTCGGCACGATCAAGGGCAACCTGTTCTGGGCCTTCGCCTACAACGTCGCGGCGCTGCCGCTGGCGGCGGCGGGCCTGCTTAACCCGATGCTGGCCGGCGCCGCGATGGCGTTCTCGTCGGTCTTCGTCGTGTCCAACTCCCTGCGTCTGCGCGGCTTCCGCGCGCAGACGTGACTTGAGGAAAGAAGGAAAGATGTCCACTCAGAGCTACACCGTCTCCGGCATGACGTGCGGCGGCTGCGCCGCGAAAGTGAGCAAGGCCGTCGAGCAGCTGCCCGGCGTCACCGACGTGAAAGTCGACGTGAACTCCAGCGGCCTCACGCTCACCGCCGAGCAGTCGGTGGAGGAGTCCGTTGTGCGACAGACTGTCGAGGACCTCGGCTACCAGCTCGGCGACGCCCCCGCCGACGACGGCCGCACCCACCTCGGCCTCGTCTGAGCTTCTACCGCTTGTGGACGGCGGCGATGAGGTCGGCGAGCGCGGCCGGGTCGAAGACGCCTGAGTACGGCTCGGTCTCGACGCTGCTCGCCACGAGCACCTCGTCGATGGAGTCGCCGTAGTCGGCGAGATTGTCGAGCGACACGCCGCTGGCCACGGCGAGCGGCCGGTCGCCGAGCGCGTCCTTCATGGCGGCGAGTTTGGCGGGCGTCGGCGGTGTGCCGGTGCCGGCACCCGAGGTGGTCGTCACATCGACATGCGGGCCGAGCGCCTCGACCTCCCCGCGCGCCGCCTCGGGGTCCTCGGTGAAGGCGCGGGTGTACTTGAACGCGACGCCGCCGTACAGGATCGTGTCGGCGAGGGGCGAGTCCATCAGATCGACGCGGAGGCGGCGTAGCGCAGGCAGGCTGTCGCCGCGGGCGTCGTCGACCCAGAGGGCGTCTGGAGCCTGACGCAGTTCCCGTCGGCGCAGGGCCTGGCGCAGCGTGTCGTAGGCGGTCGCTGGCCCGCCGCACAGCAGGTTGAGGCCGAGAAACGCCTCGGGCATGGCGCGTCGGGCGGCCGCGAAGGCCCGCAGCAGATCGTCCTGGCCGAGGCGCCCGTGGTCGATCAGGAAGACGCCGTCGGCTCCGAGCTCGAGCGCCCGTTCGGTCTGCTCCAGGACTTGACGTCGTGACCGCGCGTGCACCACCGGGAAGATCCTCATCGTCCCACTCTCCACCATGCGCGTCCCGACCTGCTCGACATCGTCGGCGTGGCGTAGGACACGATGGAAGGGAGAGTCGAACGAGAGGATCGCCATGTCGACGGAAGCCGACGTCACCGCGCTGTGGAGCCCGGACGCCGAGAGCGTCGAGACCGCTCGGATCACCGCTTTTCGTGAGCAGGCCGAGCGACGCTCCGGGCTCGACCTGCCGGACTACGACGCGCTGTGGCGGTGGTCGGTCGACGATTTGGAGGGTTTCTGGGCCACCGTCTGGGAGTTCTTCGGCGTCGATCGGCACAGTGACTACGACCAGGTGCTCGCCGACGACACGATGCCGGGCGCGCGGTGGTTCACCGGCAGTCAGGTGAACTACGCCGAGTGGCTGCTCGCGCAAGGCGACGCCGACGACATCGCGGTGATCGCCACCGACGAGACGGGCCAGAGCCAGAAGTGGACGAGGGCCCGTCTGCGGGAGGAGACCGCCGCGCTGGCCGCGACGCTGCGCCGGCTCGGCGTTGGCCAGGGCGACGTCGTGGTCGGCTATCTGCCGCACGTGCCGGAGACGATCGTCGCCTTCCTCGCCACAACCTCGCTCGGCGCGGTCTGGTCGGGGGTCGGGCAGGACTACGCCGCCGACGCCGCGGTCGACCGGTTCGGCCAGTTGGAGCCCTCGGTCCTCATCACCGCCACCGGCTACTGCTTCGGCGGCACGCTCCACGACCGGCGTGGCGAGGTCGCCCGGCTGCGCGAGGGTCTGCCGACGGTCACCGAGACCATCGTCGTCCCGCGTCTGGGCTTCGAGGCCGACGGGCTCGGCACGACCTGGACCGACGCGGTCGCCGAGCTCGCCGACTGGGCGCCGGTCCGGGTCCCCTTCGACCACCCGCTGTGGGTCTTGTTCTCCTCGGGGACGACGGGCGTGCCGAAGGGTCTGGTGCACGGCCACGGCGGCGTGATGCTGGAGATGCTGAAGGCGAACGGTCTGCACTCCGACATCGGACCCGGCGATCTGCTGTTCTGGTACACCTCGCCGAGCTGGGTCATGTGGAACATCCAGATCTCCGGGCTCGCGGTCGGCGCGGCGGTGCTCTGTTACGACGGGTCGCCGGGCTCGCCCGAGGTCGGCTCCATGTGGGACGTCGTGGCGCGTCACGGGGTGACGTTCTTCGGCACGAGTCCCGGCTATCTCCAGGCCTGTCAGAAGGCGGGCGTCGAGCCGCGGACGGACCGTGACCTGGGCCGGCTGCGCGGCATGGGCAGCACGGGCTCGCCGTTGCCGCCGGACGTCCACCGCTGGCACGCCGAGCAGCTTCCCGGTGTGCCGCTGTGGTCGCTCAGCGGCGGCACCGACGTCGCGAGCGGCTTCGTCGGCGGCGCCCCGAGCGTGCCGGTGTGGCCGGGGGAGCTGTCGGTGCGCTGTCTCGGCGTGTCCTTGGAGGCGTGGAGCGAGGCGGGGGAGCCGGTCGCGACGGGCGAGGTCGGCGAACTGGTCATCACCCGGCCGATGCCGAGCATGCCGGTCAAATTGTGGAACGACTCCGAGGGCGACCGGTACCGCGACGCCTACTTCGAGATGTTCCCGAGCGCGTGGCGGCAGGGCGACTGGATCACGCTCACTCCGCGTGGCAGTGCCGTCATCCACGGCCGGTCGGACTCGACGCTCAACCGCAACGGCGTCCGCATGGGCAGCGCCGACATCTACGCCGCCGTCGAGACGGTGCCGGGGGTGGTGGAGTCGCTGGTGATCGGCGCCGAGCAGCCCGACGGCTCCTACTGGATGCCCCTGTTCGTGGTGCTGGCCGACGCCGTGGAGCTGGACGACGATCTGGTGGCCACGATCAGGACCCGGGTGCGCGAGCGCGCCTCCGCCCGCCACGTCCCCGACGAGGTCATCGCCGTCCGCGGCGTCCCGCACACCAAGACCGGCAAGAAGCTGGAGATCCCGGTCAAGCGCTTGTTGCAGGGGGCCGAGTTGTCGAAGGTCGCCAACCCGGCGTCGGTCGACGACCCGACCTTGCTCGACGACTACGCCGCCCTCGCCCGTGAGAGAGTTTCGCCCCGTCGATGAGAGACTTCTGACCCTCTCAGGAGAGACTTCTGATCCAGGTCAAGGGGAGAAACTCTCTCATCGGTGCTGCAGAAGTCTCTCATCGCGGATGGAGTGGAGACTCGGTTGTCATTCCCTGGGTGAGAGGAACGGCAGGATTTGCGCCCGAGTGGGGCGATCCGGTCGAAGCGAGAATACCGCGTGTCCGTGTTCGGCGACGGTCTGTTCGATACCGGCGAGTTGCGCGAGGAGGTCGGCTGCGAGCTGTTCAAAGTTCAGGATGTAGTCGCGGGCGATCACGACGGTCGGGCTGGAGGCGTGTTGGTCGGCCAGATATTTCGTCAGCTTCTTGTCAGCGGTGAGAAGCACTGCCTCATATTGGCGGCACCAGTCGAAGATGTCCTCGTCGGAGGCTTTCTCCATCGCTAGGTCATGGGTGTGCTGAACATCGTGCCCTGCGCTCGCTAGCCGCTGGGCGAGCGAGGGCGGGAGATTCTGATCGACGAGGAGTCTCACGCGGGTTGGGTCGACGGCAGGTAGAAGTCGCGGTCAGCGAGGCTCGCCGCGTAGCTCAGGACTTGGTACAAATCCTCGATCTCGAGGAAGTCGAAGGCGGCGCGGATCTCCTCGAAGGTCTTTCCCGCCGCCAGGAGTTCGAGAAGCTGCTGCGCGCTGAAGCGGTACCCACGGATGCATGGTTGCCCGCCGAGCTTGTCGCTCTCGACGGTCAGACGGTCGAAACCGGGGACGGTGGTGGCCATGCGTGCGAGTTTACGCCGGTCGTCTGGTCGAGAGAAGGCTTAGGAACACATGCCGCCGAGGGGCGGGGATGGGGGAGAGAAGAACTTCGGCGGGGTCTGGTTGAGGTGAGGCTGCGTTCCCTGCATACTAGGAACTGTCTGGGGCGTTGAGCCCTGGAAAGTGAGCCCGAGACCCGACCGGACGGTCGTGGCGCTCGGGCCTCGCGCGTTCACACCTCCTGGGCGACGTTCGTCAAGGGTTGTACCCGTCGTCGCCATTCGCCTCCACGAGCCCATGACCAGGCGACGGCGTCGGGGATGATCAGGCCTATCTCCTCATGAAGCGAGGCGTGCCGGTAGGTCACGCGTCCCCTCAGGCCCAGTGCGCGTGTTCTCTCGATCATGAGTTGCCGGTCCCACGTCACGAGGCTCTCGTCACGGTCCAGAGTGATCTGGGTTTCCGTTCGCCGGTCGATGTCCCGGAGAAGCGCTTCGAGACAGCGGTCTCGCCGTTGGCGTTCGGGGTGGGCACGTCCGGCGTCGTAGACCGCGAGACGCAATCCGTGGTCGACGAGTTGCTCGACGACGTCGATGATCTGCTTCCTGCGCCGCTCGCTCTCCTGCTTCATGTGGAGGGTTCGTTGGCCCGGCAACACGAGTTTCCGTAGCTCTGCTCTGGCGAGCGTCACCTGTTCATCCGGCATGGTCGCGGCTGCCACCGCGTAGCTTTTGGCCTTCGTCTCGTCGACGAAAACTGTCTCTCTCATCGGGGACCTGCTTCTCTGTCTCGCGACGGTCGCCTCATGGGTTTCCTCAGCGAGCGCCCGCGGCGTGGAGGGCGGCGTGGGACATGCGGTGGAGGAGGGCGGCCATGTCGGCGCGCTTGAGGCGGGCGCTGTGCGGGGTGGAGTTGATGAGGCCGAAGACCGCGTGCGCGGCGGAGCGGGCGTGGGCCTCGTCGGCGCCGGTCGCCTCGACGACGGTCGTCACCCACAGCTCGACATAGCGACGCTGCAGCCGGCGGACGGTGCGGCGGTCCTCCTCGGAGGCGCTCGCCAGATCGCGGAACTGCACGGTGATGAGCGCGGGCTGGGTCAGCGCGAACTCGGTATGCCAGTCGATGAGCGCGTCCAGCACCGCGTCGGCCCCGTCGGCCCGCGCCGCCTCCGCGCGGGCCGACCCCTCGCTGAGCAGCCGTTCGGAGATCTGCACGAGCATCGCGCCGAGCAGCGCCTCCTTGCTCGCGAAGTGCTTGTAGAGCGCCGCGCCGGAAGTGCCCATCGCCGTGCCCAAGTCGTAGATCGACACGCCGTGGAAGCCGCGCTCTGCGAACAGCCCGGCGGCGACCTCGACGATCTGCCGCCGCCGGTCGCCGCGACGGCGGGAGGGGGCGGACGAGGCGGACATCGCTCCACCCTAGACGGGCCGGCGTGCTTTTGGTAACCTTCCCCAGGGTTATCGACTGATAACCAATGGCGTGAGGAGCGAGATGTTCGAGCTGTCCAGGGAGCACGAGGACTTCCGCAAGGTCGTCCGGGATTTCGCCGAGCGGGAGATCCGCCCGCACGTCGCCGCGTGGGACAAGGCGCACCACTTCCCGGTCGACGTCGTCCAGAAGATGGGCGACCTCGGGCTGATGGGCTTGATCGCGCCGGAGGAGTACGGGGGAGCGGGCGGCGACTTCACCACGCTCTGCGTCGCCATCGAGGAGCTCGGCCGCGTCGACCAGGCGCTCGGCATCACCCTGGAGGGCGCCGTCGGCCTCGGCATCAACCCGATCCTCACCTACGGCACCGAGGAGCAGAAGCAACGCTGGCTGCCCGACCTCGTCGCCGGCCAGCGGCTCGCCGGCTTCGGCCTGACCGAGCCGGGCGCGGGCTCCGACGCCGGCGCCACCCAGACCAAGGCCGAGCTCGACGGCGACGAGTGGGTGGTCAACGGCGCCAAGCAGTTCATCACCAACTCCGGCTCGGAGATCACCTCGCTCGTCACCGTCACCGCCCGCACCGGCACGCGGGAGGACGGCTCGGCGGAGATCTCGACCATCATGATCCCGTCGGGCACGCCGGGCTTCGTGGCCGAGGCCGGCTACGACAAGCTCGGCTGGCACATCTCCGACACCCATCCGCTCAGCTTCACCGACTGCCGCGTCCCCGCCGAGAACCTGCTCGGCGAGCGCGGACGCGGCTTCGCGCAGTTCCTCGCCACCCTCGACGACGGCCGCGTCGCCATCGCCGCGCTCGCCGTCGGCCTCATCCAGGCCTGCGTCGACGAGTGCGTGCGGTACGCGAACGAACGGCAGGCGATGGGCGGTCCCATCGGCCGTAAGCAGGGCGTCGCCTTCCAGATCGCCGACATGGAGGTCATGCTCCAGGCGTCGCGGGCACTGACCTATCAGGCCGCCGCCATGAAGGACGCGGGCGCGCCGATGAAGTCCTTCAAGCACGCCGCCTCCATCGCCAAGCTCTACGCCACCGAGTCGGCCGTCACCGCCACGCGGATCGCCACGCAGGTCTTCGGCGGCTACGGCTTCATGGAGGAGTACCCGGTCGCCCGCTACTACCGCGACGCGAAGATCCTCGAGATCGGCGAGGGCACCAGCGAGGTCCAGCGCATGCTCATCGCCCGCGGCCTCGGCCTCCCGGTGGAGTGAGCACGATGACCGAGAAGCGCGTCACCCAGCGCGGCCTGTGGTTCGAGGAGTTCGAGGTCGGCACGGTCTACGAGCACCGTCCCGGGCGCACCGTCACCGAGGCCGACAACGTCCTGTTCACGACGCTCACGATGAACACTCAGCCGCTGCACCTCGACCAGGCCGCGAGCGAGGAGCTGCCGCCCTTCCACGACCGGCTGGTGAACTCGATGTTCACGCTGTCGCTGCTGGTGGGCCAGTCGGTCTCGCAACTGACGCTCGGCACCATCGTGGCGAACCTCGGCTTCAGCGAGATCGCCTTCCCGAAGCCGGTCCGCCACGGTGACACGCTGTACGGGGAGACGCTGGTGGTCGACAAGCGTCCGTCGAACAGCCGCCCCGGCGAGGGCGTCGTGACCTTGCGGCACACGTCGCGGAACCAGCGCGGCGAGGTCGTGGCGGTGGCGACGCGTCAGACGTTGGTGAGGATGGCGCCGGATGAGTGAGTGGACGCCGGGGCCGGCGTGGATCTTCTGTCCGGCGGATCGGCCGGATCGGTACGCGAAGGCGTCGGCGGTGGCCGACGTGGTCATCCTCGATCTGGAGGACGCGGTCGCGCCCGCCGCGAAAGCGGGCGCGCGGGAGGCGTTGCGCGGACTCGACCTCGACCCTGACCGCACGGTCATCCGGATCAACGACGCGAGCAGCCCCGAGCACGCCGCCGACGTCGCGCTGGTCGCCGAGCTCGGCGTCCGCCGGGTCATGCTCGCCAAGTCCGAGACGCCCGAGAGCGTGGCGGTGCTCGACCACGACGTCGTGCTGCTGATCGAGACGCCGCTCGGCCTGGAGAACGTGGGCGCGCTCGCCGCGACCGAGAACGTCGTCGGTCTCATGTGGGGCGCGGACGACCTGGTCGCGGGTCTCGGCGGCACCGCCAGCCGTAAGGCCGACGGCGGCTACCGCGACATCGCCCGCTTCGCCCGGTCCCGTTGCCTCGTCGCGGCCAAGGCCCACGGATTGCTCGCGCTCGACGCCGTCTACATGGACATCCCCGACACTCACGGCCTCGCCGCCGAGACCGAGGACGCCGTGGCGGTCGGCTTCGACGCCAAGGTCGCCATCCACCCGTCCCAGGTCGCGGTGATCCGCAGTCTCTACACCCCCGACGCCCACCAGGTCGCCTGGGCGCGACGCCTGCTCGACCACGTCGGCGACGACCGCGGGGTCGCCACCTTCGAGGGCCGCATGGTCGACGGCCCGATCTACGCGCAGGCCGAGCGCCTGCTGCGACGGGCCGCCGCGACAGGAGCGTTATGAGTGAGTCACTGGCGGAGCTGTCCGCCGAACTGCGCGCACGGCTGGCCCGCGCCCGCGAGGGCGGCAGCGAGCGCGCCCGCACGAAGCACACCGACCGCGGCAAGCTGCTGCCCCGCGAGCGGGTGGACCGGCTGCTCGACCCCGGCTCGCCCTTCCTCGAACTGAGCCCGCTGGCCGCCTACGGCATGTACGGCGACGACCCGTGGGCCGTGCCGAGCGCCAGCATCGTCACCGGGATCGGGCGCATCGAGGGACGCGAGTGCGTGGTCGTGGCCAACGACGCCACGGTCAAGGGCGGCACCTACTACCCGATGACGGTCAAGAAGCACCTGCGCGCGCAAGAGGTCGCCGCGCAGAACCGGCTGCCGTGCGTCTATCTGGTCGACTCCGGCGGCGGCTTCCTGCCGATGCAGGACGAGGTGTTCCCCGACCGCGAGCACTTCGGCCGGATCTTCTTCAACCAGGCGAACATGTCCGCGCGCGGCATCCCGCAGATCGCCGCCGTGATGGGCTCGTGTACTGCTGGCGGCGCCTACATTCCGGCGATATCCGACGAGTCGGTGATCGTCAAGGAGCAGGGCACGATCTTCCTCGGCGGCCCGCCGCTGGTGAAGGCGGCGACCGGCGAGGTCGTCACCGCCGAGGACCTGGGCGGCGGCGACGTCCACGCCCGGCTGTCGGGCGTGGTCGACCACCTCGCCGCCGACGACGCGCACGCGCTGGAGATCGTGCGCGACATCGTCTCGACGTGCGAGCGTCCCACCGCCCCTTCCATCGAACGGCAGCCCGTCGAGGAGCCGCTGGAGGACCCCGAGTCGCTGTACGACGTGGTCCCGTCCGACCTGCGCACCCCCTACGACGTGCGCGAGGTGATCCGCCGGATCGTCGACGGCTCGCGCTTCATCGAGTTCAAGAAGCTCTACGGCGAGACGCTGGTGACCGGCTTCGCGCACATCTGGGGCTACCCGGTCGGCATCGTCGCCAATAACGGCATCCTGTTCAGCGAGTCCTCGCTCAAGGGCGCGCACTTCGTGGAGTTGTGCAACCAGCGCGGCATCCCGCTCGTCTTCCTGCAGAACATCACCGGCTTCATGGTCGGCCGCGAGTACGAGACCGGCGGCATCGCCAAGGACGGCGCGAAGCTCGTCACGGCGGTGTCCTGTTCGGTCGTGCCGAAGTTCACCGTCGTCATCGGCGGCTCCTTCGGCGCGGGCAACTACGGCATGTGCGGGCGCGCCTACGACCCCAGGTTCCTGTGGATGTGGCCGAACGCGCGCATCTCGGTGATGGGCGGCGAGCAGGCCGCGTCGGTGCTCGCCACGGTCCGAGGCGACTTGGAGACCGAGGAGGAGGTCGAGGCGTTCAAGGCTCCGATCCGCGAGCAGTACGAGACACAGGGCTCGCCCTACTACTCGACCGCGCGGCTGTGGGACGACGGCGTGATCGACCCTGTCGACACCCGCCGCGTGCTGGGTCTCGGCCTCGCGACGACCGCCAACGCACCGAGCCCAGAGCCCTCCTACGGCGTTTTCAGGATGTGAGCCCCATGTTCTCCTCTGTCCTCGTGGCCAACCGGGGCGAGATCGCCTTGCGCGTCTTCCGCACCGCCAAGGCGATGGGCCTGCGCACCATCGCCCTCTACACCGACCTCGACGCCAGCGCCCCGCATGTGCGCGACGCCGACGAGGCCGTCCGTGTGCCGAACTATCTCGACATCGACGCCGTCGTCGCGGCGGCGGTGTCGGCGGGCACCGAGGTGGTGCACCCCGGCTACGGCTTCCTGTCCGAGCGGGCCGCCTTCGCCGCCGCGCTGGCGGAGGCGGGCGTCGCGCTCGCCGGTCCCAGCGCGCAGGTGATGGAGCGCATGGGTCGCAAGGACGCCGCCCGCGAGGTCGCGCTCGCGGCGGGCGTCCCGGTCGTGCCGTCCTATGGGCTCGCCGACGACCCGGAGGGCTTCGCCTATCCGATGCTCGTGAAGGCCGCCGCCGGGGGTGGCGGCAAGGGCATGCGGGTCGTGCGGTCGGCCGAGGAGCTGCCCGAGGCGGTGGCCGCCGCCGGACGCGAGGCGGCCAGCTCCTTCGGCGACGCCACGCTGCTGATCGAGAAGTACGTCGAGTCCGGGCGGCACCTGGAGGTGCAGGTCATGGGCGACACGCACGGCACGGTGCTGCACCTGTGGGAGCGGGACTGCTCGACGCAGCGCCGCCATCAGAAGGTGCTGGAGGAGGCCCCCGCGCCTACGATCGACGACGCCACCCGCGCGCGCATGACCGCCGCCGCCGTCGCCCTGTCCCGCGAGGTCGGCTACGTCGGCGCGGGAACCGTGGAGTTCCTGCTCGACAACGCCACCGGCGAGTTCTACTTCTTGGAGATGAACACCCGTCTTCAAGTCGAGCACCCGGTGACCGAACGGATCACGAAGCTCGACCTCGTGGAGTTGCAGTTGCGCGTGGCGGCGGGGGAGCCGCTGCCGCTGACGCAGTCCGAGGTGGGCTGCCACGGCCACGCCATCGAGGCGCGCGTCTACGCCGAGGACGCCTTCGGCGGATTCCTGCCGCAGGCCGGCCGGGCGACGCGGGTCTGGTGGCCCACCGGCATGCGGATCCGCGTCGACCACGCGCTCCACAGCGGCCAGGAGGTCAGCACCTCCTACGACCCGATGCTCGGCAAGATCATCGCCTACGGCTTCACCCGGGAAGAGGCGCGGCAGGCGCTCGTCCAGGCGCTGGACGACACCGCGATCCTCGGGCTCACGACGAACACCGGCTTCCTGCGGGCCCTCGTCGCCAGCGAGGAGTTCGCGGCGGCGTCGATCGACACCGCCTGGCTCGACCACCACGAGGTGACTCCGCCCGACATCGACACCGCCCGGCTCGCCGCCGCGTGGGAGTGGTTCGACGCGCGCCGCGAGGCCGACGGACCCTTCGCCTCCGATGGATTCCGGCTCGGCGCGACGTGCAAGCCTCCGGTGGTCGTCCTGGACGAGGACGTCGTGCTCGACCGTCGGCGTCCGGACGGCGTCGCGGCGTCGAAGGTCGGCCGCGACCAGGTCGAGCTGGTCTGGCGGGGACAGCGTTTCGTCTTCGCCCGCCCCGACCGCGACGCCGACCAGCGCGGCCCCGGCGACGGCGGCGTGCTCGCGCCGATGCCCGGCACCGTGCTCGACATCCGGGTCGCCTGCGGCCAGGAGGTCGCCGAGGGCGAGGTGCTCGGCGTCATGGAGGCGATGAAGATGGAGTTGACGCTGCGAGCGCCCGTCGCGGGCACGGTCACCTCGGTCGGCGCGACCGCCGGCGACCAAGTGCCGCTCGGAGCCGTCCTGTTCGAAGTGAGCGCGACTACCATCGAAGGATGAACGTGACGATCGCCGTGCGCGGCACGGACAGTGTTGAGACGCTTGCTGAACGGGCGAGGGTCACGGCGGTCGTGAGCATCGACGGACCGCAGGCGGTCTCGGTCGTCCACGCCGTCACCACATCAGTGGAGCGACTGAGAGCTGGCCTTGACGAACTCCATGACGTGGAGCAGGGACCAGTGACCTGGTACCGGGTCGCCGAGGTGACCACCGGTTCACACCGGCCGTGGTTCCCTGACGGTGAGAAGCGCCCGCTGGTGTTCCGAGCGACCGCGTTGGTCGAGGTCTATTTCGTCGCTGACGCCGGGGCGCTGGGACGGTGGGTGGTGGCGACGAGCGATCTTCCGGGGTTTTCAGTGACGGGTGTCTCTTGGGAGTTGAGCCCTGGGACGCGATCCCGGGCTGAGCGGGCGGCTCGGCAAACAGCCATCGCCCACGCGGTCGAACAGGCGAACGATTATGCCGAAGCCTTGGGGCTGTCGTCGGTGGAGGTGCGTGAGATCGACGACCGTTCAGGTGGCACCTTCCCCCAGCCGAGGGTTTTCGCGATGGCGGAGGCCGCACCGGACGGCGGCGACCTGTTCATGCCTCCCGTCATCGAGGTGACCACCTCGGTCGACGCCACCTTCGTCGCGGTCCGATAGCGTTCAGCGCGTGGTGGATCAGGCGGATGTCAGGCTGGCGGTCTCGCTCGTGCGCGAGGCGGCCGATCTCGCCGCGCGCATGCGCGCCGCGGGGGTCGCGGTCCGGGAGAAGACCTCTGTCTCCGACGTCGTCACCGACGCCGACCACGCCGCCGAGGCGTTCGTCGTGGAAACGCTGCGGGCCGAGCGTCCCGACGACGGCCTGCTCGGCGAGGAGGGCGCGAGCCACGATGGAACGAGCGGCCGTCGCTGGGTGATCGACCCGGTCGACGGCACCTACAACTTCGCCTCGGGCTCGGACTACTGGTGCTCGGCCATCGCCTTGACCGACGGCGACGAACTGCTCTTCGGCGCGGTGGCGCACCAGTTGAGCCACACCGTGTGGGTCGGCGGGCCGGAACTGCCGTCGACGGTCAACGGCGAGCCGATCCCGGTGCGTGAGGACGCGGAGCTGTCGGGATTGAGCGTCGCGAGTTATCTGCACCCGCCGGGCATCGTCGACGACGCGGCGCGCGAGCCCTTCCTCGCGGCGGCCTCCGGCGCGGCCACGCTGCGCATGCTCGGGTCGGGGTCGATGGACCTCGTCGGTGTCGCGACGGGTCGGGTCGGCGCGTGGTTCCAGCACAGCACGCCCGCCTGGGACTGGCTGCCGGGAGCCGCCATCGTCGCGGGCGTCGGCGTGCTGGCCGAACAGGTCGAGGCGCGGGGTCTGCGTTGGTCGGTGGCCGGGCCGCCGAGCGCGGCGGGCGAGCTGGTCGACCGGCTGAGCGGGACGGAGTCGGCGTGATCGGCTCCGTCGCGGTGTTCTGCGGGTCGCGTTTCGGCGACGATCCGGCGTACGCGGAGGCTGCCGTATTGGTCGGGCGGACGCTCGGCGAGCGGGGTGTCCGCGTCGTCTACGGCGGTGGCCGGGTCGGGCTGATGGGCGTCGTCGCCGACGCCGCGCTCGACGCGGGCGGCGAGGTCGTGGGGGTCATCCCGCGCTCCCTCGATGAGCGGGAGGTCGCTCATCAGGGCCTGACTGAGTTGTACGTCGTCGAGACGATGCACGAGCGCAAGGCGATCATGGCCGAGCGAGCCGACGCCTTCCTCACCCTCCCCGGCGGTATCGGCACGTTGGAGGAGATCGCCGAGCAGTGGACCTGGACGCAACTCGGCATCCACGCCAAACGCGGCGGCTTCCTCGACGTCGGCGGCTACTGGCGACCGTTGCGGACCATGATCGACACCATGGTGGCCCAAGGCTTCTTGGCCCCTGGCCAGGCCGACCTGATGACTTTCAGCGACGACCTCGACGAGCTGCTCTCCTCCTTCTAACGCTCGCGAGAGACTTCTGCACCGCTGATGAGAGACTTTCGCACCGCTCGCGAGAGGCTTTGGCCCCTGTGATGAGAGAGTTCTGACCCGCTGGCGAGAGAGTTTGAACGGCAGGGCTCGTTCAAACTCTCTCGCGACGGGTGCGGAACTCTCTCGCGACGGTTAAGAAGCCGCCGCGTGCCAGCGGCCGTCGGGGGTGCGGGTGACGGTGATGGGGTGGTCGAAGCAGGCGCTCACCGGCCCGTCGGTCAGCACTTCCTCGACGGGGCCGGCCGCGACCAGCCGTCCGCCGGACAGCAGCGCGGCGTGCGTCGTGCCACGCGGCAACTCCTCGAAATAGTGGGTGACCACGATGGTCGTGATGCCGGGCGCCGACAGCGGCAGGTCGTCGATCGTGCGCAGCATGACCTCGCGGCCGACGAGGTCGAGGCCGGTCGAGGGCTCGTCCAGCAGGAGCAATGGCGGTTCGGCCATCAGCGCCCGGGCGATCAGGGCGCGGCCGCGTTCGCCCTGTGACATGGTCCGCCAGCGCAAGCCGCCGCTCGGCAGGCCGACCGCCGCCAACCACTTCTCGGCCCGTTCGATCTCGTCGTCGGCCGGTTTCCAGTGGGGCACCCATTCGGTCGTCCCGGTGACGCCGGTCAGCACGAGGCTCAGCACCGGCAGGTCGGATTGGGTGGGGTGGCGCGGCTCGACGAGGCCGATGGACCGGCGCAGCTCGCGCAGGTCGACCCGCCCCATGACGCTGCCGAGGATCGACGCCGAGCCGCGGCTCGGAAAGGTCGTCGCCGAGCAGATGCCCATCAGCGAGCTCTTGCCCGCGCCGTTCGGCCCGAGCAAGGCCCACTGCTCACCCGCCCCGACGTTCAGCGAGACGTCGTCGAGGATCGTCCGCCCGCCCCGGATGAACGAGACGGAGTCGAGCGCGATGGCGGGGGTCGGCTGATCGGCCATGCCCTCACCGTACGTCCCCCTGGACGCGGTGAGTTATCCACCTTTCCTGCCTGAGCGGTGGCTCATCCACCCTATGAGCGCGCATAGGGTGGATGAGCCACCAACGACAGGGCAAAGGTGGACAACTCACCGCCTTGAGGGGGAGCGGAGGAGGAAGGTCGCGGCGAGGAAGGAAATGAGCGCCAGAGCTGCGGTAGCCACCGCGACCTGGAGCAGGCTCGCCCCTTCGTTGGGCAGCGTTGGCGTGGCGGTGTCGGCGAGCGTGGCCTGGGTCGCGACGAGGCGCGGGGCGGGGCGCTCCTCGGACTCGGAGGCGTCGTCCCACTCGTAGCCCTCGCCGTTCGCGCAGGTCTGCCGGGCGGGGAAGAGCAGCGTCTCCCCGACGCTCCCGGTCAGACGCGCCACGACCGTGAACCGCTCGCCCGACTTGTCGCCGATACCCGGGCCGCTGAACACGACCTCGCCGCCGGTCGCCTCGGCCGTCCATCCCTCCGGCCCGACGCCCTCGACTGCCTCGGCGCCCGCGGGCAGGCCGATCGCCATCTCCGTCGTCGGTGAGCCCTCGCAGCTGTGGTCGAAGGTGAACGACAGCTCCACCGAGCCGTCGCCGCGCGGCGTGGTCTGCTCCAACAGCACATGGGCGGCCGCTGGCGAGGCCGGCCACCAGCAGGCCAGGGCGACGAGCCCGACGACGATCACGCGCCTCACGGGGCCACCTCCAGGACGACGGCGTCGCTCGGACGCTCGTAGGTCGAGACACGGACCGCGACCGCGATCCGCCAGTCGCCCTCGATGGGCAGGTCGACGCTCCCCTCGTAGGAGCCCGGCGCGACCTCGGCCAACTCGTGGGTGAACGGTCCGAGGTCGAACTCCTCGATACCCACAGAGACGGTCGGCGGCTCCAACGCGGTCACCGGCTGCCCGTCGGCGTCGACGATGGTCAACTGCGCCGCGTTCGTGCCGATCAGGCCGGGGGTGAGGGTGAGCGTGGCGTCGTAGGCCTCGCCCAGGTCGAGGTCGAAGCTCTCCCGCGCGGGACCGGCCTGCGCGTCGGCGGTCGCGCTCGGCGGCACCTGGGTCACCAGCCCCGCCGTGACCGCCACGACCAGGCCCACCAGAGCGACCTCCGCGCCCACCGTCCGGCGGAGCCGTCCGACGCTCAGCGAGCCTCGGACGACGTGTAGATTCCACGCGCCGACACCGACGAGCACGACCACCAGCGCCACTTTGACGAGTAGATGGACGCCGTAGGACGAGTCAGGCAGGTCCGTCACGGTCGCCGGAACGCGCCACCACAACAGCAGCCCGCTCGCCGTCAGCACGGCCACCGACCCGAGCGCGAGCGCGGAGAACCGGCGCACCGCGTCGGCCAGCCGCACCGCGCGGACGTCGCGACCCGCCGAGAACAGGATCGTCAGCCCGACGAGCCCGCCCGCCCACAGCGCCGCCGCCACGACGTGCAGCAGGTCGGCGGTCAGCACGAGGGGGACCGGGCCGAAGGTGCGCGTGTGGCCGATGACCGCCAGCGACCCGAGCGCCACCGTCGCCCCCGCCAGCGCGACGGCCGGAGCCCGCCGCAGAGCGAGCGCGACGAGGACGAGCCCGGCGATCAGCACCGTGGCGGCGAGCGCGGTGTCGCCGCTCCACGTCGTGTCGTCGGCCAGCGCCCGGCCGAACCGGCTCAGCGGGGCCGCCGACTGCCACAGCGTCGTCAGCGGCGCCAACAGCATGGCCGACACCGCCGCGACGACCCCGGCCCCCACGCCGACGCGGCGCAGACGGCGGCGTGCGACGGGGGAGGAGTCGAGCGCGGGCCGCGCGACCAGCAGCGCGAACGCCAGGAGGCCGGTCGCCGCCAGCACGCCGCCGTAGCGAGTCGCCTCGGCGGCCTTGCGCAGCAGGTCGACGTCGCGCGGCGCCTCGGCCGTCGGCAACTCGACGCTGGTCGCCGAGGGCGCGCCGACCGAGAAGCTGAAACCGCCCGCGATCGGATGGCTGTCGGCCGAGATGACCCGCCACCCGACGATGTGCGTGCCGCCCGACAGCGGCTCGGACGGGGTGATCGTCACGACCGCGTCGGAGCCCTCGACCGTCGCCTCGACCGGTGCCCCGTCGGCGGTCAGCAACTCGATCCCGTCGGTCAGCCGAACCGGCTCGGTGAAGGTCAGCGTGATCGACTCCGGCGAGTCCGGCAGCACCGCGCCGTCGGCCGGATCGGTCGAGACGAGCGAGGCGTGCGCCGACGCGGGGCTGGCCGCCAACAGCCAGCCGAGCGCCAGGAGCAGCCCGGCGGACGCGATGACGCGCGCCCACCGGGTCACCATGGACATGGTCACGAGGAGCGACCGCTCCTGACGAAGGCCGCGCCGCCGAGCAGCGCGCCGAGCGCCCCGAGGGCCACCGCGACCCAGACCAGCGGGCTCGTCGCGTCCGACTCCTCAGCCGGTGAGGCGTCGTCCTCGCCGCCAGCGGCCGTGAGCGTGAACGACGGCGCGGGCGACTCCGGCTCCGGCTCGCCCTCGACCACCTCGTCGATCCACGCGGTCTCGCCCGCCGCGCAGGTCTGGATCGTCGGGAAGGCCACGACCTCGCCCGCCTCGCCCTCGGGCAGCCGCAACTGCAGCTCGAAGGCGTCGCGGTAGCCGTCGGGCAGCGGCGTCGTCGCGGTGTAGACCACCTCGGCGACGCGCTCGGTGTACTGGCCGCCGTGGCCGTCGTCGACCGGCTCGTCGAGGGTCTCCATGACCTTCTCGACGGTGTAGTCGGGGTGACGGGTGGGCGTGACGGAGTAGACGCCGCCCGGGATGGCGATGGAGACCTGGGTGGTGGGCGAGCCGTCGCAGCCGTGGCCGACGCTGAACGTCAGCACGGCGTAGCCGCCGGACTCGGTGGTGGACGGGGTGACGGTGACGTGCGCGGAGGCGCCGGCGAGCGGCGCCAGCGCGGTGCCGAGGCCGAGCGCGCCCGCGGCGCCCAGACGCGTCAGGGCAGCAGAGATTCTCATGAGGGGTCCTTTGAAGATCGGTCGACAGCCGTGACTCGGGCGAGCCACGGCGAGGGAGGTCAAGCGATCAGGACCGGGGGACCGCGTCGTCCGTGCGCGGTGGAGAACCAGCGGGCGGCGTCTCCGGAGGCGACGTGGAACGCCGCCGGAACGCTCGCCCGGGGAAGGAAGAGGGGAGTGAGCCGCGCCGCGCGGGCGCCGCCGGTCAGCCAGGCGTGCAGCCGCCACAGCAGCCCTTCGCCGAAGGCCAGTGCCAGCGCGCTGGCGAGCACGCCGACCCCGTGGGCCAGCGTCATCGACCCGTCGGACCACGGCGCGTGGTTGTGCAGATACTCCGACAGGCCGTGCACGCCGAGCTGCGCGAGCGACAGGAGTCCGAGGAGCGTCCCGACGCTCAGACGGCGTCCGGCCAGCAGCCAGGCGACCAGGGTCACGGCGAGGGCGGCGGGCACGACGGCGATCCAGGACGCGTGGGCGCCACCGCCGAGCACGTGGGCGACGACCGCGATCCCCGCGACGGTGAGCCCGGCCGCGCCGGCGCGCGCGACACGCAGCGCCCCGCCAGCCGGATCCCACATGCCGCGGACACTAACACCGTGGGCCGACGGGTACGCTCGGCAGCGCCATGAACGCCACCGCCGTCTCCTCGTCCGTCCGTCTGCTCGCCGCCGCTGTCGTGGGCCTGATCGTGCTGGCGGTCGTCGCCCCGCCTGCTTTCGCGCACGCCGGGATCGTGTCCTCGAATCCGGCGGAGGGCGCGACGCTCGACGCGCTGCCCGCGCGGATCGAGCTGACCTTCGACGAGGAGATGAAGCGGCCCTCCTACGTGACCGTCACGGCTCCGGACTGCTCGACGCTCACCGAGGACAAGGCCGAGGGCTCTATCGAGGGCTCGACGGTCGCCATCGACGTCGACGATCCCGGCCTCGCCGGAACGTACCGCGTCGACTACCGGGCCGTCTCCTCCGACGCACATCCGGTCAAGGGCTCCTTCGAGTTCGACGTGACCGGAGGCGAGGAGGCCTCGTGCGGCGCGCTGTCGAAGGTGAGCACGACCGGCTGGATCGCGTTGATCGCCGTCCCGTGGATCGTCTTCGGCGCGCTGTACCTGCTGCACCGGCGCCGTAGCGCCGCATGAGCCGACAGCCCTCCTCGCCCGGCCTCGCCGCGGCCGTCGGCGCCAGCGCGGCGTTCACCGTCTTCGCGGTGACCTTCGTGCTCGCCGGGTCGGCGCCGGAGCCCGCCGTGCCCGGCCTGCCCGACCCCGGACCGCTCGTCGGCTGGCTTGTGCCGACCCTCTCGCTCGTCGGCGACCTGGCCGGAATCACCGTCGTCGGCTTCCTCGGGCTCGCCGCGCTGTTGCTGCCCTCGTCGGGGCCGGACGTCCAAGGGCTCGCCGTCGACGCCGTGCGGATCGCCCGGTGCGCAGCCCTCGTCTGGACGGCCGCGAGCCTTACCCTGTACGTCGCGACGGCGGCCGACCTCTTCGCCGTCCCGCTGACCGGACTCGACACGAACATGCTGGTCGCGTTGACCGGCGACAGCGAGATCGGCCGCGCGCTGCTGCTCCAGGCGCTCGGCGCGGCGGTCCTCGCGGCGGTGCTGGGCTGGACGATCGGCGTGCGTGCGCTGGTCGGCTGGGGGGTGTTCGCCCTCGCGACGATGCTGCCGGCCGCGCTCACCGGCCACGCGGCCTCCGGTGGCTCGCACTCGCTCGCCAGCCTCAGCCTGTACCTGCATCTGGCCGGCGTCGCCGTCTGGGTCGGCGGGCTCGTCGCGCTCGGCTGGACCGCGCGGCGCGGCAGCAAACGCCTGGAGCCCGCCATCGCCCGCTACTCGACGCTGGCGCTGTGGTGCTTCGTCGTCGTCGGGGTGTCCGGCGTGCTGAGCGCCGCGGTGCGCGCCACCTCGCTCGCCGAACTCATGGCGACGTCCTACGGCGCGGTCGTGGCGGTCAAGGCGCTCGCGTTCGTCGTCCTCGGCGTGATCGGCTGGCGGCAGCGCCGACGGATCGTGGCCGAGGGCGGCGGCTTCCTGCGACTGGCCACCGTCGAGGCGTTGGTCATGCTGGGTACGGTCGGCGTCGCCGTGGCCCTGTCGCGCACCGCTCCGCCAGCGGGCGAGGTGCTGCTGACGCCGGCCGAGGACCTGCTCGGCGGACCGATGCCGCCCGCCCCGACGGTCGCCCGGATCGCCTTCGGCGTCTACCCGAGCGGCGTCGGACTCATGGTCGTGGGCCTCGGCATGGCCGCGTACGTCGCGGGCGTCGTGGTGCTGCGCCGTCGCGGCGACCGCTGGCCCGTCGGCCGGACGATCGCCTGGACGGTCGGCATGCTCGTGGTGGCCTGGTCGACCATGGGCGGCCTCGGCGTCTACTCGCATGTGCTGTTCAGCGCGCACATGGTCAGCCACATGCTGCTGTCGATGGTCGCGCCGATCTTCCTCATCCTCGGCGCGCCGATGACCCTCGCCCTGCGGGCGCTGCCCGGCCCCCGCCAGCCGGGCGAGATCTCACCGCGCGCGCTGCTCACCGCCGCGCTGCACTCGAAGGCGGCGAGCCTCCTGACCCATCCGCTGGTCGGGCCGATCCTGTTCATCGGGAGCCTGTACGCGCTGTATTTCACACCGCTGTTCGACCGCTTGATGGGCAGCGTGCTCGGCCACGTCGGCATGGAGCTGCACTTCCTCGCCGTCGGCTTCCTCTTCTACTACGTGGTCGTCGGCGTCGACCCGTCCCCGCGCCAGCTCCATCCGCTCGCGCGCTTCGGCCTCGTCCTGGTGACGCTGCCCTTCCACGCCTTCTTCTCGATCGCGGTCATGTCGGCCACGACCGCCACCGGCGCGGCCTACTGGTCGGCCTTACAGCGCCCCTACGCCACCGACCTGGTCGCCGATCAGAACCTCGGCGGCAGCATCTCGTGGGCGCTCGGCGAAGTGCCGCTGCTGATCGTGATGATCGCCCTCGTCGCCCAGTGGGCACGTTCGGACCTGCGCGAGCAGCGGCGGGTCGACCGGGCCGCCGACCGTGACGACGACGCCGCTCTCAAGGCCTACAACGAGCGCCTGCGGCAGCTGTCGGAGCGGGAATGACGAACGCGCCGCGACCCGTGCGGGTCGCGGCGCGTTCAGCGTGTCGAGTCAGATCAGAAGATGATCTGTCCGCCGGTGGTGGCGGCGGTGAAGCGTTCTTGGGCGTCGTTCCAGTTGACGATGTTCCAGAAGGCTTTGACGTAGTCGCCCTTGACGTTGAGGTAGTCGAGGTAGAAGGCGTGCTCCCACATGTCGAGCTGGACGATCGGGATGAGCGTCGCGGGGATGTTGGCCTGCTGGTCGTAGAGCTGGACGACGAGGAGCTTCTGGCCGAGGGAGTCCCAGGTGAGGATGGCCCAGCCGGAGCCGGCGATGGTGAGGGCGACGTGTTCGAAGTGGGCGCGGAAGGCGTCGAAGCTGCCGAAGTTGTCGTCGATGGCGGCGGCGAGTTCGCCGGTGGGCTTGTCTCCGCCCTCGGGGGAGAGGTTCTTCCAGAAGATGGAGTGGTTGATGTGTCCGCCGAGGTTGAAGGCGAGGTTCTTCTCGATGCCGGCGATGGCGGCGTAGTTCTCGGTGGCGCGGGCTT